>VGVR01000035.1 GCA_016873995.1 Gemmatimonadota bacterium
GCCGGCCGCGGGCGCGGCGCCCCGCGCCGCGGTCCGCCCGCGTGCGGCCGTCTTCTGCTTCGTGGCGTCCCGCAGACGACCCGCGGCCTGCTCCACCTTGCGCCGCGCTTCGCGCGCGACTTCCTCGATGGGCTGTCCCGCTTCCGCAGCCCCACGCACCGCGCGGATCGCTTCTTCGACTTCGGCGCGCGCCTCGAGCAGCAGCTTGCGCGCGTCTTCGCGGGCGCGGGCGTCGGCGGTTAGCTCCGCCTCGCGCAGCGAGCGTGCCCGCGAGTCGACGTCGGCGCGCAGCCGCTCTGCCTCCTTGCGCTCGTGGTCGAGCTGCGCGGCGAGCTCCCGCGCTTCGCGCTCGTGCCGCTCCAGCAGCTCGAGCAGCTCGTCCATCTGCGCTCCGCCCTGATCGCGGTACGACTCCGCGTGGTCGAGGACCTCCCCGGGGAAGCCCAACCTGCGCGCGATCGCGAGGCCATAGCTCCGCCCGGGACGCCCCTTCACGAGTCGGTACGTCGGCTCCATGCGCTCCGAGTCGAAGTGCAGCGACCCGTTCACGATCCCGCTCCCCGCGGTGTCCAGCCGCTTCATCTCGCCGAGGTGCGACGTGACCAGCACGGTGGCGCCGCGCCGCACCAGCTCCTCCAGGACGGCACGGGCCAGCGCGGCGCCCTCCGCGGGGTCGGTGCCCGTACCCATCTCGTCGATGAGCACGAGCGAGCGCTGGTCCGCGTCCGCGACGATGTCGGCCAGGTTGGCGAGGTGGGCCGAGAACGTCGACAAGTTGCGCGCGATCGACTGCTCGTCGCCGATGTCCGCGAAGACCCCCGCGAAGACGGGCAGCCGCGTGCCCGCACCCACCGGAGGCACGATCCCGCTCTGAGCGAGCGACCAAACCAGGCCGACGGCCTTGAGCAGCACGCTCTTTCCACCCGTGTTCGGCCCCGAGATGACGAGGGCGCGCTCTTCCGGCCCGAGCACCAGATCGAAAGGAACCACCTCGCCCGCGCGGGCTTCCAGCAGGAGCGGGTGCCGTCCATTGTGAATGACGAGGCCGCGCTCCTCCGGCGGGGCGATCTCCGGGACGACTGCATCCCACGCGGCAGCTGCACGGGCGCGCGCGTCGAGCCCGTCGAAGTCGACCAGCGCAGTGGAGGCGCCGCCGATCAGATCGGCGTGCGGGGCGAGCTGCGCGGTGAGCTCCCGCAGGATGCGGTGCACCTCCCGCGCCTCTTCGCCCTCGAGGTCGCGCAGCTGATTCATCAGCTCGATCGCGACCGGCGGCTCGACATAGACCGTCGCCCCCGTCTGCGACTCCCCGTGCACGATCCCGCCCACCTCTCCTTTACCCTCGCGTCGCACCGGCACGACGTAGCGGCCGTCGCGCACCGTCACCGAGCCGTCCGGAACCACGAAGCGCTCGGGGAGCGAACCCAGGTACGACTCCAGCTTGCGCACGATCTTCGTGTGCGCCCCGCGGAGCCGATCACGAATCGACTTGAGCTCGCGCGAGGCCGTGTCGAGGACGTGCCCCTCCGCGTCCACGCTGCGCACGAGGGCCTCTACCAGCGACTGCAGGTCCACGAGATGCGCCTCGATGGATGCGAGGTCCTGCCGGTCGCCACCGAGGGCCGACAGCTCCGCCTTCAGCTCGCGAGACGTCGTGAGCAGAACGCCGACCGCGTGCAGCTCCCCCGCCTCGAGCACCGAGCCCTCGGTGGCGAGCCGCGCCAGGAAGCCGGTCACGTCCGGGACCGCGCCCAGGCCGAAGTCGGGGCGCGCCGCCCGGAAGCGGATCACCGCGGCCACGCGGGCCAGCTCGCGGACGATGTCGTCGCGGTCGACCCGCGGCGTCAGTGCGCGAATCCTCTCGCGCCCCAGGTCGCTCGACGCACGCCGCGCCACCCGGTCGAGAACGCGCTCGAACTCGAGTACCTCGAGCGCGTGGCCACTCATCCCGGAGTGCTCGGCTGCCTCACGCGCCGAGTTCCTCCCGAACGATCCTGTTCGCCTCCTTTCCATCGAAGCGGCCCCGGATCTTGGGCATCAGGGCGGCCATGACCGCACCCATCTGAGTGGCGCCAGCCGCGATCGCCTCGCGAGCCATCGCGCGCACGTCGGACTCGGTGAGCCCGGCCGGTAGGTAGCCGGTGAGCACGGCAACCTGTGCGTCCTCGTTGTCGGCGAGCTCGCCTCGTCCGCCAGCGCGCATCTGCTCGGCGGCGTCCTTGCGTTGCTTGATCGCGCGACTGATGACCTGCACCACCACGTCGTCGCTCGCCTCGATCTTGTCGTCGATCTCGCGGTAGCGGAGATCGGCGAGCAGCGTCGACAGGACGAGCGTCTTGAACTTGTCGCGCTCTTTACGCGCGGCGTTCAGATCGGATTGGATTCGGCTCTTCAGTTCGCTCACGTCAGTTCGCTCGCAGCGGTTCGGCCCACGACAGTTAGCTTACGACGGCTCAGCCGACGGGGGCGGTCGACGGAGCGACGCGCCGCGGCTCGAGAGTCGCGCAGGAAAGGGGTGCGCGCGAGGAAGCTACCCCTCGCGGCGCTGCACGGTCAACGCGCGATCGGATGCGCTCAACCCGGCGGCCACCCCAGCGAGCGGCCGCCGAGGACGTGCACGTGCAGATGGTGAACTGTCTGGCCGCCGTCGGCTCCCGTGTTGATCACGGTCCGATAGCCATCTTCCGAGAGCCCCTCGGCACGAGCGATTTCCCGCGCAGCCGAGAGGAGAGCGCCCAGCAGGCCCTGGTCACCTTCGTCGGTGGCGTCGAGCGACGCGACGTGGTCGCGGGGCACCACGAGCACGTGCACGGGGGCATGCGGGCCGATGTCGCGGAACGCGACCAGGCGTTCGTCCTCGTGAACGATGGCGGCAGGGATCTCGCGCGCGGCGATCTTACAGAAGAGGCAGCTGGGGTCTCGCATGCGATCAGGTTAGCGGAGCCCGCAGGGGGACGCGAGCATGCGCGGATGGGCCAGGACGAGCGCGCTTGGGGAAAAGCCGTCCCGCACCGACATGGAGGCGCTCCCTCGCGACCTGCACTTTCACACGGGTGGCCGCATCGCTTCAACTCGATCCACGTGGGAGGACGCATGCATCCCGTCGCAGCCTTCGCCGAGACCGCGCTTCGCCAGAGCGTTCAACCAGCCCTCCGCCTGCGCGAGTTGCTCGAGCTCACCGCCCAGCGCATGGACCACTCGCTGGACGCGACGCGGCTACGCGCGATCCTCGAGGTCTACCCGGAGCGCTTTCGCCTCCTCGACCCGTGGTGTGGCCGTTGGCAGAGCCCAGGCGCGTACCGATCAGGCGCCGCGACCACCGATATCGACGTTTGGGTGGTGAGTGTCACAGAAGGGGCACCTCCCCCGAGCGCGCCCGCGACACTCAAACTGAGGCAGAGTGTGCGGTGGCTCGCGCGTGGAGTCGATCCGAGGTCGCCCACCGACGTCGGTCGCTGGTACGCGATCGCCCTGTCGGAGCGAGCGACGCGCCGAGCCGTGGTTCGGCGCGCCGCCTAGTGGCTCGCGTCAGCGGCCCCGCGTGAAGAGGCCCGAGCGCCACTCACCGTCCTCGTCGACCCGGCGCATCAGCAGGCCCGCACGCTCGGCCGCCTCGCGCACGCTCGGCCACTCGTGGTCCAGGATCCCCGAGAGGATGAGCCACCCTCCGGGGGCGAGCGCGCGCACGAACCCCTCCATCAACCCCAGCAGCGGTCTCGACTCGATGTTGGCCACCACCCCGTCCACGGGGCCGAGTGCGGCGAGGTCGTCCGGGCCGACCATTGCCTCTACGCATCGTACACGCTCCTGTACCGCGTTGTGCTCCAGGTTCTCGCGCAGGGCCTCACAGGCGAGCGCGTCCGCCTCGATGGCGACCACCGACGACGCGCCCAGCCGTGACGCGGCGATGGCCAGGATCCCCGACCCCGACCCCACGTCGAGCACGCGGTCCCCGGCTTGGACCGCCTCGTCCAGTAAGCGCAAGCACCCACGCGTCGTGCCGTGCTCCGCCGTGCCGAACGCCATGCCGGGATCGACGACGATGTCGATGGGGGGCGCATCGGGCGGCGCGGGTATCCACGAAGGTCGCACGAGAATGCGCTCGGTGATCCGCCGCGGAGCGAGGCCACGCTTCCACGTCTCGGCCCAGTCCTCGTGGCTCCGCCACTCCACCTCGAGCTCGAAGTCGTCCGACCCGGACAAGTCGCGGAGCGTCGTCTTGGCCCCCTCGACGAACTCCTCGAGGTCGGCAGGCTCCTCGACGGCGGTGACGATCCACCCGTCTCGCTCTTCGGCGGCACGGGCCCCGACCGCGAGCAGGCCCTCCACGAGCAGAGGCGACAGATCCGGGTCGGCGCGCGGCCGTACCCGCATCTGGAGCCAGCGTCGGCTCATCCTCCGGTGAACGCCTCTTTCACCCGAGACCAGAACCCCTTCTCGGTGCGCAAGCGGATCTGCGACGGGGGCGGCGACTCGATCTCACGCAGCTTCCTCACCAGCGCCTCTTGCTCCGGCGTGAGCTCCTCCGGGGTCCAGACCTGAACCCGCACCAGCTGGTCGCCCCGGACGGTCCCGTTGAGCTCGGGAAGCCCGAGCCCCCGCAAGCGAAGCACCTCCCCGCTCTGGATCCCTGCTGGAATCGTGACGCGGGCGGCGCCCTCGACGGTCGGGACCTCCACGTCGGCGCCCAACGCGGCCTGCCCGAAAGTAATCGGCAGCTCGTGGATGAGGTCCGACCCCTCGCGCACGAACCTCGGGTCCTCCTGGATCTCGAGCAGGACCACCAGGTCGCCCCGCGGGCCCCCGCGCGGACCGGCGCTCCCCCGGCCGCGCAGCGTCAAGAAGTTCTCGGCCGTGACGCCCGGGGGCACCTCGAGCTCGACGTCGCTCTCGGCGCGGACCCTCCCCTCCCCCTGACAGGTCGCGCACTCCTTTTGGATGATGCGCCCTTCGCCCTGGCAGCTACGGCACGGCTGCACGCTCACGAACTGGCCGAACACCGAGCGCTGCACGTGGCGCTCCTCGCCCGAACCGTCGCAGGTGCGGCACGTGACAGGTGACGTCCCGGGCTCGGCGCCGGACCCGTCGCACTTGGTGCAGTTCTCCAGCAGCGACACGCGTACCGTCTTGGTCACGCCCTTGGCGACCTCGGCGAGCGTGAGCTGGAGCCGGATCCGAACCGTCTGCCCCCGCCGACTCGCGCTCCGCTGCCCGCGCGCCCCACGCATGCCGAAGAGCTCCTCGAGACCCGAGAAGCCACCGAAGTCGCGCATGAAGATCTCGACGGCGTCGCCGAAGTCGAATTGTTGCCCGCCGGCCCGGCCCTTCACCCCCTGCTCGCCGTAGCGATCGTACAGCGCGCGCTTCTCGGAGTCGCGCAGCACCTCGTACGCCTGCGTGACTTCCTTGAACCGCTCCTCGGCCTCCTTGGAGCCTTGGTTGCGGTCCGGATGATACTGCAGGGCAAGCTGGCGATAGGCCTTCTTGATCTGCTCCGTGTCGGCGGTCCGCGACACGCCCAGCAACTGGTAGTAGTCGGCCATCAGATGGGAGGTAGGCGGGAGCTGGAGAAGCGACGGCGCGGGGCTCGCGTCACGTCGCCAGAACTCGCGTGACCAGAGACGACGTGTAGTCCACGATCGTCACCACCTTCTCGTACGGCATGCGCGTCGGTCCGATCACGCCGATGACGCCGCGCAACCCGCCCACGCTGTACTCCGCGGTCACGAGCGTGAAGTCGGAGAGCGCGGTCGCGTCGTTCTCTCCGCCGATGGTGATCCTGATGCGCCCGGCGTGCTCTCGGTTACCAACCGCCGCCGCGAGCAGGTCCCGCTGGTCGGTGAGGTCGATGAGGCCCTTGAGACGGGCGCCGGTGCCGAACTCGGGCTGTGAAGCGAGCACGCTGGTGGGGCCGAGGTGCAGCTGCGACGCATCCACGGCGCTGCAGTCGAACAGCTCGGCGCCGGACTGCACGAAGATGTTGATCAGCTCCTGGCCGGTTCCGTCGGGCGTGCTGTCGCGCAGACGCTGAGGGAGTGTGCGGCGGATCTCCGACAGGCTGAGTCCCGCCAACCGCTCGTTGAGCGCGAGGGTCACCGCGACCAGCGTCTCGGGCGGCACCTCGATGGGGAGGTCGACATAGACCGTCCGCACCACGCCACCGCGGATCGAGGCCACGAGCAACACCTTGCTCGACGACACCTGGATCAGCTCGAGCTTCTCCAGCACCGCGTCCTCGAGGCGAGGCGCGAGGGCGACGCCCAGCTCGTTGGAGATCAAGCTCAGCACCCTCGTGGCGTGCAGGATAAGTCGTTCGACCGCCGACGAGCCCGCCCGCTCGAGTTCCCGCTCGAGGCTCGCACGCTCGGCGGGCGAAGGCGCCAGAGGCTCCATGAGCCGATCGACGAAGAAGCGGTACGCCTGGTCGGTCGGAACGCGGCCCGCAGACGTGTGGGGGTGGAAGAGGTACCCCTTCGCCTCGAGGTCGCTCATGGTGTTGCGAATGGTCGCCGCGGACACGCCCAGATCGAACCCGCGCGACACGGTTCGGCTGCCGGCGGGCTCGGCGGTCTCCACGTACGTCCGCACGACCGCCTCGAGCACCTGCTGCTCGCGCTCGCTCAGCGAACGATCCACGACGTCCTTCGGCTCCAAACCGGGCATGGTCGAAGATCGAAAAGCGGCGCCCAATGGGTCAACCCGCGAGTGATGCGACCGGCGAAGCGCCGCGGGAATCCAGCTCGACGGCCAGCCGGTCGAGGAGGAGCCACCCCTGGGCGGTGAGCCGCACGCGCCCTCCCTCCAGCACCGCCAACCCTTCCCTTTCCCATAGGCGTACCAGCTCGCGCACGGCCTCCGGGCGACCGTCGAGCGCCAGGCCCGCGCTCGTGCGGAGTCCCAGCCAAGTGGCCTCCAGCGCCTGCGTGGTTGCATCGATGTGCTCGCGGCCTTCCTCCGGGCTCCGCCCCGCCAGGAGGTGCTGCCGATAGGCGGCCCAGTCGCGCTCGTTCCACCAGCGCATGGGGTGAACGTAGCTGTGGGCTCCGCTCCCCAGCCCCAAGTAGGGCCGTCCGTCCCAGTAGGTGGCATTGTGGCGCGACGAGTAGCCCGGGCGCGCGAAATTCGATACCTCGTAGTGCTCGTAACCTGCGCGCGTCAAGGTGTCGGCAGCCTCCAGTAACTCGTCGCGATACCGCTCCTCGTCGACGCCCGGCTCCCTCCCCTCGGCCACCGCACGCCCCAGCGCGGTGGCCGGCTCCACGCTCAGGCCGTACAGGCTCACGTGCGGCACGTCCAGGTCGAGCGCGCGCTCGAGGTCTTCGCGCCAAGGGCGGCCGAGATGGGCAGGCAGGCCGAACACCAGGTCGACGCTCACGTTCTCGAGCCCGACCGCCTTCGCTTGGTCGACCGCGCGGACGGCACCCTCCGCGCCGTGCAGCCTGCCCATCCAGCGGAGCGTCGGTGCGTGGAAGCTCTGCACTCCCAGGCTGAGGCGGTTCACGCCCGCGGTCCGCCACGCCGCGCCGAGCTCCCGAGTGAAGCTCTCGGGGTTCGCTTCCGCGGTCCACTCGAGGTGCTCGTTGCTCAGCCGCCCTTCGCCCAGGATGACCGCGAGGCGGCGCATGGCCGTCGGCCCGAGCAGCGATGGCGTTCCACCCCCGACGTACACCGTGTCCAGCTGAGTGGCCAGCGAGTATCCCGCGCCCTCGAGCAAGGCGAGCTCCGCGGTGATCGCGTGAATCCACCCGTCCACGTCTCCCTGCGGGCTCACGGTCACCGCAAAGTCGCAGTACAGGCACCGGCGCACGCAGAACGGTGCATGCACGTACACCGAGCGGATGTCGCGAGTGGCCGGCTCCATCCTACGCTGCCTTCCGGAAGCGCATACCCGGCAGCTGGTCGACGAGGCCCTCGAGCTCCATCTCCGTGAGCAGCCCGAGCGTCTCGGCGGGCGAGAGCTCCAGCCTGGTCGCGAGCTGATCGACGCCGAGCGTCTCGCTGCCCAGGCACGCGAGCAGCCGCCCCGCCGGACCCGGGACGGACTGGGCCACGAGCTCGAGCTGGGTCGCGGCGCCCGTCAGCGCCTGCACGAACGCGGCGACGGAGACCAGCGGGCGCGCGCCGTCCGCCAGGAGCCGATTGCTCCCCTCGCAGGTCGGCACCTCGATGGGGCCGGGAACCGACCACACGTCGATCCCGAGATCGAGCGCGTGATCCACGGTGATGAGCGCGCCGCTGGTCGCGCCCGCCTCGACGACCACCACCGCGCGCGACAGCGCTGCCAGAATCCGATTGCGGCGCGGGAAGTTCTGCGGGAGTGGCGGCGTGCCCGGTGGGAACTCGCTCACCACCAGCCCACGGGCGACGATATCCCGAAAGAGCCGGCGATGGGCTTCGGGGTACGCGCGATCGGCGCCGCGGCCGAGCACGGCGATGGTGTCGCCGCCCGCCACGAGCGCACCTCGATGCGCCGCACCATCGACGCCGAGTGCCATCCCGCTCGCCACCGGGAGCCCCGCCCGCGCGACGGCGTGGCCCAGGCGCTCGCCGATCTCGCGCGCCCGCGCCGTCGCGTGGCGCGCACCCACGACCGAGACGGCAGGCCGGTTCAGGAGCTCGCGACGTCCGCGGAGGAAGAGCACCGGGGGCGGATCGTGGAGGTGGTGCAGCGCCCGCGGATAGTCCGCGCTCCCCCAGGTGCACACCTCCATGCCGAGGCGCGCCGCCTCCGCGAGCGAAGCGTCCACCTGTCCGGTCACGCCCGCCTCGCGACGGCCTGGTGCGGTCCCGGCTCCCGCCACCGCCTCGAACGCGTCATCGGGTGCGACGAGCGCGGCCTCCGCCGACTTGAAGTGTCCGACGAGCCGCTTGAGCCGCACGAGGCCGATCCCGGGCATCGCGTCCAGGAGCAGCAGCGCGCGCACCTCGGCGGACGAGTCGCTCACCACTCCAGGTCCTCGTCTTCCGCGCCAGCGGCGCGTGCTGCCACGCGGCTCGATGCCCACAGCGACTCGAGCAGCTCGTCGAGTCCCTGACGGGTGGCCGACGAGAAGGCCTGCACACCGAGCGCTCCCTCGGACGCGACCTGTGGAAGCGCGGCGCCGGGCTCCAGGAGGTCCACCTTGGAAATGCCGACCCAATAGGGTCGCGCAGCCAGCTCGGCGGAGTAGGCGGCCAGCTCGGCCCGCAGCTGGTCCAGCACGGCCTGCGGGTCCTCGGCATCGGCCGGCACCACCAGGAGCAGCACGCGTGTGCGCTCGATGTGCCGGAGGAACTGGTGCCCGAGCCCCTTGCCCAGGTGTGCCCCCTCGATGATGCCGGGGATGTCCGCCATCACGAACGAGCGGAACCCGGACAGGCCGACGACACCGAGACCGGGCTCCAGGGTCGTGAAGGGATAATCGGCCACCTTGGGACGCGCCGCGCTGACGGCCGCGAGCAGTGTGGACTTGCCCGCGTTCGGCTCGCCGACGAGTCCGACGTCGGCGATCAGCTTCAGCTCGAGGCGAACCCGCCGGTCGACTCCCTCCTCGCCCGGCTCCCATTCGCGCGGCGCTTGGTGCGTGGACGTCTTGAAGCGGGCGTTGCCGCGGCCGCCTCGTCCGCCGCGCGCGACCACCAGTCGCTGACCGTTCTCGACCAGCTCACCGAGCAGCTCGTCGGTGTCGGCGTCGTAGGCGACGGTACCGGTCGGCACCTTGAGCACCATCTCGGGGCCCGAGCGCCCAGTCTTGTTGCTCCCCTCACCGTGCTGGCCGCGCTCGGCGTGGTAGTGGCGTCGATAGCTGTAGTCGAGGAGCGTGCTCAGCTGCGCGTCCGCCTCGAGGACCACGTCGCCACCCCGCCCACCGTCCCCGCCCGAGGGTCCGCCGCGGGGCACGTACTTCTCGCGACGGAAGGCGTCGGCGCCGGAGCCGCCGGTTCCCCCGCGCACGTGGATTTCCGCACGATCGACGAACATGGATCAGGACCGGGCCAGGCGGTCGAGGTGATGGGGCATCATGAAAGGGAACCCTGCAGTGCGGGACAGCGACATGCTCGGATGGGACGGCCGCCGGAGCGGCCTAATTCCCGACCGCGGTCGCCCGGGCCCGCACGGCCGCGAGCAGCTCGTCGGTCGTCCGCACGCCCCGCAGCAGGTCGAGTGCCGCCTCGAGCTGGCGATCGTACGCACGCGACTGGAGGAACTCGCCCGTCTGCCCCCAGGCCTGCCCCGCGATCTCGTGCTCGAGCTGATACCGCACGAAGCGCCGCGACCGCTCGAACTCCTCGCGGGAAACCTGCGCATCGAAGTCCGGCAGTGTCTCGAAGAGCTGCCCGAGCTCGGCATCGCTGACGGTGAACCCAGGCTGCAGCCCGGGATGCCCGCGCACGTAGTCGACCGCGAAGTTGAAGACCGCCCCCGAGAAGCGCCCGAAGCGCGGGAAGAGGGCGCGCACGCCCCCGACCTCCTCCTCGGTGAGCATCTCGGGTGCCACGACCAGGTCCGGGGTGATCCCACCGCCCCCGTACGCGACACGCCCCGACGGGGTCAAGTATTCGGGACGGCCCTCCAAGCTGACCGGCGGCACGGCCTGCCCTGAGATCGCCAGGCCATGATCCGTCTCTGCCGGCCGGTCCGCAGGATTCAGGTGGATGGAGCGACCGAGGGGTGTGTACCAGCGCGCGGTCGTGAGCTTCAGGACGTCGCCGCCCGTGAGCCGGAAGAGGCTCTGCACGGAGCCCTTTCCGAAGGTCGTCTCACCGACGAGCGCGGCTCGGTCGTGGTCCTGGAGCGCGCCAGCGATGATCTCGGAAGCCGAGGCGCTCGACGCGTCGACGAGCACCACCACGGGCATGTCCTCGTAGCGATCCGGGTCGGAGGCGCGGAACTCCTGGTTCTCCCCATGGGCACGTCCGCGGGTCTCCACGATGACCTCGCCCTCGTCGAGGAAGAGGTCCGTGACGGCGATCCCCTCGTCGAGCAGCCCGCCCGGGTTGCCGCGCAGGTCGAATACCAGTGCGCGCATGCCTTCGCGACGCAGCGAGTCGACTGCGGCCGACACTTCGGCGGAAGAGGTCTCGCGCACGGTCAGGAGCGGCACGTAGCCCACGCGATACTCGAGCAGCACCGCGAACGGTACCGCCTTGAGGTGGATGATCTCGCGCTCCAGGGTGAACTCGATCGGCTCGTCGACACCGGGGCGGAGCATGCGGACCGTGACCTCGCTCCCGGGGCTGCCGCGCAGCAGCGCGACCGCCTGGTCGGTCAGCATGGTGTCCGCGGCCACACCCTCGATCTCGAAGAACTGATCTCCGGCGCGGACGCCGACGCGCTCGCCCGGCCCCCCGGGAATCGGGCTCACCACGGTCACGTACCCGTTGCGGTCGCTCACCTCGAGCCCCACGCCACCGTACTCACCCTCCGTGCGGATACGCAGGTCCTCGTAGTCCGAGGCCGGGATGAGCGAGGTGTGCGGATCGCCGAGGTCCTGGATGAGCCCTTCGATCGCCGAGTCATAGAGTGTGCTCTCGTCGACCTCTTCGACGAACGACGACTCGATGCGGTCGACGACTTCCTGCAGGACGCGCATCTGGACGTACACGTTCTCCGCCCGGTCGACGCCCTCCTGAAGGAGCCAGCCCCCGGTGATCGCCGTCACGACGAGCACCGCGGCCGGCGCCACGTAGCTCTTGCTCACGCGGGGACGCTCCGGGCGGAGCTTCTGCTCGCCGAACTCGGCTGGATGTTCGTCATGGGCTACTCGTCGTCCTGCGTTTGACCCTCTACTACCGTGGTCGCGAGCGCCGCGATCCGCGCGGAGAGCAGTCCCCGGATGCGCGCGTGCACCTCCTCGGGTGTCCCCCGAGCATCCAGCACCACCACGCCCGACTCCCTCTCGGCCAGGGCAAGATAGGCCTCCCGAACCTTCCGTCGGAAGCCTTCTCCTTCCCGTTCGATGCGATCCGGGCGTGAGGCGTTGCCGCGCCTACGCTCCGCCGAGTCCTGCAGCGGCAAGTCGAGGACCACGTAGAGGTCGGGGTGGAGCCCGCCCGTGGCGATATCGAGTACGGGGCGCACGCGGTCGGGGTCGAGCCCGCGGCCGTATGCCTGATACGCAAGCGTGGACAGCGCGAAGCGGTCGGCGATCACGACCTTTCCCGCCGCCAGCGCCGGCCCGACCACGCTCCGCACGAGCGCGGCGCGCGCCGCCAACATGAGCAGCAGCTCCGACTCCGGCCCGACGTCGAGGTCGCGCGTCAGCACCACCTCTCGGATGGCCTCCCCGAGGGGCGTACCCCCCGGCTCTCGCACCACCAGGTGCGGCACCCCAGCCCCCTCGAGCCACGCGGCGAGCAAGGCGACCTGAGTCGACTTGCCGACGCCGTCGAGGCCCTCCAGGACGACGAAGCCGCCGCTCATGACGAGCCCCGGAACGATCCGCGCTCGAGCCCGTCCCTAGTCGTAGTACTCGACACCGAGGTGCGTGACCAGCTCCTCGCCCATCATCCACCGGAGCGTGTTCTTCAACTTCCAGTGCTGGATGAAGAGGTCGTGCTCCGGGTAGAGGCCGGGCGCGGTCTGCGGAGACTTGAAGTAGAACGAGAGCCACTCCTGGATTCCGCCCATGCCGGCGCGTTGCGCGAGGTCCATGAAGAGCACCAGGTCCAGCACGATAGGCGCGGCCAGGATCGAGTCGCGGCAGAGGAAGTCGACCTTGATCTGCATGTCGTACCCCATCCAGCCGAAGATGTCGATGTTGTCCCAGCCTTCCTTGTTGTCACCGCGCGGCGGGTAGTAGTTGATCCGCACCTTGTGGTACATGTCGCCGTACAGCTCGGGGTACATGTCGGGCTGGAAGATGTGCTCCAGCACGCCGAGCTTCGACTCTTCCTTGGTCTTGAACGACTCCGGATCGTCGAGCACCTCGCCGTCGCGATTGCCGAGGATGTTCGTGCTGAACCAGCCCGACACCCCGATCATGCGAGCCTTGAACGCCGGCGCGAGCACGGTCTTGAGGAACGTCTGGCCGGTCTTGAAGTCCTTGCCGCCGATCGGGACGCCGCGGTCCCGCGCGAGCTTCTCGAGCGCGGGAATGTCACCCGACAGATTCGGCGCGCCGTTCGCGTAGGCCACACCCTCCATGATCGCCGCGTACGCGTACAGCATGCTGGGAGCGATGGTCGGATCGTCCTTGGCCATCGCCGCCTCGAACGAATCGAGCGTCTCGTGCGCGGGCCCGGGCCGCAGGAAGATCTCGGTCGAGCCGCACCAGACCATCACCACGCGGTCGCAGTTGTTCTCCTTCTTGAAGCGCCGGATGTCCTCGCGCAGCGACTCGGCGAGCTGCTTCTTGTTGCCCACCTTCTTGTTCGGACCGTCCAGCTTCTTCACGTACGACGTGCTGAACGCGGCAGGCATCGGCTTGATGCCCGAGAGGAAGCCCTTGATGGGGTCGAGGTGGTTCTCCTTGTGGAGCACGCCGGCCTTGAGCGCGCTGGCGTAACCGTCGTCCGGAATCGGGTCCCAGGCGCCGAACACGAGGTCGTCGAGACCGGCCAGCGGCACGCAGTCCTTGATGAGCGGCGTGCGCCCATCGGTTCGCTTGCCGAGCCGGATGGTGTTCAACTGGGTGAGGCTCCCGATCGGCTTGGCGATCCCCTTCCGGGCCGCCTCGACACCGGCGACGAACGTCGTCGCCACCGCGCCGAATCCGGGCAGGAGGACTCCGAGCTTCCCCTTGGCGGGCTTGATCTGCGAAGGCTGCTTCACGTCTGGTCCCCGTTGTGGTAGGACACGTCCTCGATCTCGCGTGCTTCCCGCGACTCAGGACGTAAGAATGATACGGCTCCGGGCCCCTTCTTCGATGCCCTGGGCAACCGTCTGGTTCACCTTGTACATCACCTTGTCGAAGTTGCTCTGCGTTGCCACGAGACGCTGATATCCTGCGAGCGTCTGGAGCTCCGCCGTCGCTGCCTCGTACGCAGACTTGACGTCATCGTCCGGCTCACGGCCGCTCCGCAGCGCCGACTCGATGCGGACCTCGAGCTCCTCGAGGCGATTGCGCATATCGACCAGCTCGCGGTCGTCCGAGGCCGCGTCCATGGCACGCTTGAACGCCTGGTATTCGTCGGTGCGCGCGAGCGCCGCACCGAGATCCTTCGCCATCTCGTACACGCTCGACATGGTCATGCCCCCCGTTCGATGTTCGAGCCGGACCAGGTCGCCGCGACGATGCGTTCCTTGCCCGCCAAGTCCCTGCGAATCTGCACCTCTCGGTAGAGCCCACCCGCCTCCATGAGCGCTGCCACCGCCTTCGCCTGCCCCAGCCCGACTTCGAGAGCCAACAATCCACCGGGACGGAGGCACGCACCCGCGCCCGCGACCAACGAGCGGATCACGGAAAGCCCATCCGAGCCGCCAAAGAGAGCCTCCGCGGGCTCCCAGTCAACGATTTCGGGTGCCAAGGCCCCCCGGTCCTGCTCCGACACGTAGGGCGGATTGGACACCACGACGTCGAAGCGCTCCTCGCTCTGGACCGGCTCGAGGAGCCCGCCCGCCCGCAGTTCCAGGCGCTCATTCAGCCCGAGGGCGTCCCGATTGAGGGCTGCGAGGCCAAGGGCAGCAGCCGACACGTCCGTGCCGACGAAGCGCTCGAAGGGCCCCTCCGTGAGCAACGCCAGCGCGATCGCGCCCGAGCCGGTGCCGACGTCCAGACCCGTCAGGTCTGCAGGCTCCGGGCGGGCCCGGCCGGCACCGACGTCGACGCCCACCGGCGTCGCCCGCTCCGCGCGCGCCCACTCGAGCACCACCTGCACGAGCTGCTCCGTCTCCGGTCGGGGAATCAGCACGCCCGGACCCACTTTCAAGTCCAGCGAGCGGAAGGCCTGGCGGCCGAGCACGTACTGGAGCGGCTCGCGCTTCGCCCGCCGCTTGAGCAGCGGCCGGAACTCGTCGAGCTCGCGACTCGTGAGCGGCCTCTCGTGCTGGAGGTACATCTCCAGGCGGCCGAGGCCGAGGACGTGGGCGAGCAGGTACTCCGCGTCCAGGCGCGCGCTCTCCACTCCCTTGGCCTTCAGGTAATCCGCGCTCCACAGCATCGTACGGAGCACCGTCCACGGCTCGCTCTGAGGCTGCGCCTCGGGCAACCCCCGCGCCGGCACGGCACTCACGCGGCACCACCCAGGCGCTCTTCCTCTTCGGCGAGGCGCAGTGCATCCGTCAACTCCGCGAGATCGCCGTTCAGCACTTCGACGAGCTTGTGCAGCGTGAGACCGATGCGGTGGTCGGTCACGCGGTTTTGGGGGAAGTTGTAGGTGCGGATCTTCGCGGAGCGATCCCCCGTCCCCACCTGGAGCTTCCGCTCTCGCGCCCGCTCGGCCTCCTGCTCGGCGATCATCTGATCGAGGAGTCGGCTGCGGAGCACCTTGAGCGCCTTGGCCTTGTTCTTGTGCTGCGACTTCTCGTCCTGGCAGGTGACGACGAGGCCGCTGGGAAGGTGCGTCACCCTCACTGCGGAGTCCGTCGTGTTCACCGACTGACCGCCGGGGCCCGAGGAGCGGTAGACGTCGATGCGGAGCTCGCTCGGATCGATCTGCAGGTCGACTTCCTCGGCCTCGGGGAGGACCGCCACGGTCGCGGCCGAGGTGTGGATGCGCCCCTGCGCCTCCGTCGCGGGCACGCGCTGCACGCGGTGCACGCCCGACTCGTAGCGCAGCCGGCCGTAAGCGCCTTTCCCGCGCACAGTGAAGATGGCTTCCTTGATCGCACCAGGAATGCCGTGGGAGAGGTTCAGCAGCTCGATCGTCCACCCCTGCCGCTCGGCGAGGCGGCGGTACATCTCCATCAGTTCGGAGGCGAACAGACCTGCCTCGTCCCCTCCCGTGCCGGCGCGGATCTCGACCACCGCGGCACGGTCCCCGAGGGGATCCTGCGGAATCAGGAGGTCCCTGACCTCCGCGGTCAGGGCCTCGATGTTCGACCCGAGCCGCGCCACCTCGGCTTCGGCGAGGGCGCGCATGTCAGCGTCGTCGCCCTCCTCGAGTAGCTCGGTCGCACCGCTCAACTCGGCCACAGCGCCGCGCAGCCGCCCGCCCGCGAGCACGATCGGCTCGAGGTGGGAGCGCTCCTGCGCGAGATCGCGCAGCTTGTCGGGGCTCGAGAGCACATCCGGGCTGGCGAGGGCCTCGTTGACCTGCACGAAGCGGCGCTCCGCATCGCGGAGGCGCTCATCCAGCTTGGGGTCGAGGGTAACGGTTTTCATGGTCGCCCCACCCCACGCCCGTAGGGCGTGAGAGCCGCGCTATCGGCTCTCTGCGCTCTCGTACTTCTTCTTGAAGCGGTCGACGCGCCCGGCGGTGTCGACGAGGCGCTGCCTGCCCGTGTAGAAGGGGTGGCACACGCCGCAAATCTCCACGTGGATCTCGCCCACCGTGGCCATGGTCTGGAACCGATTCCCGCACGCGCACACGACCGTGGCAGTCTTGTACTCGGGATGGATACCCTGCTTCATGTCCAGCTCCGCACGCCTGAGTCGCCCAACGAGAGCCGGAAAACCTACACTTTGCGTGCGGAGGGGTCCAGGGACCCCTCGGGGGCGGGCAGGCGGACGGAAGCCAGGACGAGGATCAGCGCGGCCAGCGCGGCCCCGGTGCCGACCAAGTCCCCGAAGCGGGTGTAGAACGTGGTCAGGTCCGTGGTCATCACCCGGGCGCTCCGGATGTCGGCCTCGAACAGGGTGGTGACCTCCTCCTCGTGGCCCACGGGATCGATGAACATCGAGATGCCGGTGTTGGCGGCGCGCGCCACGCCCATCCGGTTCTCGATCGCCCGCATTACCATGTGCGCGGGGTGCTGCCAGAGGGCAGTCGTGCGCGCATAGAGCGGCTCGCGACCGTACCAGGCGTCGTTGGTGATGTTGAGCAGCACGTCCGCTCCTGCACGCCGAAAGTTGCGCGCCCCCTGCGGGTAGGACGACTCGTAGCAGATCAGCACGCCGTAGTCCGTGCCCGCCGCGCTCACCATCGGCCACTCCTGCCCTACCCCGAAGCCGCCGAAGTATTGGAGGTTCCCGAACCAAGCCGGAGGGATGAGGGGCACGCGCTCGACGAAGGGAACGAGGTAGCGCTTGTCGTACCGATAGTCCCACAGCCCGAGCGAGTCGAGCACGAACGCGGAGTTGTACGGCGTGAACGTGCCCGCCAGGTCTCCGTCATAACCGAGAGCGCCCAGCAGAATGGGCGTTCTGGCGAAGCGAGCCCACTGCATGAGGGGCTGGAGGAAGCCCTGGTGCATCTCGGCCTCGGGAAAGATGCGCAGTGTCACCTCGGGAAGGACGATGAGGTCTTGTCCTCCCGGGTATACGGTGGGAAGTAGGCGCACCAGCGAAGCATACGTGCTGTCGATACCGGCTCGCGCGTCGAGCTTGATGTGCTCGGGAATGTTGGGCTGTACCACCGTGACGATGGCGGCCTCGCGCATCGGCAGGTTGTCCGCACGCCACACGCCCCATCCCATGGGCAGGGCAATCACCACCGCCGCGACCGCTGCGGTCGGCACCCACGGCCTGCGTTCCCGCACCCTGAGCACGACCACCGCGAGCAAGCCGTTCACGAGCGCGATCCAGAAGGAGACGCCCCGGCTCCCCACCAGCTCGGCGATCCCGACCAACCTGGGGAACCCCGTCAGCGAGGTGCCGAGGTCGAGCCACGGAAAGGCGATGGTGCTCGGCAGGTGCGCACGTGTCCACTCCGCGGCTACCCACGCGACAGGGAGCGCGAGCCAGAGCGGCGCACGCACGCCATGGACGGCGCGGTGCAGGATCCAGCCGAAGAGGACCGCGATGCCGATGAGCCCGAAGAGCGCGGCCAGAAAGGCCAAGATGGCGAGCGGCGTGAACCAGATGAGCGCGACCAGGATCCAGTAGCAGACGATGCCGAAGTGGATCGCGCCGAAGGTGATCGACCCGCGCACCGCCGCCCGTCGGCCCTCCGCGCCTCCGGGGAGCGCGTGCACCCAGAGCAGAAACGGCACGAGCCCCACGAACGGCGGCACCAAGAGGTGGAGCGGCGGATAGGAGAGCGCGAGCAGCACCGCCGAGACGGCAGGCACGAGTCGCTCGCCTCGACGCGGCCAGAGCAGGGCCTTCAGGGCCGCCCAGCGGCCTCGGCCCTCCGTCGAGACTATAGGTCCACCTCGCGCCCCGCCTCGGAAGATTCGTAGGCGGCCTCGAGCAACCGCATGAGCGCCACCTGCTCGTGGGGAAGCGCGACGTCGCTCCGACCCGCAACGCTCTGCACGAAGTCGTCGAGCAGCCTGCGATAGGCGTTCGTATAGGGGTTCTCACCGCCGCTCGGCTTGGGCTGCCGCGGCGTCACCTCGATGGGCCGGCCACCCAACTGCTTGAAGACCTCCAACGGCGGAAGCGAGCCCGATCCCTCGGTGCCCATCACGCGAGCGAAGTAGCGGTCGTCCGCCGCGAACAGGCGGTTGCTGACCTCGAGCGAGAGCGCGAGGCCCCCCTCGGTCTCGGCCATCAGCGTCGCCGCGTCCTCCACGGCGGGGGCCTTGGGGCTCGTGATGCACGACACGCGCGTGACCTTGGGATACCCCACCAACCACATGCACAGGTCGAGCGCGGGAACACCCAGGTCCACGAGCGCCCCGCCCCCGGCTGCCCGGTCGTATCGCCACGTATGACGAGATCCGGGCATGAGGCGGGTCATCCAGCTTCCGCGCACCGCATAGATCTCGCCGAGCTCGCCCCCCGCGATGAAGTCGCGCAGCGCGATCACGCCCGGCCGGAAACGATGCGGCATCCCCGCCACCAGCACGCGCCCCGCCTTCTCGGCGGCCCCCACCACACGCGCGGCGCCCGCGGACGTGATTGCGAGCGGGCGCTCGACGAAGACGTGCTTACCCGCCTGGAGAGCGGCCACAGCCATGTCTTCATGGAGGTGGTTCGGCGTGCACAGGACCACGGCGTCCACGTCGCCGCGCTCGATGAGCGCATCCGACTGGCAGACGTGCGGGATCTTGAAGCGTCGCGAGAGCGCCTCGGCTTTGTGCACGTCCGCATCCGCGACCGCCACCAGCTCCACGTCCTCGCGCTCCGCGCATATCGGTACGTGCACCACCTGGCTGATGGCGCCCGTACCGATTATCCCGATGCGGACGCGCGTCGGGCCGTCGCTCATCGGCCCTCCCCCGGCGCGTTCGGCCCGGTCATGATCTGCCAGCCGGCTCGGACCGTGAAGAACTGCAGGTCACTCATCACTTCGTACTTGGAGACGCCATAGATGCGCAGGCGGTCGGTCAGGGGATACTCCAGGCCGAAGTGGAGGTTGAAGCCGGCCGTGACCGAGTCGAGCAGGTCGTCGATGAACGTGCCCGCGATCGCGTCACCGTCACCGTCGAGGACGTGCGCCGTCACCCCGATACCGCCATACGTGAGGACGTCGAGCAGCGAATCCCACACCACCTGTGCGTCGACGCCGACGGCCACGTCGCGCCACTCGATCGTGCCGAGGTCGAGCGGAGGCGACGCGGTGCCCGATTGGTCGGTGATCAGTTGCTCGATCCGATCCTCGAGCTCGGTGATCTCGCCCTGCACGAGCGCGGAAGACCAATAGGAGACGTTCGGAACGATGCGGAGGCCCGGGCCCGCGTATCCCATGTCGATGCGAAGGCCGACACTCCCCGTCCGCTCGACCCGGGTCGGCCAGAGGTGTCCCCAGTCGAACCCGAACCCGCGAAAACCGAGATGCTCGTAGTCGAGGTCCGCCAGCTCCTGCGCCGCCGTCGCGTTGGGAAAGGCGCCGATCAGGCTCGCGCACACCGCAACCCCCAGCATCCCTCGCACAGGCGCCATCCTCTCTCCCCCGGTCGGACGGGTCAGGTCGTGCGTAGCTCGGCTACGAGATCGTAATCGAGCGCGTCCACGATGTGTACTTCGACGATGTCGCCAGGATCCACGTCCGCTGGACCGCGGAGGTGCGTGACGCCATCGACGTCGAGCGCTTGGGCGGGCGTACGGGCCACCGCCACGTACTCTCCGTCCTCGTCGACCCGCTCGTCGACCAGGGCGAGTGTGGTCGACCCGACGAGCGACGCGTTCCGCTCGAAGGAGATGGCGCGCTGCGCTTCACTGAGCTCCTCCAGCCGATCCCGCGCCTCCGCTGGGTCCACTTGGCCGTCCAGCTCCGCCGCGCGCGTGCCCTCCTCGAGGGAGTAGGCGAAGGCACCCACCCGGTCGAAGCCGATCTCGTCCAGGAGGTCGAGCATCTCGCGGAAGTCGGCGTCCGTCTCCCCGGGAAACCCGACGATCACGGTGGTGCGGAGCGTCAAGCCGGGCACCGCCTCGCGCAGCCAGCCCACCCGCTCGCGGATGGTAGCCTGCCGCTCCGGGCGGCGCATACGCTTCAGGATGCGGTCGCTCCCATGCTGGATGGGAACGTCGAGGTACCGCAGGATGCGTGGCTCCGACGCGAGGAGCTCGACCATCTCCCGCGTGATCCCCGAGGGATACATGTAGAAGAGGCGGTACCAGGGGACGTCCGTCCCGGCGAGGAGCGCGCGCAGGAGGTCAGGAAGCAAGGGCGCGCGCGGATCGTGGCGGCGCAGGTCGCGGCCGTACCAGGTCGTGTCCTGCGAGACGATGTTCAGCTCCTTCACGCCCGCAGCGCCGAGCCCCGCGGCCTCGCGCACGAGCTCCTCCACCGGCTGCGAGCGGTGCAGCCCGCGCATGAGCGGGATCGCACAGAAGGCGCAGGTATGGTCGCACCCCTCGCTGATCTTGAGGTACGAGGTGTGCGGTGTAGTCGTCGAGAGGATACGGAGCGGCCGCTCCATGAGCGGCACGTGCGCGTCGGGTTCCGGGAGGTAGCCGCGACTGCGCAGCTCCGGTAGCAGCCTCGGCAGGTCCGTCAGCCCCAGTAAGAGATCCACCTCCGGGATCTCGGCGGCCAGCTCGGCCCCGTGCCGCTCCACCAGACACCCGACGGCGACAACAGCGGCCAGGCTCCCGCGCTCCTTGGCCTCGCACGCCTCCAGAATCGTCTCGATCGACTGCTCCTTCGCCTCCTGGATGAAGCCGCACGTGTTCACGATCACGACGTCGGCGTCGTCGACCTCGGGCGTGATGTGCGCTCCCTGGCCCACCAGCGCGGCGAGCATGCGCTCCGAGTCGACCGTGTTCTTGTCGCACCCCAGCGTGATGATCGCGACGCGGGGACCATCCGCGCGCCCGGCGGCGGTCGCGACGTGACGGGCCGCCAAGACGTCCCGAAGGACGGCATCGCCAGAGACGTCGGCCCGAACCGGGTCGGGGGAAAGCGGGAAGACGGGGAGCGTGCGCGTGCCCGCATGCGTGCGGGTCACGTGCTCGCCTCCGGGCTCGCCGCAGCGCTCGCCTCCGGGCTCACTCCAGCGCTCGACGTGGCGCTCGCCCCGGTCCTCGCCTCGCTGCGCACCACAGCGCTCGCCTCGGTCCTCGCCTCGCTGAGCACCGGACTGCTCATCGAGATACGTCGCCGACGAGGACGCCGGGCGGAGGCGTGAAGACGAAGAAGCCGGCGGGAGGCGCGACGTCGAACTGGATGCCGCTGAGCGTGATCGTGCGGCGGTTGCCGTTCTCCTCCTCGACGCGGATCTGCCGGAGCAGCGACGTGCCCTGCTCGATCCAGAGGACGGCGGCTCGGTACGACTGTCGCGTCCTGGGCACCAGGCGAAGCCGGTACGTGCTCGCCCCGGCCACCGACTCGTCACCCTCGTACGTGACGGTGTACTTCTCCTCCGGGCGCTCGAGGAACTCCCGGTGGAAGTCGCGCCCGCCCGTGCCCTGCTCGACCGGCGCGCGGAACGCCTGCTTTGGGTCGCTGCTCGGCAGATAGTACCAGATCGACGCGCCGTCGACGACCAGCACGTCGCCCGCCGGGTCGGTGAAGCGCATCGCGAACAGGTTCGGGCGCGCCTGACAGAGCCGGCCGCGCGCGGTGCGCTCCTGGCCCAAGAGAGGGTTGAGGAGCTGCTGCACGTAGTCTGCACATAGCGTCGCCACCCGCGCGTACCGCGCGGAGGCCTGCTGGAGCAGTGCCATGCCGCGGTCCTGCGCCGTAGCCGACGCGGGCAACCCGGTCGGCGCCACCACGGCGGCCACCACCAGCGCGATCGAGCCCCCAGAGCGCGCGCGCATCAGCCCTCGCCCCGGAACATGGCGTCGAGCTCGTCGAGGCCCATGAGCACCTCCCTCCCCTTCGCGCCCTCGGAGGGCCCGAGCACGCCCGCCTCCTGGAGCTGGTCGACGATGCGCGCCGCACGTCCGTAGCCGATGCTCAGACGCCGCTGGAGCAGCGACGTCGAGCCACCACCGTTCTGGATGCACAGCTCGGCAGCCTGCCGGAAGAGCTCGTCCCAGTCGCCGCCTATCTCTTCCGCGGTCGTCTCCGCAGCCTCGAGCTCCTGCCCCTTCAGCTCCTCCAGGATGTCCGTCTCGAGTCCGGCGCGCTCCTCGACGTCCTCGACCACGCCGTGTCGCTCGAGCAGCTCCACGTACCAGCTCATCAACCGCTCCGTGTCCTCGGTGGGCAGGTATGCCCCTTGGATCCTCACCGGATCGCTCCGGCCCGGCGGCAAGAAGAGCATGTCGCCGTTGCCCAGGAGGGCGTCGGCTCCATTCTGATCGAGAATCGTGCGCGAGTCGGTCTTGGAAGCCACGCGGAACGCGATACGCGTAGGGAAGTTCGCCTTGATGAGGCCCGTGATGACGTTCACGGACGGGCGCTGCGTGGCCACGATCAGGTGGATACCGATCGCGCGCGCCTTCTGCGCGAGTTGCGTGAGCGGCTTCTCGATCTCGCTCTGCACGGTCATCATGAGATCGGCCAGCTCGTCCACGACGACCACGATGTAGGGCAGCACGCCATCGGTGTACACCCAGCGGTTCTCGTCACCCTCGGGCCCCTTCGGCTCCACCCGCTTCAGTGGCTTGTCAGCGCGTACTTTGCGGTTGAATTCCTGGATGGAGCGGACGTAGTTCGCCTTCAGCAGGGCGTACCTACGCGCCATCTCCCGCACCGCCCACCTGAGTACACCGGCCGCGTCCCGAGGGTCGGTCACCACGTTGTGGCGCAGGTGCGGGAGCCTCGAGTACACCGACAGCTCGACCATCTTGGGGTCGATCATGAGCAGCCGGAGCGTCTCCGGCGGGTGCTTGTACACGAGGCTCGTGACGATGGTGTTCAAGCAGACCGACTTCCCGGAGCCCGTCGCGCCCGCAATGAGCACGTGCGGCATCGACTCGAGCGTCGCCACGTAGGGTCGCCCGTTCAGGTCCTTGCCGAGCGCCAGCGGCAGCTCGCCCTTGGCCGTGCGGAACCCAGGCGCTTCCAGGATCTCGCGCAGGTTCACGATCTCCGGGCGCGGGTTGGGGATCTCCACGCCGACGGCGCCCTTGCCGGGAATCGGAGCCACGATGCGGATCGCGTGCGCCTTCATGGCGAGGGCGAGGTCCGCGTCGAGGTTGGCGATGCGGTTCACCTTCACACCCGGCGCAGGGATCACCTCGAACTGCGTGACCATCGGCCCCGTCGTGCGTCCGCCCAGCTCGCTCTCCACGTTGAACGTCTTCAGTTTCTCGACCAGCACCTTGCCCAGCTCGTCGAGCTGCCGTTCCATGCTCTCGCGGTCGACGGTCTCGGGCGCGCTGAGCAGGTCGACCGGCGGCATCTCGTGGTCGAAGATCCCTTCCGGGACGCCGTCCGCAGGAGCGAGGTCTTCGTCCGATGGCGCCCCGACTGCGGCATCCGGCTCGAGGTCCACCGGTTCGCGGTCTACGGGCTCGAGGTCCACGGACCCCGCGACCGACTCCGCCTCGGCGACGGGCACGGCTTCGGGCCCCTGCCCGGGCTCGGCCGCGACCAGGCCCAGGTCCTCCGCCGCGGCTCCGCGCAACGCGGGCTCTCCGACCACCACGGGGGCCCCCTTGGCCTCATCGACCACATCGGCGCGAGCTCCGCTCCCCTCCCCGCCGGGCTCTTCGAGCCACTCCGGCTCGAGCCCCGGGATCGGCGGCGCGGCCACGGCCGGGGCATCCTTCTCCTCTTCGCGACGAGATGCGCGTGCCTCCGAGAGCTCCTTCCCCTTCGTCGACAGTGTGTCCGCCAAAGTGCGTGCCGTGCGACCCGCGGCGTCGCCACCGGCCATGACGCCGCGTCCCACCGACCGGAGCGGATTCCACCCCAGTGTGCCCACCGACAGCACCACCAGCGCGAGCCCCACCACCAGCACCGCGCCGAACCGGCCGACGACCGCGATGAGCGGCACGCCCAGACCTTCGCCGATCCACCCGGCGAAGGTCTCTGCACCGACGACCCAGAGCATCGCCGGCGCGAGCATCAGCAGCCCTGCGTCCAGGATGACCAGCCGGTTCGCGCGTGGCGGCGCGAGCCATCCACCCGCCTTCAGACCCGCTACCGTTAAGAGAAGCGGAGCGAGGAACATCGCCACGCCGAACGTGAGCTCGAGCCCCGAGCGGACGAGCCGACCGGCCGGACCCATCATGTTGCCCGAGGGGAACCACGCGGCTCCGCTCGCACCCAGCAGAGTCACCGGCAGCAGCGCGAGGAGCAGGAAGAGCGCCACAGCCAAGAGGGCGACGCCTCCGATCTCGCGCCTTTGCTCCTCGGTGACCATCGGTGTCTAGTCGCCCGTCAGAACGATGACCTGGTCTCGCATCTCGGCGAGGATGTCATGCCGGTCGACCTGAGCGCAAACGTCCAGATCGTCCCCGAGCCCGATCTCCAAGAGCGCCCGGCCTCCGTCCGTCAGCTCGAAGAGCCTCCGAGACGGCTTGCGGAATCCGGCGAGCGCGCGCGCCGCCCTGGATGCGTCGTTCAACTCTCCCTCGGCGTCGCCCAGCACCCGGCGCAGGAGGTGGCCGGCGCACAGGGCGTCGTCCATGGCGTACCGGCCCTCGCGGCCGGCGCAGATCACGACCAGCCGCTCGGCGCCCTGCGCCACACGCGCCACGGCACCCAGGTTCGTGAACGCGCAGGGGATGAGCCGGTGGGCATGCTGCGCGGCAGTCAGCGCCCGCGTCCCGTTGGTCGTGCTCATGACCAGACGCTTCCCTTCCACGGCCTCGCGCGTGAACTCTCGCGGCGAGTTACCGAGGTCGAAACCCTCGACCCTGGCGCCCTTGCGTTCGCCGCACATAAGCGTGTCGTCGCGCCCCAGCGTGTGGGCGAGCTTCACCGCGTCCTCCGTGGAGGCCGTCGGATAGACTCCGCGGGCGCCGTTGGCCAGCGCTTCGAGCAGCGTGGTCGTGGCGCGCAGCACATCGACCACCACCACGACCGCCGACTCCAGGGCCGGCGGGTCCACCTCCGCGACCGTGAAGTAGGTGTCGATCCTCATGCTCGCGCGGCTTCCTCGGCCATCAGGCGGGCGACGAATCCAGTGTCCACCTCTCCCCGGACGAAGGCCTCGTCGTCCACGATTCGGCGCAGGAACGGAAGCGTGGTCGGGATGCCCTCGATGATGAACTGATCCAGCACGTGGCGCGCGCGCACGATCGCCTCGTCGCGGGTGCTGCCGCTGACGATGAGCTTCGCGAGCAGCGAGTCGTAGTGGCGCGGCACCGTATACCCCGCATACACGTGGGTGTCCAGGCGGACGCCGGGGCCGCCGGGCGGGTGGAAGGTCGTGATCTTGCCGGGGGCCGGGGCGAAGCCGCGATCCGGGTCCTCGGCGTTCACACGGAACTCGATGGCGTGCTGCCTGTGGGTCACGTTCTCGGGCGCGCTGAGAGGCTCACCGGCCGCCACGCGGATCTGCTCCTTGAGCAGGTCTACCCCCGTCGTCACCTCCGTGACCGGATGCTCCACCTGGATCCGCGTGTTCATCTCCATGAAGTAGAACGAGCGGTCGTGGTCGAGCAGGAATTCGATGGTGCCCGCTCCCACGTAGTCTATCGCCTTCGCCGCCTTGACGGCCGCCTTGCCCATGGCGGCACGCAGTTGGGGTGTCAGCGCGGGCGAGGGCGCCTCCTCGACCAGCTTCTGGTGGCGGCGCTGGATCGAGCACTCGCGCTCGCCGAAGTGCATGACGCGCCCGTGCTGATCGCCGAAGACCTGGATCTCGACGTGGCGAGGGCGAATCAGGCAGCGCTCGAGGTAGACCCCGGGATTCCCGAACGCCGCGCGCGCCTCCGCCTGGGCGGTGGAGAACATCTTGGCGAACACGTGCTCGTCCTCGGCAATGCGCATCCCCTTGCCGCCCCCCCCCGCCGAGGCCTTGATCATGATCGGATACCCGATCCCCGCGGCGGCGGCCTTCGCCTGATCGATGTCGTCGATGATGTCGGGTGTCCCGGGCACGGTCGGCACGCCCGCCGCGGCCATCATGCGGCGCGCGGTGGCCTTGTCGCCCATGGAGCGGATCTGATCGGGCCTTGGACCGATGAACGTGATGCCCGAGCGGGCGCAGATCTCGCTGAACTCGGCGTTCTCGGCGAGGAAGCCGTATCCCGGGTGGATCGCCTCGGCGCCGGTGACTTCGGCGGCTGCGATGATGCGCGGGATGTTCAGGTAGCTTTCGGCCGCCGAGGCGGGTCCGATGCACACGTCCTCGTCGGCGAAGCGGACATGCAGCGATTCGCGGTCCGCCTCCGAGTACACGGCAACCGTTTGCACGCCCAGCTCGTGGCAGGCGCTGACGATCCGCAGGGCGATCTCCCCGCGGTTGGCGATCAGGACCTTCTTGAACACGTCAGCGCGGATCGACGCGGAACAGGACCTGCCCGTACTCGACGGGCTGCGCATTCTGTGCGCACACCTCCACGATCGTCCCCGACACCTCGGAGATGAGCTCGTTCATGAGCTTCATCGCTTCGATGATGCAGAGCGTATCTCCTGGGGATACGCGCTGACCCACGCCCACGTAAGCCGGCGCGTCCGGTGCGGGCGACGTGTAGAACGTACCCACCATGGGTGAGGTGACCTCGAGCAGCTCGCGGCCAGGCGTCGATACGCGCTCGGCCGGTCGGGGCGCTTCGGCGGCGGGTGCGGGCGCTGCTTGCGGTGCCGGCGTCGCCATCGGCGCCGCGGCTCCGTGAGAAAGCACCACGGGCCCCGAGGCCGCCGGCGGTGTCTTGGCGAGTTTAATGCGCGAGCCGCCCCGCTCGATTTCGAGCGAATCCACACCGCTCTCGTCGAAGACCTTGATGAGGCGCTCGATGAAGTCGAGGTCGATCATGCGGTCACCCGTGACAGGTACTTGTCTTCGGTGCGGTCTATCTTGAGCACATCCCCTTCCTCCACGAAGAGAGGCACCTGCACCACGGCTCCAGTCTCCAGCACGGCGGGTTTGGAAGCGCCAGACGCCGTATCGCCTTTGACCCCGGGATCGGTCTGCGTCACCGCGAGCTCCACGAACTGCGGAAGCTCGATCAGGATGATCTCGTCTTCGTGCACGACACCCTCGCAGGGGAGGTTCTCCTTCAGGTACTTCAATTGGTCAGGACCGAGCAAGTCACCCGAAATCGGGATCAGGTCGAAGGTGTTGTCGTCCATGAAGTAGTACAGATGTCCGTCCGTGTAGCTGTACGTGACAGGACGACTATTCAGCTTCACGTCGGTGACTTTCTCCCCCGAGCGGAAGGTCCTCTCGACCACCGCGCCCGTCCGTACGTTCTTCAACTTGGTGCGCACGAAGGCCGCGCCCTTGCCCGGATTCACGCGCTGGAAATACGCGATCGTCCAGAGAGCGCCCTCGAAGTCGAGGACCATGCCATTGTGGAACTCGGCCGTGCTGGCCATGCGCGTCCTGCTCTGTGGGTATCGCCCGGCGCGCGGCTAGCTGGCTCCCAGCCGGGCGGCCAGACCGCGAAGGCCGAGAAGATAGCTCTGCACTCCGAATCCATAAACCACACCCACCGCGGCCCCCGACAAATAGGAGTGGTGCCGGAACTCCTCTCGGCGCGCCAGGTTGGAAAGGTGCACCTCGACGAAGGGGCGGCTTACCCCGAGAAACGCATCCAACAGCGCGATCGAAGTGTGGGTGAATGCGCCCGGGTTGATAAGGAAGCCACTTACCCGGGGCGCCGCGTCCGCGATGAAGTCGAGGATCTCACCCTCGTGGTTGGACTGGAACATCTCCAGCTCGACGCCGAGCGTCTTGGCGAGCTCGCCGAGCTTCCGGTTCACGTCGTCCAGGGTGTCGGTCCCGTACACCTCCGGCTCTCGCTTGCCGAGCAGTCGCAGGTTCGGTCCGTGGATGACGGCGACTTTCATGCGCCCTCGCTTGGCTCCCAGTTGAGCATCCCGTCGAAATATTCTCGGATCGTCGGACCGACGACTCTGGTCGACGGCTCCGCCCCCTCCTGCGCACCAGTCCAGGCGAACGGCGACTCGACATCGTGCCGGCCCACCCCGCCCTCGGCCAGATCCTTGGCCAAGGCCTCGACCTCCGCCTCGCGCTTCGCTGCGGCAGACGCCACGGGCTCCATCGCGGGTCCGCCGGCTTCGAGCTCCGCGATGCGACGTGCGAGATCCGCGTCGCCCGGGCTTTGAGCCTGCAGGTACTTGAGCACGTCGATCGCCTGTTTCACGGCGCCTTGCTTCGCATACAGCTCGGCGAGCGTGCGGGTACGAACGGGCTGAACTTCTGGCATCGCGTCGTCTTCGTCGCCCGAGACCACCGGCTCCGGCACGGACGCCGAAACGGTGGGGGCGGGCGTGGCCGCTGCCGTGACCACGGCCGCTTCGACGGCCGGCCGGGCCTCGCCGCCTGACCCCGGACCCTCTGGCCGAAGCGCGTCCAGGTCGATCACGATGGCGTCGGGCTCGTCCGGTGAGAGGAACGCGATGTCTACGGGCTCCTCGGACGTCGTGGGCCGGGCGCTGGGAGGCGTGGGTTCATCCGAGCTGGCGCGCGCCGGAGCGAGCGCGTCCAGGTCGAGGACGGGCTCGTTGTAGTAGTCCAGCCCACGCTCGGGGGACGCGACGGTGACTGGCCCAGGGAGCGCCGGCGTCGCGACCGCGGCAGACTCGGGGGCCAGCGTCGCCACCTCGAGGACGATGTCGCCCACGGCGACGTCCGGGGCAAGCGCGGCGAGGTCCACCACTGGCTCGTCGCCGGCGGGGGCGTCTGGAGCCAGCGCCTCGAGCGAGACGACCTCTTCCTCGTCCGGCGCCAGCGCGGCGAGGTCCATCACCGGCTCCTCGGCAGACACGTCCGGCGCCAGCGTCGCCAATTCCACCACTGGCTCGTCGACAGTCACGTCCGGGGCCAGCGCGGCCAGGTCCATCACCGGCTCCTCGGCAGTCATGTCCGGGGCAAGCGCCGCGAGGTCCATCACCGGCTCGTCGTCAGACGCGTCCGGTGCCAGCGCCCCCATTTCCACCACCGGCTCCTCGGCCGGAGGAGCGTCGGGGGCGAGGGCCTCGAGCGAGACGACCTGCTCGTCGTCCGGCGCAAGCGTCGCGAGGTCCATCACCGGCTCGTCCGCGTCGGGAGCCAGCGCGTCGAGCGACACGACCGCTTCCTCTTCTGGCGCCAGCGTCGCCAACTCCAACACCGGCTCCTCGACGAACGCCTCAGGTGCGAGCGCCGCCATGTCCATCACCGGCTCCTCGACGAACGCCTCGGGCGCGAGCGCCGCCATGTCCGTCACGGGCTCGTCGGGAGCCAACGCCCCGGGCGCCGACAACGCCATATCCGCGCCCTGCCCCCCGTGCGGCTCGGGCGCGAGCAGAGGCAGGTCGAGTAACGGCTCTTCGGCGACTGGCTCGGTCGCGAACGGAGCGAAATCCGCGACCGGCTCGTCGGCGGCCCGCCGAGACGGAACGTCGCGGTCGGTGAACGGGGCCTCGACCGCCGCTTCGGAAGAGGCAGCCGGACCCTCCGGCGCGAACAGGTCCTGCAGCGGTGCGTTTGACGGCACGGTCTCGGGCAAGCCGAGATCCCAGGTCTCCGCGACGGGCAGAGCCTCGGGTCCCACTGGCGACGCAAGAAGCTCGGCCGCCGGCGAGGGCGCGATCGCACCCAGATCGATCGCATCGGCGGGCATGAACGGAGCGTCCGCGGCCAGGTCGGGCTCGACCGTCTCGATCACGGGCGCAGCGGTCCCGCCGCGGATGGCGCGAACCGGAATGGTCGCTGCGTCGGGCGAAGCAGGGGCCTCCCACGATGGCGGCCCGCTGGCAGCCGGCGCCACCACCCAGTCTGGCGCGAAATCGGGCTCCAGCGTCACGAGCCGCTGCCGCACGTCCCCCGCCTCCGCGTCGCCAGACTCGTCGAGCGCGCGCAGCAAGGACCGGAGCGCCAAAACGTTCTCCGCGTCCAGTTCGAGCGCCCGCCGCGCCGCCAGGGCTCCCTCCGCCCCCAGCCCCTGCTCCACGTAGATGCGCGCGGCGACGGCATGGCCGGTCGCGAAATCGGGATGCTTGGCCAGCCCCTCGTTCACGAGCCGGAGAGCCTCGGGGATACGGCCGGAGCGGCTATACGCGTCGGCCAGCGGCGCGAAGGCCCGCCCCCCGGGGTCCCGAGGGGAGTCCAGGAGTGACCGGAGAGTCCGGATTTCCTGCTGCAGTGCCTCGGTCACGCGAGCTCCCGTAGGGTGGCGAGAAGGAGGATTCTGCCCCGGAGGTTCGAGGGACGAAGATAGGGAGCGGCCAGAAAAGGAGTCAACGAAATCTCCGCGTCGGGGCTGGGGAACAGGGGCCCGTTCTCCGCGTATCTCCTGGCCTGGAGCCTGGCCGGGTCGCGTTGAGAGCCCCCACCCGGCACGTTATCCTTTTGGGCTGGTTCCACCGGGTCCCCCTGCGGTTGCTGGAGAAGTCATCCCTATGATGCGTCAGATGCGGGAAGCCACGAAGCCGATCATGGTGGCCTCGGCGATCGCTTTCGTGGCCCTCATGGTCTTCCAGTGGGGGATGGACGTCACCGGTCGGAGCAGCGGCGGCTTGGGGGAGATCGGTCGCGTCAATGGAGATGCGGTGCTGTACGAGTCGTACATGGCCGCCTATCGCCAGATCTACGAGCGCGTACAGAGCCAGCAGGAAGAGCTGATCGGGTCCCAGCAGAATAGGGAGATCGAGGATCAGGCTTTCGAGGAGGTCGTGACGCAACTCCTCATCGCCCAGGAATTGCGGCGCCGCGGCATTACCGTCACCGACCAAGAGATCAGCGAGGCGGCTCAGTTCAGCCCCCCCGACTACTTGGCGCCTCAGTTCGCTGACTCGACCGGCGGCCTCAACCTCAGCGCGTATCAGTCCTTCCTGGCGACGCTGCCTCCGGAGCAGTTGCTCATTCTAGAGGCCTACTACCGGGAGGTGATCCCGAGGACGAAGCTGCTCCGCCAGCTGAATACCGGCATCTACGTGCCGGACGCGGAGCTCTGGCGCGAGTACAAGGACCTCCGCGACATGGCGGAGATCCGCTACGTGCCGCTCAACCCGGCCACCAAGTACGAGGACTCCGAGTTCCCGGTCGAGGAGCGGGAGGTCTCGGCGTACTACCAGGACCACGAGGAGGAATTCGAGGTCCCCGCCCGCGCTTCCGTGAAGTATGTGGTGATCGACAAGACACCGGGTGCCGCCGACACGGTCGCATCACGTGAACGCGCGGTCTCGCTCCGCCAACGCTTGCGCGACGGGGCCGACTTCGCTGAGCTGGCCCGCACCGAGTCGGGCGATCAGGCCACTGCCCCGCGGGGCGGCGAGATGGGCGTCGTTCCTCGCGGTAGGGAGATCGGCCCTGTCGACTCGGCGCTCTTCGCAGGCCCCACCGGGCTACTTGCGCAGCCGGTGAAGTCGCCGTTCGGGTTCCACGTGATCGACGTGATGGACCGGTGGGGCCAGGACAGCGTACGCGCGCGACACATCCTCGTCGCCGTGGCACGAACCGATTCCAGCGAAGTGGAGCTCCTGACTCGGGCCGATTCTCTGGAGACCCTCGGCGAGTCGATGTCCCTCGAGGCAGCGGCCGCCGCGTTCGGGCTCATCGTGCAGACGGTCAGCATCACGCAGGACTTCCCCTTCGTTGCCGGAGCCGGCCAGATCTCCGAGGGCGCTGACTGGGTGTTCGAGGAGGAGGCGTCCCCTGGCGACGTGAGCCCGGTGTTCGAAACGACTACGGCGTTCTATGCCCTCGAGCTCGTCACCTCGGAGCCAGCCGGAGTCCTTCCACTCGACCAGGCGCGGCCCTCGATCGAGTCGACGCTGCGCTTCGAGCAGAAGCTGCAACGTGCCCGAGTCGATGCCCAGCAGGTGGTCGACCGCGTGCGGGGTGGAGGCGTGCTCGCCAACGTCGCGGCCGAGATGGGGCTCGAGGTGCGCATCGCGGGTCCTTTCTCCCGTAACGACTTCGTGCCGGGGATCGGACGACAGAACGCCGTGGTAGGGGCCGCGTTCGGACTTCCGGTGGGCCGCGTGAGCGACGTCGTATCGACGGCCAACAATCACTACGTGATCGAAGTGCTGAATCGCGCGGAAGCGGATTCCACGGCTTGGTTGGCGCAGGTCCCTCAACAGCGAGCGCAGGCCGCCTCGATCATCCAGCAGGCGCGGCTCGGCGAATGGCTCGAAGCGCTGCGCGCCAACGCGCGCGTGGTCGATCGCCGTGCAGAGGTCCTCGTCCCACTCGACGAGGACTCACCGTTGCCGCCGATGTTCCCCGGATTCTAGGAACTCGACCCACCACCTTCGGCAGCGACCGGCGGTCAGCTCGCGCGAGACTCGTCCGCAGCGCTCACGTTGGCAACGCCGCTGCTCAGCTTGCGCGGCTCGCCCTCGTCCGTCGCCACTGGCGTCGCCGGAACCGCGGGCGGCGGGGGCTGGGTGGTGCGGTGGATCTGATTCGTCTTCTCGGGCACGGTGAGCTCGCGCTCGATGTCCTTCATCGAGCTCTTGAACTCGCGGATACCCTTGCCCAGTGAAGACCCGATCTCGGGGAGGCGCTTGGCGCCGAAGAGGAGAAGCACGATGAGGAAGATGAAAATCATCTCCCCCATGCCGAATCCGCCTAGACCCATCCTGCTAACCCTCCATTGGGGCCCTGCGCCCCGTAAGCCCGTAGCCCATTAGATCCACGAGCGTACTACCAACGCCACGATTGCGATACCCACCAAAGTCAGGAAGTTCAACGCCAGCGTCACTGGCCCCAGCGAGAACGCCACCGCCACCAGATCCACGGACAACGGTCCGACCGACGCCTGAACCGACGTGAGTAGAAACTCACGTGAGGCCGTTCCCTCTGGAAGGGTCAGCTCCATCAGCTTGGTGAGGAGCCCGCCCAGGAACAGCCCGAGAACCAGGGTCCAGGCGAATCGGATGACGCCACGGCGAGCGCTATCGACCAACATGGTGGCTCAAATCATCCGGTCATCGTCTACGGTCGACCGCGTAGGTCACGGCATCCCGGAGGGCGGCCTGTGAGGCGCCCGGCGGGATGTGGTCGAGGGCGGCGTGCGCCAAGTCGGCGTAGCGCGCGGCACGCGCGTGCGCATACGTGAGGCCACCGCGTTCCGCCACGATGCCGACGACCCGAGCGATATCCTCGTCGCCGGGGTCGGCGAGCGTGAAGAAGGCCTTGATCTCCCGCTCTTCAGCCGGGGTCGCGCGACCCAACGCGCCGACCAACGGGAGCGTCACCTTGCGCTCGCGAAGGTCGTGCCCGGTGGGCTTGCCGGTCACCGCTTCGTTGCCGGTATAGTCGAGCAAATCATCCGCAATCTGGAACGCCATGCCGAGGTTGTGGCCGTACCTCGCTAGAGGCTCGCGAAAAGTCGGCGCCCCTACCAGCCCACCCATCTCGCACGCAGCCGACATCAGCGACGCCGTCTTGGCCGCGATGAGGCGGTAGTAGTCCTCCTCCGAGAAGTCGAGCGCGTCATAAGATGTGAGCTGCCGCATTTCCCCGACGGACATCTCGTTTGCAGCGTTCGCGAGAACGGCGAGCGCCTCGACACGGCCGATCCGGGCGAGCTCGGCGACCCCTCTCGAGTAGAGGTAGTCGCCCATGATGATCGCCACTTGGTGGGTCCACAGAGCGTTCACTGTGGGGAGTCCGCGACGCAGTGCGGAGTGATCCACCGCGTCGTCGTGCACGAGCGTGGCCAGGTGCACCAACTCGACCACCGCAGCTAGCGTCAGGGCATCGCGATGGGCATCCCCCTCGGTGCGGCTGGAGAGCAGCAGCAGCGTGGGACGAAAGAGCTTGCCCCGCATGAAGAGGAGATGCTCGTTGACCTCCTCGATCTGAGCGAAGTCCGAGAGCACGATCCGCTTGATTTCGTCTCCGACCTGGTCCAGAGAGTCGCGCACCGATGCCTGGATGGAGGCGAGTTCGGGCGGATGGCCCCGGAGAGCGCGAGTCACGCTCACAGCCTCACTGGTCCGCGCGGGCGGGGCACGGGTGGCCTCTGTCTGCTCAGCGGAGCTCGCGCAGCCGCTCGGTGACGTCCGCGAAGTTGATGTCGAGCGAGAAGACGCGGTCGTAGTACTCGATCGCGGACTCTTTCTTGTTCAGCGCTTGGTAGGCGCGGCCCAGGTAGTAGTAGATGCCCACGTACTCGTCCTCGACACCGGCCTTCACCTGAAGTGCGCGCTGAAGCGTCTTCACTGCCGCTTCGGGTTCGCCCATCTCCTTGTAGGCCGTGCCCAGGTCGTAATGTGCGCGCACGTCGCCCGCATCGATGTTCTCGGAGACCTTCTCCTTGAACTGCGACAGCATCTTGGCGAAGTCGGCGCCTTCGTCGCCGGTCGGCTCCTCGTAAGCGACCTTGAACCGTGTGGTCTTCGGGTCGCCACCGCCGAGGATCATCGCCCCGAAATCGACGTACCCCTCGTCGGCCTTCGGCGCGGGCGCGGCGGGCGGAGGCGGCGGCTTGGGGGCCG
>VGVR01000036.1 GCA_016873995.1 Gemmatimonadota bacterium
GTGAGTGGAGCGCAGTGAGTTGAGCGCAGTGAGTTGAGCGCAGTGAGTTGAGCGCAGTGAGTTGAAGGCCGCGAGAAAGGAATCGATGCGACTTTGATGCGTAAGATCGAAGAGAGGCGTGGATCGGGCACTGTGCTCCTGCTGGCACTGGCGACCGTCACCGCGGCCGCGTGCACAGAGAAGCTGCCGTCTGGGCTGGACGATGGTCAGGTCCCGGGCTCTCCCGTGACGGTCACCCTCGAGCTCGCCTGGCCCCAGTTCGGATCCAACCTGCAGGTATATGGCGGCTACGGCAGACCGAACCAGATGGGTTCGACCGTCGTGGCTCGGTCGTTCGGCGGCGTCGAGGCGCGTGCGCTGGTGAGCTTCGCCTCGTTCCCCACGAGCGCCCAGGTGCGCGACGCCTCGAACAACCTGGTCACGGACACAGCGCTGACCTTCATTGACGCGTACCTCGTGGCCCGCTTCGACACGCTCGCGAGCACCAACACGGACACGGTCACGTTGGCGCTCAGCCAGACGCTCGAGTCCTGGGACGAGGCGACAGCCACCTGGACCAATGCACAGAGCGATCTCTCGGTGGTGCGTCCGTGGTCGGCACCTGGAGGAGGTGCGGTCCTGCCCATGCGTACACGCACCTGGGTGCGCGCGCAGGGCGACTCGGTGCAGTTCTTCTTCGACTCGGCCCAGATCGCGCGCTGGCGCGGGGCTCCCGACTCGGTCCGGTCCGGACGCATCGATCTCCTCTCGGCTGGGCACCGCCTGTCGGTGGGGTTTGCCGCAGTGCGTCTCGTTGCGACCTCGGCGAGAGACACGGACACGACCCTGGTGTTCACGTTGGCGACTACACGGGCCACCTACATCTACGATCCTCCGGCGTCCGCGCCCTCGGATGGGTTCCGCGTCGGAGGGGCTCCTGCTTGGAGGACGGTGCTGGATATCGCGCTCCCCGCCACGCTGAACGGGCCGCCGGAGCTGTGTGCGGCGGCCGGATGTCCCTTCCTGCTGGAGCCGCGCAACGTGACGTATGCCGGGCTAGGGCTTCGGACTCGCACGCCGCCGACTGCGTTCCTACCCACCGACTCGGTCACGGTCGACGTGCGCTCCGTGCTCAGCCGTCCTGCGCTGCCGAAATCGCCCCTCGGTGGCTCGGTCGTGGGGCCGACGGGCTCGACGATTCCACCCGCGCTCTTCGGGGCAGGGGCGGGAACCCGCGTCGACATCCCAATCACCGCTTTCGTGCAGGACTTCCTCAGAGGTCCTGACGAGTCCGGGCGGCCTCCTTCCAACACGCTGGCGATCCTCTCGACACCGGAACCGTCGCAGTTCTCGTTTGCCGAGTTCTTCGGTCCCGGAGGACCAAACGCGCCCGTGCTCAAGCTGATTCTGACGGCGAGCCCTGCTCTGGAGCTACCATGAGAGTGAGCATACTCGTGGCGGCTGCTTCGCTCTGGGCGGCAGCCGCGCCGCTTCAGGCGCAGTCGCTCTTCAACGCAGCGGGGATCGGGTTCCCCATGGAGGCGGTGGACGGCAGGGCTCGCGCTCTCGGCAGCTCGGGCCTCGGACTGCCGGGGACCTCGTTGCTGCCGGTCGACCCAGCCGCTTCGGCGCGACTGCTCATCCCCGGCGGACTGATGGTCGTTCAGCCGAGTTGGGTCGACCTGACCCGCGACGGCGACTCGGGCCACCGCTACTTCCGCGGGAGTCGCTTCCCCGTGTTCGCGGCCGCGTATCCGGTGCGGGGTGGCATGGCGACGGTGCACCTCACCTCGGTGCTCGACCAGGCCTACACGGGTGAGCGAATTGTGAACGTGAACCTCGGAAGCTCCACGACGCAGGCTACGGATCGATTCGAGCAGGCCGGAGCTGTCTCGTCGCTAGGTATCGGGTACTCCCGCATGGTGGCGTCGACGATGGCGGTCGGCATATCCGCTGGCCGCTACGCCGGGTCGGTGTCGCGCACCCTGACACGCGAGTTCGGTGACTCGGCGTTGGCCAATCAAGTGCTTCCCTATCGCGCGGGAGGCTCGTGGTCATACTCCGGCTATCAAGTGACCGTGGGCGTGTCGAGCGACGTGACCGCGTTCCTGCGACTCGCCGCGAGCGCCACGTACTCGACCGAACTCGATGCCGATCCGAGCGCCCAGACCGCAGGATCGCGCCGGTCGTTCGACATGCCTCTCCAACTCCGACTGGGCGCGAGCTCGCAGCTCGCCCCGGGCCTGACGCTCGCGGCGAGCGCATCTCGTGCGGACTGGTCAGGCACCGAGGGGGACCTCCTGAGCGGGGAGGCGGGGGCTGCTACCTCGGTGGGTTTGGGGCTCGAGCTCGCGCAGGCCCAACTCTTCGGCAGGACGACCCCTCTCCGCGCGGGATTCCGTCGCCGGACCCTGCCGTTTGCCCTCGAGGGAGGCGGTGCCAACGAGCAGACCTTCTCCGGCGGCCTCGGGATTCCGTTGAACGTGACCAGCGAGATTGTGCTGGCCTCCCTGGACCTGGGGCTGGAGAAGGGGAACCGCACCAGCGGGAGCTTCCGCGAGGACTTCTGGCGTGGGACCGTGTCGCTCCGGGTGACTGGCTTCTAGGGATCGCCCATTCGCGTATTGACTCGCCCCGCTCCGGGTGCGCGAATTGACGCATGACGCGACCGTCCCCAACCCGACGGGCCTACGTAGAGACGTACGGCTGCCAGATGAACATCAGCGACGGCGAGCTGATGGAGGGGATGCTCGCGGAGCAGGGCTATGAGATCGTGCGCCGGCCCGAGGACGCCGATGTCGTCCTGGTGAACACCTGCGCCATCCGCGAGCACGCGGAGACGCGCGTGCTGGGGCGCGTATCGCAGCTGAATGGGTTGAAGCGCGAAAGGCCGGACCTGGTGATCGGCGTCACCGGCTGCATGGCGCAGCGGCTCGGGACCACCCTGCTCGAGCAGGCGCCGTACGTCGACCTGGTGATGGGGCCCGATGGCTATCGCTCGCTCCCCGAGTCGCTCGAGCGGATCGCGGCTCGCCGCTCCACCCGCGCACGCACGCAGCTCGCAGTGCTCGAGCTTCACCCCACCGAGAACTACCAGGGCCTCGAGCAACTTCGCTCAGAGGGGCCGGTGGCTTGGGTGCCCGTGCAGCGCGGCTGCGACCACCGCTGCACCTTCTGCATAGTGCCCTACGTGCGCGGGCCCGAGAAGAACCGCGACGCCCGAGAAGTCGTGAACGAAGTCGAAGGACTCGCGGCGCGCGGTGTGAGCGAGGTCACGCTCCTCGGCCAGACGGTGAACTCCTATCGGTCGGGGGAGGTGGACTTCCCCTCGCTCCTTCGGTGCGTCGCGCGCGTGGCGGGCGTGCGGCGCGTCCGCTTCACGTCGCCCCACCCGAACGACGTGACCCCCGAGCTCGTCGAGGTCATGGCCGAGGAGCCCGCGGTGTGCGAGCACCTGCACCTGCCGGCACAGTCCGGGAGCGACCGGACGCTCCGGCGCATGCTCCGTCGCTATACGGTGGACGAGCTGCGCGCCAAGGTCGAGCTCGTGCGCGAGGCGATCCCCGACATCGCGATCTCCACGGACATCATCGTGGCGTTTCCGGGCGAGACCGACGCCGAGTTCCGCGACACCCTCGAGCTCATGCGCACCGTGCGTTTCGACGAGGCATACACCTACAAGTACTCCCTGCGCGAAGGGACGCCCGCTGCCAGACTGCCCGCGGAGGACTTCGTCGGCGCGGACGAAGCGCAGGCGCGCCTCGAGGAGCTCATCGAGGTGGCGCGCGGCATACAGGCGGAGATCAACGCCGCGGAAGTCGGCCGCGTCGAGGAGGTCCTGATCGAAAATCCGGGCCGCCAGGGTGGGCAGGTGCTCGGCCGCACGCGCCGCAACAAGGTGGTCGCCTTCGATGGCGACACCGCTCGTGTCGGGGAGTACACGCGCGTCGAGCTGCGGCACACCACGGGCGCGACGTTCGTGGGTGTGGAAGTCTCGGCGACGGCGGGGGCACTCGCGTGAGCAGACTGCTCGGCATCGGCGGCGTCATCGCGGCGCTCGCACTCGCCATGGGCTTCGCATCGTTGAACTCCGGTCAGCGTGTCACGCTCCGCCTGGGGTTCATCACGTTCTATGGCGTGCCGCTCACGCTGGTGGCGTTCGCCAGCTTGCTCGTAGGCATGCTCGTGATGCTCGTCGCCGGCGTGCGCTCGGACCTCAAGGTCCGGCGTATCCTGCGGGCGAGGCTCGAAGCAGAGGATCTCGAAGAACGGAATCGGTTCGTCGACCGTACGCAGCAAGACTTGTTCGTGGAGGGGAAGGAGCGAAGCTGAACCGCGCGGCCTGCGGGAGGCGCTCGACCTAGTTGGGTCACGCGCCCCCCGTGATGAGGCTGGCCCTGGCGTTCTCGCTCGGGGCAGCCTGGGTCCACGCCGGCGCACCGATCGAGCTCGCGCCGCTGGGCGCGGCGGTCTGGCTACTGGCGCCCATCCACACATCCGCGAGTCCCGCACAGCGGCTCGTTTGGGTGCTCGTCGCCACCGTCGGCCTCGGGGCGGCTCGGCTCGCCGTTCCGGGTCCGGCTTGTGCGCCCGCTCCCGAGGGCGAGCTCGTGGAGGTTCGGGGACGCTTCCTGGCGTCCCCCCGCGCGGGCTCGGGGGCGTTCGAGCGTGCCGCAGGGTGCGGTGTGGTCACGGCGGTGCTGGCGGACTCCAGCGTGCGCGCCGGTGTCGCGCTGCAGCTGCACGGGTCGTGGCGTGCCGGTGCGGGCGGGCGCCCCTGGTTCCTGGCCCAAGGAGCGGACGCGCTCCCGCCCGGGGGCGGACTCGCGGAGCTGCGGTGGGCGACGGTCGCCTGGCGCGACGCGCTGGTTGAGCGTTACGAGCGCTTGTTCGGAGAACACGCGCCGCTGGTCGCCGCGCTCGTGCTTGCGCGCACCGAGGGGCTCGACCCGGATCTGCGGGAGGCATATGCCCGCTCCGGCATCGCGCATATGCTGGCCATTTCTGGATACCACGTGGGCGTGATCGCCGGTCTGGTTCTCGGCGTGCTCCGTCTCCGGGGGTGGGGCATGGGTCGCGCCGCGCTTGGGGCTGCCGCGGTGGCGAACCTGTACGTGGGGTTCATCGGATTCCCGGATGCAGCGGCTCGCGCTGCGCTCATGGTCACGTTGGTGGCCTTCGCGCGCGCGCGGGCCAAACCTCCGGCGAAGTGGGGTGCGCTCGGCGCGGCGCTCCTCATCCTCGTCGCCCTCGACCCGAGCCGCGTCGCGTCTCCCGGCGTGCAGCTCTCCTTCGCGGGCGTCGCCGGCTTGGTGGCCTGGTGCGGGCCGCTCTGCCGGGCCCTGCAGGCGTGGTGCCGCCGGTGGCTCGGATGGTGTTGCCCGCAGGAGGTCGCCATGGCGTTGGCCTCCGGCGTGGCCGCGACGCTCGCGACCCTGCCGATCGTGGCGTGGCATTTCGAGCGCATCTCCCTGGTCGGCATCCCAGCCACGATCGCGGCCACACCGCTCGTGGCGTGGGCGCTCGTCGGCTCGATCCTCGCGCTCGGACTCGACTTCGTGTGGCACTCGCTCGCGATGTTCGTGGCTGGGGGCGTCGACGTCACGCTCACCGCGCTCGACGTCGGCGCGACGCGCGCGGCCGCCTGGCCCTGGGCGAGTGTATGGACGACGCGGGCGTCCGTGGCCGCGGGGACGTTCGGCTTTGCTGCTGCTGCGTGGCTGGCCCGCCACCCCCGGGTCCATGGGAGCGCGCGTCGCGGGCTGGTGGTGCTGTACACGGGTGCCGCGGTGGGCTCGTGGCCCGTGCTCGTCGCCTGGCAGGGGCGTGGCACCGTCGAGGTGCTCATGATCGATGTGGGCCAAGGGGATGCCATCGCCGTGCGCTCCCCGAAAGGGCGATGGCTGCTCGTCGACGCCGGGCCGCCTTCGCGGGAAGGGTTCGAGGACGACCCGGGCGCGCCCCCCGTCGTGCGGGCGCTCGCGTCGCGCGGCGTGCGCCGCCTCGACGCGCTCGTGCTCACGCACCCCCACCTAGACCACATCGGCGGCGCGGCAGCGGTGCTGCAGTCGTTCGAGATCGGCGCGATCTACGATCCCGGCCTGCCGGCGCCGAGTCAGGAGTACCTCGAGCTGCTCGAGCTCGCGGTCGAGCGCGGCGTGCCTTGGGGCCCCGCCCTAGCGGGCGACCACCTCGAGGTCGGTGGCTTGAGCGTCGACGTGCTGCATCCCCTGGAGGGCGCGGTCCCGGTGCCCGACGCGAACGAGACCTCCGTCGTCGTCCGCATCTCCTACGGCGACTTCGATGCTCTCCTCACAGGGGACGCGTATCGGGACGAGGAACGCCTCGTCACCAGTTCCCTGGCGCTCGACCTCGAGGTCCTCAAGGTCGGACACCACGGCAGCGCCACCTCCACGGACTCGCTCCTGCTCGCGCGCACGCGTCCCGACGTGGCCCTGGTATCGCTCGGGCGACGCAACCGCTACGGGCACCCCTCGGCCGAGGTCATCTCGCTCCTGGAGCGGCGAGGGGTGGAGATCTGGCGCACCGACCAGCGCGGGACCGTGCGCGTGCTCGGACGGCAGGACGGCAGCTATACCGTTTCCGGGGAGGGGCGCCATTAGATTGGTGCATCATGCCACAGAGCCACGTCGTCACGATATCGCGGTTCCTCGTCGACCAGGAGCACCTCCATCCGGAGGCGACGGGAGCCTTCACCAGCCTCCTGCACGACATCGCGCTGGCCGCGAAGATCATCAGTCGCGAGGTCACCAAGGCGGGCCTCGTCGACATCCTCGGAGGCACCGACGAGGAGAACGTGCACGGCGAGCAGGTGCAGAAGCTCGACGTGTTCGCGAACCTGGCGATGATCCGCGCGCTCGACCACACCGGCCTGGTGGCGTGCATGGCCTCGGAGGAGAGCAACGGGCTCATCGAGATCCGGAAAAGATTCCCGGCGGGCGACTATGTCGTGGTCTTCGACCCGCTCGACGGCTCGTCGAACATCGACGTCAACGTGTCGATCGGCACCATCTGGAGCATCCACCGGAAGGTCAGCAAGGGGGAGCGCGGTACGCTCGAGGACTGCCTCCAGCCCGGCACGAGGCAGGTGGCCGCCGGATACGTCGTCTACGGCTCCTCGACCATGCTCGTCTACACCAGCGGCGCGGGTGTGCACGGGTTCACGCTCGACCCTTCTATTGGCGAGTTCCTGCTCAGTCACCCGCAGATGCGCATCCCCGAGCCGCCCAAGAAGGTCTACTCGATCAACGAGGCCTACTATCGGCGCTGGTCGCCCGAGCAGCAGAAGCTCGTCACCTACCTCAAGACCGACGGCGGCTTCGGCTCTCGCTACATCGGCTCGTTCGTCGCCGATATCCACCGCACACTCCTGCAGGGCGGCCTCTTCATGTATCCCGCCGACAGCGAGAGTCCCAAGGGCAAGCTTCGCCTCCTCTACGAGGCTGCACCGATGGCGATGATCGTCGAGCAGGCCGGGGGACGTGCCAGCGACGGTAAGCGCAGAATCATGGAGGTCACGCCGGAGTCACTCCACCAGCGCACGCCGACCTACATGGGCTCGAAGGGCTTCGTCGAGCTGGCGGAGGCGTATCTAGCGGGGAAGGCGTAGCGGGGGCGCTACGATCCCTCCACGTCCGCGTCGAACCTTTGCACCAGCGCCCGCTTCACCTCGCTCGGCGCGAACGCGCCCACGAACCCCGTGCGCGCGACGTCGACCAGTTCGGCCCAGGTGAACCCCAGCGCGTCGCGGGCATGTGCGTACTCATCGGTGAGGGTCACCCCCGACATGAGGCGATTGTCGGTGCAGAGGCTCACGCGGATGCCCTCGTCGTAGTAGCGGCGCAGGGGATGCGTCGCATACGACGACGCGGCGCGCGTCTGCACGTTGGAGGTGAGGCACACCTCGAGCAGGACGCCCGCGTCCCGAATTCGGGCCAGCAGTGCCGGGTCCTCACCGAGGCTCGTCCCGTGACCGATGCGCGTCGCGCCGCCGAGCTCGAGCGCCTCCCGGATCGACTCTGGGCCGTACGCTTCGCCCGCGTGAATGGTGATGGCGAGCCCACCGTCGCGAGCGGTGCGCACGGCGGCCAGATGATCGTGAACCGGGTGGCCCGCCTCCGCTCCCGCCAAGTCGAACGCGCACACGCCGCGCGCGCGGTACGCGACGGCCAGCTCCGCCATCTCAATCGAGTCGCTCGACGACCGAGAGCGAAGCGCCGTCACGATCACGGCCGACTCGATGCCATGCACGCCCCGTGCACGCGAGAGCCCGGCGAGCGCGGCGTCGAGCACCTCGGCCGCGGTCAGCTCGCCGGACGTGCACAGCCCCGGGCAGAACCGCACCTCGAGCCAGCGCACGTGCTCCCGCGCGTGGTCCTCGGCCAGCTCGAACGCGATGCGCTCGATGGCGGTCGCATCTTGCAGGACGGCGAGCGTGAGCCGGAATGGCTCGAGGTACTCCTCCAGGTCGGCTGCGTCCCGCACCACCATGCGGTCGGCGAGTGCGGCAGCATCGCGGGCCGGCAGGGCGACGCCGCGCTCGCTTGCGAGCTCGAGTAGGGTCGACGGACGGAGGGATCCGTCGAGGTGGACGTGCAGCTCCGCCTTGGGTAGCCGGAGCAGTCGCGTGTCGGTCGCGCTCAGCAACGACGCGGCCCCTCGGGGGACGCGAGACCCTTCTCCACGTCGACCAGAGGAGCGGGGTACTCGCCCGAGAAGCAGGCGGTGCAGTAGGGTCCGGCCTCGGCGACCGCTTCGGTCATCCCCTCGAGCGAGAGGTAGCCGAGCGAGTCCACGCCGAGCTTGGCCTCGATCTCGGAGATCTCCAGGTCGGCGCCGATGAGCTCGCGTCGCGTCGGCATGTCGATGCCGTAGAAGCAGGGCCAGCGCACGGGCGGGCTGCCGATGCGGAAGTGCACCTCGGCGGCACCCACCGCACGCAGCATGCGCACGAGGCTCCGGCTGGTGGTGCCGCGCACGAGTGAGTCGTCGACGATCACTACGCGCTTGCCGTCCACGACCTCCTGCACGGGGTTGTACTTCATGCGCGCGCCAAAGTCGCGGTCCTGCTGTTGGGGCTGGATGAACGTGCGGCCGACGTAGTGGTTGCGGAGGAGACCCAGCTCGAACGGAATCCCGCTCTCCTCCGAGTAGCCGAGCGCGGCAGAGTTGGCCGAGTCCGGCACGGCGATCACCGCGTCGGCATCCACCGGATGCTCGCGCGCGAGACGGCGCCCGAACGCACGCCGGGCGCGGTCTACGCTGACCCCCCAGATGTGCGAGTCCGGGCGGGCGAAGTAGACCAGCTCGAAGATGCAGGGAGCGTGGGGTTGGGCCGGGCGGAGGGAACGGAGCCGCTCGACCCTGCCGTCCTGGATGCGCAGGACCTCCCCGGGCTCGAGGTAGCGCACGCGCTCGGCGCCGAGGATGTCGAGCGCACACGTCTCGCTCGCCACCACGTGGCCGGCACCCTTTCTGCCGAGCACCAGCGGCCGGAATCCGCGCGGGTCGCACGCCGCGTACACGGTCGAGCCCACCGACATCACCACGGAGAACGCGCCTTCCAAGTGGGAGAGCGCGTCGTCGACCTGCGCGTCCACGCCGTAGTGGCGCGACTTGGCGATGAGGTGGACGAGCGCCTCCGAGTCGGCCGACGAACGGATGATCGCACCGTCCTCGACGAGCCGCGCGCGCAGGTCCAGGTGGTTGGTCAGGTTGCCGTTGTGCGCGAGCGCGAGGTCACCGCGCGAGAACCGCGCGGTGAGCGGCTGCACGTTGGCCAGGTCGTTTCCGCCCGCCGTGGAGTAGCGCACGTGACCGACCGCCACGTTGCCTCTCAGGTTGCTCAGTGTCTCGGCGTTGAAGACCTCGGAGACGAGGCCGCGCCCCTTGTGAGAGCGCGACGTGGTGCCGTCGAACGCCACGATGCCCGCGGCCTCCTGGCCCCGGTGCTGGAGGGCGTACATGGCCAGGTAGGCCTGCTCGGCCGCGTTCTCGATTCCGCTGATCCCGACGATTCCGCACATGGCTCAGTCGTCCTTGGCCGGAGCGTCCATGATGCGCGGCAGGGCGCCGAAGTACGCATCGGACAGCGCAGCAACACTCGCCGAGACCGACGCGTCTCGCACCGTCACCTGGAATCCCTCGTCACCGCGCGTGACCTTGCCGATGTTGCGGGCTGGCACCTCGTAGCGGGTTGCGATCCGGAGCACCTCGTCGGTGCGCCCCGGGTCGCAGGAGACGACGATGCGCCCTTGGGCCTCGCCAAAGAGCACACCCACCGGCCGCACTTCGTCGTCGAGCTGCACCCGGACGCCGAGCGGCGCGTCGCCGTCGCCGAGCGCGGACTCCGCGAGCGCGCACGCGAGCCCTCCCTCCGAGCAGTCGTGCGCCGAACGGAGCAGCTTCGCGCGGATCATCGCGAGCACAGCCTGCTGGAGCGCTCGCTCGCTCTCGAGGTCGACCGCAGGGGGCGCACCCGCGACGAGCCCGGCGGTCACGTACAGGTACTCGGAGCCACCGAGCTCGGCGGTGTTCGTGCCGAGCAGGACGATGTCATCACCCGGCGTCGCGAACGCGTGCTGAATGATCGTGCTCACGTCCTCGATCACACCCACCATGCCGATTACCGGGGTGGGGTAGATCGCGCGACCGTCCGTCTCGTTGTAGAGCGATACGTTGCCACCCGTGACCGGGGTCTCGAACGCCTCGCAGGCGGCGGCCATGCCCAGCACCGCCTCGCGGAGCTGGTAGTAGATGTGCGGCTTGAGCGGGTTGCCGAAGTTCAGGTTGTTCGTGATCGCGGTCGGGAGCGCGCCGACGCAGACCAGGTTCCGCGCGGCCTCGGCCAGCGCGATCATCGCGCCGACGCGCGGCTCTAGGTACACGAAGCGCCCGTTGCAGTCGGTCGTCGCGGCAACCGCACGCGTGGTGCCGCGGATACGGATGACGCCGGCGTCCCCGCCAGGCCTCACGGCCGTCGACGTGCGGATCGTCGTGTCGTACTGACCGTAGACCCAACGCTTCGACGCGACGTTCGGCGAGCCGAGCAGCAGCAGGAAGGTCTTGGTCAAGTCGCCCTGCGGAATCAGGTGCTCGGACAGGTCCGTCGCGCGCAGCGCCTGGATCTCCGGGGACTCCACCCCATCGCGCTCGTAGGTCGGGCACCCCTGGGTGAGCGGAAGCACGGGAATGTCCGCGACCACCGCACCGTCCTCCAGGATGCGGAAGCGACCGTCGTCGGTGACGCGCCCGATCTCCGCGGCCTCGAGCTCCCACTTCGTCAGGATGTCGCGTACCTGATCTTCGCGTCCCTTCTTGGCCACCACGAGCATGCGCTCCTGCGACTCCGACAGCAAGATCTCGTAGGGTGTCATCCCGCGCTCGCGAGTGGGCACCTGCTTCATCTCCAGCTCGACGCCGTTGCCGGCGCGCCCTGCCATCTCGGACGCGGACGAGGTGATCCCGGCCGCTCCCATGTCCTGGATACCCTCGAGCGCCCCGCTCGCGATCAGCTCCAGACTCGCCTCGAGCAGGAGCTTCTCTGTGAACGGGTCACCCACCTGCACCTGCGGGCGGCTCGACTCGTCCGAGCCCTCGGAGAGCTCCTCGCTCGCGAACGTGGCGCCGTGGATGCCGTCGCGGCCCGTGCGCGAGCCCACCGCCATGAGAGGATTGCCTACGCCGGTCGCGGATGCCGTAATGAGCTCTTCCTTCTTCATGAGCCCGAGGCACATCGCGTTCACGATCGGGTTGCCCTCGTAGCCGCGGTCGAAGACGACTTCGCCGCCGATGTTCGGGATGCCGACGCAGTTGCCGTAGTCGCCCACACCGCTCACGACGCCGCCGAACAGGTAGCGCACGCGCGGACTGTCCAAGTCGCCGAAGCGGAGGGAGTCGAGCACGGCCACCGGACGTGCGCCCATGGTGAACACGTCGCGCAAGATCCCGCCCACGCCGGTCGCGGCGCCTTGATAGGGCTCGACGGCGGAGGGGTGGTTGTGCGACTCGATCTTGAACGCGAGCGCCCACCCGTCACCCACGTCGATCACGCCGGCGTTCTCGCCGGGTCCCTGGATCACCCACGGAGCTTCGGTGGGGAGGAGCCGCAGCAGGCGCCTCGAGTTCTTGTAGCCGCAGTGCTCGGACCACATGGCGCTGAAGATGCCCAGCTCGGTGAGAGTGGCGTCGCGGCCGAGGATCCGCTGGATGCGCTCGTACTCGTCTGGCGAGAGGCCGTGGTCGGCCACCAGCTCGGCAGTGATCGGCGGGTCGCCGGGGCGGGGGGCGACCATCTCGTCCGCCGTGGGTGTCGCCGCGTTGCTCACGCCGACCCCGCCAGGCTCGACGTCAGCGAACCGACGAGCGACGTGAAGAGCGCTCGCCCGTCGGCCGAGCCGACGATCGTCTCCATGGCTCGCTCGGGGTGGGGCATCATGCCGATGACGTTGCCCGCTTCGTTCACGATCCCCGCGATGTTGTGCCAGGAGCCGTTGGGGTTGGCCGCGTCGGTAGCGACGCCCGCCGCATCCACGTAGCGGAAGACGACGCGGCCCTCGCCCTCGAGCCGCTCCAGCGTCCCCTTGTCGGCCTCGTAGTTGCCTTCGCCGTGCGCGATCGGGATCGACAGGACCTGGCCCTTCGCGTAGTCGGTGGTGAACGCGGTGTCCGTCCGCTCGACGCGGACGCGCACGTGCTTGCTGGCGAACCGGAGTGCCTCGTTGCGGATGAGCGCTCCGGGGAGGAGGTGCGCCTCGCAGAGCGTCTGGAATCCGTTGCAGATGCCGACGACCGGACCGCCCGCCTTCGCGAACGCGACCACCTCTTCCATGATCGGCGAGAGGCTCGCGATGGCCCCCGCGCGTAGGTAGTCGCCGTACGAGAATCCGCCCGGCAGGAGCACCGCTTCGTAGGCCTTCAGCGCGCCCTTGTCACGGTGCCAGACGAACGTAGGCGTACCACCCACCAGCTGGACGGCCTTGTAGAGGTCGTAGTCGCCGTTCGACCCCGGGAACGAGATGACCGCCGCCTTCACGCGCGCGCACCCTGCAAGCGTCCCGCCAGCGCCACCTCGAAGTCCTCCGTCACCGGGTTGGCGAGCAGCTTGCGGCACATGGCCGTCGCCTTCTCGATCGCGTCCTTCTCGGACGAGGCGTCGACATAGAGATAGATCGCCTTACCGACGCGCACGTCGTCCACTTCGGGCCAGCCCAGCGAGCGCAACGCGCCGTGGATCGCCTTCCCCTGCGGGTCGAGCAGACCCGGTCTCGGTTTGACACGGACTTCCAGGTGGTACCGACTCAAGCGCGATCCTCCTCGGCGTGGGGTACTTCGTCTCCCGGCGACGTCCGGGCTCCCGGACGCCGTTCGACCTTCGGCTCGGCCTTCAGCTCGGCGTTCAGTTCCGCCTTCAGTTCCGCATAGTCCAGCGCGCGGACCTCGGCCAAGGGGTGCTCACTGTCCTCTTCGTCCTCGTCGAGCAGCGGGTCACCGCCCGGGAGCCGGTCGAGCAGGCCCAGGATCACGGACTTGAGCAGGCCCCACGTGATGTAGAGCAGGCCCATCGAGAACAGGAAGTAGCGCGGCACCGTGAGTGCAGCGAACACCCCCGCGAGCACGACGACCGTGTTCAGGATCCCTTTCGGTGTGCGCAGTCCGATCTTCGGAAAGCGCGCGTAGGGCACGTGGCTCACCAGCAGCACGCCGACGAGCACCATGCCCACGGCCCAGATGTCCAGCCAGGGCAGGTCGCTCAGGTACTCGGCGAAGAACGGCGTTTGGCTGAACGGATAGAAGCACGCCAGCGTCATGCCGGCCGCGGGGGAGGGGAGCCCGTGGAAGTACCGCTTGGCCTCGCCCCCCTGCTCGATGTTGAAGCGTGCCAGCCGCACGACCACGGCGGTCACGTACACGAACGAGAGCACCCAGTACCCCTGCGTGCTCTCGAAGAAGACTCGGTACATGATGAACCCGGGCGCGACACCGAAGGAGATGGCGTCGACGAGCGAGTCGAGCTCGGCGCCGAAGCGAGACCCCGTGCGCGTGAAGCGCGCGACGCTCCCGTCGAGGACGTCGAGCACGCCGGCGAACACCACGAACCACGCCGCCCCAACGAAGTCCCCTCGCGAAGCGGAGACGATCGCATACACGCCGAAGAACAGGTTGCCGAGCGTGAACGCGGAGGGCAGGATGACGACGCCCCGCTGCAGCGTCTGCCGGCTGGGTACGCGGGGTACCCTGGGCGCTCTCATGCGCGGACTCCTTGCGTGCGGACTTGGTGCGCTCCGACGCCGGAGGCGAGTACGCCGGCCGGCACCCGTGCGAGCGCCGTGGCGCCCACCCGCGCGCGGTCACCGACCTTGCAGGTGATCTCCCAGTCGAGCGGCACGAACAGGTCGACCCGAGAGCCGAAGCGGATGATGCCGATGCGTGCGCTCCGCTCCACCCGATCCCCCTCGTGCGGGTCGGTCACGATGCGGCGCGCCACCAGGCCGGCGATCTGACGCACGAGCACCTTACCCTGCGCGGTGGCGATGCCGAGCGAGGCCTGCTCGTTGTCCTCGGAGGCCTTCTCGAGCCACGCCACCGCGAACTTGCCCGGCTTGTACGAGCGGTGCTCCACCACACCGCTCACGGGCGCGCGCTGCACGTGCACGTCGAACACGGAGAGGAAGATCGTGATGCGCCGGGCCGTCGCCTGCAGGAACGTCGGCTCGTGCATCTCCTTGATGTCGATCACGCGTCCTTCACCCGGCGCCACCACGACGGCGGCGTCGGCCGGCGCGCGACTAATCGGGTCGCGGAAGAACCAGAGCACGAACAGCGCGAGCGCCGAGAACACGGCGTTCAGCAAGAGCCCGATCAGGCCACTCACGGGGACCAACCCCAGCCATGCAGCTGCCGCGAGGAGGAGCGTCCCGCCCACGAACGGATACCCCTCGGGCACGAGCTTCACGCGGACTTGCCTGTCGATGGGCCGAACCGCGGCGGTCGATACGCCGCCAGGCTCGTCCCCGTGAGCCGCTTGAAGACGTCCTGGTAGCGCTCCGACGTGGCCTTCACGACCGCGGGCGGTAGGTCGGGGGCGGGGGGCGCCTTGTTCCATTCCTTCAGTCCGTCCAGGAAGTCGCGGATCGGCTGCTTGTCGAGCGACGGCTGTCCGCGACCCACCGCATAGCTCTCCTTCGGCCAGAAGCGCGACGAGTCGGGCGTCAGCACCTCGTCGATGAGCAGGAGGGTGCCCGACGTGTCGTGGCCGAACTCGAGCTTCGTGTCCGCGAGGATGATGTTCTTCGTGTTGGCGACGTCCCGGCCGTAGGCGTAGACCTGGAGCGTCAGGTCGCGGAGGCGTCCCGCCAGCTGCTTGCCGAGCAGCTCCTCGACCTGGCCGAACGTGATGTTCTCGTCGTGCCCCGTCTGTGCCTTGGTGGCAGGGGAGAAGTAGGGCGGGTCGAGCTTCTGGCTCTCTTGCAGCCCCTTGGCGAGCGGCTCGCCAGCCAGCGTCCCGGTCTTCGCGTACTCCTTCCACGCCGAGCCGGTGATGTAGCCGCGCACCACGCATTCGACGAGCACCGGCTTCGTGCGCTTCACCAGCATGGCGCGGCGCGCCCATACGTCGCGGCTCGCGGCCAAGTCGGGGTGGCGCTCCTGGATGACGTCGGGGTCGACGGCGAGCAGGTGGTGGGAGATCCTCTGCTTCTCGAGCTGCTGGAGCCACCACGCGGTGATCAGCGTCAGCACCTCTCCTTTGTGCGGGATCGGCTGTGGAAGCACGACATCGAACGCGCTCACGCGGTCGGACGCGACCATGAGGAGCGTCTCCGCGTCGATCTCGTAGACGTCCCGCACCTTGCCGCGGTGAAGCAGCTTCAGGTCGAGGCGGGACTCGAGGACGGTCGAGGACTCAGACATGGAGGGTTGCCTCGGCGAGGGTAACGGTATGCTCCCGGTGGCGGCGCAGCGCGGGCTCGACGTGGTCGTCGAGGAAGCGGGTGACCTGCTCGGGCGCGCGGCCGACGTACTTGGCCGCGTCCGCCAGACGGTCGAGGTCGGCCCGCGACAGCCCGAAGGCTCGGTCGCCCGCGATCCGCTGGAGCAGGTCCACCTCTGCGCCCTCCTTCATGCGCTCGGCCGCCGCGATCGAATGTTGGCGGAGGCGCTCGTGCAGCTGCTGCCGGTCACCCCCCCGGGAAACGGCGTGCATCAAGATGGTCTCCACGGCCATAAAGGGAAGGTGCTCGGCGAGATTCCGCGCGACCATCGCGGGGTTCACCACCAGCCCTCTCGCGACGTTCTCCAGGAGCACGAGCGAGCCGTCGAGCGCGAGGAACGCATCCGGGATCGACAGCCGCCGATTCGCCGAGTCGTCGAGCGAGCGCTCCAGCCACTGCGTGGCCGCGGTGAACGCCGGGTCCTGAGCCAGCACGATGACGTGGCGCGCGAGCGCGCACATGCGCTCCGCGCGCATCGGGTTCCGCTTGTACGGCATGGCGGACGAGCCGATCTGCTCCTCCTCGAACGGCTCCTCCACCTCCCGCAGGTGTGCGAGCAGCCTCAGGTCGTGCCCGATCTTGGAGATCGACGCCGCCACGCCCGCCAGCGCCGCCTGCACCTGGTAGTCGACCTTCCGCGTGTACGTCTGCCCGCTCACCGCGAACGCCTCGCGGAACCCTATGCGCTCGCTCACCGCCGCGTCGAGCGCCTCGACCTTGTCGTGGTCGCCGTCGAACAGCTCGAGGAACGACGCCTGCGTGCCCGTCGTGCCCTTCACCCCCCGGAACCTGAGCGTCGCCAGCCGGTGCTCGATCTCCTCGAGATCGAGCAGGAGGTCCTGGATCCAGAGCGTCGCGCGCTTGCCGACCGTGGTGGGCTGCGCCGGCTGGAAGTGTGTGTATGCGAGCGTCGGCAGGTCTGCGTGAGTGCGCGCGAACGTGGCCAGCGCGTCCACGCAGCGTACGAGCCGCGTGCGCGTCAGCTCGAGCGCCTCGCGGTGCAGGATCAGGTCGGCGTTGTCTCCCACATAAGCGCTCGTCGCACCCAGGTGGATGATGCCGGCGGCCGCGGGTGCGTCCTCGCCGAACAGGTGCACGTGCGCCATGACGTCGTGGCGAAAGCGCTTCTCGAGCGCGGCGGCGCGCGCGAGGTCGATGGTGTCGAGCTTCGCGCGCATCTGTGCGAGCGCTTCGTCCGAGATGTCCAGCCCGAGCTCGGCTTCGGCCTCGGCGAGCGCGAGCCAGAGGCGGCGCCAGATGCCGAAGCGCCGACCCGGAGAGAAGACCGCCTGCATCTCCCTCGATGCGTAGCGATCCGTGAGCGGGTGCACGTAGCGATCGAGGGATCTCAAGGCCGAATCATCGCCTCCAATAGAAGGTGCGCACGTTGTAGCCGCCGCCGCGCTCGAACGTCAGCGAGAACTGCCCGCTCAGACGGTCGAGGATGTTCGAGAACTCCTCGGCGGTGCGGATCGGAGTGCGGTTGATGCCGACGATCACGTCGCCGGGCTCGAGCCCGAGGTTGCCGGCCAGCTCGTTCGAGATGCCCGCGATGAGTGCGCCGGCTTCGCTGGTGAGCCTACGCTCCGCACGGATTTGCGGAGTCACGGTGATCAGGTCCATCCCCTCGAGCACACGCACGCGCGTCGCCGTGGTGGACGGGAACGCGACCGCCTCGAGCTCGATGGAGCGGCCGCCTTCGACCTGGAGCGCCAACCGGTCGCCGGCGCGCAGGTCGAGCAGCGCTCCCTGGAAGTCGAGCGGCCCGGCGAGCGGCTTCCGGTTCGCGATGAGCAACCGGTCCCCCGCGCGGAGCGACGCGCGCGCACCCGGCGAACATTGGGCGACGCTGGCGATGCGCACGCCGCGCGTGCGCCCCCAGGCATCCGCGTCCACCGCTTCGACCTCGATGCCCACCCAGGCGCGGCGGATCTCTCCGTACTCGAGCAGGTCGTTCATGACCCGGAGCGCCCGATCGATGGGGATCGCGAACCCGAGCCCCTCGCTCCCGCCGCTGCGCGAGATGATCGAAGCATTGATGCCGATCACCTCTCCCGCCGCATTGATGAGCGGGCCGCCCGAGTTGCCCGGGTTGATGGCGGCGTCCGTCTGGATCATCCCCAGATAGAAGCCCTGATCGCCCGCCGAGGGGGCGATGTTGCGCCCGACCGCGGACACCACGCCCGCCGTGACCGTGGGCTGTGTGTCGCCTACGTAGTTGCCCAGCGGGTTGCCGATCGCCACGGCCCACTCGCCGATCATGAGCCCCTGCGCCGACCCGACCGGGGCGACGGGGAGGTCGCGGCCCTGCACGCGCAGCACCGCGATGTCCGCGAGTGGGTCGGTCCCCACCAGCTCCGCGTCGACGTCGGCGCCCGTCGACAGCGTGACGCGGATCTGCGTGGCGCCCTCGATGACGTGGTTGTTGGTGACGATGATGCCGTCCGGGCGCACGATGACGCCCGAGCCGAAGCTCACGGCCTGTCGCGCCGCGCCAGGCGGGAGGAAGAAGCTCTCCCACATGGAGCGCGCCTGCACCGGCTGCCGGCTGATGACGTTCACGCTCACGACCGCGGGCGCGACGCGGCTGGCCGCACGCACGATGGCCGTCGCGCGGCTCTGGTCGAGCTGCGCCGAGGCCTCGATGGGCTGCTGCGGGAAGGACGGCGCGTACACTTCTGCCGCTGGGATCGCGGCGTCGGCCTCCCCCGCGACGCCCCCGTCGGGTGCGCACGCCGCCAGGATCGCGAGTGCGAGCCAGCGAGTCGGGTGTGGTGTTCGGAGAGGAAGGAAGGCGCTCATCGTCAGATCTTCGCGCCGAGCCCCTCCCAATCCTTCAGGAACGCCTCGAGGCCCTTGTCCGTGAGTGGGTGCTTGCTGAGCTGCCAGAGCACGCTCGGCGGGATCGTGCAGCAGTCCGCCCCCATCATCATCGCCTCCACGACGTGCACGGGATGCCGGATCGAAGCGGCCAGGATCTCCGTGGCGAAACCGTAGTTGTCATACACCTGACGGATCTGATGTATCAGGCCCATGCCTTCGCCGGCGATGTCGTCGATGCGCCCTACGAACGGCGAGATGTACGTGGCGCCGGCCTTGGCAGCGAGGTGCGCCTGCGTGACGGAGAAGCACAGGGTGACGTTCACGCGATGCCCCTCGGAGACGAGCGCCTTGCACGCCTTCAGCCCGGCCTCCGTGAGCGGGACCTTCACCACCGCGTTCTCGTGGATGGCGGCGAGCTTCCTCCCCTCCGCGAGCATCGTGGAGAGGTCGAGCCCGACCACCTCGAGGCTCACCGGACCGTTCACCGCCTTGCAGATCTCGAGGTAGATCTCCTTCGGATCTCGCTTGCCCGCGACTTTCGCCACGAGAGAGGGGTTCGTGGTGATTCCGTCGATGAGCCCGGCGTCCGCCGCGCGGCGGATCTCCCCGAGGTCGGCCGTATCCAGGAAGATCTTCATACCGTGGCGATGCTCCTCGGGGAGGCGACGCTGGGCTCGCCCTCGAGCAGCGCGTCGGCGGGGTATTCGACGTGGCTCAGGAAGAGCCCTTCGGGTGGTGCGGGGGGTGACGTGACGAGGGCGGACCCAGGGCCGGGCTCGCGCGCGAGCAGGCTCGGAATGTCGGCGAACGGCCGACGCCCCCGCGCCACGTCGACCATCGTGCCCACCAGGTAGCGGACCATGTGATGCAGGTAGCGGTCCGCGGTGACCGAGAAGCTCGGACCCAGCTGCCACTCCGACCAGGTCGCCGCGGATACGGTGCACACGTCACCGCGCTCCGGTTGACCCGACTTAGCGAACGCCTCGAAGGAGTGTCGCCCGACGATGGGCGCGGCAGCCGCCGAGAGCGCGTCGACATCGAGCCGTTCGCCGAGCGGCCAGCACCACCGCCGGTGGAACGGGGAAGCCGCGCTCGCGTGCGTTCCGACACGGTACACGTAGGTGCGCGCGATCGCGTCGAAGCGCGGATGGAAATCGGACCGCACCCGCCGCACGGAGTCCACCCACACGTCCGCGGGGAGGAGTGCGTCGAGCGCCCGGTGCAGCTTCTCGGGCGTCCAGGCGGCGGGCACGTCGACCGTGGCGACCTGGCCGGTGGCGTGGACGCCCGTATCCGTCCGCCCCGAGCCGAGCACCGTGACCGGGCGGTCCGCGAGGCGCCCGATCGTCCCCTCCAGCTCGCCCTGGACCGTGCGCCGGTCGGGCTGCAGCTGCCACCCGTGGAAGCCGCCACCGTCGTATTGGACGGTGAGAAGGAGGCGGATTTCGGAGGTCGGGGCTTCCACGCGGTAAGTCTAGAGAGGAGAGGGGTGGTGTCAAGCCAACCTCCAACCGGTACGATTGGCTGAAAAGCCGCGCCGTCATTAGGATTTCCGGCCTCCACCCGAGCTTCGAGACCATGAGCGCGGACCCACGAGCCAAGGACCTGACGGGCCTCCTGGAGGCCGTCGCGCGCGGTCGCTCTCTCACCGTCGACGAGGCAGAGGGTGCGTTCGATCGCTTCATGGAGGGGACCGCCTCCGAAGCCCAGATGGCGGGCCTGCTCGTGGGGCTCCGCGCCAAGGGGATCGACCCGGCGGAAGTGGCGGGCGGTGTGCGTGCGCTCCGGAAGGCGATGGTGCCCGTGCCGTACGCGATGCCCGAACGTTTGGTCGACACTGCGGGCACCGGAGGCGGTGTCGTCACCACGTTCAACATCTCGACCGGTGCGGCGCTGGTTGTGGCCGGCGCGGGCGTGCCCGTCGCCAAACACGGCAACCGCTCGTTCACGTCCAAGTGCGGCAGCGCAGACGTGCTCGAGGCCCTCGGCGTGCGCATCGACCTGACCCCCACCCGGATGGGTGAGGTGCTCGACGAGGCCGGCATCGTGTTCATGTTCGCGCCGCTCCTGCACCCGGCCATGAAGCACGTTGGGCCGGTGCGCCGGGCGCTCGGCATCACGACCATCATGAACATCCTCGGGCCCCTCACCAACCCCGCGGGTGCGCGTCGCCAGGTCGTGGGTGTGGCCGACCCCGCGCTCCTCGGGCTCGTCCCGAACGCCCTACGGGAGCTGGGTCACCTGAAGGCCCTGGTCGTCCACGGCGAGCCCGGTATGGACGAGGTCAGCCCCGTGGGTGCGACTCGCGTAGCCGAGCTCGTGAACGGCACCGTGCGCGAGTACGAGGTCACGCCCGAGTCCGTCGGCCTGAAGCCGGCGCGCGTCGAGGAGCTGGCGGGCGGGGACCCTGCGCACAACGCGGTGATCATCGAAGAGGTGCTGTCGGGCAAGCCGGGTGCGCCTCGCGCGGCGGTGGTCATGAACGCGGCCGCGGCGCTCATCGCGGCCGGCGCCGCCGAGTCGTGGGCGGGGGCAGCGCGGCTCGCCGAGGCGAGCATCGACGAGGGAAACGCGGCCGCGGCGCTCGCGAGGCTCCGGGAGGCGGCGGGGCGGTAGCAGATCGTCCCGTCCAGCCATCGGCGGGCCTCGAGTCCTCGAGCATTCTGATACCGATCCCAGGCTTTCCAGGGCCATGGAGATCGATCGCCAGTATGAAGACCTGCGCCCGGGCCTGTTCGACGCCTCGGTGGTCGCCCTAGCCGAGCAGGTCGGCGTGCGCCGCATCGCGACTCGGGATGTCCGGCATTTCACATCCGTCCGCTTCCCCGATGGTGGTGCCTTCGAGCTGGTCGTCCAGCCGGTCGACCCCGACCGATCGTAGAACCGGTCCCGCGCGGCCGCCCCTACGCCGTGGCGTCCCACACCGGCGGCCCCAGGAACTGCCCCAGCGCCTGCGCGTCGGTCTGCAGCTCGCCGAGGTTGCCGTGGTCGACCACGTTCATGCGCATGCCGTCGTCGAGCACCAGGTTGAGCTCGTAGCTGTAGTACGAGGAGTCGTTCCCGCTGACGTGCTGGCTGATGAGCTGCAGCGCGTGGATGCGATCCAGCTGTACCCGATCCTTCATGGCGTGCCGATTGCCGGCCTCCTCCGGTGAGACGCGCCCTTTCCAGTACTCGCCCCGCTGCTTGTCGAAGACGATGGGTGCAGCCCCGTAGTACCACATCGCGCCGCCGACACCCACGAATACGGAGCCGACCAGCACCGGGATGATGAGGAAGAGTCCGGTGCGCCACTGCAGTCCCATGGTCGAGTACGCCGCCACCGGGAAGACCACGAGCGCCAGCGCGCCCAAGCCTGCAAACGTGCCATAGAAGAGCCGCGCTCCCCCGGTGGCCCGGAACTCCACGCGCCGCGGTCCGGCATCCACGAGGCGATGCGTGCGAAAGCTCGCGCCTCCGCTCTTGGCGGGCCCCCATTCGGTCCTGGAGGCGATCTCGTCGTTCAGGTGCGACGGATCGTACGGCACCGGCTCGATGCTGAGCTTCTTCAGCGCCTCCAACCTGGCCTGCAGCTTTTCCGCGAGCTCTTTCAGCACGGGGCCTCCTCGGGGGTAGTATTGGCCCGGCCGCGCCCGCCGCGCCACATTGCCGGCGTGGTCCGAGCCCCGACCCAGGAGGCCCCCATGGGATGGATCTGGATGATCGTCGTAGGCCTGGTGGTAGGTGCCGTCGCCAAAGCCATCATGCCGGGTAAGGACCCTGGCGGCATCGTCGTCACGATCCTGCTCGGCATCGGCGGCTCGATCGTCGGCGGGATCCTGACCCGCATCCTCGGGATCGGCAGCGGGCCGGGCCTCATCGGCTCCGTAATAGGCGCGCTCATCCTGCTCTGGGGCTGGCGGCAGCTGAAGAAGGCGTAGCCGCCTGCGCACCTCGTTGCTCGGCATCGTCCCCATCGCTTACGCGGTCCTGGCCCTGGCCGCGCCGCGGCCGTCCCCGGCTCAGGCGCCCGACGCGTTCGCCGCCGAGTACGCGCGGCTCCGGGCCGGTCCCGCGCACGCCGCGGACGTGCCGCGGGGGCGCATCGAGAAGACTCGCGCGATCTCGACCGGGCTCGAGCACCGCTATGTGCTCCTCGTGCCCGAGGACTACGACTCGGCGCGCCGCTATCCCGTGGCGTTCTACCTCCACGGCGGCGTCGCGCGCGAGCCTCCCGGACCCGGCGGGACCTGGTGGCGCAACTGGGACGTCATCGAGGGACACGACCGCATCGCCGTGGTGCCGCTGTCGTGGCCCGAGTCGTTCTGGTGGACCGCGGGGCAGGTGGAGAGCCTGAACGGCATCCTCACCGATCTCAAGCGGGCCTACAACGTAGACGAGAACCGCGTCGTCGTGTTCGGCACGTCCGATGGAGGCACCGGCGCGTACTTCTTGGCGTTCAAGAACACGACTCCCTGGGCGGCATTCCTGCCCTTCATCGGCGACCCCCGCGTCCTCCTCAACCCGGCCAACGGAGCCGACGGCGACGTCCACCTCGCCAACGTCACCAACAAGCCGCTCTTCATCGTGAACGGGGAGACCGATCCGCTCTATCCCGTGCGCCAGATCATTCCGTTCCTCGGCGCGCTCGAGAACGTGAGCGCAGACTTCGAGTTCACGCCCAAGCCCGGCGGGCACAATACCAGCTGGTGGCCCGAGGAGGAGGAGAACATCGAGCGCTTCGTCGCGGACCACCCGCGCACGCCGCACCCCGAGCGCGTGTTCTGGGCCACCGAGCGCACCGACCGCTACAACCGCGCGCACTGGCTCGTCATCGACGAGCTCGGCGCGCTCCCGAGCGACGAGTCGCGCCGGTATCTCGGATCGGTGACCGCGGGCGGGGACGCCGGCGTGGTCGACGCGCGCTGCGAGGGCAACACCATCACCGTACTCACATACCAGGTGCGCCGCCTCCGCCTGCTCGTCTCACCCGATGCGTTCGATCTCGCGCAGCCCATCCGCGTGGTCGCCAACGGCGAGACCGTGTTCGAGGGGATGGTGCAGCCGGACGCCGAAGTACTTCGGCGCTGGGCGCGGGTCGATCAGGACCGCGAGATGCTGTACGCGGCTGAGGTGGAGGTCAGGCTGCCCCAAGGACGCTGAGGCGGCTACCCCGCCGCCTTCATCCGAGGAGTGCCCTCGCCACGGCTTCCTCCCAGGAGCCGTAGATCAGCATGACGCTGGTCAGGTTGAACGCGACGTGCGCGACGATCGGGAACCAGATGTGCTGCCGCCAAGCGAATGTGGCCGCGAACACGAGTCCGGTGATGGCCGACTGCGCCACTCCCAGGGCGCCTTGGTCGCGATAATGGGCGAGCGCGAACAGGACGGCGGATGCGATGACCGAGGCGCGAACGACCGCCGGGCCCGGCCCCATGAACGCGCGAAGCCGCTCGAAGACGAAGCCACGGTATACCAATTCCTCAGTGACTCCCGCCAGCAATACGGTGGCGACGATCCCGGGCAGAGCCGCGGCATTTCCCGCTACGTAGGAGTACTGCGTGTTTACCGCCGGAGCGCCGAGCAGCGGCATGACCAAGGCCTCCAGCGCGAGTCTGAGTGCGATCCCGAACGCCGTTGCCTCGGCCAGTACTCGCAACCAGTTCGGCGGATGCCTGAAGCCGAGCTCACGCATCGGCGTGCCTGAATGACCAGCCCAGAGCAGGACGGCGACGGCTCCCGCCGCGGCACCGGCAAGGCTGGCCGCAGCGACGATCACCACCGCTGTGAGACTGCGGGAGCCGAGCGTGTCCGCGCCGGCCGGCGCCTCCGTCATCGACGTACCGACTCCTGGACTATCCGTGCGACGAGGTTCGACCGTAGTGAGCGGCCGCGAACACTTCGTTGAGCTCGTCGGCGCCGCATCATGGCGACCTCACTCCACGCGATAGACCAGCACGTACGGGTCTCGCGTGGGGCCCATGCGGACGCCGTAGGCGAGCGTGCCCGAGAAGGCGCTCAGGCTCACTCCTTCGGGGGCGATGAGCTCGCGCGTCGGCCGGAGCGTCGTGCGATCGATCGTTTGCCAACGCTCGCGACCGCCCGCATCCGCCAGGCGCACCCAGAGGGAGCCATCAGTCGAACGCTCGAGCCCGCAGATCGCGGCGAGGACGGGCGGCAAGTAGAGGTCACCGGTCTGCGGATCCAGCTGCCGAGGAAGTTGGCGCATGAGCTGCGCACGGGTAGAGTCCGGCAGCGCTGCACCCGAGGGGGCCAGCTGGGCAGAGCGGCCGGCGGTGAACCCCGCGCTCCTGGCCGTCCATTCCGTCAGCGTGCCATCGACACCCGAGGCGACCCAGAGCTCGGCTTCGTCGCCGACCACGAAGTGGACCAGCCGGCACAACGACGTCGGGATCGCGGCGTTCCCCGAGGAGGACCGGAAGAGCACGTCGGCGGACGGCGTGGTGAGCACGGTGTCCGCTATCCCGCCCTCCACGAAGAGGAGCGCATCGATCGGGCGCGGTCGCTCCCGGGCGATTCCGCCCCAGACCGCCGCGACGTGACGCCGCTCATCGATCCGCGTCATGCGCTGCGCCCCGAACGGCATGCGCTGCGTGCCGACGAGCTCGCCATCCAGCGTGTAGCTGCTGGAGGTTCCACTCGGGTTCAGCACTGCGACCATGCCGTCGCGGACGTCGAGGCGGATTGGGCGGTTGAGTTGGTCCGGTCCGCCTCCGGGCCGACCGAAGCTCCGCAGCAGCGCCCCCGACGGCGAGTACGCGTGCACCCGCCCGGCGAGGTTGTCGAGCACGTAGACGTTCCCGGCCGAGTCGGCCGCCAGGTCGCCTACGCTCCCGAACGCGCCCTCGGCGTTCACCGCGGCCGAACCGATCTCCGCGTGGAGCGTAAGGCGCACCTGCGGCACCTGGGGTGCCCACGTCAGCGCGAGGAGCGACGGAAGGAGCATCAAGGACATGGTGCAGGGCAGGTCCGACCCGCGCGGCTAACGCTCAGGGTAATGGCCGCACCGCGTGGTGAGGTGCAAGCCGAACCACGCGGGTCAGGAGATCTGACCGAAGTGGCAGCAGCAAACACTTGTTAGGCGGTTCACAGATACGTATACTGCAGTAACTTGTATACGTATCACCACATCGGACCATGCCGCGCAAGAAACTCACGCTGAGCGTTGAGGAATCCTCGGTTCGACGGGCCCGTCGCTATTCGAAACGCCACGGGACGAGCGTTTCCGAGCTTGTTTCTCGATTCCTGGGATCGCTCGAGGATGAACCGTCCGGCGGGACACCCATCGTGTCGAGGCTGCGCGGGGTGCTGCGGTCGGACGCGTCGGTGGAAGACTACCGTCGTCACGTCGCGGCTAAACACGCCCGATGAGGTTGTTCCTAGACACCAACGTGCTATTGGATGTCCTGGCCGATCGAAAGCCGTACGCAAACGATGCGGCGCTCATTCTCTCGGCAATTGAAAGCGGCGAGGCCGAGGGTGTCATCGCTGCGCACACCGCGACGACGCTGTTCTACCTCCTGGAGCGTGATCTCGGATTGCGCCGCGCGAATAGCGCTCTCGCCGACCTCCTTAAGCTCGTCGAAGTCGTGGCGGTTGATCACGACCGACTACTCCACGCCATGGCGATGAACTGGGAGGACTTCGAGGACGCCGTGCAGGCTGCATGCGCGGCGAAGGCGGAGGTAGACTACTTCGTGACACGGAATCCGTCAGACTTCTCGGATTCTGACCTCGAGATCATTTCGCCGGCCGAACTCGTGGCCACTTTCTCGAAACCAGACGTCACCGAGGATGACGAGTCGCCAGGGTAAGAGAACCGCCTAACTCCCTTTAGGTGGCACCCGCAGCCGAGACCGACCAGGGTGATGGTCGATGACCTCGTAGCGCCTCCTCCTCACGTCGACAGTCGGATGATTAAGACGGATTTTTCAGCGGAGCCGCTCTGGCGGCTTTGGCCCGGTCGTATCGCCCGACGGAGCGTGGGTCGCGTTCCTGACCACGGGCGGTACCACTCTGCAGCGAGTCTCGGTGAGTGGAGGGGCGCCGGTCGTGCTGGTTGAGTCGGCGAGTCGAATCCTGGGTTTGACGTGGGGCAGTGACGACCAACTCGTCTTCGGCACGCAATTCGGTGGTCTCTATCGCGTGTCAGCCGGAGGGGGGACGCCATCCTCCCGTCTTGCGACGTGCGAAGCATGTCGCATACGAGGCGGATAAACGACGCCTGCTTTGCGATAACGTTCACCCATTCGCCCACGGGCGTCGCTTATCCGCCGGCGAGGTTGCCGACGCCGCGCCCATCCGCTCCAGGTTCGACCCGCGTGTAGACCGCGGTGTCGGCAACCTAGTACTTGCGGATCACCCCTACCACCACCCCCTGCACCCGCACGTCGCGCGCGTCGGCGTAGATCGGCTTCATGGTCGGGTTGGCCGGCTGCAGCCGCACGCGCCCCCCCGACTCCCGGTAGAGCTTCTTCACGGTGGCTGACTCGCCGCCGACCAGGGCGACGACCATCTGGCCATCCTCGGCACTCTGCTGGGCCTGCACCACGATGTAGTCCCCGTCGCGGATCTGCTCCTCGATCATGGAGTTTCCCTCCACACGGAGCACGTAGTTGTCCTTCTTCTTCCGCACCATGTCGGGCGGGACCGCGACGGTCTCGCTGTCCTGGATGGCCTCGATCGGGAGCCCCGCGGCGACCGCGCCGAGGAGCGGGAGCTCGATCGACGGAGGGCCTGCATCCGGGCTCGTGAGCTCGAGCGAACGGCTCTCGTTGTACGACTTCCTTATATAGCCCTTGCGTTCCAGATTGCTCAGATGTTCGTGCACGGTCGCGAGGGACGTGTATCCGAACGACTCCGCGATCTCCTCGAAGCTCGGGGCGTACCCCTTGGCGTCGATGAAACCGGCGACGTAGTCGAGGATCTCTTTCTGGCGCTTGGTGAGGGGCATCGACGCTCCTTACCCTCCTCCGAAATTGGGCCGCAGGGGCCCGAATAGGAACCGAACTAAGGATACCCGAACGTTGCCCGAAACGCAAGCATCTCAGCGGCTCCCCGGCATCCTGGCCGACATCGTTCGGACCAAGACCGCCGAGCTGGCGGAGCTTCGCCCGCGGGCCAAGGAGCTGGAGCGCGCGGCCGAGGTCGCCGAGCCGCCTCGTGATTTCGCGGGCGCGCTCGCGCGCCCCGACCACGTGGCGCTGATCGCCGAGTGCAAGCGTCGCTCGCCCGGGGCGGGGGAGATCCGGCCCGGCCTCGACCCCGCGGCCCTCACGAAGGGATACGCGCGCGCGGGTGCGGCCGCGCTGAGTGTGCTCACGGACCGAGACTACTTCGGCGGCTCGCTCGCCGACTTGGCCGCGGCCAAGGGAGGGACGCCCGTCCCGGTGCTCCGCAAGGACTTCACGCTCGATCCTCTGCACGTGCTCGAGGCACGTGCGGCGGGTGCCGACGCGGTGCTCCTCATCGTGCGCATCCTCTCCGACAGAATGCTCTCGGCGCTGCACGCCGAGGCGAACGCGCTCGGCATGGCGGTGCTCGTCGAGGTGCACGACCGGGCGGAGCTCGCGCGCGCGCTCGAGCTCGATCCGGAGATCGTGGGGATCAACAACCGCGACCTGGCCACGTTCAAGACCGACCTGGGGACGACCCTCGAGCTGCTCGAGGATGTGCCGGACGACGTGCTGGTCGTGTCGGAGAGCGGGATCCGGGGATCGGACGACGTGCTCCGACTCGGTGATCACGGCGTCGACGCCGTGCTGGTCGGAGAGACGCTGCTGCGGGCTCCAGACCCGGAGCTCGCCGCGCGGGAGATCGCCACCGTCCCGAGGCGGGAGCGGGTCCGTGGTTGAGGTGAAGATCTGCGGGCTCACGCGGCGAGAAGACGCACTCCTGGCCGACGCCGCGGGTGCAGACTACCTGGGTGTGATTCTGAGCGCCGGCTTCGGGCGCAGCGTGAAGCCCGCCGACGTGCGCGCGATCGTCGAGGGGACCGAGGCGAAGAAGGTCGCGGTGCTGGTCGACGAGTCCGCTCACGGCGCTGCGGCCGCGGGTCGGGCTCTGGGCGCCGACGTCCTCCAGCTCCACGGAGGCGAACCGCCCGCGGTGCTCGAGGCCCTTCGCGCCGAAGGTCCATGGAAGCTCTGGAAGGCGGTACGCGCCCGCTCCCTCGCGGACGTCGAGCAGGCGGTGGAGCGCTACGGCTCGCTCGCCGACGGCTTCCTGGTCGAGGGGTGGAAGGAGGGCTCGCTCGGTGTCGGGGGCGCGCGCGTGCTGCTCGACCCGGCGCGTGTCCGCGCGCTCGTGCCCACGGGAACGATCTTCGTGCTCGCGGGCGGGCTCACGCCCGACACGGTGACGGAGGCGGTGCGCTCGTTCACCCCGGACGTCGCTGACGTGTCGTCCGGGGTGGAGCGCGCGCTGGGTGTGAAGGATCACGGGCGGGTGAGGGGGTTCATCGAGGCGGCCCGCGCGGCGACCTTGGCAGTATGACGACCGACGCCTCCGCCGCGCGCCAACGCTTCGGCCCGTACGGCGGGCGTTACGTACCCGAGACGCTCGTGCACGCGCTCGACGAGCTGACCGAGGCGTACGAGGCCGCGCGCATCGACCCCGCGTTCCAGGCGGCGCTCACGGACTTGCTCCAGAACTTCGCGGGCCGGCCTTCGCCGCTCTATCGGGCGCGCCGCTTGGGCGAGGCCGCGGGGCATCCAGCGGTCTATCTCAAGCGCGAGGACCTGAACCACACCGGCGCGCACAAGATCAACAACACGCTCGGTCAGGCGCTGCTCGCCCAGCGCATGGGGAAGCGGCGCATCATCGCGGAGACGGGGGCGGGGCAGCATGGCGTCGCCACCGCGACCGCCTGCGCGCTCTTCGACCTCGACTGCGTCGTCTACATGGGCGAGGAGGACGTGCAGCGCCAGGCGCTGAACGTCTATCGCATGGAGCTGCTGGGTGCCGAAGTTCGCCCGGTGGGCTCCGGCACCCGCACACTCAAGGACGCGACCAACGAGGCGATCCGCGACTGGGTCACGAACGTGCGTGACACCCACTACATCATCGGCTCGGTGGTGGGGCCGGATCCGTTCCCGCGCATGGTCCGGGACTTCCAGGCCATCATCGGGCACGAAGCACGCGAGCAGATCCTGGCCGCGGAGGGGCGTCTTCCCGGAGCGGTGGTCGCCTGCGTCGGGGGTGGATCGAACGCCATCGGCATCTTCCACGCCTTCGTGCCCGATCACGCGGTCCAGCTGATCGGGGTGGAGGCCGCGGGGAAGGGGATCGAGAGCGGCCATCACTCGGCGTCGCTGGCCGCCGGTTCTCCGGGTGTCTTGCACGGCTCCCTCAGCTATCTTCTCCAGGATGCCGACGGCCAGGTCGCTCCTGCGCATTCGGTGTCGGCTGGGCTGGATTATCCGGGAGTCGGCCCGGAGCACTCCTTCCTCAAGGACTCACGGCGCGCGCGGTATACTTCTGCCACCGATGACGAGGCTCTCGCCGCGTTCCACACGCTCTCCGAGCTGGAGGGGATCATCCCCGCTCTCGAGTCGTCGCATGCGGTCGCGCACGTCCTCGCGCACGGGCGCGAGGTCTCGGGGCCCATCGTCGTGTGCCTCTCCGGCCGGGGGGACAAGGACGTCGCGCACGTGGCCCGGGTCGAAGGCCGCGGTTCCCTGCTCTGAGATAGGGCGTTGAACAGTCCGCGTACGCCCAAGGCGGGGGCGCCCACCGAGGAGCAGGACTGGGATCACGATCCCGCGGTGCTCGCCGCGGTCCAGGCGCTGCTCGTCACGCTCGGCAAGACGTTCCGCGCGTATCAGCTCTACGACGAGAACAACCCTGTCAGAAAGCGTTTCGGGGAGCAGCTCCGGACTGAGCTGACAGCACTCTGGCAGCAGATGGAGCAGCTCGTGCTGCGCGTCGACGAGGACCACATGTACCTCGGCGACGTCACCATCTATCACTCGGAGAGCAGGAACGATTCGCTCGCGTTCCTCTTCTTCAAGGACGGCATCCGCGAGATCAATCTCCTGCCGGGCCTCGAGTCCGAGGAATTGGATCGCTTCCTCGGCGTCCTGCAGAAGGCGCGTAAACTAGTTCCCGAAGGGGATGACCTCCTGACCGTCCTCTGGGAAGCCGACCTCCGCTACTTCGAGTACCAGTACGTAGATCTGTTGGCCGAGGTTGTGGCCATGCCGGAGGCGGGTGCCGGCAACACGCAGGCGGAGATGAAGGCCGCGCACGATGCCGAAGAGGCCGAGGCCTCCGCGGCAGAACGTCAGCGCGCACGCCATCCGGCGCTCTTCACGCGCATCGTGGCGGTCGCTGACTCCTTCGACGCGGGCACGTCCGTGCGCAGTTATCAGTACGAGCCCTGGCCACCGGACGCCGTGCTGCAGGAGATGCGTGACAACCCGAAGCGCGGCCTCGACACGCTACTCGTGAAGGTCCTCATCACCGCGACCGGCGTGTATCCCGTGGGCACGCTCGTCATCCTCGACACGCACGAACTCGCGATCGTAGCGCAGGTGAACAAGGACCCGTCGCTGCTGCACCGCCCGGTGGTGCGCGTGATCTCCGACCCCGTGGGGCTGCCGCTGCCGCAACCCAAGACGATCGATCTCGCGGAGTCCGACCCGGCCACGGGTGCTCCTCGCCATCAGATCATCAAGACCACGGACCCGCAGAAGTACGGCATCCGGGTGAGCGACTATCTGATCTCGGCGTGAGATCCATCTCTCAGGCGTTCCAGGAGCGCCGCGCGCGCGGCCAGGCCGCGCTCGTCCCCTACGTCACCGCGGGGTATCCGGAGCGTGCGTCCACGCTGTCGGTCCTCGAGGCGCTGGCGGACACAGGTGCGGACGTGATCGAGCTCGGCATCCCGTTCTCGGATCCGCTCGCCGACGGGCCGACCATCCAGCACGCCTCGTTCGTGTCGATTGGGAAGGGGACAACCGTGCGCGGCGTGCTCGACGACCTGCGCGCGTTCCGTGCGCGCCGCGACACGCCCGTGGTGTTGTTCACCTATTTGAATCCGCTCCTTCGCTATGTGCTGGACGCGTTCCTGCGGGATGCCGCCGCCGCGGGCGCACAAGGCGTGCTGGTCACGGACCTGCCCACGGGCTCCGATCCGGCGGTCGAGCAGCGCATCATCGACTCGCCGCTCGACCTCATCCGCTTGATCGCGCCCACCACACCTCTCGAGCTGGTGTCCGAGGTCGCGAAGGGCGGCGCGGGGTTCCTCTACTACATCTCGAGGACCGGCGTGACCGGCGCGCGCGCAGAGCTGCGCAGCGAGCTGGCCGCCGAGGTAGGCGCGATCCGCGCGGCGGTCGCGCTCCCGTTGGCGGTCGGGTTCGGCATCTCGACGCCCCAGCAGGCGGCGGCGGTCGCCGCGGTGGCGGATGGTGTCGTGGTCGGGAGCGCGGTCATCCAGGCGCTCGACCGCGGGGGGGCCGCCGAAGCGGGCCGCTTCCTGGCGTCGCTCAGGAAGGGGATGGATCGCTCGTAGGTTCCACAGACTGAGCGGCCAGCGCGTCGAGCAGGCGCGCGTCCGGAGTCACGAAGAGCGTCTCGATACGGTCGGCGAGCACGCGTCCGGGAGGGGACTTCCTCGGCTTGCGCACGTACTTCCGGAACGTCCAGTCGACCGGCACGCTCGACGACGTGCGCGCCTTGGAGTGGAGAGCGGCGAGGCCGGCGGCCTCCGCGAGGTCCCGCGCCGGCGGATTCCCCGCGCTCGGCCAGCGCAGGATGACGTGTGCGCCGCCGACGTGGCGCGCGTGCAGCCACACGTCGCCCGGCGAGGAGTGGTGGAAGGTCAGGTCGTCGTTGTGCCGGGCGCCGCGCCCCACGCGGATCTCGAGGCCGCCCGAGCTGCGGAAGACCCGGTAGGGGAGGGAGGGGCGGGCCTCGCGCGGCGTGTCGGCTCGCGCCGCTCCGGCTCGAACGCCGATGGCCGCGCGGATCTCCGCGTCGTCGGCCTCGCCTGTCTGCGCACGCTCGAAGAGCGAGGCGATGCGCTTGCACGTCACGCGGGCCTGCTCGACCAGCGCTGGAAGGCGCTCGGCGGCGCGCTCGGACTTGGTGGCGCGCTGGTAGTACGCCGCCGCGTTCGCGTGCGGTGCGAGCGCCGGGTCGAGATCGACCTCGACGCTCTCGCCCCCGAACCCCGGCAGTCGCGCGCGGGACGCCCCGGGCGGGATATCGGCGTAGCGCGCGAGGATCAGGTCGCCGATTCCGCGGAGGGCCGCCGGGTCCTCGAGCGCGGCTAGCTCGGACTCGAGCTTGGTGGCGCGCCCCTCGGCGCGGCGCAGCGCGCCTCGGAGCTGATCGAGCAGGGCGGGGTCCGGCGGTGGTGCACCCGCGGCGGCTTCGCGACCCTCGGCAGCCGCCTCGCACGCCTCGAGCGCCCCGAGCAGGCTTTCGACGCGGCGGCAGGGAACGCCGGCCAGCGGAAACGGATAAGGTTGGAGCCCCGTGTCCAGCTCGAGCAGGACCGGCTCCGGCGGCGTAGTTCCGGAGGCGATTCCTAGCCAGCGCACGTGTCCCACCGCGAGCCCCGAGGGTCCGTGTGCAACCGTGGGTGCGCCGAGCAGCGCCGTCGCGTTCAGGGTCGACGTCCAAGCGAACGCTCGCACGAGGGCCTGCGCGCGGGCGTGCTCGGGGACTTCGGCCAGCGTCTGCGTCCACTCTTCCACGCTCACGTCGCCGCGCAGACCGGCGCGCGGCTGAGGCGCGGGGGCTGCGTAGGACTCCCCCACGCGCCGAGGGCGCGCGCCCTCGCGCCACACCAGCACGTGCCTGATGACGCCGGGCTCGCCTTCCACCACGAGCGCGTTCCACTGATTGCCCATCAGCTCCATGACCAGAGCCGTCGGCACACGGCCAGTCACGGCGAGCGGCATGCGCACGATGCGCTCGTCGGGCGGAGACTCGACCGCGAGCACGCGCCCCCGCAGCGGGATGTCGCCCGGCGCCGGCGACGCCCGTCCGGCGAGGCGGAGCCACCCTTTCGAGGGGTGGAGAGCCCACAGCAGCGTTCGGTCCTCGAACAAGATCGCCAGGTCACCCGACCCCCCGACCAGGCGGAGCGCACGGACCCGTGATCCCTGCAAGGCCTGGTTCAGCTCGGCAGCCAGGTGGCGCGTGAAGACGGGGTCCCACCGGATCGACATGGCGGCTGGTTGCGGGGCGCAGGGTGCGGGCGTGACGAAGGGCTGGACCCGTCCGGTAAGCTATTGTAACTAGCAGCGTTATGCCGCCGCAGACCATGCCCGAGCCGAGCCTCGAGACGAGCGCCGCGTCCCCACGCC
>VGVR01000037.1 GCA_016873995.1 Gemmatimonadota bacterium
ACTCCTCGCCCGTCGTTCGAGTTCAGTCCGCTCCGCGCTCGACAATTCCACCGGATGGGTTCTCATGCCCTCCAATCTAATAGTAAACGACTAAATGTTACAGTCCACTAGTTCTCTCCCAGGGTACCTCCGAGACGGAGACGCGCCGTGCGTGCCTGCGCCGCGCCCGCCTCGACGAATCCTACACGCCTTGCGGCCGCCTGGTACGCGACGCGCGCGCGGTCCCACATCCACGCCTCTTCTGCGGCGAGGCCGGCCAAGAAATCGGCTACCGCGCTTTCCGGTACACCCGAGGGCACGAAGTCGATCGGGGCTGCGGTGGGGAAGGGGTCGTTCCAGGGAGGGAGTCTTCCCAGCGTGCCGAGCGCATCGAGGATCCCCCGTACCGCGATTCTGGAGACCGCCACCGGGTCAACCTGCGTGGGAAGGAGGTGGCGTGAAGACGAGCGCACGGCACCCGTCGTGGCGTCTGCGAGACGCACCTCGACGGTGAGCTGCGAGCTCCCAAGGGGGGCGACCACGACGGCCGCGACCAGCTCGGCTCCCTCCGAGACGCCCGCAGCGGGGGCGCCTCGGGGACGCGGCTGCCCGACCCGCTCGGCCTCCGCCGCGGCGGCGAAGCGCCTCCGCTCCACGAAGCGGACATCGGCGCGCCGGAGAAGGCCGGCTGCCACGAGCTCCGTCACTCCGAGTGATGCGGCGACCGGGGCAGCGGCTGGCCAGGGCGGCGACGTGACCAATTCGACTCCGGAGAGCGCGACGCGGGGGCACCGGCCACCGGCGTAGGGCGCGGGGACGCGAGCGTCCGCCACTCCGCCTCTGTCGCGGGGGGTGGCGCCGAGGGTGCCGGTGCCGCGCCCCCGCAACCTTCCACCATGAAGACGGCGGCGACGAGGACGAAACCCCGAGCGGGGAGACGACGCTTCTTGATCGAGGCCGCAAAGCGGGTTTGTCGCATGGCGATTCGAGCGGGCGCAGGGAACACCCAAGGAAGGAAGGTAGCGATCGGCCGGCGGAGATGCGTGCGCCCCGAGGTTGACCCCCGAGGGGATGACCCCGTAGGTTGTCGCGCTTTCCCGCCGGGGTTCGGCCGTGGGTTGCCGTACCTCCGGCGTTTCGTTGGGTTACCTCGTGTAGCGACGGGTCCGGCGAACGGACCGTGCGCATTTGGTACCATGGACAGTACGTCGGGCTTGCCCCCAGGAGAGATGCCCATGTTCGGACGGCTCAAGTTGACCCAGGTCGCGGCGGCAATTGCATTCCTCGCCCTGCCCACACTGGCCCAGGCGCAGGACGGTGGGCGCTTCCGCGTACTCGTCCCGTACTTCGAGCCCAGGGAGGGCGCCGACCGTGGCTTCGGGCGCCAGGCCTCGGAGGACCTCCGCACCCTGATGCGGGAGATGCCCACGCACGTGGCCGTCTCGGAGGACGACATCGAGGAGCAGGCCGAACGGTTCAACATGGATATGGACGAGCTGAACTGCTTGTACGCAATGCAGCTCGCGGCCCAGATCAAAGTGCCGGTCCTCGTCTGCGCTAGCTACACGCAGGACGCGCAGCGGAACTCCACGCTCACGGCGTCGATCCGCACGGTGCAGACCAGCGACGAGTTCGTCCTGCCCCCGATCACGGTGGATCGCAATGGCCGTCGGCAGGCGGCCCAGCACGTCTTCACGCAGTTCGAGCGCTACAACACGCTCATTCGCTCTGCGGCGATCTGCCAGGACTACGCGGCGAGCCAGCAGTGGGAGAGCGCGCTCCGCAATTGCGAGGAGTCTCTCGCGATCAACCCGAACGCGATGACGACGCGCGTCCTGCGCGCCAACATCCTGTTCCAGCTCGAACGCCTTCCGGAGGCCCTGGTGGACTTCGATCGCGTGCTCGAGAGTGATCCGCTCAACGAGGACGCCCTCCAGACCGCCGGGTTCATCGCGACGCGGCTCGGCGACGATGAGCGCGGGCGCGGCTACTACCGCCGGTACCTAGAGGTGAATCCGGGGAACCAGGCGATCCGCATGCGCATTGCGTCGCAGATGGCGGAGGCCGGTGACCCGCAGGGCGCGATGGAGTTCATCCAACCCGGCCTCGACGTCGACCCGAACAGCACCGACCTGCTCGACCTGTACGGCACGTTCGCCTTCATGGGCGCCATCGATGTCCAGGAGAAGTTCACAGCCAACAGCCAGGGTGCTATCGCGCTGGCCCCCGAGACAGCGGAGTTCTACCGGGAAGGCATCCAGGCGTACCTCCGCGTGATCGAGGCGCAGGGTGACCAAACGCCGATCGACCGGCTCACCAACCTGGTCATCGCCTACACGCAGCTCGAGGACTATCCGGCTGCGATCCAGATGGCGGAGCGCGTCTTCCAGCGGGATGCCAACGAGGCGTCTGTTCGCAGCATGTACGCGGACGTCCTCAAGCGCTCCGGGCGCGTGGACGACGCCCTGGCCGCCCTCGATCGGCTGATCGAGATCCAGCCCAACCATCCCACCGCCCGGCTGCGCAAGGGGACGTGGCTCATCGAATTGAAGCGCCTCGAGGACGCCGTGGCCACTCTGACGCCGACGGCGGTGGACGCTGCCTCAGCGGACAACGCAGCTACGATGATCTTCAACGAGGCCTACTCCAACGGCTTCAACAAGAACCCGCCGGACTACGCGTACACGATTCGCGGGATGATCGCCGCCAAGCAGTTCCCCAACCTCAGCGCTGGTAGGCGCGAGCAGCTGAACTTCTGGCACGGGCTCAGCATCTTCCAGCGCACGACTCCGTTGGCGCAGTCGCAGGACCTCGCTGCGGCCCGGGCGTCGCTGCCGGGGTTCCAGGAGGCTCAGACCCTTCTGCAGCAGGCGGGCGGCTACCCGGCATCGGTAGGCGTCGACATGGCCACGACCTTGCAGGCGTTGGCCACCTTCATCGAGATCCAAGAGGCCATTATCCGACGCGGCTACTAGCAGCGCGCGGGTAGAGGTTCCGGGCGCCGCGGGGGCTTCGGCCCCCGCGGCGCTTCGATTTTTCCCCCCACTTCGTCCCACCTGACGCGAACCGCACTTTCGGGTTTCGTTCGGATTTTCACGGAATTGACGTTCGGGGTGAACATGCGTTTGTCGGCGTGGCTGGGGGCTTTCCGCGGGTTCCGAGGGCGCTTCCGAGGGAGCAAGAATTCGGAATATCTGCTCTTGACGCTCGTCCCCACTGGGACGTATTATCTCCCACATATCCCCACTATTACCCACCCAATGCCACCGCGGGTGTCGTTTGAGCGGATTCGTCGGGCAGTTCGAGCATCAAATGGACGAGAAGGGGAGGGTGAGCCTCCCTTCCGCGTTCCGCCGCGAGGCGGAGAGCGATCGCTTCGTCCTGCTCCAATGGGAGCCTGACTACCTCGCGCTCTTCACCGCGTCGAAGTGGGTGGAGATCCAGGGCCGGCTGCTCCAGTACCGAGGCGGGGATCCTCAGGCCTGGAACCAGGTGCGGCTCATCGTCGCCAACGCCGTCGAGGTGAGCCCGGACAAGCAGGGGAGGATCCTCGTGCCGGCCGGTCTCCAGGAGGCCGCGGGCCTCGCGGGCACGGTCCTCCTGTCGGGCAACATCGATCGAGTCGAGCTCTGGGATCCGGCGAAGTACCGCAAGACGGTCCTCGCGAAAGCTGCCGACCTCCAGAACCTCGGCCACCGGCTCTTCGGGTAGCCATGTCCAGCTACCACGAGCCGGTGCTGGGTGACGAGGTGATCGGGCTCCTCGGCCCACACGGATTGGGGCTCTACCTGGACGGCACGGTGGGCGGTGGTGGTCACAGCCGTATGATCCTCGAGTCGTGCGCCGGCTGCCGCGTGCTCGCCGTCGACCGAGATCCCGACGCGCTCGAGCAGGCTCGCGCGGAGCTCTCCGGCTTCTCGAACCGTGTGCGCTTCCTCCATGCCCGCTTCGACCATACGCCGGCCGATGCCGAGGTGGCCGCGCGCGGACTGGACGGTGCGCTCCTGGATTTGGGTGTCAGCTCGCACCAGATCGACGCCGAAGCGCGGGGCTTCAGCTTCAAGCGGGGCGTGGCACTGGATATGCGGATGGATCCCTCGGGCTTTCCCGATGCGCGTGGGTTCCTTGCCGAGGCCACCGAGGAGCGGCTGGCGCAGGTCTTCCGCGACTTCGGGGAGGAGCCGAAGGCACGTCGTCTCGCACGCGAGCTGGTGAAGCGCCGTGCGACGAGTCCGCTCGAGTCGAGCGACGATCTCGTCGCAGCGCTCTCCGTCACGCTGGGGCGTGCGCCCTCGGCGCAGGACAAAGCAAGGATCTTCCAGGCAGTGCGCATCGCGGTGAACGAGGAGTTGGAGGCGCTCGAGCGGGGCTTGCCCGCCATTCGTGAGGTGATGAACGACGGCGCGGTGATGGTGGTGATCTCGTACCACTCGCTCGAAGACCGCGTCGTCAAGAACGCGTTCCGCGACTGGAGTCGCGCCTGCGTGTGCCCGCCGGAGGCGTTCAAGTGCACCTGCCGCGGCCGGCCGCTGGGTGAGACGTTGACCAAGAAGCCCGTTCGGCCATCGGAGATGGAGACGGCCTCGAACCCGCGCGCCCGCAGTGCGCGCCTCCGCGCTTGGAGGAGGGCCGCCTGATGGACTCTGCGCTCCTGGGTCGCGCGGCCGTCACGATTGCAGTCCTGCTCGGCTCCCTCGGGTACGTCACGTGGCGCCAGAGTCGCGCGCTCGAGACGCTCGCGGAGTGGGACGAGCTCCGTCTCAGCACCGCGGTGGCCCGGGCGACCGTCGTGGAGGTCGAGCGCGAGATCCAGGTGCTGACGAGCCGTGCCCGCGTGGTGCCCGAGGCCCGCGAGCGGCTGGGGATGCACACGCCCGATGCGTCGGAGTTGGTGATCCTGCTGTCGGAGCCGGCCCAGTGAGCCGCCGGAAGGCTTCCGGCAGGCCGCCGGCGTGGCGGCGTCGCGTGGTGCTCGCCGCATGGCTCTTCGCTGCGGCCGCGATTTGCTTGCGCGCCGCGCAGATCCAGGTACTGCAGGGGTCCCACTGGCGAGACTTGGCCGAAGCCCAGCACAGCGAAGACGTGATCGTTCCGGCTACCCGTGGATCGATCCTCGACCGGGACGGCGCGCCGCTGGCGGTGTCCCGTGAGCGCGTGCGCGTGAACGTCGCGCCGCGCGAGATCGGGGACATGGGGGCCGCGCGCGACCTGCTGCGGGACCAGCTCGGGCTCTCCAGGTCGAGCATTCAGCGCCTGACTTCGCGGGAGCGGGCTTGGGCGGTCGTGCCCGACCTGTACGCCCCGGACGTGCGTGAGGGGCTGCGCAGCGTGCGGGGTGTGCACCTCGAGCGGGTGCTGCAACGGCACCATCCGCACGGGGAGTTGGCGCGCAGCGTGTTGGGGGCGGTGGTCGATGGGCAGGGGAGCGGGGGTGTGGAGCAGGCGTTCGAGCGGCTCCTCGGCGGCACGTCTGGCCGCGAGGTCGTCGCGCGTGACAACGCGGGCCGGGAAATCCCCGGCGAGCGCGTGACCGTCGAGCCGCCGCGCTCGGGTGGCGAAGTCGTCCTGACGATCGACATGGACCTCCAGGAGATCGCCCAGCAGGCGCTGGAGGAGGCCATGTCGGAGACCGAAGCGCAGGGCGGTGACGTGGTCGTCACCGACCCGGCCACCGGCGAGATCCTCGCGCTCGTCTCGATCCGGGACGGGAAGGCGAGCGCGCTCTCGGCACTGAACACGCCCTACGAGCCCGGCTCGACGCTGAAGCCGTTCACGGTGGCGGCGCTGCTCGAACGCGGCCTCGCCTCGCTCGACGACACAGTCGACATCGGCAACGGGTCCTGGAGGGTCGAAGGGCGCACGCTGCACGACACCCACACGAAAGGCCGCATCACGATCGAAGAGGCGCTGCGCGAATCCTCGAACGTGGGCATCGCCATGGCGGCCCAGGCGCTCCAACCCGGAGTGCAGTACGAGAATCTCCGCGACTTCGGCTTCGGAAGCTACACGGGCATTGAGCTTCCGGGAGAAGTCGCTGGTACACTGCGGAGGCCCGTCAGGTGGACGCCCCAGTCGCCTGCTTCGCTCGCGATCGGGTACGAGATCTCGGTCACGCCGCTGCAGATGGCGATGGCGTACGGTGCCCTCGCGAACGGGGGGCTCCTCATGCAGCCGCGCATCGTGCGAGAGATCCGCAGCGCGGAAGGCGAGGTCCTCGAGCGCTTCGAGCCGCGGGTCGTGCGCCGAGTGATCGAAGAGGACGTAGCGGCGACCGTGGGCTCCGCGCTGGTGGGTGTGGTCGAGGACGGCACCGGAACGTCGGCTCGCCTCGGCTCGTTCGCGGTGGCCGGCAAGAGCGGAACCGCCCGACTCAACTACGGCGACGGGTACGAGGAAGGCGCCTACTATTCGTCCTTCGTCGGATTCTTCCCGGCGGACGCTCCCCAGCTCGTGGTGTTCGTCGGCCTGGACCGGCCCCAGGGCGCGTATTACGGCGGTGCGGTGGCCGCCCCCGTGACGCGCACCACGATGGAGGCGGCACTCGCCGCGCGCGCCACACCGCTCGATCGCGGGGCGCTCCTGCGCTCGGCCCGACGCGAGGACCTCGTGCCCGCCAACGTGCCGCCCGCGCGGTTCGTCTCCGACCGTACGGAGCCCGAGGCGGAGGCGCCCGTCGTCCGGCAGACCGTGGATCGTGGCACGCGCGTGACACTCCCGAACGTCACCGGACTCCCATCGCGCGTGGCAGTGCGCAGGTTGCACGCACTAGGACTCCGAGTCGCGTCGGTCGGGGTCGGCTCCATCGTGGGAACAGTGCCCGAAGCGGGCGAGCGCGTGACGCCGGGCGACACGATTCGACTGCGCATGGCGGGGGATTGATGCCGGCTTCTGCCCCCGTCATGCTCGACACGGTGAGCGACGTCCTCCGCTCGGCTGGCCTCTTGACCGAGGTGCGCGCCGCGGAGGACGTAGCCGTTTCGGGCGTGAGCCAGGACTCGCGCTCGGCGCGGAAGGGCGACCTCTTCCTCGCCTGGGCGGGGACGGCCGCCGACGGACACGACTTCGTGGGCGACGCCGTTCGACAGGGCGCAGTTGCCACCGTGGTCGAGCGTCCCCTGCCGATCGAAGTGCCGCAGCTCGTGGTGAAGGACGGTCGCCGCGCGGCCGCTCTCGCGGCGGACGTCGTCATGGGATTCCCGAGTTGCAGACTCCGCACACTCGCGGTGACGGGCACCAACGGAAAGACGACCACCGCGATCCTGATTCGGCACCTGATGGGGCCCGAGGTGCCGACGGCCGTGATCGGCACCCTCGGCCTGATCGAGCGCGAGGGCGTCCGGCCCGGCAGCGAGCAGCTCACCACGCCCGGCCCGGTGCAGGTAGCGGTGTGGCTGCGCGAACTCGCCGACGGTGGCATGAGCGCGGTCGTGTTCGAGGCTTCCTCGCATGCATTGGCGCAACACCGGCTCGACGCACTCGAGTTCGAGGTCGTGGTCTTCACCAACCTCTCGCAAGACCACCTCGACTACCACGCTGATCTGAAAGAGTACTTCGCAGCGAAAGCGCGCCTCGTGGAACTGACCGCCGAACGCGGCACCGTGGTCGTGAACCGCGACGACCCTGCGTGGGATCGCCTGGACACCAAGGGCCGGGTCGTCCGCACGTTCGGCATCGAGCGCGCGGCGAACGTATCCGCGCACGACATTCGACTCGATGCGCAGGGTGCGACCTTCACGCTGCGTGCCGACGGCGTGGAGCGCAGGGTGCGCACACCGCTGCTCGCGCGCTACAACGTGGAGAACGCGCTCGCGGCTGCCGCCGCGGCAATGGCGGCGGGCGTCTCGCTGGATGTGATCGCCGAGCGCCTCGGGACGGCCCCGCAGGTGAGCGGACGGCTCGAGGCCGTGCTGACCTCGCCGTTCACGGTGCTCATCGACTTCGCGCACACGCCGGCTGCGCTCACCGGCGCACTGGCGGCGGTGAAGCCACTCACGCGCGGGAGCCTGATCGTCGTGTTCGGCGCGGGCGGCGACCGCGATCGCGCCAAGCGGCGCCCCATGGCAGAGGCCGTCGCGCACGTCGCCGACGCGATCGTGCTCACGTCCGACAACCCCCGCACCGAAGATCCGGAGCGCATCCTCGACGACCTCGCCACGGGACTGACGGGGGTCGAGTACCGGCGCGTGGCCGACCGCCGTGCCGCGATCGGGGAGGCCCTCCGCATGGCGCGCCCCGGCGACACGGTAGTGCTCGCCGGCAAGGGACACGAGCGGTATCAGGTGATCGGCCGGGAGAAGCGCTCCTTCGACGAGCGCCAGGTCGTGGCGGATTGCCTCGCGCGCATGGAGGCCCGGTGAGCGTTGCGGCCTGGACCGATGCTGCCGTGCGGAGTGCACTCGGCCTCGCGCCTGAGCGCGGCGGGCAAAGCCTGACGTACGAGCGGGTGTCGACCGACTCCCGCAAGATCGAGGCGGGCGATCTGTACGTGGCGCTCGTCGGCGAGAACTTCGACGGGCACGACTTCGTGGGGGAGTCGATGGCCAAGGGCGCCCGCGGCGCCGTCGTGTCGCGTGCCATGCAGGCGGCCGGCCCGCTCTATCGCGTGAACGACACGCTGGTGGCGCTCGGCGCGCTGGCTGCGTTCCGCCGCCGCACGCTGCAGGCCCCGGTGGTCGCGATCACGGGGTCGTCGGGGAAGACCACCACCAAGGACTTCACGGCGGCGGCGATCGGTGCGGGCAAGCGCGTGCATGCCACGCGCGGCAACCTGAACAACCGGGTGGGCATGCCGCTCACGCTGCTCGCGGTGCCAGCCGATGCCGAGGCGGTCGTGCTGGAGCTCGGCACCAACGAGCCCGGCGAGATCCGCACGCTCGCGCAGATCGCGCGGCCGGACATCGGCGTGGTCACCACGGTGGGCGAGGCGCACCTGGAGAAGCTCGGCTCTCTCGAGGGCGTGCTCGACGAGAAGCTCGACTTGCTGCGTGGGCTGGCTGACGAAGGCCGCGGCCTGGTGGGGGACGAGCCCGCGGTGCTCGCCGCGCGGGCACGGGGTATCTGCCCCGGCGTGCGGGTGGCCGGGTGGACCGAGCGCGCGGACGCCGATCTGCGCCCGCAAGCCGCGCGCGCGGACGAACAGGGTAGGTATATGTTCGAGTGGCGTGGAGCGCGCGTGTCAGTCCCGGTCGCAGGGCGCCACGCCGTCACGGACGCGCTGCTCGCGCTCGCCATCGCCGAGCTGCTCGGCGTGTCCGCCGCGGACGCCGCACGGGGAATTGCCGGCGCGAGCACGCAGGCGATGCGCGGCGAGGTCCGCCGCATCAGCGGTCTCACGCTGATCGTGGACTGCTACAACGCCAACCCGCAGAGCGTGCGGGCTGCGCTGGAAGTCCTCGAGGGCCAGGCCGCGCGCCGGCGCGTGGCGGTGCTCGGCACCATGCGCGAGCTCGGTGCGGACTCCGACCGGTTGCACCGCGAGGTGCTCGGCGATGCGCTCGGGCGTGCCGTGGACCTCGTGGTCGCCACCGGCGCGTTCGCGCAGGCTGCCGAGGCGCTCGGGGCCACCACCGGCGCGTCCGCGCAGGCCGCCCAGGCGCTCGGCACCCGTTCGGCGCGTCTGCTCACGGCTGCGGACTGGCAGGCGGCCTACCCGCTGCTCCGCGCGCGTCTGAAAGGCGACGAGATCGTGCTGCTGAAGGCTTCTCGCGGCATCGCCATGGAAGGCATGCTGCCGCTCTTCGAGCGGGACTTCGGCACGACGTCCGGACGCGCGGCGCGGAGCCACTGATGCTCTACCATCTACTGCCGGGCTTCGCCGACGTCTTTGGGGTCTTGAAAGTTTTCGTCTACATCACTTTCCGCGCGGCCGGAGCGGTGGTGACGTCGCTGCTGATCGCCTTTGCGCTCGGCCCCGTCGTGATCCGTCGGCTCGCGCAGCTGCGCGTGGGGCAGGTCATCCGCGAGAGCGGGCCCGCCACGCATCACGCGAAGGCCGGAACGCCCACCATGGGCGGCATCATCATGATCGGCTCGGCTGCCATCTCGACGCTGCTCTGGGCGGAGCTGACGAACTGGTACACGATCGTCGCGCTGATCTCGTTCCTTTGGATGGGGGCGATCGGCTTCCTCGATGACTACCTCAAGGTCGTGCAGGGGAAGACGCGCGGCTTGGTCGCGCGCTACAAGATGGTCGGGCAGTGGTCGTTCGGGCTGGCGCTGGGTGCCTTCCTGCTCTGGAACCCGATTTCGCCGCATCCGACGACGTGGACGACGGTCCCATTCTTCTCGGACGTCGCCGCGGTCTTTCCGGCGCCCGTTTTCGTGCTCTTCACCGGCTGGGTAGTGTCGGGCTCGTCGAACGCGGTGAACCTCACCGACGGCATCGACGGGCTCGCGGCTGGCCTCGTCGCGATCTCGGCGGCGACGCTCGGAATCTTCGCGTACATCGCGGGACGAACGGACACGTCGGCCTACCTCGGCTTCTTCTATCTGCCCGGGGCGGGTGAGCTGACCATCTTCGCGGTCGCTCTCGCGGGTGCGGCCATCGGCTTCCTCTGGTTCAACGCGCACCCCGCCCAGGTCTTCATGGGCGACACGGGCTCGCTCGCGCTCGGCGGCGCGCTCGGGGTGATGGCGATCCTGCTCAAGGCCGAGTTCCTGCTCGCCATCGTCGGCGGCGTCTTCGTGATGGAGACGCTCTCGGTGGCGCTCCAAGTGGGTTGGTTCAAGTACACCCGCCGCCGCTTCGGTGAGGGTCGGCGGATTTTTCGGATGGCCCCGATCCATCACCACTTCGAGCAGCTCGGCTGGCCCGAGACGAAAGTGGTCATCCGGTTTTGGATCCTCGGCGTGCTCTTCGCGATGCTCGCGGTCAGCACGCTCAAGATCCGCTGAGCGTATAGCATGCGGTCGTACTGGAAGTGAGCGGTATGCGGGACCTGAAGGGAACGAGTGTGGCAGTCATCGGCCTGGGCGCCAGCGGCGTTGCCGCGGCGCGACTGGCCCTCGCCATGGGAGGAGATGTCTATGTCTCGGATTCGAGCACTGATGCCGCAGCTGCAGCTCGTGGAGCTCAGCTCCGCGCTGCAGGAGCAGCGGTCGACGTGGGGCGGCACGACCTCGGACGCGTGGCAGGCTCCGGGCTCGTCGTGGTCAGCCCCGGAATCCCCACGGACGCTCCGGTGCTCCGCGCGCTCGCGGAGCGAGGAATCCGTTGGATCAGCGAGCCAGAGCTCGCCGTTCGGTTCTACGCTGGTCCACTGATCGCGGTCACCGGCACGAATGGGAAGACCACGACCACTCTGCTCATTGGCCACCTGCTCAGGCAGGCTGGTCTCCGTGCCGCCGTCGGCGGCAACGTGGGTGGGGGTCTCGCGCCCGCGGCATCCGAGCTCGCGCTGCTCGATGAGCCGCCGGATTGGTATGTGCTCGAGATGAGCTCCTTCCAACTGGCTGCCGTGGACACGTTCCGCTCCGACATTGGGGTCGTCACGAACCTGCAGCCGGACCACCTCGACCGTTACGCGAGCGTCGCCGAGTACTACGCAGACAAGGCGCGCCTCTTCGACACCGCCGACGCCGCGAGCCGTTGGGTGCTCCCGGCCGGCGATGCCCAGGTGGCCGCGCTCGCGGGTGACGCTCCAGGCGCGCGCTACTTCTTCGGTGGCGATCCGGGAACCGCCACGCACGCGTTCGTGCAAGCGGGCGTGCTCACGCTGTGCCTCGAGGGAGCTGCCGAGCAGTTGGTTCCTGCGAGCGATCTGCCGCTGATCGGGCGCCACAACGTGGACAACGCGCTCGCCGCATCCCTCACGGCACGGCTCGCGGGCGCCTCTGCCTCCGGGATCGCGCGGGGACTGCGCTCGGCGCGCCCGCTGCCGCATCGGCTGGAGCCGGTGGCAGATGGCGGCGGAGTGCTGTGGGTGAACGACTCGAAGGCGACGAACGTCGCAGCGACGAAGAGCGCGCTCGCGAGCCTCGACCGTCCGGTGGTGATCCTGCTCGGCGGCAAAGACAAAGGTGAGCCGTTCGCACCGCTCGTGGCTGCTTTGAGCGAGAGAGCGCGCGCGGTGCTTGCGTACGGCGCCGTGGGCCCACGCATCGCGAGTGAAATGCGGGACTCTCTCGGGGACACGCCGCTCGAGCTCATGGGATCGGACTTCGAAGCGGTGGTATCCCGTGCGGCGAGCCTCGCGAAGCGGGGCGACATCGTGCTGCTGTCACCCGCCTGCTCGAGCTACGACATGTTCGAGAACTACGAGCAACGCGGGCGCCGCTTCGCGGAGCTGGCTGCCCGAGCTGCGGAGCACCGGGCATGAGCCCGCGCCCGATGGACATCGCGCCGGTCGGCCCTGTCCGGCTCCCCGACGCGGGGCTGGGGCGGGGGTGGGAGGCGGCGGCGGTGCTCGGCCTCACACTCCTGCTGCTGTCCTTCGGATTAGTTGCGCTCTACTCCGCTTCATCGGTGTACGCGCTCCGCCAGGGGCTCCCCGACACCTACTACGTGATCCGTCAGGCCGCCGGGGCCGGAGTGGGCATGGCGTGTCTGGTCGCCTGCGCGCTGCTCCCGTACCGGCTCTGGGAGAAGAGCGCGTGGCCTCTCCTCGTCATCAGCGGACTCGCACTGCTCGTCGTCATCCTCCCCTTCACGCGCTCGATCGCACCCGAGATCAACGGTGCGCGCCGCTGGCTGCAGCTCGGCGTGACCGTGCAGCCCTCCGAGGTCGCCAAGGTCGCCATCATCGTGTGGACCGCGGCGCTCGCGGTGAAGAAGGCGTCGCTCTTCCGCTCTCTCGGCAAGGGCCTCGGTCCCTTCCTCGTCGGGTGGGGCGTCGTGCTCCTGCTCATCCTCGCGGAGCCCCACCTCTCTACGGCATTGGTGATCGGAGTGCTCGGGCCGCTCATCGTGTTCGCCGCAGGCGCCCGCGTGTCACATTTCGTGCTGCTCGCGCTCTTGGCGGTGCCGGTGCTCCTGCACCAGCTCTCGGTCGGGTTTCGCGCCGCGCGCATCGAGGCGTTCCTGAACCCCGCCAACGACCCCGGCGGCGCGGGCTTCCAAGTGCACCAGTCGTTGGTGGCGCTCGGATCGGGCGGGCTCTCGGGCGTCGGTATCGGGCAGGGGCGCCAGAAGTTCGGCTTCCTCCCCGAGGCCCACAACGACTTCGTCTTCGCGATGATCGGCGAGGAGTGGGGCTTCATCGGCGTGGTCGTCCTGGTGGTGCTCTACACCGCGATCGTGATGGTCGGGTTCCGTATCGCGCGGCGCGCGCCGGACCAGTTCGGGGAGCTGATGGCCATCGGCTGCGCCAGCCTCATCGCCGTACAGGCGTTCCTGCACATGGCGGTGGGGCTCGCGCTGGCACCGCCCACGGGTCTCCCGCTCCCGCTCATCTCGTATGGGCGCTGGAACCTCATCGTCACGCTGGTCGCGCTCGGCATGCTCATCTCGGTGGCCCGCGCCGCGCCGGGCGGAAAGGCGGCCCGTGCATGACGGCCCGGTCGTCGTGGTCACGGGTGGCGGAACGGGTGGCCACCTCTACCCGGCGCTCGCCATCGCGGATGCGCTGCGCGCTCGCCGGCCGGATGCGCGCGTCCTGTTCGTGGGCGCCGAGCGCGGACTGGAGGCGCGGGTCCTCCCACAGCGTGGGGAGTGGCACGAGCTGCTTCCCGTGCGCGGCATCGACCGGTCGCATCCCGTACGCGCGTGGCGTTCGCTCCTCGCGCTGGGCGGGTCGCTGCTGCGCTCCGCGCGGCTCCTTCGCGAGCACCGTCCGGAGGTGGTCGTGGTGACCGGCGGGTACGCAGCCGCGCCGGCCGGAATCGTAGCCGTGCTGCGAGGCATTCCGCTCGTGCTCCAGGAACAGAACTCCGTGCCCGGCTGGGTGACGCGTGCGCTCTCCAGGTGGGCGAAGCGCGCCTACGTAGCGTATCCGGAGGCGCAGGCGAGGCTCGGGAAGCGGGCGCGCCACGTCGTGCTCACCGGCAATCCGGTTCGCGCGGGCGGCGTGCAGGCCCGTGCCGCGACGCGCAGGTCGTTCGGTGTTCCCGCCGCCGCCCGCCTGGTCGTGGTGGCCGGGGGGAGCCAGGGCTCGCTCGCGCTGAACGACGTCGTCGCCGACGTCGTGCGCGGAGTGCGCAAGGGGACGCTGCAACGCCCCGCAGACGTGCACCTGCTCTGGGTGAGCGGGCACGCGCACACCGCGACAGCCGCGAGCGTGCTCTCGGAGTGCGGCTCTCCGGCGTGGGTGCACACGGTGCCGTACCTGGACGACATGCCGAGCGCGCTCGCGGCTGCGGACCTGGCCGTCTCGCGCTCCGGTGCCATGTCGACCGCCGAGCTCCTCATCCGTGGCCTGCCGGCGATCCTGGTGCCGCTCCCGACCGCCGCCGCCGACCACCAAACGGCCAACGCACGCTCGCTCGAGCGTGCGGGCGCCGCGCTCGTCGCGCCCCAGGCGGAGCTGACACCCGAGTCGCTCTGGAAGACCGTGACGGAGCTGCTCGGGTCGCCGGAGCGTCTCGCGCGCATGAAGGACGCTGCGCTCGCGCTCGCCCGACCGCACGCCGCAGACGACATCGCCGCGGACATCGAGACGTTCCTTCCCGCTAGGGCCAGCCGATGAGGGCTACCGTGGACCTCCGTGCGCTCGCGAAGCACCGGCCCGTGCATTTCATGGGCGTGGGGGGAGCGGGCATGTGCGCTCTGGCCGAGCTGGTGCTGAAGACCGGCGGCCGCGTCAGCGGCTGCGACCAGAAGGAGAGCGCTGCGATCGCCGACCTGCGCAAGCTCGGCGCCGGCGTGCGCGTGGGGCACGACGCCGCACACGTGGCCGGCGCGACCGCGCTCGTGATCACGTCGGCGGTGCCCGCGGACCACCCCGAGGTGATCGCCGCGCAGCGCGCCGGAATCCCGGTGCTGAAGCGCGCGGAGGCGCTGGGGGCGTGGGTGGCCTCGGGGAAGGTGGTCGCCGTCGCCGGAACGCACGGCAAGACGACCACCACGGCCATGACCACCGAGGTGCTCGCGCGCGGCGGCCTGAACCCCACGGGAATCGTGGGCGGGCGCGTGGCCGCGTGGGACGGGAACCTGCGCTTCGGCGCGCCCGACCTCTACGTGGTGGAAGCCGACGAGTATGACCGCTCCTTCCATCAGCTCACGCCGGACATCGCCATCGTCACCAACGTCGAGGCCGATCACCTGGACGTGTACGATGAATACGCAGGTGTGCGCGCCGGCTTCGCTACCTTCCTCGACAAGGTGCGCCCGGGCGGTCGCGTGATCGCCTGCGCGGACGACCACGGCGCGTCTTCCTTGCTCGCTCGAGTGGCGAGCAAGGCCTACACCTACGGCACGTCGGCCGGGGCGATGCTGCGCGCCGTCGACGTGGTCGTCGGGCAGGGCGCCACCAAGGCCACCGTGATCGAGGACTGTGCGCGGGTAGGCACGCTCACGCTCCGCAAGGGCGGTCGTCACAATTTGCTCAACGCGCTGGGTGCGGCCGCCGCGGCGCGCACGCTCGGCGTGGAGTGGATCGCCATCCGCGAGGCGCTGGCCGACTTCGCGGGCGTCTCGCGGCGCTTCGAGCGTCTCGGCGAGGTGGGCGAGGTGGTCGTCGTGGACGACTACGCGCATCACCCCACCGAGATCTCGGCAACGCTCGCCGCCGCGCGGGCGAGCTTCCCCAACTCGCGTCTGGTGGTGGCGTTCCAGCCGCATCTCTATTCCAGGACGCGGGACTTCGCAGCCGAGTTCGGACGCGCGCTCGCGGCGGCCGACGTCCTCTGGGTCACGGACGTCTTTCCGGCGCGCGAGGCTCCGATCCCCGGAATCACGGGCGAAACGATCGTGCGGGCGGCGCGTCAAGCCGGCGCCGAGGACGTCCGCTCTCACGCGGCGCTCGCCACCCTGCCGGACGTCCTGGCCGACAAGCTCCGGGCAGGCGACGTGCTCCTCACGATGGGCGCGGGCTCGATCGAGTCGGTCGGCCGCGACGTCCTCGCACGCCTGGAGGAGGTCGTCCATGCGTAGAGACGTCCGCATTCTGCTCGCCACGGCCTGCTTCGGTGCCGCGATCGCATGGGGCGGGAGGATCCCCGCGGCGATCGTCGACATGGAGATGTTCCGCGTGGAGGACATCTCCGTCCGGGGTCTGCGCTACCTGGAAGAGGCCCAAGTCGTCCAGCTGCTCGCGCTCGCCCCCGAGACCTCCGTCTGGAGCGACAAGGCTCCGTGGCGGGAGCGCGTGGCTTCTCATCCCCTGGTGAAGGACGTGCGCGTCAGCCGTCGACTCCCGGATGGGCTCCTCGTGGTCGTGACCGAGCGCACGCCCATCGCGCTGGGGCCGACGCCGACGCTGGAGCCGATGGACGCCGACGGGCGTCGGCTGCCGCTGGACCCGTCCGAGTACCGCCTCGACTTGCCCGTCATCCACACGTCGCGGCGCCCGCCTCGCGGTGCGCGTCACTTCCCTCGCGACGTGCGGCGACTCGCTGCCGAGGTCGAGCACTTGATGGCGAGCGACACGTCGTTCCTGCAGCTGGTATCCAGCGTGGCTTGGAGCGGGCAGGGTGCGGTGGCCGTACGCTGGGCGGAACCGGAGGTGGAGTTCCTGCTTCCTGTGCAGGCTTCGCCGGCGCGCCTGCGCGAAGGACTCGGTGCGCTCGCGGACGCCGCCTCCAGAACGCGCGAGGGGATGCCCGACGTGATCGACTTGAGGTTCGCGGACCAGGTGGTGGTCCGGAGGATTTCCACGGGGGACGTGAACTGACGATGCGCGCGAACCTGATCGCCGGCTTGGACATCGGCACCGCGAATACCTGTGTGGTGATCGGTGAGGTCGCCAACGACCTGCGGCGACCCGGCCTCACCATACTGGGCGTGGGTCAGGCGCGCTCGGGCGGCCTGCGGGGTGACCTGGTGACCAACATCGAGGAGATCACCGAGTCGGTGCGCGCCTCGATGAAGGAGGCCGAGCTCATGGCCGGCGTGAGCGTCGATCGCGTCTATGCAGGGATCGGCGGGGACCACGTGCGCGCGTCGAGATCGATGGGTGTGGTTGCGATCGCCGAGGACGAGATCGCGCAGGACGACATCGACCGGGTGCACGTGGTCGCGCGCGCGGTGGCCTTGCCGCCCGACCGGGAGATGATTCACGCGATTCCGCAGGAGTACCGCGTGGACCATCAGCGGGGAATCAAAGACCCCGTCGGCATGCAGGCCGTGCGCCTGGAGGCCGAGGTGTTCTTGGTGACGTGCCAGATCACCGCTTCGGCCAACATCTGCAAGGCGGTCAACCGCGCCGGGTATCGTGTGCAGGAGCTCGTGCTCGAGCCCCTCGCCGGGGCTCGAGCCGTACTCACGGAAGACGAGAAGGAAGTCGGCGTCGCCATGATCGAGATCGGCGCCGCAACCACCGACGTCGCCGCCTACTACGAGGGGAAGGTGCAGCACGTCTCGATCCTCCCTTTCGGCGGCGCGACGCTGACGGCGGACCTGGTGCGTGGACTCTCCGTGCCTTTCTCCGAGGCGCACAAGGTGAAGGAGCACTTCGGCGTGGCGCTGGCGCACTTGGTAGATCCGCGCGAGACGGTCCCGCTTCCAGGACCGGTTCCGGGCCAGAGCCGCCGCGTCGCCCGCGAGCTGATCGCGCACGTCATCGAGCAGAGGTTGGACGAGGTCTTCGGGATCGTGCAAGGCGAGCTGCAGGGCGCCGGCCTCGACCACCTGGGCGCGGGTATCGTGCTCACGGGTGGGGGCGCGGCGCTTCCCGGCATCGTCGATCTCGCGCAGCAGGTGTTCGCGTCTCCGGTGCGCCTCGGCGTGCCGTCCGAGGGGCTCTCCGGACTCGCCGACTCCGTCCACAGGCCGCGCTTCGCGGTCGCCGCGGGACTCGCGCTCTGGGGAGCCGACAAGTTCACCGAGACTGGGCGGGGGGCATCCACCGTCACGTCGGGTGTGTTCACCAAGCTGGGCACATGGTTGAAGGAGTTCTTTTGATCTCCGCCGTTTTCTCACTCCGCCACTCTCTATCACGCCCTGTCAGGGAGGAGTCATGATGATGTTCGAATTCGAAGAGGCGCCCATCCGGAACGCACGCATGACGGTGGTGGGGGTCGGCGGTGCGGGCGGCAACGCCGTCAACCGCATGATCGACGAGGCGCTCGAGGGCATCGAGTTCATCTCGATGAACACCGACGGTCAGGTGCTGAAGACGTCGAAGGCGCCGGTCACCATCCAGATCGGCAAGAAGCTCACGCGTGGGCTAGGCGCTGGCGCGCGCCCCGAGGTCGGGCGTCAAGCGCTTGCGGAGAGCGAAGAGGAGGTGCGCCGCGCGCTCGAGGGCGCCGACTTGGTGTTCGTCACCGCGGGCATGGGGGGCGGCACGGGCACCGGCGCGGCCCCGCTGGTAGCCGAGATCGCGCGCGACCTGGGCGCGCTCACCATCGGTATCGTGACGAGGCCCTTCTCCTTCGAGGGCAAGAAGCGCGAGCGCGCGGCGCTGCAGGGCATGTCCGAGCTGCGGCGCACCGTCGACACGATGATCGTGGTTCCGAACGACCGTCTGCTCGCCGTAGTGCCCAAGGGCACCTCCTTCCGCGACGCGCTCAAGAAGGCCGACGAAGTGCTCCTGCACGCCACGCAGGGCATCTCCGACCTGATCAGCGTGACCGGTGACGTCAACGTAGACTTCGCGGACGTGCGCACCGTGATGGCCTCGCGCGGTCCGGCGCTCATGGGCTCCGGGTTCGGCGAGGGCGACGACCGTGCCGAGGTGGCGGCTCGAGCCGCGATCTCGTCTCCGCTCCTGGACGACGTGTCCATCGCGGGCGCCCGCGGGGTGTTGATCAACATCACGGGCGGGATGGACCTGGCCATCGACGAGGTCACGGCCGTCTCATCCATCATCCAGGCCGAGGCCGGGGACGACGCCGAGATCATCTTCGGGGCGGTCCACGACCCGATCCTGCAGGGCAAGATCAGGGTCACGGTGATCGCCACCGGCTTCGATTCCGCGGTCGACGAGAAGGTCATTCCGGCCGACTTCCGCCGTACCCGCACTCAGCCCACCCCCCCCATCCCCCCTGCGCAAGAGCCCGTGGTGGCCGATATTGCAGAGGTGCGGCAGGCGGAGGCCAGGGTGGCGGTCGGAGGCATGCGGACGGCCCCGGTGGCCCAGGTAGTCCCGATGCCGCGCTTCCCCGAGCGGCCCGTGACCCGAGAGCCGATGGCGGGCTTGGACATACCGACGTTCATCCGGCGCAAGGCGGACTGACGCTGGCAGGAGGCTACAGCAGGTGGAGTCGAGGCGAGCACAACAGCCGCTGAGGTTGGCGGCGGTCGCGATCGCGGCCGTCGCTTGCACGGCGTGTGCCGTCGAGCCGCCAAACGTCGGCCGCTTGGGCCGGTTGTATGTGGCGCCAGCCGAGAACGTGCGCATCTTTTCGCTGGGACGCGGGGATACCTTCGGCGAAGTGCTCGACGGGCTGGTGAGCGCGAACGAGCAGGCCGCACTGCTGATGGCGTTTCAGGAGCATGCGGCGCCGCGCAGGCTGCGCGCGGGCACAGAAATCTCGCTGCGCTTCCTCAAGGACCAGGACGACGTGCGCGGCGTCGACGTCGCGCTGAACCCCGACACGACCGTGCGGCTGTCGCGCGAACCCCTGGGGTGGGTGTCGAGCTTGATCCAGACGCCTGTCTTCGTCGACACGTTGTACGTGAGCGGCGAGATCGAGTCGTTCCTCTGGTACGCGTTGCATCAGAACCCCACGCTCACGAACGTGCCGGCGGCGGATCGAGCGGAGCTCGTGCACAACCTGGACCAGGTCTTTCAGTGGCAGGTCGATTTCTCTCGGCAGATTCAGGTCGGGGACACCTACCGGTTCGCGTTCGAGCGTGAGGTGCGCCCCGACGGCTCGATGCGGTCGGGTCAGCTTCTCGCGGCCGAGCTCGTGAACGTCGGCACCGCCTACCATGCGATCTGGTTCGACCCGAACGGGGACGGCAGGGGCTCCTACTACGACCTCGAGGGAGAGTCCGTACGACGCGCGTTTCTGCTCAGGCCGCTCGAGTTTCGCCGCATCTCCTCAGGGTTCACCAACTCGCGCTACCATCCGATCCTGAACACGTGGCGCTCGCACCGCGGCGTGGACTACGCTGCGAACGCGGGTACCGAGATCCAAGCGACCGCGGACGGCGTGGTCACCGAGCGCCGGCTCGACGGCAGCTACGGGAACACCATCCTCATTCGCCATCCCAACGGGTTCCAGACACGGTATGCGCACATGCGCGCGTTCCGGAACGGCATCGTGGTGGGGAGCCGCGTGCATCAGGGTGACGTCATCGGGTACGTGGGGATGACGGGGCTCGCGACCGGCCCGCACCTCCATTACGAGATGCTGATCAACGGACGGCACGTCGACCCGCTGTCCGTGGATCTACCTGCCGGGGACCCCGTGCCCTCGGACGATCGCATGCGGTGGATCGAGGAGTCGGGCGTCCGTGTGGCGCTGCTCGACGGCATCCCGAGCGCGGGCCCCGTGCGCACGCTGGTGGCCGATGCAAGCGCCCCCGACCCGGCTGCCGCGGCGGGTGCGACGCCCACCGGGGGACCGCAGTAGCAGCGGCACAGGCACCTAGGTGATCCGCTGGAGCCTGCTCCTGGCCCTCTCGGCCGGGCTCGTCGCCTACGCGTTCTGGCTCTACTTCCGCCACGAGATTGCCGTGCCGGCGGCGCGCTTGCTGGCCGGTGCGCGCGCTGCGGCGCTCGTGCTCGTGCTCCTCCTTCTCTTCGACGTGCGTTTGCCCACCGGTGCCGGGGGCGAGTCGGATGACTGGGTGCTCCTCGACGCGTCCCTCAGCATGGGCGCGGCGGCGGCGACGGGCGCTTCGGCCTGGGAAGAGGCCTCCGCGCGGGCTCGGGAACTCGAGCGGCAGGGGTGGCGTGTGGTCACCTTCGGCGACGTAGCCGAACCCGGCACACTCGACGGCGAAGCCCAACCGCAAGCGCTCGCGAGCAGGCTGTCGCCCGCGCTCGACCGAGCCGCCGAGGCCGGCGTGCGGCGCGTGCGCGTGCTCTCCGACTTCCGGCTCGAGGATGCGGTCGCGGTGCGGTCGGCGTTGGCCGCGCTCCCGCTGCAGGTCGAGCTCGAGCCATTCGGGGCCGAGCTCGTCAACGCGGGAGTGTCGAGGCTCGACGTCCCGGATGTCGCGCGGCCGTCCGCCCCGGTCGCCGCCGAAGTCGAGATCCACGTGGCGTCCGCCGTCGACTCCGTGGCGTTGCAGGTCTTCGAGGAGGGCTCGGTGGTTGCGGACGTCCGGGTCGCGGCACCGGCTCCGGGGCTGCGCGCCCGCGTGCCACTCGAGCTCCCGCCCGCCGGGGCGACGGGGCGCGTACGCTACACTGCGCGCGTAAGCCTCACCGGCGACGCTTTCCCCTCGGATGACGAGGGGGTCGCGTTCGCGAGCATCGGACACGAGGAAGGTGCCGTGGTGCTGGTGTCGCTCCGCCCTGACTGGGAGCCGCGCTATCTCCTGCCCCTGCTCCAGGACGTGACGGGGCTTCCCGCGCTGGGGTACCTGCGCGCGGGGGCGGATCGCTTCATCCCGATGGGCGGCGCCGCGGATCGCGGGGCGCCCGTCGACTCGGCTACGGTCCGCCGGGCGGCCGGAGATGCAACGCTCTTCGTCTTGCATGGGCTGACCGGCGACGCGGACGCCTGGGCGCGCTCTCTCTCGCGACGCACGGGCCGCACCGTGCTCTTCGCCGCCGATGGCGTGGGTGCCGAGCTCGCGGGCATTCCGAGCAGTGAGCCCCGCGCGGGCGAATGGTACGTGTCCGGTGAGGTCCCCATGTCGGCCATTGCCGGCTCGCTCGCGGGTGCCTCACTCCAGGGCCTGCCGCCGCTCACCGACGTGCTGCTCCCGGTGGACCCCGCGCGCGTGCGCGGGGCCCTCCTGCTCCAGCTCCGCGGCACGGGCACGCCGGAGGCGGCGCTTCAGCTGGACGAGCGCCCGAGTGGGCGCATCGCAGTCGTGCTCGCGTCGGGCTTCTGGCGTTGGGCGGCGCGCGACAGCGGCCGCGACGTCTACCGCCGCCTCTGGTCCGGCGTCGCTGGTTGGCTGCTCTCCGGCGAGGGCGCCTCCCCACTCGAGCCCCGTCCCACGCAGTGGGTCGTGCCTCGCGGCGAGCCCGTGCTGTGGAGCGCGCCGGTGGACAGCGTGCCGCGACGGGTGATCGTGACCGCGAGCGACTCGACCGCGGGCACGGTGGTGGTGGACGCACCGCTCGCGAGCCAGGGCATGCAGTCGACGGGTGTCCTCCCCCCGGGGGCGTACGCGTACCGAGTCGAAGGTGCGAGCGGTGACGTGCTCGCCAGCGGACGCTTCGACGTTGCGCACGCGACGGACGAGATGGCGCCGCTCGCCATCGTGCCCGACCCAGCCGCCGACGAGGGGCTGGCACCAGACGCCGGCGAGGAGCGCTCCGGCTCTCCGCTCCGCACGAGATCGTGGCCCTACCTCCTCGTGATCGGGCTCCTATGCGCGGAGTGGATCGGCCGGAGGCGTAGCGGGTTGAGGTAGGGAGCGACGCACACCATGCGCCTGTTCAAGACCCCGCTCGAGAAGAAGAAGGGCCTCTGGCGACGCATCGTCGACCTGGGCCTCACGGACGTGCGCGTGCTCGCGCGCGGGATGGATCACGTCTCGCTCGAGGACCTGGAAGAGACGCTCCTCCGCGCGGACTTCGGCGTGAAGGCGACGCTGCGCCTGACGGACCGCGCCGAGGAAGCCCTTCGACGCGGCCAGACCAAGGGTGGAGAGGCACTCACCTCGGCGCTGAAGACCGAGATCACCGCGATCCTCGGCCGGTCAGACCGGGCTGAGCTGCAAGTCGCGGACTCGGGGCCGACCGTCTACCTCGTCATCGGGGTGAACGGCGTCGGCAAGACGACTTCGGTGGCCAAGCTCGCCAACCTGTTCGCCAAGGCGGGCAAGAGGGTGATGGTCGCCGCGGCGGACACTTATCGCGCTGGCGCCGTCGCCCAGCTGGAGACGTGGGCGCAGCGCCTCGGAGTGGACTTCCTCAAGGGCCAACAGGGCGGTGACCCGGCCGCGGTCGCGTTCGACGCGCTCGAGGCGGCGGCCACGCGGGGGATCGAGGTGCTGCTCATCGATACCGCGGGCAGACTGCACACGAACCGCAGCCTGATGGACGAGCTGATCAAGATCGACCGCGTGGTCCGCCGTCGTGTGTCGGGCGCGCCGCACGAGACGCTTCTGGTGCTCGACGCCACCGTCGGCCAGAACGCGATCCGCCAGCTCGAGGCCTTCAAGGCCGCAGTGGGCGTGACGGGGATCGTCCTCGCCAAGCTGGACTCGTCGTCGAAGGGGGGCATCGTCGTCGCGCTACGCGAGGAGTACGGCGTCCCCGTCAAGCTCGTCGGCACCGGCGAGGGCATCGACGACCTCGCGCCCTTCGATGCCGAGGACTTCGTGGACGCGCTCTTCGCCGCGCCAGCGTGAGCTACTCGCAGCTCGATCGACCGGTGCAGTTCCTGAAGGGTGTGGGGCCCAAGCGCGCCGAGGCATTCGTGCGCATGGGCATTCTCACCGCGCGTGACCTGCTCTACCACGTTCCGCGCCGCTACGACGACGCCTCCACCGTAACGCCCATCGGACGGCTCGACATCGGCATGGACGCCACCGCAGTGGGGCGCGTGCGCTCCAAGGGCGTGATCCCCACCCGCAGGGGCCTGCGGATCTTCCAGGCGGTCCTCGAGGACGACTCGGGGATGATCACGGCGGCCTGGCCCGGACAGCCCTGGCTCGACCGGAAGCTGCGGGAGGGCGACGTGCTGCTCGTCACCGGACCGGTGAAGTTCTTCCACGGCCGCCAGATCCAGCCGCGGGAAGTCACTGTGGTGGCGCGTGCTTCAGAGGCCGAGGCGGAGGGCGGCGTCGAAGCAGAGCAGCGCGGGCGCATCTACGTCACGTACCCGGCGAGCGAGGAGCTGCCTCAATGGGTGCTCCGGAGCGTCTTCGAGCGCAACCTAGATGCTTTGCTCGGCTGGGCGGACGACGACGAGTACCTCGGACGTGAGGGGCTGGCCCGACGCGGTTTGCCTTCATTGTCGCAGGCGCTCACCCGATTGCACCGGCCGGAGCGCATCCAGCAGGCCGAGGAAGGGCGGCGTCGCCTCGCCTTCGACGAGCTCTTCTTCCTGCAGTTGGTGCAGGCGCAGGCGAGGCGACGCGCGACCGAGCTGGAGCCCGGCATCGCGCACGTGCGCACGAACGAGCTGATTCGGCCGCTGCACGAAGCGCTCCCGTTCGCGCTCACGGGTGCTCAGACACGCGCGCTGCGGGAGATCTATGCAGACATGACCGCTCCGGCGCGCATGAATCGACTGCTGCAGGGCGACGTGGGGTCCGGGAAGACCGTGGTGGCCCTCTTCGCGATGCTGCTCGCCGCGGAGGGGGGCCACCAATCTGCGCTCATGGCGCCCACCGAGATCCTCGCCGAGCAGCACGCCCGTCGCATGCGCGAGCTGCTCGGACCCGTCGGCGTCGAGATTGCGCTCGTCACCGGGAGCATGACTGCCCCTGCCCGCCGCGCGGCTCTCGAGGGCCTCGCATCGGGCGCGACCAAGCTCGTGGTCGGCACGCACGCGCTCATCCAGGAAGGCATTGCGTTCCGCTCGCTCGGCCTGGTCGTCGTCGACGAGCAGCACCGCTTCGGCGTGCGGCAGCGCATGGCGCTGCTGGAGCGGAAGGACGTGCGTCCCGACGTGCTCGTGATGTCGGCCACGCCGATTCCTCGCTCGCTCGCGCTGGCGCTGTACGGCGACCTCGACTTGAGCGTGCTCGACGAGCTCCCACCTGGCCGCACCCCCGTGGAGACGCAGCTGTGCCGTCGCGACGACCGCAAGCGCATCTACGAGCTCGTCCGCCGGGAGGTCGAGGCCGGCCGCCAGGCCTACGTGGTCTATCCGCTGGTGGCCGAGTCCGAGAAGGTGGACCTGCTCGCCGCCACGGACGAGTTCGAGCGGCTGCGCGACGACGTGTTCGCCGGGCGGCGCGTCGGCCTCTTGCACGGACAGCTCGCAACGGCCGACAAGGACCGGGTCATGCGCGCGTTCGTGGCAGGCGAGATCGACGTGCTCGTGACGACCACCGTCATCGAGGTCGGGATCGACGTGGCCAACGCGAGCGTCATGCTGGTCGAGCACGCGGAGCGCTTCGGCCTCGCGCAGCTCCACCAGTTGCGAGGGCGGGTTGGGCGCGGCAAGGACAAGGGGTACTGCATCCTGGTCGCGGACGCGGGCGACGCCGCGTACGAGCGGCTCGACACGTTCCGGAAGACGACCGATGGCTTCGAGGTGGCCAAGGCGGACCTGCGCATCCGCGGGCAGGGGGACCTCTTCGGCAGCCAGCAGCACGGCACGGACCCCGTCCTGCGCTTCGCCGACCTCCTCACCGACGAGGACCTGCTCGTCGAGGCTCAGCGGGAGGCGCGGGCGCTCATCGCCGCCGACCCGGAGCTGGTGAACGCGGAGCACGTGCGCGTGCTCGCTCAGCTCACAGGGCGCTATCGAGAGCGACTCGAGATGTACGGGGTCGGGTAGGCGACGCGCTGGGGGACCGTATTGGGAGGCCGCCGTCGTCGAAGCCGGTTCCGTGGACGGCCGTGGCGTCAGTCCCTAGAATCCGCCGGCCGTCGCCCCCGCGGGGAGGGCCAGCGGGCCCGACCGACACGCTCGGCCTAACCGAAGTCGCTCTGCCGAAGGTTGCTCTACCGAAGTCGCTCTACTACTTGAGTCGCTCTACCGAAGTCACTCCACCTAGGCGAGGCATGGCCGAGATCAGGGATCTCTCGAAGCACGTGGGCGAATCGGTCACCGTGCGCGGATGGGTCGAGTCCACGCGTGGTCACGGCAAGGTCGCCTTCGTCGTCGTGCGCGACGGAACCGGCATCGTGCAGGGCGTGCTGGTGAAGAGCGCCGTCGACGAGTCATCGTGGGCCGCCCACGGGACGCTCACGCCCGAGTCGCTCGTCGCCGTCACGGGCCGCGTCAAAGCGGAGGCGCGCGCGCCGGGCGGCTACGAGGTCGAGCTCTCGTCCCTCGAGCTGCTCGCGTTGGCCGAGCCGTATCCCATTCAGCCGAAGGAGCACGGCGTCGACTTTCTGCTCGACAACCGGCACCTCTGGCTCCGCTCCTCGCAGCAGCGGGCGGGACTACGCGTGCGCGCCGAGGTCGAGCAGTCGATCCACGACTTCTTCTACCAGCGCGACTTCGTGCGCATCGACTCGCCCATTCTGACCGGGTCGATCGGTGAGCACGCGGGCACGCTCTTCGAGACGGACTACTTCGGCGAGCGCGCCTTCCTGGCGCAGACGGGGCAGCTCTACATCGAGGCGGCGTGCCCAGCGTTCCGCCGAGTGTACTGCTTCGGCCCGACCTTCCGCGCCGAGAAGTCGAAAACGCGCCGGCACCTCACGGAGTTCTGGATGGTCGAGCCGGAAGTCGCGTTCAACGACTCCGCCGCCAACATGCGCCTCCAGGAGGACTTCGTCTCCTACATCGTGGAGCGCGCCCTGGAGCGGTGCCGGGAGGAGCTGAAGGTGCTGGAGCGCGACACCAGCAAGCTCGAGCACGTCAAGCCGCCGTTTCCGCGCATCAGTTACACGGACGCGGTGACCGAGCTCCAAGCAGGAGGCAGCGAGGTGAAGTGGGGCGAGGATCTCGGCGCACCCGACGAGCTGAAGCTCATGGAGACGCGTGACCTGCCGCTCTTCGTGCACGACTATCCAAAAGCCGCCAAAGCGTTCTACATGAAGGAAAATCCTGCGGACCCGCGCACCGTGCTGTGCGACGACCTGCTCGCGCCCGAGGGGTACGGCGAGCTGATCGGCGGCAGCCAGCGTGAGGATGACCTCGACCGCCTGAAATCGCGCATCGAGGCCGAGGGGCTCCCGCTCGACGCCTACGCCTGGTACCTGGACCTGAGGCGATACGGCACGTTCCCGCACGCGGGGTTCGGGCTCGGCCTGGAGCGCACGGTCGCGTGGATCACCGGCAAGCACCACATCCGCGAGCTGATCCCGTTCCCGCGGCTGATGAATCGGCTGTATCCGTAGGCGATGACCCTCGCCGACGCCGGCGACCCCACAGAGCCCAGGACCGACCTCGAAGTGAACCGCATGCGCCGCGCCGTCCTCGACATGGCCGACAACCGGCCCGCCTGGGCCATGCCCGCCTGGGTGCCGAAGGAGCTCGAGGCCGCGCTTCCGGCCGGGTGGGAGCTGGTCGTCATCGGGGAGGAGACGAGCGGGGCGGGGGACGGTGCGGCCCGCGTGCATCCGCTCGTGGTCGAAGCCGTGCGGGACGCCGAGATCTACTTCGGCTACGGCATTCCCGCCGAGCTGCTCGCCGCAGGCCCCGAGCTGCGCTGGGTGCACTCGGGTGCGGCGGGCGTAGCCAAGTCGCTCACGCCCGAGATGCTCGCGAGCCCGGTCGTGTTCACCAACTCGGCCAAGGTACACGCGCCCCCCATCTCCGAGACGGTACTCGCCATGATCCTCTTCTTCGGGCGGGGACTCGATTTCGCGGTCGAGGGCATGCGCCGCGGCGAGTGGTGGGTCGCCCCCTTTTATGCGGCCGACACGCCGATGCGGGAGCTCGCGGGCTCGACGGTCGGGCTCGTGGGCTACGGGGGGATCGGACGCGAGGTCGCCCGCCGCGTGGCCAGCCTGGGTGCGCGTGTCATCGCGCTGCGACGTCGGCAATCGGCAGCTGCCGACGCGCTCCTCGAGCCCGTGCAAGGAGGGGGCTCGCTCGCCGCGCACTTGGAGGTCGTCTACGGCGCCGAAGGACTCGGCTCGCTCCTGGACCGCAGCGACGTCGTCGTAGTGACAGCGCCCGAGACGCCCGAGACGCGCGGCCTGCTCGGCGCGCGCGAGCTCGCGCGCATGAAGCGCGGCGCGCTGCTGGTGAACGTCGCGCGCGGGCGCATCGTCGACGAGGCGGCCCTGGTGTCAGCGCTGACCGCGGGAAAATTGCGCGGCGCGGGGCTCGACGTGTTCGGTCGGGAGCCACTGCCAGGCGACGACCCCTTCTGGCGCCTCCCCAACGTGCTCATCACGCCGCACGTATCCGGGGTCACCGCGGGGTTCTGGCGCCGCGAGACCGACCTGATCGTGCGCAACCTCCGGCGCTACTTGGCCGAGTCGCCGGCGGCCGAGTGGGAGAACGTGGTCGACAAGCACGCGGGGTACTGAGGGGACGACCGCGCGCCGCTGCCCGTAGCCGCACGTCGACGGAGGCGACCGTCGGCCCGTCAGCGATCGACGTCGCACCTGTCGGCGGCGGCGATCTGCGCCGTCACGTCGCGTCACGGCCTCGCATCCGGACGCAACGCCGTGACCCTCAGCCGCGCTTCACCTCGTCCCAGAGGGAATCGAGCGCAGCGAGCCCGGCGCTCTCCATGTCGACGCCGCGCTCGCGCGCGAGACGCTCGAGCTTCTCGAAGCGCTCGTGGAACTTTCGGTTCGCGCGCGCGAGCGCGGTCGTGGGGTGGGTGCCCGCGAGCCGCGAGAGGTTCACGACCGCGAAGAGGAGGTCGCCCAGCTCTTCGTCCACGCGCGACGGGATCTCGGAGCCCAGGGCTTCACGCACCTCTCCCAGCTCCTCCACCACCTTGTCGAGCGCGCCGCGGTGGTCTTCCCAGTCGAAGCCGACGCGGGCGACACGCTCCTGGATGCGGTACGCCTTGGTGAGTGGGTCGAGTCCCTTGGCCACGCCTGACAGCACGCCCTCGTCTTCGGCGCGCTCGCTCGCCTTGAGCGATTCCCAGTTGCGCCGCACGCCGTCCCCGAAGAGGTGGGGGTGGCGCGCGACCATCTTCGCCTCGAGCCGCCGGTACACCGACTCCGCATCGATCTCCTCCGCTTCTTCGGCCACGACGATCTGGAAGGCGAGGTTGAGGAGGAGATCCCCGAGCTCTCCTTCGAGGGCATGCGCATCTCCACCGTGGATTGCATCCACCACCTCGTGCGTCTCTTCCAGCAGGTGGGGGATGAGCGACGCGGCGGTTTGCGCTCGGTCCCACTCGCACTCGGCCCGCAGGAATCTCACCAACGCGAGCGCCCGATCGAGCGCACCCGGTCCCTCGAAGCGGAGAGGCGCGCGCTGGGCGGCATCCATGGAGTCGTTCATGTACGGTCCGAGCGGGGGTCGTATCCTGGCTTGGTTCTTGGCATCTTTGGCCCCATATGTCAACGAGCCCGGAGGCCCGCGCGTGGGTGCGGGTGAGCGCCGACGCCCTGCGTCGGAACTACGCACGCATTCGTGCCGCGGTCGGTCCGTCGACGGGTCTCATCCCCATGGTGAAGGCGAACGCATACGGCCTCGGTGTGCGCGAGACCGTGCGCGTGCTGAGTGCTGAGCGCCCGTGGGGTTGGGGGGTTGCGACGGTCGACGAAGGGGTCGCGCTGCGAGCGCTGTCCGTCCAACAACCGGTGATCGTCTTCAGTCCGGTGCCGCCCGACTCGTGCGAGGCTGCGGTCGCGGCCGGCCTGCACCTCACCGTGTCGAGCCTCGACACGCTCGATCGGCTCGTCGCGGTCGGACGGCGCGTGGGCACGGTCCCGAGCGTTCACCTGGACGTCGACACCGGTATGGGGCGGGCGGGCTTCGACTGGCGCAAGGCCGCGCTTTGGATGCCTCGCTTCCTAGATGCGGCAAAAGGAAGCATCAACTGGGTGGGATGTTACACGCACCTCCACTCCGCCGAAGATGACGAGGGCTCGGTCCGCGAGCAGTGGGCCAGCTTCCAGGAGGTGCTCGACCGCATTCCCGACCCACCCCCGGGGCTGCTGATCCACCTGCTCAACTCTGCCGGGTCGCTCCGCCTCCCCGAGCTGGCGCGCGGCGCCGTACGTCCCGGGATGTTCATGTATGGTGGCAGGGTGGGGGACGCGCAGCCGGTGCCCGAGCCCGTGGCGTCCCTGCACGCGCGGGTCGTCCACCTGCGCGACGCCGAGCCCGGAACGAGCCTGGGGTATGGGGTCACGTACCAGGCCCGCGGGGCGGAACGGTGGGCTACGCTGGGGATCGGCTACGCAGACGGCCTCCCCTGGGCGCTGGGGAACCGGGGGTCCGCCCTGCTTCGGGGGGTGCGGGTCCCCATCATCGGGCGGATCTCCATGGACATGACGGTGGTAGACATCTCCGGCGTGTCGGGGGTCCGGGTGGGCGACGTCGCCACGCTCCTGGGCACCGAGGGTGGGGAGTCGATCAGCGTGGATGAGGTCGCCGAGCTCGCAGGAACGATCAGCTACGAGGTCCTGACGGGTTTGACCGCGCGACTCCCCAGAGTATGGACGGGCCTCGATGGAGCTTGATCAGTTGGTCGCGAAGGCCCGCGAAGCGATGCAACGGGCGTACGCACCCTACTCCGGGTACCGGGTGGGCGCGGCGCTCCTCGCCGAAGACGGCACGGTTCATACCGGATGTAACGTGGAGAACGCCTCCTACGGACTCACGGTGTGTGCCGAAACGGCTGCAGTGGCGAACGCAGTCGTGCGGGGCGCGCGTCGGTACCGGAGGCTCGCGATCGTGACGGAAGGTCCGAAGGCAGTGGCGCCGTGCGGGGCATGTCGGCAGGTGCTCCACGAGTTCGCGCCGGAGCTCTTGGTCGTGTCCGAATCCGATGCGGAGCGGCGCGAGTGGGGGCTGCCGGAGCTCTTGCCCGCGCCGTTCGGGAAGCAGCTGGTGAGTGGGATCAGGCCGTGAGTGGAGCGCAGTGAGTGGAGCGCAGTGAGTTGAGCGCAGTGAGTTGAGCGCAGTGAGTTGAGCGCAGTGAGTTGAGCGCAGTGAGTTGAAGGCCGCGAGAAAGGAATCGATGCGACTTTGATGCGTAAGATCGAAGAGAGGCGTGGATCGGGCACTG
>VGVR01000038.1 GCA_016873995.1 Gemmatimonadota bacterium
GGGCGGGGCGCGCGGCGACGGAACGTCGGCGTCGCGACGCGGCGAACCTGGCGGAGCTCGCGCCGAGGTCGCGGCGGCTCCAGCGCGCGCCGGCGACGAGCGCGGCGGGGACGCTGACCACGCCGCTCGCGACGAGCGCCCGGTCACGCAGCGCGACCGGCTCTTCTGGCTGGCCGCATCCGCGGTGCCGTCGGCGCTCCTGCTCGGCGTCACGCAGTACCTGACCAGTGAGATCGCGCCCACCTCCTTGCTCTGGGTGCTCCCGTTGGCGGTGTATTTGGCCACGTTCGTGGCGGCATTCGCGCGCCGTACGCTCGCGACCCCAGAGACGTTGTCGCGCGTGCTGGCGATTGCCGTGGTCGTGGCGGCGCTGGTGCAGCTCGCACGCATCGTGGACCCGCAGTGGGCCGTCGCGCTCCTCCACCTGTTCCTGCTGGCCCTGGCCGGCCTGCTCTGCCACACCCGCTTGGCTTCGTCCCGCCCGTCGACCACCCACCTCACCGAGTACTACCTGTGGATCTCGGCGGGAGGCGCGATCGGCGGCACGTTCGCCGCGCTGGTCGCACCGGTCGTCTTCGACTTCATCGCCGAGTACCCGATCGCGGTCGTGCTCGCGTGCCTCTTCCGGCTCCCCTTCGGCGCGGGCGAGTCCGAGACCGGTGCGCGTCGCTGGCTGTACGCCGGCCGCGGGCTGGACTTCGCGCTTCCGGCCGCGCTCGGCGCCTTCATCGTCGGCGCTGCGGTAGTGGCGCGGCGCATCGACACCATTCCCGACGGCGTGATGGTCATCCTGGTCGCGGTGCTTCCCACCATCGCGTGTTTTCTCTTCTCGCCTCGACCGGTCCGCTTCGCTTTGGGCGTCGCCGCGCTGCTCGCCTCCGCCCAGTCGGGCCAGATGTACCGCGGGGACATCCTGCACACCGAGAGGACGTTCTTCGGCGTGCACCGCGTGACTACGGATCCGGAGAACAGCGTCCGCATCCTGTATCACGGTGCCACGGTCCACGGCGTGCAGAACGTCGACCCGGCTCGGGCCATGGAGCCGCTCGCCTACTACCACCCGACCGGCCCCGCAGGAAGCGTCGTGCAGCAGTTCGGCCGCACGCCGACCAAGCAGCGACTCGCGCTCGTCGGCGCGGGGACCGGCGCGCTCGCGGTCCTCGCCGGCGCTCACCAGCACGTCACGCTCTACGAGATCGACCCCGAGATCGTGCGCATCGCAGAGGACCCGCGCTACTTCACCTACCTTTCGAACATGCGCGCAGCGCATGACGTCGTGGTCGGCGACGGCCGCCTCGAGCTGTCGCGTTCGACCGACGCGTACGACCTGATCGTCCTGGATGCGTTCTCGTCGGGCACCATCCCCGTGCACCTGCTCACGCGCGAGGCCTTCGAGCTCTACCTCGACCGCCTGGCGCCCCGCGGCGCGCTCCTATTCCACATCTCCAACCGGCACCTCGAGCTCACGCCGGTGTTGATGGCACAGGCGCGCGACCTCGGGCTCGCCGCGTTCGCATGGATCGACGTGCGCCGCGACGAAGACGTCGAGCGGGGGATCTTCGGATCGGAGTGGGTGCTCCTCGCGCGTACGCCGCAGGACCTCGATTACGTGCCCGTCGCAGGGTGGAGACCGCTCGACACGCGGATCCCCGATCGCGCGTGGACGGACGACTTCTCGGACCTGCTCAGCGTGCAGAGGTGGAACTGACGACGGCCGGTGCCGTCGCGGTGATCCGGAGGCGCTGGTCCGCTATTTCCCCTCGGTCCCTTCGCCAACCATGAGCCGGGCTGCTACCTCGCTTCCGTGACGCCGCTCTGGATCAAGCGCTCGATCTCGGTAGCCGAATAACCCAGCTCCCCCAAGATCTCGCGCGTGTGCTCGCCCGCGTGGGGCGGCGTCCTGTCGGCGTGTGGCCGCTCCCCGTCCAGCCGGAGCGGAATCGCGAGGTCGCGGTAGTCGGGCAGCTCGGGATCGGGCGCGCTGGCGAGTAGCTCGGCCGCCGCCACCTGCGGGTCCGCCACCACCTCCGCGATGTCGCGGATGGCCGAGCAAGGAACCGAGTGGCGGCGCGTCAGCTCGAGCAGCTCCTTCGTCGAGTAGCCGCGTGCACGCTTCTCGACCAAGGGAATGAGCGCACCGTGATTGGCGGAACGGAGCGGGTTCGTGAGGAAGCGGGGATCGGTGGCGAGCGCGGGCATGCCGAGCGCCTCGCACAGGCGACCGAAGAGCGCGTCGTTCCCTGCGGCGATCATCACGTGACCGTCGGACGTCGGGAACGCCTGGTACGGCGCGATGGCGGGGACGCCCGAGCCCATCGGGGCGGGAACGTGCCCCGTCGCCAGGTACCCGGTCACGTGATACGACACCCAGCCTAGCGTGGTGTCGAGCAGCGCCGCGTCGAGCTCCGCCCCTTCACCCGTGAGGTCCCGCCGGCGCAGCGCCGCGAGCACCGCGATCGCCGCCCACATGCCGGTGCCGTAGTCGACCACGGCCCCGCCGACGCGCGTCGGGGGTCCGCCTGGGTATCCGGTGGTCGACATGAGACCGGAGTACGCCTGCATGAGCGGATCGTAACCGGGTTGATCACTCATGGGACCGGTGGGGCCATACGCGCTGATGGACGTGTAGATCACGTCGTGGCGCAACTTCCGAATCGCCTCGTAGTCCAGGCCGAGCCGCTTCGCCACGCCGGGTCGCGACGCCTGCATGAACACGTCCGATTGCCGGGCGATGCGCGCGAGGACCTCGAGGCCCTCCTGCGACTTGAGGTCGAGCACCAGGCTCCGCTTGCCACGGTTCACGGAGAGATAGAGCGCGCTGCGCGTGCCCCAGAACGGCGGACCCCACGCACGGGCCATGTCGCCCCCCGGCGGCTCGATCTTGATGACCGTGGCACCGAGGTCCGCCAGGATCTGGCTGCAGTACGGGCCGGCGAGGTTTTGCGTCAGGTCACAGACGCGGATGTCGGCGAGAGGAGCGGTCACGCGCGGGATCTCAGCTGATCTCATGGAGGAGTGACGACCGACCGGCTGGCTCCGGCGGCCGCGGACGCTAGAGGGACGCGCGAGGGAGAGCAAGGCACTGGATGCGCGCTGGGCCAACTCGTGTAGAATGGGGGCGCCGCGCCCACCCGATCCCCGAGATCCTCATCCAGCCGGATTCCGGACCCACACCGCCATTCGGCTCGGAGGCGTCTGCCGAACGGCCGAAGGTCGACCCCGTGGCGCTCGGCCTGCTCGCCGTCTCACTCGCGTGGGGCGCGCTCACGATCGACCGCGGCTGGATCCCGCACGACGACGGCGTGCTCGCGCAAGCGGCCGTGCGCGTGCTCACGGGCGAGCTGCCGCACCGCGACTTCCAGGACATGTACACGGGCGCGTTGTCGTACTTGCACGCGCTGTCGTTCGCGCTCTTCGGCGTTCACCTGCTCGCCCCGAGGATTCTCCTGCTCGTCGGCTTCTCGGGCTTCCTCCTCCTCTCCTACCGCCTCGGGCGCCGGTTCGCCGGGCCGAAAGGCGCCGCTGCGGTCGTGCTCCTCGGCGCGGTCTGGAGTCTGCCGAACTACCCGGCCGCAATGCCCACGTGGTACAACCTCTTCCTGGCGGGGCTGGCGCTCTGGTGTCTCCTGCGTTTCGCCGACACCCAACGACTGTCGTGGCTCGTCGGAGCGGGCGCCGTGTGCGGCCTCTCGATCGCGATCAAGATCGTCGGCCTCTACTCGCTGGCGGCCGTGTTGATCGGGCTCGTGCTCGTGGAGTCCCAGATGCGTGGTTCGCGTCCAGAGGATCGCGCGTGGCCGAGAGCATACGCTGCCATCGTCGCGGCGGGGATGTTGGCGTATCTGGCCCTGGTGGTGGGGCTGGTGCGGGAGCGCATGGACCCCGCCAGCGTCGTGCACTTCGTCGTGCCGTCGGCTGTGGTCGCACTCGTGGTCGTGTGGCGCGTCGTGCAGGCGCCTTCTTCGGCTGCGACCGCTGCACGTCTGGCGCTGCTGGGACGGCTGGTGGCGGCAGTATTGGCAGGTGCGGCCCTTCCCATCGCGGCCCTTCTCGTGCCGTACGTGGTGACGGGATCGGTGGGCGCGCTCATCGACGGCGTCTTCCTTCTGCCGCTCCGGCGCCCATCGCTCGCGGCGACGTCCTCCGCACCGCTCCCCCTCGCGACGTTCGGTCCGACGCTCGTGCCGCTGGCGCTCGCGGCGGTCGCTGCGGTCGGCTCGGGCCGGGTGCGCACAGCCGCGCTCGCGCTCCTGGGCGTCGGCCTGGCCCTGGTCATCGCGCTCGGCGGGCGCGGGACGGTCTACCCGAGCGTGTGGGGGGGCCTCCTGCTCGTACCGGTGCTGGTGACGCTCGCCACCCTGTCCGCTGCGCGCCGGACGTGGAGTCGTGAGCCTATGAGTCGCCGCGCGCTCGATGCGGGGCTCGCCGCGATCTTCCTCGCCACGTTCACGCTCGTCCAGTACCCGTACTCGGGCCCCATCTACTTCTTCTACCTGGCGCCGTTGGTCGGCATCGGCGCGCTCGCGGGCGTCTCGCTCGCGCCGAGCGGATGGCGGTTGCCCTCCGTCCTACTCCTGGCGTTCACCCTGGTCTTCGGCGCGCGCTGGGTCGGGACCGCGGAGCTCTTCGCGACCGCGCAGGGCCGGTACGCCGCGCGACCCGAGCTCGAGCGCCTCCAGATCGATCGAGGGCGCATCCGCATGCCGGCGGCCGAGCGCGCAGAATACGAACAGCTCGCTGGTATGGTGCAGGAGCTGTCGGCGGGCACTGGCGTCGCGTTCGTCACGCCGGACGCTCCCGAGGCCTACTTCCTTACCGGCCTGCGCAATCCGACGCCCGTCTTCTACGACTTCCTCGACGACCCGGTAGGACGCACGCAGCGCATCCTCGAGACCGCGGAGCGCGCCGACGTGCGCGTGATCGTGCTCAACCGCGCGCCGTCGCTCTCCGGCCCGCCGCCCGCCGACCTCGTCACCGCGCTGGAGGGCCGATACCCGCGTGCGGCGAGCGTCGGCCGCTTCGTGGTGCGCTGGCGCTGACGCGAGTGCGCGCGACTACCGCGAGAGCGCCAACCGAAAGCCGATGAAGGGCCGGCGGGCGCCGGGATCCGCGCCGCCGCGCACGGCCGCACGGATGTTTTGGGGCCCGTCCGAGAACGATCCGCCCCGCATGACCCAGAGCGCGTCGGCGTCGAGGCTCGCCGCGTCGTCGGACTCATCGTACGGGTACGCCTGATACGGACTCCTCGTCCACTCCCAGGCGTTGCCGCTCATGTCGGCGAGCCCGTAGGGGCACTCCGGACACTCGAACGCCCCCACGCGCGTCAGGCCAGGTCCTTGGTAATTCGCCCGCTCGGCGCGCGGCGCGTCGCCCAACGGGAAGATGCGACCATCGGTGCCCCGCGCCGCCTTCTCCCACTCGGCTTCCGTCGGCAGCGTCACGTGCCATCCGTCGCTGAGCAGACGCGCCAGCGGTGCGGGCGTGACACTCGATGCGCGCAACGCCTGCTCGAGCCAGCGCGCATAGGCGAGCGCGTCGGTCCAGGCGACGGACACCACCGGGAAATTCGGGCGCCCCGTGAGGGCGCCTTGGTCCGCCACGCGGTGCCCGCTCTCGCGCACGAACACGGCGTACTGCGCCCCGGTCACCTCGTACCGCCCGATGTAGAAGGTCGGCACGTCGACTCTGCCCTGCGCCTGCGTCGGCGACCAGCGCTCGATGTCGAAGGCGAGCGGATCGACTGCACGGTCGCTCCCCATGGTGAACGGACCACCGGGGACCTCGACGAACCCCAGCATCCCGTCGTCGGGAAGGAACCACGCATCGGCGCGAAACCCGGCCAGCTCTGCGGGCAGCTCGACGGCGGGCGCCTCCGGCGTCGCCTGCCCAGCGGGAGCGTCAGGCGCCAGCGAAAGGGAGAGCCACACCGCGAGGACGAGACCGACCGCCGCCAGCGCGGGCCACCGCTTCAGGACGGCGGTCAAAGCGAGCGCGCTACCCGGTTGCAGGCGAACTGCCAGCCGTGCTCACATGCACGCGCGTAGATCTCGGGCTCGCTGTCGTCCATCCGATTGAGCCCACCCTCGCGCGTGAGCAGCCGGAGGTCGAGCACGCGAGGATCCGAGCGGTTGCCACCCTCCCCGGCGAGCAGGTTCATGCAGGCCGCCTGGAACCTCAGCTCGCACGCGCGCGAGAAGTACCCGGTCGCCAACTCTGCGTCGGCAGCAGCGAGACGCCCCTCGGTGTAGGCCAGGCCCAGCTCGTTACACGCCCAGGCGGACGCATCCGCGCAGTACGTCGCCTCGAGGCGAAGCAGGCGCTCGCACGCGGTCGCGCGACCCTCCTCGCACGCCTCCTGCCAGAACGGGAGGCTGTCGCCGGTGTGACGTCCGTCGGTGCGCCCCTGTGCCGTCATGATCAAGAAGAACGGGACCCACAGCGCCATGTAGGCCAGGTTCGGGCGCGAGAACGCCCACTCGAGCCGAAGACCCTGCCACGCCCCGCTGGCCTTCAGCTTCGCCACCATCGCGTCGATCCCGCGGATGCTCAGGTTGAGCAGCGGCACGCAGAGCAGCTTGTCGTAGTGCGTGGGGACGCCTGCCGAGCCGAGCATGCCGTAGAGTGCGAGCACGCCCAGCCCGTAGAGCACGCCGAAGACCAGCTTACCCGGTGGCGTCCGCGGCGACGTGGACGGATCGGTGACCAGGAGGTGCAAGCCGAGGAAGACCGCGGCCGGGATGTCCGAGTCGATGAAATACGGCACCCCGGTGATGGCCGAGTAGAGCGCGCTGCCGCCGAAGAGCACCGCCGCAGCGGCCCCCGTTACCAGCGTGATCGAGAAGAAGTAGAGGCAGACGAGGCCAACCGCGAACAGGTAGGCGTAGATGTGGGGCGCGAGCGTGAGCGTCGAAGCGATCTCGGGGCCCCAGGTCAGGTTCGTCGTGCCGGTAGCGATGAGCACGAGCGAGAACAGGCCGAGCGTGAACGCGGAGGGGTTGAATATGTGGACGCGCCTCCCCTCCCTCTCCCAGCGCACCAGCTCCTTGCCGAGGAACCCCACCGCCAACATCAGGAACTGGAGGTAGAACCAATCGTCCTTGAACCAAATGAAGAGATTCGTGCTGAACACGATCGGGAAGGGACCGAACCCGAGCGTGTATGTCGCGCGGCGCGACCACGCCAGCAGCATGTCGAACGCGTAGGCGAACGCGAGCTGCGCAAGGAAGAGACCAGCGTACTCGTAGACCGGCCGCCAGTACCAGCCCCAATAGGCGTAGATCGAGAGCTGGACGCAGGCCTGGATGTAGTGCTGCTGACGCAACAGGATAGTGAACTCGCGACCCTCGCCCCGCTGTTTCAGGCGCGCCGCGAGAACAGCCAGCCACACCAGCAGGACCGCGACCGCTCCCCAGAACGAGAGCGTGAGGCGCGCGTTGTCCTGCACGCGCGGAAGGAACGCGAGCACCCCGATGACGCCCGTGAGCACCAACGGGAGATAGAGGACGTTGCGGGAGGGCGTCGTCGTGCGGGGCGACGCGGCACGAGGCGACACAGCGCCGGGAGACGCCGGACGCGGAGACGACGGGCGTGGAGGCGCCTGACCTGTAGGCGCCTGACGAGGGGACGCCCCCCCGGGGCCCTGCTTGTCCTTACGCTTGGCCATGGGTTCGCTCTACCTGAGCCAGCTCTCCAGGGCCGTCGCGATGTCGGTCTTCTCGTCGCGGTACTTCACGATGACCGGCGTCTGCAGGGAGAGCGCCTGCGAGGCGCCCCACGCCGAAGTCACGCCGCGCGCACCCGGCACGACCACTGCACCCTCCGGAATCTCCAGCGGCGCGTCGGCGCTCGCGCGGTGCACCTTCTCGTTCACGAGGTCAAAGACCGGCGTGCCGCGCGTGAGCACGACGCCCGCACCGAGCACTGCGCCCTTCCGCACGACCGTGCCCTCGTAGACGCCCACGTTGCCGCCCACCACGACATCGTCCTCGATGACCACCGGCGACGCGTTCACAGGCTCGAGCACGCCGCCGAGCTGAGCGGCCGCGCTCACGTGCACGCGCTCACCGACCTGAGCGCAGGAACCCACCAGGGCGTGCGAGTCGATCATGGTGCCGCTCCCCACCCACGCCCCCACGTTCACGTACATGGGCGGCATGCACACGACCTTGGGCGCAATGTAGGCGCCCCGCCGAATCGCCGAGCCGCCCGGTACGATGCGCACCCCGTCCGAGAGCGCGAAACGCCGGAGCGGGAGCGTGTGCTTGTCGAAGAACGAGCCCCGGTCCTTGGATGGCGTCCCGCCCTCCGTGCCCGCCGTGGGCACGACGACGCCCACACGGAACGCGAGCAGGATGCCGCGCTTCACCCAGGGCACCGCCGACCACTTCCCTTCGGGAGATCGAGTGGCCGCCCGGAGCGACCCGCTCTCGAGCTCGTCCAGGAGGTCGTTCACCCGGTCGAGCGCATCGTCCGGGAGCCCCTCGCTCTTCATGAGGTAGAGCTCTTCGATGCGTCGCTCGAGAGACCTCCGCTCCACCGGGCTCATAGCGCCCCCGCCGCACGCAGAGCGTCCCGGAGCGGGCCGCGATGCTCGTCCGCGAGGGTCACGAGCGGGAGCCGCACGACGTCCTCCATGCGGCCGAGCATCGCCATCGCGGCCTTCATCGGCATCGGATTGCTCTCCGCGAAAGCGGTGATCATGATCGGTTGCAGCGTCTTCATGAGCGCACGCGCGGTGGTCAGGTCGCCCCGGTCCATCGCTTCCGTGAGCCGGCTCATCGGTCCCGGCACCGCGTTGCTCACCACGGACACGATGCCGTCGCCGCCCAGTGCCATCACGGGCACGGTGAGCGGGTCGTCTCCCGACAGCACGCTGAAGCCCTCCGGACGGTGCAGGATCACCTGCAGGATCTGGTCCACGTTCCCCGAGGCTTCCTTCACGGCGACGATGTTCTCGTGCTCGGCGAGCTGGAGCGTGGTCATCGCCTGGATGTTCGAGCCGGTTCGCCCGGGAACGTTGTAGATGACCACCGGAATCTCGACCGCATCCGCGATCTTCTCGTAGTGCGCAACGAGCCCGCGCTGCGGCGGCCGGTTGTACGGAGGACCCACCACCATCAAATGAGAGGGGCCCTGCGCCGCGATCGACTTGGCGAACCGCACGGCCGCCGCGGTGTCGTTCTGGTTCAGGCCCCCGACGACCGGCACCCGCCCCGCCGCCTGCTCGGCCACCAGGGCGACGACGCGCAGATGCTCTTCGTTGGAGAGCGTCGCGGCCTCTCCCGTCGAGCCGCACGGCACCAGGAAGTGGATGCCCTGCTCGACCTGCCAGTCGACGAGCGCCCTGAGCGCCTTTTCGTCGACACTGCCGTCTTTCCGGAACGGCGTGACGAGCGCGGTGCCGCACCCGTGCAGCCTCTGGGCAGCACGCGCGCTCACCGGGCCTCCCACGCCAGCACGTCGTCCATGGTGAATACGCCCTGCCGACCACGCAGCCAAAGCGCCGCCCGCAGCGCGCCGTCCGCAAACACACGGCGGCTGCGTGCCTCGTGCCCGATCACGACTTGCTCGTAGGGCCCGTCGATCGAGACTTCGTGCCGGCCCGGAACCGAGCCCGTGCGAATCGACGTGATCGGCACCTCACGCCCCGAAGCCGCGAGCGCGTCCCGCAGCAACAGCGCGGTCCCCGACGGAGCGTCCTTCTTCTGCGCGTGATGCACGTCGGTCAGGTGGACGTCGTAGCCCTCGAGCCCGCGCAGCAGCTCCCCAGCGCGGGCACACAGCGCGCGCACGAGCGCGACGCCGACCGAGAAGTTCGGCGCCCACAGGAGCGCGCCCTTCTTCTTCTCCACGAGACCACGGACGCGCGCGAGCTCGCCGTACCACCCCGTGGTGCCGACGACCACGGGGCAACCCGCCTCGAGGCACAGCTCGATGTTCGCCACCGCGGCCTGCGGGGTCGTGAAGTCGATCGCTACCTGGGCACGCCGCAGCGCAGCGAGGGAACCCGGCCGGTCCGCGACGTACGCCACGTCGAGGCGCGCGACCACGTCGACGCCCCGCTCGCGGGCCAGGGCGTCCAGCTCCCGGCCCATCTTCCCCATCCCGAGTATGGCAATACGACGCGTTTCCGCCGTCACCAGGCTCCCTCCGCGACGCCGGGCAGTCTACCCATTCGTCCCAGCACCTCGGCGTTGAGAATAGAGCCCCCGGCGGCGCCCCGCACCGTGTTGTGCGACAGCGCCACCAGACGGAGATGCATGAGCGGATCGTGGCGCACGCGGCCCACGATCGTGGCCATGCCCCGTCCGGTGAACACGTCCTTGCGGGCCTGGGGCCGGTCGGGCTCGGTGCGGAGCACGAGCGGAAGCGGGGGCGCGCTCGGCAGCCCCCGACACGCTTCGTGGCCCCGCCACGCCGAGAGCACTTCCTTCGCCTCCTCCGGTGTGACCGGATCGTCGAAGCGCACCGAGATGCAGGCGGTGTGACCGTGCTCGACCGCCACGCGGTTCGCGTGGGCGCTCACGCGCAGAGGCGCCGACGTGATGCGGTTGCCGTCCGCCGAGCCGAGCATCTTTGCGATCTCGCGCTCGATCTTCTCCTCTTCCCCGCCGATGTACGGGATCACGCTGCCGAGAATGTCGAGCGACGCGACGCCGGGATACCCCGCGCCCGAAACCGCCTGCATGGTCGTGATCACCGCCTCGCGCGCGCCGAACTCCTGGTGGAGCGGCGCGAGCGCCACGGTCGCGGTGGTCGAAGCGCAGTTGGCGTTCGTGATGATGGCGCCCTCCCAACCACGGTTCTGCCGCTGCGCGTCGAGCACCGCGAAGTGATCGGCGTTCACTTCGGGGATCACCAGCGGAACGTCCGGATCCATGCGATGGTTGCGCGCGTTCGAGAGCACGACCGCCCCCGCCGCGGCGAACGCCTGCTCGACCTCGCCAGCCACCGAAGCGTCGAGCGCGGAGAAGACGATCTTCGCACCGACCTCACCCGGGTCGCAGGTGAGTATGGTCAGGTCGGCGACGTCCTCGGGGAGCGCTCCCTCGTGCCAGGTCATGGCGTCGCGGTAACGCTTGCCCGCCGAACGCTCCGAGGCCGCGACTTCGGTGACCTCGAAGAACGGATGCCCCTGGAGGAGACGGATGAACGTCTGGCCCACCGCGCCCGTCGCCCCGAGCACCGCCACGGGAACTCGCCCCTTCGGGCTCGCGGACTTGTTGCGCGCGCTCATGACGCGAGCACCGCGCGAACGATGCGCTCGTATGCGCCGACGGCGGACGTCAGCTCCTGCAGGGACACGTGCTCCTCCTCGGTATGTGCATGATGGATAGATCCCGGCCCGAACATGAGCGGCGTACCCCACGAGGCCAGGATCGGGACGTCGCTCGTATAGGCGACGGTGGTGGTCTCGAACCCGTCGAGGACGTGGAAGCGCTGCGTGGGAATATGGCTCCCCCACTCGAGCGTCGCGCGGCCGCCCACCGTCGCGGCGACGACGTCCTTCACTTTCTGGGCGTCGCCCACCAAGCGGATCATCGTTTCGACCTCGCACTCGCCCGCGAACACGTTGGCCGCCGACCCGCCGCGGATCGTGCCGACGTTCATGGTGGTCTCTCCGAGCTCGGGATCCGAAGGAAGGCGGATCTTCCGTAGCTCCGCGAGCAAGGCGACCATGGCCTCGACGGCGGAGCTACCCAGCTCCGGATACGCCGAGTGAGCCTCTTGGCCCCTGGTGCGCAGAATGAGCCGCAGCGAGCCCTTCGAAGCGCTCACCAGCTTCGACTCCGTCGGCTCGCCGTTCACCAGCCAGCGGCTCGTGGCAGGGAGCGCGGCGGCCGCGCGTGCGCCGTCCGAGCGGAGCTCCTCGCCCACCACGAAGAGCAGGTCCACACGGTCCTCGCCCTCGTCGGCCAGGCGCTGTGCCGCGCACAGCATCGCGGCCGCGATCCCCTTGGCGTCGCAGGCACCACGCCCGAAGAGGTTGCCGTTCTCGCGGCGCGGCGGGAAGAAGTGCGGCACCGTGTCGAGATGCGTGGAGAGCGTCACATCTCCGGTGCCGCGGGTGGCCCACACGTTCACCCGCCCTGCCGAGACCGGCTGCGTCCTGACTTCCCAGCCGCGCGCGGCCAGCAGGTCGATGACGAAGTCGGTCACCGCGTGCTCGTGCCCGGACAACGACGGAATCGCGATGAGCTGGGTCGCGAGCTCGACCACGTCGAGCGGGCCGCTGGGTGCGGCAGCCGACGCCTCGGGCGCCGCCGTCGCGGCAGCCGACGCCGCAGCGCGCTGCTCCGGCGGGAAGAAGGCCGCGTGGATGGCGCGCACCGCGTCGTTGGCGTCCTCACGACGAACCACGAACGAGATGTTCAGCTCCGACGACCCCTGGGCGATGGCGCGGATGCTGATGCCTCTCTCGCCCAGCACACCGAATACCTTACCCGCGATACCTGGCTGGTCCTTCATGCCTTCGCCCACCACCGCCACGATGGAGCAATCTTCCTCGACGGTCGGGTCGTCCATGAGGCCGACCCGGCGTTCGAGCTCGAACGCCTTCTCGACCGCGCGCAAGGCGGGCCGAACCGACTGGGGCGTGAGCGCGACGCAGACGGAGCGCTCGCTGCACCCCTGACTCAGCAGGAGCACCGTCGAGCGCGCCTGGTCGAGCGCGTTCACGAAGCGCGAGGTGATCGACTCGGTGCCGTGGCCGACGCCGTTCAGCTGCAGCAGCCCCACCTTGTCGATGGAGGCGATGCCGCGAATCGGGCCCATCGTCGAGGCCGGCGCTCGTGGCGTGACCAAAGTGCCAGGGTCGTCCGGCGAGAGCGTGTTGCGAATCGAGAGCGGGATCCCCCGATCGCGGCACGGGCGCACCGTCTTGGGGTGCACCACCTTCGCGCCCCAGTGCGAGAGCTCGAGCACCTCGTTGAAGCCGAGGTGGCGCAGCGGACGCGCATCGGGCACGACGCGCGGGTCCGCGGTCATGACGCCGGGCACGTCCGTCCAGATCTCGACCTCGTCCGCGCGCAGCGCCCACCCCACCACCGCGGCCGAGTAGTCCGAGCCGCCCTTCCCGAGCGTGGTGCGATCCCCGTTCTTGGTCGCCCCGAGGAAGCCCGTGACCACCGGGACGCGTCCATCCGGCGCGAGCGCGGCGAGCGCACGCTCTTCGGTGGCGGGGAAGTCCACCTCCGCCTCCACGTAGTGATCGTCGGTGACGACCACGTCGGCCGCGTCGACCGCGCGCGCCGGGACCCCACGCGCGCAGAGCCCCCCGGCGATCAGGTGCATCGACAGCCGCTCGCCGAGCGAGAGCATCTGGTCCAGCGTGCGCGGCGAGCATTCGCCCACCAGCTCGATCCCCTGCGTGAGCCGCGCGGCCTCCGCGAGCAAGCGCTCGACCGCCTCGACGACTTCCGGCCGCCCCCCCGTGACGTCGGCGACAGCCTGCCGGTGCTTCGCCTCGAGCTCGCGCAAGAGATCGCCGGCTTCGCCGCGCGTGGCCAGCTCGGAAACGCGCCGGAGCATCTCCGTCACGCCCGACATGGCGGACACCACGACCACCGGGTGCGTCCGCTCCAACCGGTCCCGCACGACCCGTCCAATCACGTCGACCCGGCTCGCTCCCGTCACCGACGTGCCCCCGAACTTGAGGACGCGGCGGGGGAGGTCGGCCCGCGCTGGGGAGGCGGGTTCCTGCTGCTGGGATCGGGCGCTCATACGGGGGCAAAGCGAGGTGCAGGCTACGAATAACGGAGCCCGAAAAGGTAGCACCTGCCCCGGGACCGCGAAGGGCCGGTCGTGGGCCGATCTGGGCCCACGACGAAGGCCCGGCGTCCCCGCGCGGACCGGTCCGCCCTCAGGTCAGCCGACCGCCCCCACCTCGCACGACTCCGCGGCCCACTCCCCACCGCTCCGCGTCACTCGGCACCGGTAGGTGGCCAGGTCGTCCACGCCCGTCGAGGTGAACACCGGCACGACGGCACCCGAAGCGCCCATGTCCTCGGGCTCCCCCACCCCGACCCAGAGCGCGCGCGCCTCTCCGCCTTGGGCGAAGAGCTGCCCGTCGATCTCCTCGCACCCCTCGGCGTACGCGAAGCCGAGCGCCCCGACGCGGGCCGGAAGCAGGGTATCCTCCCAATCCCCGGAGTACGCGATGCAGAGAACTTCGAGAGGGCCCGGGTTACGCGCGACGTCCGCCGCGATCCTCGTGGCGGCCGCCAGCTGGGCGGCGGCGCGGTCCGTGTCGGGGTCGTGGGGCCGCGCGCAGCTCGACGCTGTCAGGGTGACGGCGAGGACGCCGACGTTGAGGCGACGGAAGGGGCTCACGCGTCACGATCGCCAACGTCCCGATGCTGCTCAAGTCGTGGGCCCAGCGGCGGTCGGACGCAGCTGGGGCATCGTTCACCCGCGTCGGTGTACGAACCCGCGACTCGAGCACGGAAACCGATCATGACTCCGCTGTTGATGTACACCGAGATCGCCTCCTGGTGGCCCCTTCTCTCGTCGGCCGCGGACTACGAAGACGAAGCGACCTACTACGCCGCGATCTTCGATCGCCACTCGCCTCCGACGGAACACCGTGCCCTGCTCGAGCTCGGGAGCGGCGGCGGCAACAACGCGTCGTGGCTCAAGCGTTCGTTCGCACAGGTCACACTCGTGGACCTCTCCCCGGCCATGCTGGACGTGAGCCGCGCGCTCAACCCCGACTGCGAGCACCACGTGGGCGACATGCGGTCGGTGCGCCTAGGTCGCACGTTCGACTGCGTCTTCGTGCACGACGCGATCTGCTATGCCACGACCCTCGACGACCTGAAGGCCGTCTTCGATACCGCGCGCGCCCACGCGCGCCCCGGCGGCGTGGCGCTGTTCACGCCGGACTTCGTACGGGAGACGTTCCGCATCGGCACCGAGCACGGCGGTCATGACGACGGGGCACGAGGGCTGCGGTACCTCGAGTGGACGTTCGATCCGGACCCCACCGACACTACGTACGTGGTCGACTACGCCTACTTGCTGCGCGAGCGAGACGGGACCACGCGCACGCTGCACGACCGCCATCTCGAGGGACTCTTTCCCATTGCCGACTGGATGCACCATCTCGGCGCCGCGGGTTTCGAGGCGCACCTCCTTCGCCATCGATTTTCGGACGTCGACTGGGAGTCCGTGCACTTCTTGGGCAAGGCGATCTAGCGTACGCTCGTGCGGCTCACGCGGTGACCTCTCCCGAGCCGAAACGTCTCACCGCGCGCTCCCGAGCCTTGTCCGCCTCGACTTCCCGATCGCGGGGCGGCGCATTGGTGGTCAGCGACTGGAGCAGATCCTGCGCGATGCGCGTCACCTCCTCGACGGCTGCGTTGAACGCGTCCTCGTTCGCGCGCGACGGTTTGTTGAAGCCGCTGAGCTTGCGCACGAACTGGAGGGAGGCGGCCCGCACCTCCTCTTCGTTCGCAGGTGGATCGAAGTTGAACAGCGTTTTGATGTTCCGGCACATGGTCGACTCTCCGCATCGAAGGTTCCCCAAGGTAGTGCGCGGCGGGCCGCTCGGCGCTTGAGCGACCGCGGGGCGCCCGGTATGGTTCCATGCGAGGGGATTCGTGCGAGGCACGCGTGCGAATCGAGCGGACGACTCCAACGCGGGAGCGGTGACCATGGACAGGCGCGAGTTCAACAAACTGGTGGGTTCGCTGGCGGTGGCGCCCGCGCTCTTGCCGAACGGCGTCCAAGCCCAGGCCCGCCGCTGGTCGCTGATCGCCGACGTGGCCGAGTGCTGCAGCTGTGCCATCCCCTGCTCCTGCAACTTCGGGCGGCCCGAGCCGGGCACGTGCCACGGCACGCGACTCATCCAGATCCGCGAGGGACAGCTCGACGGCGCCGACCTCTCCGGACTTCGGTTCGTGGTCACGTTCGAGATGCGCGTTTGGACTCGGATCTACATGGATGACAGCATGAGCGACTCGCAGGTCGCGACCCTCGAGAGGCTCCTTCCGGTCGCGTTCGCCGGTTTCGACCGCATTGCGCGAGCGAAGGGGCGCGCGCCCCTGACGATGCAGGAGACCGCAGACGGCTTCCGCTTCGGCGTTCCCGAATCCTCCGTCGAGATGAAGCTCCTTCCCGGCCTCGACGGCGAGCCCATCGTCATCACCGGGCTCCCGAACCACGCCTATCGCGACTACGTGCAGCACGAGTCGGTCGTGCACACGCACCGGAGTGGGGATGCCGAGTGGTCCTACTCCGGCACGAACGGCTTCCGCTCGGTGATGCGGGCGAACGGGTGAGCCGTCGACTCGCCTACCTCGCCTTCCCGCTCGCCGCGGTCTTCGCCGCCTCTGGGCGTGACGTCGGCGCCCAGGCCAGCCCCGCCTGCACGTACGACACGTGCGCACTTCGGGTCGCGTACAGCCCGGCCGGGGCTGCCCTGGTGCGTGGAACGGACCAGGTGGTCGTGAACGGTCTCGGGCTCTGGTCCGGTGACATGCGTCGCGCGTTCGAGGGCAATCGGCTGTCGCAGGACTTGGCCAACGGCTACCGCGTGCGGCACAACGCGGGCACGGTCCTCTCGGTCGCTGGAGGCATCCTGTTCTTCGGCGGACTACTGGCCTCGGATGGCAACATCTCGATCGATCTCGACACCAACAGCCTGGTCACGCTCGGCGGTCTCGCACTCACCGTGGTCGGAACGCGGGTATCGGTCAGCGGCGACGACCACCTGAGTCGGGCGATCTGGGAGTACAACCGCACACTGGCTCGATAGCGGCTCGACCACCCGGCCTGGTCAGGTGGCCGCGAGCGCCTCCGCGCGCTGCGGCGCCGCTTCGCGGATGGGCAGGTTCACGAGCGCCGCCGCCAACGCGAGCGCCGCGTCCGCCCACCACATCCAGACGTAGCTGCCGGTCTCGGCGACCGCGATGCCCCCGAGCCACGCGCCGAAGAACGCACCTATCTGGTGGCTCAGCAGCGTGAGGCCGAAGAGCGTCGCCAAGTACCGCGTGCCGAAGAGCTTGGCCGTGATGCCCGCGGTCGGCGGCACGGTCGCGAGCCAGGTGGCTCCGAGCACCGCCGAGAACGCGTAGAGCGTCGCCGGCGTCTTCGTCGCGGCGAGGTAGATGAGCACCGCCACCGCCCTGGTGGCGTACATCCAGAAGAGGAGCCACTTCATCCGGTAGTAGTTGCCGAGGTGCCCGATGCCCAGGCTCCCGGCGATGTTCGCCAACCCGATGATGGCGAGCGACGTGGACGCCACGCCCGTGCTCAAGCCGCAGAGATGGACCTCGCCAGGCAGGTGCGTCACCAGGAATGCTATGTGGAAGCCGCAGGTCAGGAACCCCGCGTGCAGGCACCAGTAGCTCCGGTCTCGGGCGGCCACACGGAGCTGCGCACGTAGACCAGGATCGTCCGGTGCGCGTGCGTCTCCGCTCGTAGTCGCCTTCGGCGCTCCGCGCATCCAATACGCGAGGGGAGCAGTCAGGAGCGCCGCGCCCGCCATCATCCACATGGCGTGCATCCAACTGAACGACTCGATGACCGTCCGGTTGAGCGGCGCGAACACGAACTGGCCGAAGCTGCCACCCGCGTTGATGAAGCCGTTCGCGAAGCCTCGCCGTGCGGGCGGCAGATGCTGCGCCGTCGCCCCGTACAGGATGGAGAAGCTCCCCGCACCCGCCCCCGCCGCGATGAGCAGCCCCACCGCCAACACGAGCGACCACTGGCCCTGCACGAACGTGGTGAGCCCGCTGCCGACCGCCATCAGCACTGCACCGACGACGATCACGCGCCCCGGGCCCCAACGGTCGGCGACCATGCCGAAGACCGGCTGGGACGCGCCCCACACGAACTGCCCGATCGCCATCGCGAAGCTGATGCCGGCCACGCCGAGCCCCGTGGCCGCGTCGAGCGGCGCGACGAAGAGACCCATCGACTGGCGGGCGCCCATGGTGATCATGAGGATGGTGGCCGCCACGACCATGAACCCCCAGGCGCGTACGGCGTCCGACCCGTTGGTTCCTCGAGTCATCGGAAGTCGGTCATGCGCGGACGCCAGGCCCGCCGAGCCCACGCGCCCAGACGCGGCTCAGTCCAGCTGCACGTCCGCGAGCGTGATGGCAGGCCCTGGCGGCGGCGTGATCGGGAACGCCATGACGGCGGCGGCGATGCCGCGCGCTGCGCGATCGGGATCGTCGACAATGACGGAACGATCGGAAGCGCTCGTGAGGAAGCCGGTCTCGAGAATCACTCCGATCGTCATCGGGTGGAGTGCGTGCACATAGCGACGGAAGTTGAACGCGTAGTAGTTCTGCATGCGACGCGTCACCGTGGGGAGCCGCTTGATCCCGGTGGCATCCGCATAGCTCTGCTCGAGCAACCTAGCCGCTCCAGCGGCCCTGCCCGTCGCGTCGTTGCGGGGCGCCGCGACCCGGAAGCCCGAGGCGCGCGCATCTCTGCTCCCGTCCGCGTGGATCGAGATGAACAGATGCGCCCGGTAGCTCGGCGGCACCACGGCGGGGAGCACGTCGACGACGTATCCCACCCCCTGCAGGAGCTTCGCGGCGCGTTCGGCGATCTCGAGGTTCACCTCCCACTCGGCCTTTCCCTGGAAGCCGGTACCGTTGTCCCGCAGGCCGGAGAGCTCGGCGGGGGCTTCGTCCGCCCGCCAGTGTCCCGCCTGGAGCGCGATGCGCACCGGTCCCTCGGGGGGCGCCCAGTCGGCCGCCGTCGGGATCGGGCCGACCCAGACGTTCCGGCGCGAGCTGGCATTGCCTCGCCGCGGCGCTGCGGCGGCCGGCGCGGGCTGGTTCGGGCGAGAGACTGCGGGCGCAGGCGCAGGTAGGGTCGGCCTGGATCCCACGGTCGCAGGCTCGTGCAACGGCCGGGACCCCACGGGCGCAGGCTCGGGCGACGGCGGAACAGCCTCTCGAGCCGACTCGACCGCAGCGGTCGGCACGGCCGGCGGCGCGACCGGGATCGGCGGCGGCATCCGCGGGATCTGGATGACGCTGGCCGCGGGCCGATCCTGCAGCGCCATGCCCGCCAGCGCCCAGACGAGTCCCCCCGCCGCGTAGAACCCCGCTTTTCGGAACATGCGCCTCGGCCCGGTCTCGATGCGAAGATCCTCGCATCCTACCGGACGGCTGGGAGCACGGAAAGGGGCGCGGAGGACGTATGCCTGTGCCCCGGCCACTATCGGCTGCGGAAGCCGTATTCGATCTTGGAAACCCATGACCGACCCCATCGCAAGACTCAACGCCGCCCTCACAGGCCGCTACCGCATCGAGCGGCAGCTCGGCCAAGGGGGCATGGCCACCGTCTACCTGGCCGACGACCTCCGCCACGAGCGCAAGGTCGCGCTCAAGGTGCTCAAGCCGGAGCTGGCGGCGGTCGTGGGGGCAGAGCGCTTCCTCTCCGAGATCAAGACGACCGCGAACCTCCAGCATCCCCACATCCTGCCCCTGTACGACTCGGGCGAGGCGGACTCCTTCCTCTACTACGTGATGCCTTTCGTACAGGGGGAAACACTCCGGGAGCGGCTCGACCGGGAGAAGCAGCTCCCGGTGGAAGAGGCGGTGCGGCTCGGGGTGGCGGTGGCCGGTGCGCTCGCGTACGCGCACGAGCACGGCGTGGTGCACCGCGACATCAAGCCAGGCAATGTGCTCATGCAGGCGGGCCAGCCCATGGTCGGCGACTTCGGCATCGCGCTCGCGGTGGGAGCCGCCGGTGGCGCCCGCCTCACCGAGACGGGGCTCTCCGTCGGCACGCCGTACTACATGGCCCCCGAGCAGGCTACCGGCGACGTGGGCGTCGGGCCCGCGAGCGACATCTACGCACTCGGCGCGGTGCTCTATGAGCTGCTCACTGGGGATCCGCCGTACACGGCGAGCACCGCCCAGGCCGTGCTCGGCAAGATCATCCAGGGCGGCCCCGTGTCCGCGACGGCCATTCGCAGGTCGATCCCAACGAACGTCGACGCCGCCATCCAGAAGGCGCTCGAGAAGCTGCCCGCCGACCGCTTCACGAGCGCGCACGACTTCGCCAAGGCGCTCGGCGACCCGGCGTTCCGGCACGGCGCGTCCGCTGTGGCCACTCGGACGCATGCGCTCTGGAACCCGCTGTCGATCGGAGCCACCGCGGCGGCGGCGGTCCTCGCAACCGTCGCAGCTTGGGCGCTGCTGCGACCCGAGCCGCCCCGTCCCGTCATGCGCTTCTCGCTGCGGACGGAAGTGAACCAGATCCCGAGCGAGTGGCTGAGCATCTCACCCGACGGGACCACGACCGTCATGAGCTACCGGGACGACGCCGGAGCGTGGCGACTCTGGATCCGCAGATTCGGGGAGTTCGATGCCACCCCCATCCCAGGCGTCGAACAGCAGGTGAACGACCCGGTCATCTCTCCGGACGGGCTGGAGGTCGCGTTCTTCGAGGGCGGGAGCACCCTGAAGGTGGCGCCACTCGGAGGCGGCCTCATCCGCACGCTGTCGGAGTCGGCGAACTGCTGTGGGCGTTGGGGCGGGGACGGCTTCATCTACTACACGTCCAACGCACGCAACATCCAGCGCGTGCCGGTGCTCGGCGGCGCGGTGGAGGACGTCACTACGCTCGAGAGCGGAGACGGCCAGCACGCCTACTTCCAGCTCCTTCCCGGGGGCGAAGCGGCCGTCTTCTCGGTCGGTGGCTCACCGGCGCGAGTCGAATCGTTTCGCATGGCAACGGGCGAGCGCACGGTCATCACCCCGGGCTTCCGCTCGTATGTGACGTCCACGGGACACCTGGTATTCGCGTCCAGCGACGGCCGACTCCTGGCCGCGCCGTTCGACTCCGACGCGCTCGAGATCCGCGGTGCGCCGATCCCGGTCGTCGAGAACCTCAGCATCCCGCAGGCCGATCCCGCCTACGCACTCTCCGAGAACGGCACCCTCCTCTATTGGCGTGCACCTGCGGCTGCCGCGCTGGCCGAGTTCGTCTGGGTGACGCGCGAGGGACAGGTGACGCCCGTGGATCCCGGATGGACCTTCGACCCGGGCGGCGGCAACGTGGCGTGGAGCCTATCGCCCGATGGCAGAAGGCTGGCCTTCCGCGACATGAGCGGCGGGGACGGCGGTGAGATATGGATCAAGGAGCTCGACCGGGGCCCCCTGTCGAGGCTGACCTTCAGCGACGCTGCGGAGGGATGGCCGCTGTGGAGTGCCGACGGGCGGACGGTGCGCTTCATCTCCGACCGGTCCGGCGTAGCCGCCGACGTGTGGGAGCGGCGGGCGGACGGTACGGGAGAGGACCGCCTGGTGCTCGACCCGGAAAGGTCCGTCGTGGAGTTCACCTCGACGCCCGACGGCTCGTGGGTCGTGTTCCGCGCGGGTGCACCGCCGTCACGGGACATCCTCGGGCAGCGCCCCGGCGTGGACAGCGTCGCGACTCCGCTCATGGTGTCCCCCGACTTCGACGAGGTCGCTCCGCAGCTCTCCCCCGACGGGTGGTGGCTCGCCTACACCTCGTTCGAAACCGGGAATCCACAGATCTACGTGCGCCCGTTCCCCGGGGTCGACCAGGGACGCTGGCAGATCTCGTCGGGTGAAGGGGGCGTGGCGCCCATGTGGTCACCCGACGGCACCGAGATCTTCTACGGCGCCCAGCGCGGCTGGATGGTGGCGCGCATCGATACGCGGGAGGGCTTTCGCGTGGTGAGCACCGCCGAGATCCAGTGGCCCGCGCCAGTCCCCCCGATCACCACCTTCGTCGCGGGCGGCTGGTACGACGTGGCCCCCGACGGGAGGCGCATCCTCGCCGTTCGACCGGCGACTGTGGGCGAGGCCGCCGTCGAGCCCGAGTTGGTCCTCGTGCAGAACTTCTTCGAGGAGCTGAAGGAGCGGGTACAGAATTGAGCGGCGGACCGGCGGCGCTCGCACGCCTGAAGGAAGGCAACCGGCGCTTCGTGTCGGAGCTGCAGGGCACCGCCGCAGACACGGGCGAGCGCCGACGTCGTGAGCTGATCGGCGGTCAGGAGCCGTTCGCCATCATCCTCGGCTGCTCCGACTCGCGCGTGCCCGCGGAGATCGTCTTCGACCAGGGGCTCGGCGACCTGTTCGTGATCCGAGTCGCCGGTAACATCGTCGCGCCCTCGCAGATCGGGTCGGTCGAGTTCGCGGCCGAGCTCTTCGGCACGCGGCTCGTCGTCGTGCTCGGCCACTCGATGTGCGGTGCGGTCCTGGCCACGCTCGAGGAGCTCGAGCGCCCGACCGAGCGCCGCTCGCCGAACCTGCGCTCGATCGTCGATCGCATCCGCCCGGCCGTCGAGGGCCTGCTCGAGGCCAGAGTCGGACGCGACCGCAAGGACCTCGTGCACCATGCGGTGCGCGCGAACATCCGCGCCTCGGTGGATCATCTCCGGCACGGCTCCGAGATCCTCGAGCGACTCATCCAGCAGGACGGCCTCCTCGTCGTCGGCGCGGAGTACTCGCTGGAGACGGGGGTCGTCGACTTCTTCGACGCAGGCGTCGCCTAGGGATCGAAGCGATGGACCGGCTCGTCACCATCACCTACCTCGAGATGACGAGCCACGAGCAGGTGGTGCCGTTCGAAGGCCAGCGCCGGCTCGACGTGCGCCGCGTCGCCACCGCCGACCCCGACGTCAACCGCCACTTCTACGCTTCCGTCGGCGCCGACTGGTCGTGGCACGAGCGACTCTCGTGGGACCGAGACCGCTGGATGGTCTGGCTCGACCGGCCCGAGGTCGAGACGTGGATCGGGTACCTCGACGGCAAGCCCGCTGGGTATTTCGAGCTGGAAGCTCAACCAGGCGGCCAAATCGAGCTCGTCTATTTCGGCCTGCTGCCGTCGTTCATCGGACGCGGGCTCGGCCCGGAGCTGCTGGACGCCGCGGTGCGGCGCGCCTGGGAGTTGGCGACGCGACGCGTGTGGGTACACACGTGCACGCTCGACCATCCGCGCGCGCTGGCCAATTACATAGCGCGCGGCTTTCGCGTCTACGACGCCGTCGAGAAGATGGAGCGGATCCCGGACGTACGAACGACACCCTGGCCGAGCCAAGCACGTAGGTGATGCGATGAGCGAGCGACGCTACAGCGAAGAAGAGATCGCGCGCATCTTCGAGCGAGCTACGGAAGCGCAGAAGTCGTCGCTGCCGGCGGCGTCGAGCGACGGCCTGACCCTGCGCGAGATCCAAGACGTCGGCCGCGACGTCGGGCTGCCGCCCGAGCTGGTCGAGCAGGCGGCGAGATCGCTCGACATGACGCCGCAGGTGCACGCCAAGATGGTCGTGGGCCTACCGGTAGGAGTCGGGCGCACGGTCGAGCTCGGGCGCACGCTCACCGACGCGGAGTGGCACCGGCTCGTGGTCGACCTGCGCGAGACGTTCGACGCGCGCGGCCGCCTCAGCGAGGACGGGCCCTTCAAGCAGTGGACGAACGGCAACCTCCAGGCGCTCCTCGAGCCGAGCGGCTCAGGCCAGCGCCTGAGGCTCAAGTCCCTGAAGGGAAACGCCATGGGGCTTATGAGCGCGGGCCTCGGCATGACCGGCATCTCCGCGACCCTCCTGACCGTGTTCTACCTCCGCGCGGTGCCCTTCGACGGCGACGGGTTCTGGACGCTGTTCGTCACAGGCCTCGCCATGCTCGTGGCCGGCGCCTTCCAGGTCCCCGGCTGGGCTCGGGAGCGGTCGCGTCAGATGGAGGAGATCATCGAGCGCCTCTCGGTGAGGCTATCCGCACCGCCTCCTTCGCAGGAGCCTGCCGAGGACCGCTGAGGGCGTCGGAGGGCCTCGCCCGCCGTGAGCGGACCCCCCTCCTTCGTGGGGCGGCGATCTCGCCCCCCAGACGCGGCTGTCCACGCGCCCGCGCCGACGCTCCTATCAGGCGAAGTCCAGGTTCTTCGTGATGCGCGTGCCGTCCGCCGCGAACGCATCCAGGTACATGCGGATGCGCTTCTTCGCCGTGGCCAGATCGAAGTTGTCGATGTTGAGGTTGAGCAAATCGATGTACCAGGGCGACTTCACCTCGCTCTTCACGTAGGCCTCGACGATCTCACCGGCAACGGGAAGGGACGTCGATTTCGAGTCATCGTGCACGTCGCGATTCCCCGCGCGACGGAGCTTCTCCATCTCCTCGCGGTGGAGGCGCTCGAAGAGCGCAACCGTGAACACGTCACCGGCTTGGGCACCGGTCTCGGAGTCGCCCTCGGTCAAACGCGCGCCCTTGTGCACCCACTCCCAGAGGATGCTCAGGCGGATCTCGCCGGTCGCCGCGTCCTCCATCAGGTAGAGCACGTCGGGGTTGCCGAAGAAGTCGGCCGGCTTGAGGGCGGCTGCCTGCATCCCCTGCCCGAGCGCATTGCCGTACTGGATGCCCACGGAGAGCAGATTACGCGCCCCACGTATGGTGCGCGGCGCAGGCTCGAGCATGAACAGATCGGCGGCGTCCTGATCGGTGTAGGTGAGCGGCGGGAACGAGCGACCCATCTGGTTCGCTTGGCCCACCTTCTCCCACACCGGCCGCACGATGTGCACCATCTTCCAGTGCGCCACCCACTTGCCGCTCGCACCCTCGCGCTGCTCACGCTCGGCGCCTTGCAGTGCCCGCGCCATCCCGTCAGCGACGCCCTTCTCCGAGCCGACGGGGATGTTCGGCTCCATGCCGCCCTGCCAGAGCACGTGGCGCCCGTTCCGGTCGGGCGTGTTCACCGCACGGCGCACGCGGTCCTCGTACACGCGCATATAGCCGTACGTCATCGTGATCGACTCGATGTTCGGGTTGATGAACGCGGGATCCCACGCCATCGCATCCGACACCGAGTTGATGTAGTCCCAGCGACCGGTGTTGAAGCCCGCGAAGCGGCACGCGAGCGCCGCGCGGATCTCCATGAGCTGGAAGCACTCCTCCACCTGCTCGACCAGCACGTAGACCTTCACCGTGCCCACCGGCAGCCGGACATGCCGCTCGAGCGCGCTCAGGATGTCGTTCCAGAGCGCGGCCTCTTCCGCCGTCTGGATCTTGGGAAGGTAGAGCACCACCGAGCGCCCGGACGCGCGCAGCCGCTCGTAATTGTTCGTCACGTAGAGAGCGGCATCGACGATCGAGGCCGAGAAGCCCGATCCGTCGGCGTTGCGGATGTGGCGGTCGTCCAGGTGCAGCCCGCGCGCCCGGAAGATGATCGTGGTGAAGTCGAGCTGCTTCTTCCAGTCGGGGACGATCCTCCGTCCCAGGAACCCCTGCGACCAGTCGTTCATCTCCTTGGCGACCCCCTCGGCCACGCGCAGGAACCTCTCGTCCCGCGCGATCGCCAGCTTCAGGTTGCGCTGGTTGTCGAGCGACATGGTCTTCGTCTGGCCCAGCGCGTCTTCGCCGTCGAACATCCAGCCGTCGGCGCCGGAGAGGAGCGCGTAGGCCACGCTGCGGATCGAGCGCTCGAGCGTCGTGCCCGGCTTGGCCGCCGGACCCGTTCCCTGAATCCACTGGCGTTGCAAGTCGTACGGGATCTCTGTCCCCTCGAAGTTGCCGGCGCGCGCGTCGCGCACCTTGATGCTCGTGCGGCCGATCGTCGCGTCGGGGTCGAGGAACCCGATGCGCCGCTTCTCCCTGAAGCGCGAGCGGCGGCGCTCGATGCGCGAGCGCATCGCGGACTTCACGTCGCGGTCGAAGGCGGAGAGCGCGCGCACGGCTGATAGCGCCGCGGGCGTGTAGACGTCCGGATAGGCGGACTCGAGGCCCGCGCGGATTTGAATCGTGTTGGGCGTGGTCATGCAGTATTGTCCGCCCCGACGGACGCGTCCGCAATCTTGCCTGCCGCTGTCCGAGTCCCCCTCTTCCCGCCACGACCCACCTGTTTCGCGCGGAGACCGGAGCCATGAGGACCCTCGAAGCCGTCGTGCTCGCCCTGCTCGCCGCTGCTCCACTGGGCGCGCAACAGTCCGCTCCCAACCCGCTCGGCCAGCCCCTACTCGGCGCGGCCGGCTTCCCGCGTGAGGACGCCTACATCCACATCCCCCTTCGACCCGACGATGCGCGCTACGACGTCATCGACGGCACCCGCCTGAAGGCTTGGCTCATGGAAGTCGACGCCATCTCTCTGGCGGATCGCGACCGCGGCAACCTGTTCTGGGGTCGCAACGTCGGCACCGAGGGGCACGTCGCGACGCAAGACTGGGTGGAGCGCTACTTCCGTCAGTACGGGCTTCAGGACGTGCGCCGCCAGAGCTTCGACCTCACGCCGCAGTGGCAGGCATCGAGCTATGACATCTCGTTCAGCTCCGGCGGCCAGAGCTTCACGCTCGCGTCGGCGCGCCCGCCCGAGGACGCCGAGTCGACACCTCCCGCCGGCCTCGAGCTCGAGCTCGTGTGGGTCGGTCAGGGAAGCGAGGCCGACTACCTGGGGCGCGACGTGCGCGGCAAAGCCGTCGTCGTGCAGGACATCCCCTTGCCAGGAGACATCCGCCACACGCTCGCGCTCGAGGGTGTGCTCGAGCGCGCGGAGGCGAAGGGCGCAGCGGCCGTCGGCATCGTCTACGGCATCTCCGACAACTTCGCCGCGTGGCAGGGGACCGGCGACCTGCCCGGCTTCAACCTCGGCTACGAAGACGGCATGCGCATTCGCGAGCGGCTAGGGCGCGGCGAGCGCGTCACCGTGCGCATCCGGCTCGAGGCCGAGCAGGTGTCGGGCCTCACCGCCGCGAGCGTGTGGGGCACACTCCCCGGGCGCAGCCAGGAGGAGGTCCTCGTCATCGCGCACCTGGACGGCTACTTCCAGGCAGCTTCGGACAACGCCTCGGGACTCGCCGTCATGATCGGGCTGCTCGACTATTACTCGCGCATCCCGCAGTCCGAGCGCCCGCGCACCATCAAGTTCCTCGGCTCGGTGGGCCACCACGGCGGTCCTGGTACCAACTGGCTCGCCCAGAACGCCCCAACCGCCCTCGCCAACACCGCGTTCGCCATCAACCTCGAGCACGTCGCCATCACGCGCACCAAGTACTGGGGCCCCAGACTCCGCATGATGAACGCCGTGTCCCCCATGCGCTGGTGGCTGTACGCGAGCCCCGCCGTGCTCGACATCGTCACCGACTCGTTCAACCGCTTCAACGTAGGTGTGACCGCCGACATGGATCCGGGCGCGTCTGGAGAGATGGGGGGCATGGCGCGCCTCGTGCCGTCCATGCAGGTGATCACCTCGCCCGAGATCAAACACACCGAGCAGGACACACCCGAGTGGGTGCCCGCCGTCGGCCTCGAGCAGATCGCGCGGGCTTACGCGCGCATCATCGACGAAATCGGCGGCCTCTCGCGCGCAGAGATCGCGCCGAGACTGGTGCGGTAGGCTCGAGCGACGCGGCCGCTAGGCCGCCGTCGCTAGTCGCGCTGGTAGACACCGTCGGCGACGTCCGCAGGATGTCGCCCCACGAGGCGGATTCCCGACACCACCTACTGGGCCGCCCTGGCCCGCTCGGTGCTGGTGTCGGGAATCCGCCAGCCGGGGTTGGCGACGCCGCCCGCGGACAGCCCACGTGAGCTGCCCGCGGACGGCGGTGTCGCCAACCTGTTAGTGTGCCGCCCCTGCCTGCGGCACAGCAGCCGGCAGACCGAACGCCGCCAGCCCGTCCGGCAACTGTACCAGAATCACCTGGTGCCCTTCGTACACGAAGCTCGACATCCCGTAGCGGCTCTGTGCCGGAATTTCGACCTGACCGACACGACGACCCGTGCGCTTGTCGATGGCGAACAGATGCGGCGTGTTATCTGCCGTCTGCCCCGAGTGGAACAGCAAGTTCGCCGATGCCACCATGCCGCCGTGTCCGCTCCGACCGCGATTGGCAATCTGGTCGAGGTTCGGCACCCCGCGCATGAGCGGGTGGTTGCGGATCATGTCCTGCTGCGCCTGCGGCGCGTCCCCCATCGGAATCGTCCACATGATGTCGCCCGTGTTCATGTTGTAGGCGACGATGCGGCCGTCGGGGCCCTTGAAGACGGGCAGGCCGTCGATGCTCGGACCTCCGCGGCCACCGCCCTCACCACCCTGGGCGGCCGACCAGTCGGAGTGCGTCACACCCGTCTGCTCGGGCGTGTCGAGCGGTGACTCGCTCGCGGGCATCACCGAGAGGAGGCCGCAGTTGCTCTGCGAGATCACGAACATGATGCCGTTCACCGGATCCGCGGCCTGGTTCCCGGTGATGTTGGCGCCGCCGCCCCCGCCGGGGCAGATCCATGCCGGTCCTGCCGGATCGCCCACGTTCGTCGGCGGGTTGAAGATGGGCGCGAACAGATTGTTGTCCTGCGCCACCTGGAGCGCCCGGCGGCGGAGCTCCGGCGTGTAGTCCATCAGGTGCGACTCGTTGCGGCCCTGAAGATCAAACGGCGGCGGCCAGGTCGGGAACGGTTGCGTCGCCGACAGCTTCTCACCTGGCACGCGCGACTGCGGCACCGGACGCTCCTCGATCGGCCAGATCGGCTGGCCCGTCTCGCGGTTGATCGCGTAGAGGAAGGCCTGCTTCGTGGCCTCGAAGAGCCCCTTCACCTCGCGCCCATTCACCGTCACGTCCATGAGCACCGGAGCGGAGGGCGAGTCGTAGTTCCAGATGTCGTGGTGCACCATCTGATAGTGCCAACGGCGCTGACCGGTGTTCACGTCGAGCGCGATGATGCTCGTGCTGAACAGGTTGTCGCCGGGACGGAAGCCGCCGTAGTAGTCGATCGTGGCGCCGTTCGTCACGATGTAGACGAGACCGAGCTCCGGGTCCGCCGCCATCGGCGCCCAGGACGACACGTCACCCGTCCAGTCCCACGCGTCGTTCTCCCACGTCTCGTGACCGAACTCACCCGGACGCGGAATCACGTGGAACTTCCACTTGAAGTCGCCCGTCGCCGCGTCGTAGGCGAGGATGTCGCCCGGAACGTTCTCGATGCGCGTCTGCTGGTAGCCCTGCTCAGCGGAGTTGCCGACGATCACCGTGCCGTTCACCACGATGGGCGGCGACGACGTGGTGATGTAGCCGATTTCCTGCGGGATCCCCTGGTTGGGATCGTAAGGACCACCGCGCCAGCGCTCCCACGGACCCCACCCATCGATGAGGTCGGGGATCATGTCCACGCCGCCGGTCTGCCGGAAGCCCGGGAGGGGGATCGGCTCGCCCCAGTTCTCGAGCGGCTGACCCGTGTCGGCGTCGAGCGCCCACAGGAAGAAGCCCGGCGTCGAGATGTAGACCACGCCCCCCCGTCCCGGCAC
>VGVR01000039.1:0-10000 GCA_016873995.1 Gemmatimonadota bacterium
GGTCGCGGGGGCGGCGCCGGTCGAGGAGGCGGAGGAGGAGCCGGAGGCGCCGGCGGCGGAACGAGCTGCACGTCCGCGAGCGACGGGGGCGGCGGCGGCGGAGCCGGCGGAGGCGGGGGAGCGGGTGGGGGTGCCGGTGCCACGACAGGGGACGGTCGGGCGGCAGGCGCAGGAGCGGACTCCGCCGGCTTCTCGATCCGGAAGATTCCACCGCAGGAGCTGCAGCGCGCCTTCACGCCGCCGGCAGGGACCTTGGCCGAGTCGACCGGGAAGGACTGCGAGCAAGACGGACAGGTGACGGTGATGACCATGGCTCTCTACGGTTCAGGTTTTGACGGTGGCCGCACGGCCCCTCTGATCCGCCACGAGGATGTCCGCCTCGGTCGCGGATGCAGTCGGCAAGGCCGGAGACTGGTGGCGGCGGTCGACCACGTATTTCGAGCCCGGGAGCGACTTGGCGTAGGTCTTCATCTCCGCCGCCAGCTCACTGATCTGGCCGGTGTGCTCGAAGACCTGCAACTGGTTCGTCACCACGCCGATCGACAGGGCCATCAGCGGAATCCGGTGGATATTGCCGCGCCGGTCCTTGCCGAGAAAGTACCCGGCGCGACGGTCTTCATCTGTGTATTGATACGGGATCAGCTCGTCGAACAGCCTGACGATCTCGTCGCAGGTTCGCTCGAGGTGCTCGAGCGGGAGGTTCATGATGAAGTCGTCGCCGCCGATATGGCCTACGAACCCCCCGGGAGCCAACCCGCGTACCATGTCGCGGAGGATTCTGGAGAGCAGCCGAATCACGCCGTCGCCGAAGGCGTAGCCGTAGCGGTCGTTGAATTCCTTGAAGTGGTCCAAGTCCGCATAGCACACGCGAAGAGCTGTCCTGCCTCCAGTCGCGTCTGCATGTCGCGCGCGATGTGGTTCGTGCCGGGCAGTCGGGTGGTCGGGTGCACGGACACGTCCCGATCCGCGCGCCGGATCACCTGGTCGAGCCGCAGCATGTACTCGCGCTCCGAAAGCGCTTCGGTGACCACCTCGTCTGCTCCTGCGGCGAGCAGATCGGCAGCGGCAGCCCCCCCGCTCTTGGGCAGCATCACGATGAGGGGCACAATGCCTGTGAAAGAATCTTGCTTGAGACCGTGTGCGAGCTCGACGATCCCGCTCGGATCCCCGTCGACCTCGAGGATGACGCAACCCGGGTACGAGCGATTGAGCAGCGCCCGGACTTCGTCCGTCCCCCCCACCGTAACGACCTCGAGGCCGTGCTCGCGAGCGAAACGGTTGACCAGTGCGGACGGCGGCTTGCGACGAGGGCCTAAATAGAGGACGGTCTTGTCAGAGGCCATGGAACATCGTGCGGGGGGCGCACCAGAGGAGAGGTTACCTCCGCTCCGCGGGCGATGTCAAATCTGTTCGCCACCGCGGCCCGACTGCACGAAGTCGATGTGGCGAGCCTCCTTGTCGACCCGCGCCACCTGAACCCGGATGCGGTCTCCGAGCCGGTACCTCCGCCCCTTCCGCTCGCCGATGAGGGCGTAATCCCGGGGGCTGAAGCGGTAGTAGTCGTCCTCCAAGGCGCGTACGTGCAGCAGTCCGTCCACGAAGTACTCCTCCAGGGTGACGAACACTCCGAACGTCGCCACCCCCGACACCCGGCCATCGAACTCGTCGCCGAGGTGGCGCTCCATGAACTCGACCTTCTTCAGCGCCACGGTCGCGCGCTCCGCCTCGTCTGCGGCCTGCTCGCGTTGGCTGGAGGTAGCGGCGATGGCGGCGAGCATCTCTGCGTCGAGGTCGGCCGGCGGCGTACCGCCCACGAAGGCTGCAGCGAGCACGCGATGAACCAGGAGGTCGGGGTACCGCCGAATCGGCGATGTGAAGTGCGTGTAGCCCGTCGAAGCGAGCCCGAAGTGGCCCAGGTTCTCGACGTCGTAGCGGGCCTTCGCGAGCGTCCGCAGCACGAGCGTGGACACCAACACGTGTGCCTCCGGCCCGCGCGGGGCTTCCAGCACTCGCTGGATATCGGCTGGCTTGAGGGCCCGCCGCCGCGGCACGTCCAGGCCCAGCGGCGCGAGCGCGTCGCGCAGCTCCTCAGCTTTGTCCGGCGACGGGGGCTCGTGCACGCGAAACAGCCCGGCTAGGTCACGCGCCACCAGGTCCGAAGCGACCACCTCGTTCGCCAGGATCATGAAGTCCTCGATCAGCCTGTGGCTCTCCCGGCGGTCGCGTCGCTGGATGTCCACCGGATTCCCATCCGCATCCAGGATGACCTTGGCTTCCGGGATGTCGAGGTCCAGCGCGCCACGCCCATGGCGCGCCGAACGGATCTTGCGCGCGAAATCATCCAGTCGCCTGAGCGCCTCGTCGAGCTGCGGCGTAATCAACCGCTTGCCGTCCAAGACGTCCTGGGCGTCCTCGTACGAGAGCCCGTGCCGGCAACGTATCAGCGTGCGCTCGTAGCGCCGCTCCCGCACTCGGCCCTCGCCATCCAACTCGACGAAGAGCGACAGCGCGAGCCGCGGCACGTCGGCGATCAAGGAGCATACGTCCGAAGAGAGCACGGGTGGGAGCATCGGGATCGTGCGGTCGACGAGATAGACGCTCGTCCCGCGGGCGCGGGCCTCCATGTCGACCGCGCCGCCGTGTGTCACGAAGTGCGAGACGTCCGCGATGTGAATTCCGACTTCCACGTGGCCGCGCTCGCCCTCCTCGATCGACAGCGCGTCGTCGTGGTCCTTGGCGTCCGCAGGGTCGATCGTGAAGACGAGAAGGTCGGTGCGGTCGATCCGCGCGGCGCCCTGATCGCGCGTGCCCGCGGCGGCAGCCTTCTCTCCCGCCGCCAGGATCTCGTCGGAGAACTCGAGCGAGAGATCGAAGCCGTGCGCGACCGCGAGCACGTCGACACCGGGGTCGTCCAGCGGGCCGAGCACGCGCTCGATCGTGCCGGTGGGGCGGGCGCGTCCAGAGCTGGAGCCGAAGCCCGTGAGACGCACCACCACCACGTCTCCGTCGTCAGCGACCACCTCTCGCGCCCCGGCGATCAGCACCTCGCGCTGCAGTCGCTGGTCCAGTGGCACCACGAACGACACACGCTTCCGGCGATGATAGGTGCCCACCACCGTGGAGCGCGCGCGCTCGAGCACGTCGATGACGGTTCCCTCGGGGTTGCGCGCGCGCGGACGCCGGTCGATGCGTACGGCGACGCGATCTCCGTCCATGGCAGTGGAGATGCGTCCCGCGGGCACGAACACGTCCGTGCCGCCATCGTCCGGGCGCACGAAGGCATCTCCCCGTCGGGTCGTGGAAAGCGAGCCGCGGAGCACTCGCCCGGGTGCGTCCTTGCGCGCCCTCATCTCGGCGCCGGCAGGGTGAGTTCGATGCCCCAGTGCGCCCCCTGCCCCACGAGCGGTACGGCGCGGACGCGCAGAGCGGACCTGCTGCCACTCGACAGGTAGGCGTCGACGGCAGACAGGAGGTGGTTCGCGATGACGACTCCGAGCACCGTGGTCGCCTGGCGGAAGCGGCTGTCGCTCACGTCGACGAGGCGGGTGAACTCGGCCTGTGCGCCCGGCGCGCCCGCCCAGTCCCAGAGCAGCTCTGGGCCGTACGCGCGCTGCACGTAATATGCGAGCGCACTCGGATACCCGGGGTCGGTTTCACCTGCCCCTGCACCACCGGCCAGATAGATCCGCGCAGCGAGGTCCCACACCGAGCCGTTGTAGGTCGCTGGATCGAGCTCGGGCTGCACGCCCGTCGCGCCCAGGTCACGGTCGAACGCTCCAGACCGGGCCCATTGGGTGAGCGTCTCATAGTACGCGAAGTCCCCGTCCACGCGAGCGCCACCCTGGAGGCGAGCCCTGTTCCAAGCGTAGTCACGGTACCGGTCGCGGTACTCGTTCCCCTCACCGCGCCGTTCGAGGTAGAACGCCCATCCGCCCACCTCGAGTGCCAGGTACAGCCACTTCCGCTGTTGTCCCAGCACGTACTGGCCCGCACCGGGGAGCACTGCGGAGAGCGCGGGCGGCACGAAGCGGTCGCGCGCGGGCGGCGATCCGGTGTCGAGGCGCTGCGCCAGCGTGGCGGTCGGGCACACCGCGCCCAACGCAAGCAAAAGGGCGATTTGTGACCGCTTCACAAACCGATCGAGAGCGTCACATGCACGGGCTCGCTCTCGCCCGTGAGCGTCGACACGGCAAGCGACTTCGCGATCGAGAGCCCGATCCGCTCGTATTGAACCCCGAGCCCCACGCGTGCACCGTCCTCCGGATCGGCGCCCTGAATGCGACCGCGGAGGTCGGAAAGGACGTAGCCCGCGCGCACCGAGAGCGCCAGCGCAAGCTCACCTGGAGCCCCGGCCGTGAACTCGGTGCCGAGATAGAGGGACGGCGTGCCCATGTTCCGCAGCCGGTCCTGCACCTCCACCGCGATCCACCCACCGAGGTCGTCTCGATCGGTCAGGAGGTGTACCACGTCGTAGGAGGCCGCGAGTCGCAACCGCGCGGGAAGCGGGTCGGCCTGCTCGGCGTTGCGAACCTGGAGCCGCGGGCCGACGTGCGCCATCATCGCACCGACGCGGAGGTGCTGAAGCGGTGCGCCCTGGAAGCCGGCGTCGAAGGCATACGTGGTCGCCGTGGTGCCGCGGTCGGGACAAGCAGAGCCACGGCAGGAGAGGCGAAACTGGACCACCTTGAAGCTCGTGCCGAAGCTCAGCCCGTCGGCGAGGCGCGCCGCTGCCGACACCACGCCCAAATGGTTGCGCACCGACACCGTCCCGAGGTAATTGCCAGCCCCATCCGTCAGGTCCTGGTCGCCCACGTCCAGCAGCAGGTAGGACGCCCCGGCCGTGCCCTTGCCTGGTCCCGTGAAGAGCGCCGACAGGGCAGTCGCCGTGCCCGCAACTTGCTCGCCGCGGAAGACCACCAGGGCATTGCGCTCGAGGCTCGCGAGCCCGGCCGGATTCCAGAACGCGCCCTCGGTCCCGTCCACCGTGGTCATGGCCCGTCCCAGTGACACCGCCTGAGCGCCGACCGGCAGAAGCAGAAAGAGCGCACCTTCTCCCGATGACCCGACCGAGCCACCCTGCCCCACGACGGGAGAAGCAGCGGCTCCCCCGCAGAGCAGGAGGAGGAGACCTCTAACGAGTGCCTTCATCGTCGGCCGGGAGGCGGAAGCCGAGCCGGGTGAGCTGCGCTCTGCTCTTACGCCACGATTCGAGGGGCTTCACCCAAAGGTCCAGATACACGCTCCGTCCGAGAAAGTGCTCGATCTTCGTGCGGGCCTCGGAGCCGAGTTCCCTGATCGCGCTGCCACCACGCCCGATCAAGATCCCTTTCTGCGATGCCTTCTCCACCAGGATGTCGACTCCCACGTAGATCGGATCCTGACTCTCGCGGAACTCCGTCACCTCGCAGAACACCGAATACGGGATCTCCTGGTGATAGCGCTCGAAGACCGTCTCGCGCACCAGCTCCGCCACGAAGAAGCGTACCGGAACGGATGCGATCTCGTCCTCCGGAAAGTAGAACGGGCTTGAAGGCAGTTCCGCGCGAAGCGCTGACAACAGCTCGCTCGTGCCCGATCCACCCTGAGCCGAGATCCGATGCACGCGAGCACCGGGCAACTTCGCAGCCCACACCTCCCAGGCCCCGATCGATGCATCCGCCGCGAGGTCCACCTTGTTGAGTGCGACGTGGAGGGGCCTCCCGAGCGTGCCGAGTGCCCGGGTGATCATTTCCTGCTCTGCTGCTCGCGGCTCGCGACTCGCATCCACCATGAGGAGCACGATATCCGCGTCGGCGAGGGCCTCCGACGCAGCAGAGCGCATCGCGCGCTGCAGCAGATCGCGCGGCTCGAGCAACCCCGGCGTGTCCACGAACACGAGCTGCGTGGAGCCGTCCGTCAGAATACCCGTGACCGATTGCCACGTCGTCTGTGCCTTGGCCGTGGCGATCGAGAGGTGCTCACCAACGAAACGGTTGAGCAGCGTGGACTTACCGGCGTTCGGTAGCCCAACCAGGGCCACGTATCCAGCACGCGTGGGTGGGACAGAAGTCGTGTCGGCAGGCATCCCTGAAGCTGACCCGGCGACCCCGACCCCTCAAGTATATTCGGTCGTGCAGCTTCCCTATTCCGTCCGCCGCCTGGGTCAACGCGCGCTCGGGGACATTCGAGTGCGCATCCGTTCCGGGCACAACCGAGGTCGCTGGTGGAGCGCGGCCGCGCTCGGGCGCGGCTATGGATCCGGCCGCTTCGCCCGGGAACGCCTCGATGCGCTCGCGGCCGTGATCCTTCCCGGAGACGCGCTGTGGGACATCGGGGCGCACAAAGGCTTCGTCACGCTCGCCGCGTCGGAACTCGTAGGCCCACTCGGCCTCGTCGTCGCCATCGAGCCAGCGGCGGATAATTTACGCTTCCTGGAGCGGCACCTCGCGTGGAACGCCATCGAGAACGCACGTATCGTCCCGGTGGCTGTCAGCGATAGGGTCGGTTCGGGCTTCATCGGCGGCTCCGGGAGCTCGGTCGCGTTTCGCCTCGGCGGAGGCCCCGAGCGCGTCCCCGTGAGCACTGTCGAGTTGCTCGCGGTGGGAGAACTCGACCTCGGGCGCCCGACGGTGTTGAAGTTCGACGTGGAAGGCGAGGAGGTGGCCGTGCTACGCGGTACCAAGCGTTTGCTGGGAACCGACCAGGCGCTTCTCATCTCAACGCACAGCCGCGAGCTCTACGAGGAGTGCCGCGCACTACTCGAGCCGCTCGGGTTTCGGATCTACGACTCGCGAGAGATCGCCCGGCACAAACAGGCCGGCACGCCATGGACGAGCGACCACGACTTCCTCGCGGTCGGCTTCGATCGACCGGTGGATCCTGAGAGGATCAATACGCTCGAGCTGATCGCCGGCCCCAGCGCGAAATGAAGTTCGGCCGGATCGGAACGATCCTCGGCGCGCACCTGGCCGGGAGGGGAGAAAGAACGGCCCGCCTGACCAAGTCAGACGGGCCGTTCGGCAAGGAGCCGGCGACGACGTACTCTCCCACCGGGCTGCCCCGGCAGTACCATGCGCGCGGTAGAGCTTAACGGCCGTGTTCGGGATGGGAACGGGTGTGGCCTCTACGCGATTGTCGCCAGCAAGTGACGGACCGTTGAAACTGGCGCATCGCGTCGTTGGACTTCGGTCTCGGGTCCTGCGAAGTAGTATTTAACTACTCCTCGGACCCTCGCCTCGTCCGCCTAGCGCTGCATCCAGTGTGAACGGTCCCCGATCACGTGGGTCGGACAACCGTTCAAACGGTCGCAAGAAACTACCGAGGTCGAGAGAGTGAGAAAGCCTGAGCTGTAACGGCCGCCCAGCCTTCGACTTACGTCGAAGTCCTGCGGCAATGATGAGTGTCTGGCGGGAAAAGGAGTCGGTCAAGCCACACGGGCGATTAGTACGGCTCGGCTGAACGTGTCACCACGCTTACACCTGCCGCCTATATACGTACTCGTCTCGTACGGCCCTTCAGAGGGTCCGAAGACCCTGGGAGCATTCATCTTGGAGAGGGCTTCCCACTTAGATGCTTTCAGCGGTTATCCCTTCCCGACATAGCTACCCGGCGGTGCCCCTGGCGGGACAGCCGGTTCACCAGTGGTCGGTCCTTCCCGGTCCTCTCGTACTAGGGAACGCGTTCCGCAATGCTCCAACGCCCACTATGGATACAGACCGAACTGTCTCACGACGTTCTGAACCCAGCTCATGTACCGCTTTAACGGGCGAACAGCCCGACCCTTGGGACCTTCTCCAGCCCCAGGATGCGATAAGCCGACATCGAGGTGCCAAACCGCCCCGTCGATATGAACTCTCGGGGGCGATAAGCCTGTTATCCCCAGCGTACCTTTTATCCGTTGAGCGACGGCCCTTCCATAAAGAACCGCCGGATCACTAAGGCCTACTTTCGTACCTGCTCGATCCGTCGATCTCGCAGTCAAGCTCCCTTCTACCTTTACGCTCTTCGTGCGATTACCGACCGCACTGAGGGAACCTTTGCGCGCCTCCGTTACTCTTTTGGAGGCGACCGCCCCAGTCAAACTACCCGCCTGCCACGGTTCCCGGAGGGGATTCACCCTCCCGGGTTAGAGCCTCGACACCACAAGGGTGGTATTTCACTGTTGGCTCGACCGTACCTAGCGGCACGGCGTCAACGCCTCCCACCTATGCTACACATGCAGAGCCAAGACACAATGGCAGGTTATAGTAAAGGTGCATGGGGTCTTTTTGTCCTATAGCGGGTAATCGGTATCCTCACCGATACTCCAATTTCGCCGAGCTTGTGGAGGAGACAGCCGTCAGATCGTTACGCCATTCGTGCAGGTCGGAACTTACCCGACAAGGAATTTCGCTACCTTAGGACCGTTATAGTTACGGCCGCCGTTTACCGGGGCTTCAATTCAAAGCTTCGCCTTGCGGCTAACCTCTCCTTTTAACCTTCCGGCACCGGGCAGGCGTCAGTGCCTATACGTCGTCTCAACGACTTAGCAGGCACCTGTGTTTTTGCTAAACAGTCGCCTGACGCGATTCTCTGCGGCCCGCATCAGCTCCCCCATGCAGCGGGTTCACCAACGCGGGCTCCCCTTATTCCGAAGTTACGGGGAAATTTTGCCGAGTTCCTTCTCCACAAGTCACTCGAGCACCTTAGGCTTCTCGCCTCGCCTACCTGTGTCGGTTTACGGTACGGTCGCAATGTGAACTTCCCCGCGAGGCTTTTCTCGGCGGCATGATTAGGGACCCTTGGCGGGGACCGAGGTCCCCTTCGGCATCGGCGCTCGGCTAAAGGGGCGGATTTGCCTACCCCTCATCGCCTACCACCTTACATCGGAATCCACCACCCGACGGTCCTTTCACTTCCGCGTCCCCCCTCGGGGTATAACGCGCACACTGCGGTACAGGAATGTTGACCTGTTTCCCATCGCCTACGCCTCTCGGCCTCGGCTTAGGGACCGACTAACCCGGAGCGGATAAACCTGGCTCCGGAACCCTTAGGCTTTCGGTGACAGAGTTTCTCACTCTGTTTCTCGCGTACTCATTCCGGCATACTCACTTCCCTGCGCTCCACGGAAGCCCTACCGGGTCCGCTTCAACGCCCAGGGAACGCTCCCCTACCATGTTTCACCCCCGAAGGGGTGTCCCATCCATAGCTTCGGCGGTGTGCTTGAGTCCCGACCATTATCGGCGCAGATCCACTTGACTAGTGAGCTATTACGCACTCTTCAAAGGCATGGCTGCTTCTAAGCCAACCTCCTAGTTGTCTCTGCAAACCCACATCCTTAGTCACTTAGCACACACTTGGGGGCCTTAGCTGACGGTCTGGGTTCTTTCCCTCTCGCGGACGGACATTATCGCTCGCCCACTGACTCCCAGGGTCCATGTCTCGGGCATTCGGAGTTTGATTGGGGTCGGTAATCTGGTAAGACCCCTAACCCATTCAGTGCTCTACCTCCCGGACAAAATTCCTGAGGCTATACCTAAATATATTTCGGGGAGAACCAGCTATCTCCGAGCTTGATTGGCCTTTCACCCCTACCCACAGCTCATCCGAGGAGTTTTCAACCCCCATCAGTTCGGTCCTCCACCAGGTGTTACCCCGGCTTCAACCTGGCCATAGGTAGATCGCTTCGGTTTCGGGTTTTACCCCCACGTACTTTGTCGCCCATTTCAGACTCGCTTTCGCTTCGGCTCCGGCCCTGAAGGCCTTAACCTCGCACGTGAGGAGTAACTCGCCGGATCATAATGCAAAAGGCACGCAGTCACCCACGTCCCATCCGTAGACGGGACCAGGCTCCTACCGCTTGTATGCGCACGGTTTCAGGTTCTGTTTCACTCGCCGTCAGGCGTTCTTTTCACCTTTCCCTCACGGTACTATCCACTATCGGTCACGAGCTCGTATTTAGCCTTGGAGGATGGTCCCCCCAGATTCAACCGGGGTTTCTCGTGCCCCGGCTTACTCGGGTACCCTAGCTCTCAGCTACTCG
>VGVR01000039.1:12500-26960 GCA_016873995.1 Gemmatimonadota bacterium
TCAGCCGCTCCTTGCGAGGCCGCAATGCTAACCGGGGCCTACCGGGAGGTCAACACCCGGCGGAGCGTCGTCCGTCCAACATCACGAGGGTGAGCGAGGGGACTTGAACCCCCGACCTCCTGAGCCACAGTCAGGCGCTCTAACCAGCTGAGCTACGCCCACCAGAGCCCCGATTCGCCGCGGCCCGTTTGGAGTCGCGTCCGGTCCGGGGCGGCAAACGTAAGCAATGCCCCGGGGTGGGTAAAGCAAAGGAGGCCGCTAGAACGCCCACCACAGACGCAGTCCGCCGAGCGTCGTTGTCCCTCCCTCACCCGCATCCTGCCAATACCCGGAGAGGAGGAGCCCGCCGTTGCGCACGATGCGATAACCGACCGACCCTTCCACCCTCACCACGTCGTAGTCCCAGTCCTCGTTCGGTCCCGACCCGCCCTCGACGCGTCGGAAGTCGAGGTACCCGACGCGCGCGGCGGCCGAGACCCCAGCGATGAGATCTCTTTGGGCCTCTACGTGATACGCGATCTCCTTGAACGGGTCCGCGATGTTCGGGACTGCCCAAGAGTCGAGGATCACCTCGCCCCGGAGCACGCTCTCCCCACGCGCGAAGCTGAAGTCCGCCGACCACATCTCCTGATCGAAGTCCCAGCGCGACCGGGTGTCGCCACCGACGGGCTGAATGGAGCCGGCCGTGATCTCCTCGAGCCAAGGGCCCCGGTTGTACGAGACGCCGACCTCGAGGGAAGGCGATGCCCTACAGCGCCCGGCTGCGACCCACGACGGGTGTTCGAAGCGGTCCGATGAGATGCCCCACGCATCCGGCGCACTCGACGGTGCGCTGTTCATCGCCGCCGCCTTGACTGCGACCGGCCCCACGGCGCCGAACGCCATGGCTCCCCACTGATAAGGAACGTCCCAAACAGGGGGTACACCGGTGAGACGGAAGAACTCGGGCCAGTCCTGCCAGGTGAGGAAGCCCGAAGCTCCACCCGGGGCATGCGAGCGGTTCATCACGGTGCGGTAGTCGTAGCCGAGCGGGGGGCGAAGGAACGGATCGGCCCCGGTGAGGTGTCGAAGGCCATACGAGCCGAACGGGCTCGCGAACCTGCCCGCCTGAATGCCGAACGAAGCACCTGCGTTCGACACGCGTAGATACGCCTGCTCCACCCTCCCGCGGAGGCTCCCGTCCGAGGGCGCGTGCCCACGGTCGCCCCGCAGCTCGATCAGGGCGTAGACCTGATCTCCCACGAAGATGTCGGTGAACACCCGAAGCCGCGGGAAGATGAACTCCCCGCCCTTTCCCCGCTGCTCGACGTTCTCAGTCTGATGGCACCCCGCGCAGGCGTTCACCCAATCGGCGGGGATCGAGTCGGCCCCCTCCCCGCCCACGAGGCCGGCCCAACGGTCTCGGCCGACGTGGATCGTCTCGAGGTCGAGCTGGCCGGAGAGGCTCACCTGCAGGAAGCCCGAGCGAGAGAGGTACCGATCCCAGCCCCGCTCAGGGTCGGCCATTCACCTCCCTGCGCGACAGCGGCCGCCGGAAGGAAGACAGCGAGGAACGCGGCGAGCGCAGACCGCATGAGCACCCCAAGTCACGTGGCATCCGAGAATCGCATGCGCCTGGCAGGAATCGAACCTGCGACCCTCGGCTTAGAAGGCCGATGCTCTATCCACCTGAGCTACAGGCGCGGGTGCAGTGAAGCTACCCACCACCCGAACGCGGCTCAACGAACGGCCGCAACCCCCGCCCCGGCGGTGCTCATGAGCAGCTCCTGCGACGAAGGGCCTTCGCCCGTGAGGCGCTCGAATGCGCCGTCCGCACGGAGCACCCAAGCGCGTGGATCGGCGAGCTGCACGTCCAATACGGAGCGGAGCACCGCTCGGGCCGCCGGGTCGTCCACCGGCGTCGCGACCTCCGCGCGCTTGCGCAGGTTCCTCGCTCTCCAGTCGGCCGAGCCGATGTAGTACTCGCCCTGCCCTGCGTTTTCGAAGTAGTAGATGCGCGAGTGCTCGAGCAGCCTGCCCAGGATGCTCCGCACGTGGATCCGCTCGGAGAGCCCCGGGGTGTCCGGCCTCAGGGTGCAGATGGAGCGGACGACGAGGTCGATGTCGACTCCCGCTTGGGCCGCCCGGTAGAGTGCGAGCACCACCTTCCGGTCCGCGAGGCCGTTCAGCTTCGCTCGGATCCTGGCCGGACGGCCTGCCCGTGCGTGCTCGGCCTCGCGCTCGATCATGCGTTCCAGCTCCTGCACGAGCGAGTTGGGGGCAACGAGCAAACGCCGGAAGCGCCGCTCCGGAGGAGTCTCCGACGCCGTGAGCTCGTTGAAGAAATTGTGCAGGTCCGCCCCGAGGTCGGGGTCAGCGGACATGAGCCCGAAGGAGGAGTTCTGGGAGGTGATCGAGAACGAGCGCCGGTTCCGGGACCGCGTGGCGCGCGACTGCACGCCGATGCCGTGAAGCCGACCTCGAATCGGGTGCGCACGCTGCAAGCGCAGCGGCGCATCGAGCAGGGCCTGGCCGAGATGGTGGGGCTCGTGCGTGGCGTGGTCGCGGACGGCGTCGTCTCCAGCGGCGAGGCAACGAACCTCTCCGAGTGGACCAAGGCGAACCCCGAGCCGGCCGCACGGTGGCCGGCCAACATCCTCACCCGAAGTCTCGGCCGCATCTTCGCGGACGGGCGCCTCGACCGTCGTGAGCGCGACCGCCTAGGTGCCTTGCTCGCCCAGCTCGCCCAGAACCCACAGGGGATCGGGCGCGGGTTTCCGCTCGCTACCGACCTCCCCATCACGCGGCCGGAGCCCGACGTGGTATTCGAGGGGCAGACCTTCGTGTTCGCGGGCGAGCTCGCCTACGGGCCGACGCGTGCTTGCGAGCGCGAGGCCCTCGAGCTCGGGGGAACCTGCGAGCGCAGCGTGAACCGCCGCACGGACTACGTCGTCATCGGCTCGCTCGCCGCGAGCGACTGGGCCCAGGGCGCGTTCGGGACGCTCGTGGACGAGGTGGTGCAGTACCGCTCGCGCGGCGTACCGATCGCGATCATCACCGAGGAGCACTGGGCCTCGGCGCTGCCGTAACAACAGGGCGGCCAGGGCTTGGGCCGCTATGCGCGCGGCCTAACGCGTGCGCGTCGTCGTCGACAGCTTCGTCACCGCACCCTCGTCGTCGACGCAGTCGTCACCGCGCTCCCGTCGTCGTCGACGGCTTCGTCACCGCGCCCCCGCCCTAGTCGACGCGGTCGTCACGGCCCCCTCGGATGCAGACGATACCAGGCGCGCGTACTTCGCCAGCACGCCGGACTCGACGTCCTTTTGGGGGCGCTTCCACCCCGCGATGCGCGCCGCGAGCTCGGATGGGCTCAGGTCGACGGACACCGTCCCCGCCTTCAAGTCGAAGGTGATCGTGTCGCCGTCACGCACGCCCGCGATGGGGCCACCGTCCACGGCCTCGGGTGCGACGTGTCCGGCCATCAGGCCGTGGGTCGCGCCCGAGAAACGACCGTCGGTGATCAGCGCGACATCGGCCCCGAGACCGGCGCCGGCGAGCGCCGCGGTGACACCCAACATCTCGCGCATGCCGGGGCCGCCCCGGGGTCCCTCGCAACGGATCACCACGACGTCCCCGGCCACGATTCCACCGCCCTGAACGGCGGCGAACGCAGCCTCTTCGCCGTCGAAGACACGCGCCGGACCGCGGTAGAGCATGCGCTCGGTGCCGGCGATCTTCAGCACGCAGCCGTCCGGGGCGAGGTTGCCGCGGAGGATCATGAGGCCTCCACGCGACTTGAGCGGATCGGAGATGGCGTGCACGACCTTTTGGCCGGGCGCCTCGCGCGCGCTCGCCACTTCCTCCGCGAGGGTCCTGCCGGTCACGGTCGGGGCATCCCCCTGAAGCAGCCCCGCGTCCAGGAGCCTACGAGCGACGAGGGCGACACCGCCGGCTGCATGCATGTCGGTGGCCATGTAGTGGCCCCACGGCTTCATGTCCGCGAGCACCGGAGTGCGGGCGCTGATCCGCTCGAAGTCGTCGATGGCCAGGGAGACGCCCGCCTCGCGCGCCACCGCGAGCAGGTGCAGCACGACGTTCGTCGAGCCGCCCGTGGCCACGGCGAGCGCGATGCCGTTTTCGAGCGCCTTCCTGGTGAGGATCTGACGGGCGCCGACCCCACGCCTCACCAGCTCGACGGCCAAGCGGCCGCAACGCCGCGCGACCTCGGGCTTCCCCGGATCCGTAGCCGGCACCGAGCCGCTCCCCATGGGTGAGATCCCCATGGCCTCGAAGACGGTCGCCATGGTGTTGGCGGTGAACTGACCGCCACAGGCACCGGCGCCCGGACAGGCAGCGCGTTCGATGCGCCCCAGCTCGGCTTCATCGATACGGCCGGCCGCGCAGGCGCCGACTGCCTCGAAAACGTCTTGGATGGAGATGTCCTTGCCGTTGTACTTGCCCGGCTCGATCGAGCCGCCGTAGAGCATGACCGCCGGCTTGTCGAGCCGGGCGAGCGCCATGACGGTGCCGGGAATGGTCTTGTCGCACCCCGACAGGGCGACCACGCCGTCGAAGAGATAGCCGCGGCCCATCAACTCGATCGAGTCGGCGATGACCTCACGGCTCACCAGCGACGCACGCATGCCCGACGTCCCCATCGTGATACCGTCCGACACCGCGATCGTGTTGAACTCGAGCGGTGTGCCGCCCGCCTCTCGAATGCCCTCCCGTACCGCCTTGGAGAGGTCTTTCAGGTGAACGTTGCAGGGCGTCGTGTCCGTCCACGTGTTCGCGATGGCGATGAGCGGCTTGTCGAAGTCCTCGTCCGCGAGGCCTACCGCGCGCAGCATGGCTCGTGCGGGTGCGCGATCCGGACCCTCGAGAAGCTGGCGGCTCCCGAGCGTGGGCAGCTTCACTCCTTTGTCAGTCGATGTCATCGCGCCGGAGTCCCTCAGCGTGCCACGGGCTCGAGTCGGACGATCGGCGTCAGCCCGGTCCCCTGCTCATCGATGGCCAGGTAGATGAAGCCGTCGGGACCTTCCCGAACGTCGCGTACCCTGCCGATACCTTTCAAGAGCGTCTCCTCGAGGGCATAGCCGCTGTCGTCGAGCTCGATGCGCGCCAGCTGCTCCCCGGCCATGCCACCCACGAAGATGCTTCCCTTCCAGCCTGGGAACGCGTCGCCGCCGTAGATCATCATCCCTGAAGTCGCGATGGACGGGACCCACACGTGCAGGGGCTGCTCCATGCCGTCCCGGGCCGTGCCCTCGTGGATGCGTGATCCGCTCCCGTAGTTCACGCCGAAGCCGATGACGGGCCAACCGTAGTTCTTGCCCGGCTCGATGAGGTTGAGCTCGTCGCCGCCCTGCGGACCGTGCTCGGCCTCGAAGAGCTGCCCGGTCACCGGGTGGATGGCGAGCGACTGCGGGTTGCGGTGTCCCTTGCTCCAGATCTCGGGCCGGTACCCTTCCCGACCGACGAAGGGGTTGTCGGGCGGCACGCGGCCATCCTCGAAGAGGCGATTCACCGTGCCGTGGTGGTTGGAGAAGTCCTGTGCGGGGTGCGCCTCGAGCAGACTGGGAGCCGCCATGCGCTCGCCTACCGACACGAACAGGTAACCCCGTCCGTCGAACGCGAGCCGCGACCCATAGTGGCCACGCCCACGCGATTGCGCCTCGAAGATCTCCTCGACGTTCGTGAGGCGGTCGTTGTCCAGACGGCCGCGGATGACCGCCGTCGTCGACTCCTGCCCGCCGAGCGGCTTGGAGTAGGTGAGGTAGACGAGGCGGTTGCTCGCGAAGTCAGGATGGGGCACGACGTCGAGGAGTCCACCCTGGCCGACCGCGAACACCGCGGGCACGCCCTCGACGGGTGCAGCGAGCAGTCGGCCGTTCCTGATGATGCGCAGTCGGCCCGGCCGCTCGGTCACCAGGATGTCCCCATCCGGGAGGAAGCCGATGGCCCACGGGTGCTCGAACCCCTCGGCAACGGTGACTACACGGAACGAGTGCTCGGCGCTGCCGTAGACGCGGGACTGCGCCGAAAGCGGCGACGCGAGCGCGAGCGCAGCGGCCGCAGCCAGCCAGGTCCTGGAAGTCGAGTGAACCACGTCAGCCTCCTACGAGCAGGGTCACGGAAGTCCGCGAGAACCCGAAGGTTAGACCCGACTCGTCAGGGCATCAACGCCCGGGCGACGCGCCCGCCGCCCAACGGACGAAGTCGCGCCCCCGCTCGTGACTCAGCGGAGTGCCGACTCCAGCGCCCCCGCCCCACCGACCACGGGGAGGTCGAGCCACGTCCCGACCATGTCCACGGTCAGCTCCGTCCCGGCGGGCGGCCAGAGCGTGAACTCTCGGTCACTCGAGAAGATCATCATGGCCACGCGTCGTCCCGCAGGGATGACCTGATCGTCGGGCTCGAGGTCGAAGGCGACGTCGTAGAAGCGACCGGGCACCAGCGGCTGGCCGCTCTGGAGCGAGTCGTGGTTCTGAGGGTCTGCCCAGCCTCTCGTGATGACGTTCGCATCCGGGTCAGGGCCGTCCACCCACGGGAGCATCACCAGCCAAACGGAGAGGTTGGCCGCGGGCCGGCTCGAGGCGAGTCGGATCGAGACGCGCGGCGTGCCCGACAGATGCACGGGGCGCGCGAGCTCGGAGGTGGCGTACAGCAGGCGGTGCTCCTTGGAGTCCGCGCGAGCCAACGCGGCTCCACCGAACGACACGTCGTCCGTGAACGCTTCTCGGCCCTGTCGCAGGCCGCCACCCGGGCTGAGGAGTCCAACCGCGGACGCATCCATGCCCACCCGCAGCCGCACGCGCTCCGCATCTGGATGCGGATACTCCGCGTACGACGTCGGAGCACCGCCGGCCGCGTCTTCCCGCACGATCCACGACCGCGGGCCGGCCTCTACTCCATTCTCGACGCCGTAGAGGTAGTGGGTGAACCAGCGGTTCATCATCTCCAGAGGCGGGCGCCCGCCATGCCCCCCTTGGTGCAGGTACAGCTGTGCCGGCACACCGTTCTCCCTGAGCGCCGCATAGACACGGATGCTGTGGCCCGGCATCACGTTCCAGTCGCCGAGCCCGTGCGCGAGCAACGTCGGCGCACGCACTCCGCTGAGGTCAGCGGCATAGTCGCGACCCGACCAGAATTCGTTGTAATCGCCCGAGCGGCGATCTTGGCCCGTCGCCAGCTCCCCGACTCGCACGGTCCGAATGCAGTGATCCCTGCGAGCCGGATCCCCGCTGTTGATGTAGTCGAAGAGGACGTCGACGTCTTCGCCGAGGTACCCACCCGGGGAGCGCACCAGCCCGTTGGCTCGGTAGTACTGGTAGTACGACGTGTTCGCCGACACGGGGATGATGACCTCCAGCCCCTCGACCCCAGTGGTGGCAGCCGCGAGCGGGAGCGTCCCGTTGAATGACGTCCCCGTCATCCCCACACGCCCGGTCGACCAAAAGGCCGTGACCGGCGTGTCCCCCGCCGGCGAGTCGAAGCCCCGCGCTCTCCCGTTCAGCCAGTCGATGACGGCCTTCGGCGCCAGGCTCTCGTTGCGCCCCCCGATCGTCGGGCACCCCTGCGAGAGCCCAGTGCCGGGTGACTCGGAGTGCACCACCGCGAACCCCCGCGGCACCCAGTCGCGGACCTCGGAGTTGGCGATCACGGGGCGCAAGCTGCGCTGCGCAATGTCCGGCATGCGCGCCCGTGGAGGCGGCGGTGCCCCGAGCTCCTGCCGAACGTCCCAGAAGTACTGCGCGGAAGCGGAGCCCACGCCCGCGAAGTACGGGCTCGTCTCATAGACGACGGGCACCCGCATACCTTCGCGCTCCGTCTGCTCCTGCCGAGTGACCGCAACGTGCACGCGGTCGAGCCTCCCATCCCCGTCCGAATCCACCTCGGTCTCGACCCAAAGGTCGTGCCGGATCCACCGCTGAGGGTCGGCGAAGGCAGGTACCACCTGCGCCTGACCGTCTCGAAAGACGGGGCCCGCGGGAGCCGGTTGAGCGCCGACCGGCAGGGCCGCCGCTGCCGTGAGCACGGCGGCCCCGAACGACCCCAACCGACAGGCTCGGATCGAGCCCCGTGCTTTCACGGCAGCGCGCTCACCTCATGTCGGGCTGGCGCTGGACGAGCTCCACTCTCGCCCCTTCCGGGCCTGCGATGTAGAAGAAGCGGATGACGCCGTTCGGGAGCGTCAGATCCTGCGGTTGGGTCGTCATCTGGGCGCCCAAGCCGGTGAGCCGCGCGACCATTCCGTCCGTGGTCGGTGAGCGCCAGCCGATGTGGTCGATGGTGCCTTCGGTGCTCGGGAAGTTCTCCCCGCGCTGTACGAGGATCCACACGTTGCCCGGATAGAGGATGCCGTCCAGACGGCCGCGCATGCGCATGCGGATCCCGCCGAACATGTTCTCGTACCACGCGAGCATCCCTTCCGGGTTCGGGGAGCGCAGGTGCACGTGGTGGAAGCCGAGATGCTGCGGCTCCTCGATCAGCTCGAGTCGCGTGCCGAGCGGATCGTCGACGAAGGCGAGCTTGAAGAGCCCTTCGACCTCTCGCAGGGGCGTCGTGACCGTCGCGCCCGCGGCCTGCACTTCGGCCACCTTGGCGGCGAGATCCGGATAGGAGAACCCGAGGTGGTCGACGACGCTCCCCGCGCTCGGGCGCTTGTTCTGACCCCTCAGGAACATGATGCGGGTGGTGCCGAACAGCAGTCGATCGTCGCGCCCGTCGACCCATTCACCGCCGATGTGGTCGTGATACCACCGTGCCGCCGCCTGGGGGTCGGGTACGGACATGTGCACGTGGTCGTACAGGGCGGTGGGCGTCTGCGCGTCCACGTCCAACGGACCCAAGGAGAGCGCGGCCGAGAGGCAGACGAGGGAAGCGGACAGGCGCATGTCGAACTCCTGGAAGCGACAGGTGGGCAGCACCGAGCGTCGTATTCTAGCTTGGCCGGCCCATCTCATCACCATCCCGACAGGACCTTGGGAGAAAGCCCGACTCCGGCACCCCCCCCCGCCTCATACCTTCCTGACATCAACTGTTTCTGTGGTCCCCCACGGCGGGGACAAAGGAGGGTACGGCGATGCTAAGGTCGCTCATGGTGCCCTTGGATGGCTCGGATTTCAGTGAGCATAGCCTGCCGCTTGCGAGCAGGCTGGCACGTTCCGGGGGCGGCGCGGTTCACCTGGCCCATGTGCACACGCCATACGAGCCCGACCAGCTCCTCTTCACTACGCCATTCCAGTTCGAGCACGCGAACGTGGCGGAGTACGACGCGCTCCGGCGCGACAAGGAAGAGGACTACATGTCTGGGCTGGCGGCACGGCTGACGGGTGAGGGAACCGTCGCTGACGCGAAGGTGCTCGATGGGACCCAAGTCGCGGACGCGCTGCTCGAGTATGCAGACCGGGTGGGAAGTGAAATGATCGTGATCACATCCCACGGTCGGTCGGGAGCACGCCGCCTCTGGCTCGGTAGCGTCACGGACCAGATCATCCAGCGAGCCACGCTCCCCACGCTGGTCCTCCACCCACCGGACGACGTGGCGATGGCGGACAGCTTCCCAGCGGTTCGCCACATCCTGGTGGCGCTGGACGGGTCCAAGCTCGCCGAGAGCGTCCTGGGCCCAGTGTCAGAGCTCGCCCGGATGACCGGGGCGCGCGTCACGCTCGTTCGCGTGGAGCCGTCCACTCATGCGCCCAAGGCGGTGGTCGGTGAGAGCGCACGGCAGCCGACGGACGTGGGCGTGGACGCAGCGGCGAGGTACCTCGAGGACGCGGCCGGTGCGCTCCGTCTGGAAGGCGTGACCGTCGGGATTCACGTGGCCTGGGCCACGTCCCCGGCAACGGCAATCGCCGAGGTTGCGAGCCAGCTCGGTGCCGACTTCCTCGCGTTGGCTACCCACGGCTACAGTGGGCTCAAGCGCGCGATGCTGGGCAGCGTGGCTGACAAACTGCTGAGGTCGACCACACTACCGGTCCTCGTGGTGCGGCCGCTGCTGGCCGCGTAGGTCGGGGAGGCTGACGACCCGCGGGCCCCGGAGCGGTGGCCCGCGGGTCGATTCGCGGAAAGGACCATGATCTCCCCGGCGCCGAGAGCGGGCTGACCCCCCGCACCCGCGGTCGCGCGGGCTGGCGGCCCATCTCCGCTCACTCGCCCTGTCGGCCACCAGAAATAGCCGAGGGGCGCCGGCTTTACCCTTGCCTCGCCGACGCCCCCCGACCACCTACTAGGAGAAGTGCGCTACGTCACGAACCCGAGATGGTGAACGTCTTCGACGCCTGGAAGATCAGGGTCAGCTCACCGTCCACCTCATCGCTGAGGTACGTGTCGTTCAAGAGACCCGAGACGGAGAAGTCCATTTCGCCAGCGGTGAAACCGTACCCGGCCTGCAGGTACTGGCCGCCCAGGTCCGTGTCGAATGCATCGGAGAGCGCGTCGCCGAATCCGGTGTTGGAACCGAGCGCGCCGGCGGTGGCGAAGAGGCCGTTCTGGGCAGCCGTCACGCTCAGGAAGAAGTACTTCGTGTCGTTGCCGTCGTCGTACGTACCGAGCGCCCCGGCGAGCGAGATCGGTCCGAAGGCGGCCCCGAAGTTGCCCTCGAGGTAGGTGTTGTCGAAGTCGTCGGTGTAAAAGTACCCAGTGCCTCCGAAGCTCACGTTGCCGCTGCCGACCGGGATCGCGTAGCTCGCGAAGAAGTCGACCTCCGACCCTTTGCCGACGTCAGCGGCCCACGTTCCCGCAGACAAGTCGCTCGACGCAACGGTGAGCCCCGCGCTCGCCGACGACGGCTTCTGTAGGATGCCGCGGAAGTAGTACTGGCTCATGTAGCCCACGTTCGCCGTCAAGGTAGCCTGCGCGGCGACGCCTGCCGGAAAGAGCACCGCGGCGGCGAGGGCGAACGAAGTCAGCTTCCTCATGTTGATATGTCTCCTTGGATGTCCAATTGATGTGTGACCGTCAGGACGCCACCGGCGTGACGGCCGCCGTGTCCCGCTCGGCCGTCCGGATCCGATGCACCGCCTCGACGGGGAGCACGAAGATCTTCCCGTCGCCCACCTCACCCGTGCGCGCCGCGTTCATCACCGCCTTCACGGTGACGTCGACGAACGGCTCGGAGACCCCGATGTCCAGCACCACCTTCTCGACGAGCTCCATCTTCACCGACATGCCGCGGTACGTCTCCACGGCTTCGGTCTCACCCCCGTGTCCATGCACACGGGTCACCGTAAGCCCCCTGACCTCAGCCTGGTAGAGCGCCCTCAAGACGTCGCTGAGCTTCTCGGGGCGTATGATCGCCTTGATCAGCTTCATGGTCGTGTCCTTTGATTGAGATTCTCGTGTGCCAAGTAGCCCGAACGGGTCTACTTCACCGCACTCCCGTTCAGCTCTTCGTCCTGGATCAGGATCGCGCCTTCACCCGAGGCGTAGGCCTCCTCGCTGTGCGCGAGGACATCCATGCCCTTCCGTTCGAGATCCCCAGCGGGCCGCAGACCGGCCACCGCCTGCACGATCTTCAGGATCACCACGGTCAGGACGGCGCTATAGACGAACACCACCGCCACGACGATCAGCTGCTTCACCACCTGACCAGGGTTGCCGTACAGCAGCCCGTCCTGACCCGCGGCGTTGAGCGCCGTGGTGGCGAAGACGCCGGTGAGCAACGCGCCCGTGATCCCGCCAATGCCGTGCGCTGCGAAGACGTCGAGGGAGTCGTCGAGGCGTGACTTCGCCCGCCACCGGAGCACGAAGAAGCTCGGGAACGCCGCGATGGCGCCGATCGCCATCGCCGACATCGGCGACACGAACCCGGCCGCGGGCGTGACCGCCACCAAACCGACCACGATCCCGGTTGCCGCACCCACGGCGGTCATGTGCTTCGCGAAGATCACGTCGAGTAACGACCACACCACGAGGGTGGCCGCCGGAGCCACGAGCGTGTTGACCACGCCCAGCGCCGACAGCGTGCCCGAGCTGAGGGCGCTGCCACCGTTGAAGCCCATCCAGCCGAACCAGAGGATGCCCGCGCCCAGCAGGACGAACGGCACGTTGTGGGGCAGCATCGCGCGCCGGTGGTAGTCGGCTCGCGGACCGAGAACGATAGCCGCCGCCAAGGCGGCCGCACCGGCGTTGACGTGGACCACCGCTCCACCCGCGAAGTCGAGGGCCGCCATCTGGAACGCCCAGCCGTTCGCGTTCCACACCCAGTGCGCGACGGGGGCGTACACGACCAACCCCCAGATCGAGATGAACGCGACGTACGCCCCGAACTTCATGCGCCCGATGATGGCGCCCGAGATGAGCGCCGCGGTGATGATGGCGAACGTCCCCTGATACGCCATGAAGAGTATGTGCGGGATCGTGCCGGACGCCTCCAGGCCGACCCCGCTCAAGAACGCCATCGACACATCGCCGATGTAGGGGCTACTTCCGCCGAACGCGATCGAATAGCCGACGACCGCCCAGAGCAACCCGCCGAACCCGAACGCGATGAAGCTCATCATCATCGTGTTCAGCACGTTCTTCGAAGGCACCAAACCGCCGTAGAAAAACGCCAGGCCGGCCGTCATGAACAAAACGAGCGCGGTCGAGATCAGCATCCACGCCGTGTCTGCGCCGTTGATCGCTGCCGCCTCCTGTGCGCTAGCCAATCCGGGAGCCGCGAGAAGGAGGAGGCCGGGGAGAGCGAGACGGATCGCTCCGCTGAGGAGAGGCCAACGCCCCCCGCCGGCCCGGCTCGGCCGTATGGTGTGCGCCATAGAATGTCCTTTGAGTCGTGAGTTCGCCGCGGTCCGCCCGCGGCCACCGACACGACGCTAGAGCAAGGCTCGTACCAATCCGAACAAGCGCTTCCCGGCTGGACGGGCCGCGTCGCAACTTGTTCTCCTGCAGGCACTTGCGAGGACAACGCGACCCGCAGCGCGAGTCGGGAGCTGCGCTACGAAATCGTACGCTGCGATGGATGTTCCTACAGAACTGTAGGAACCACCCATGTCGAGGCGCTCAGCTCAGGCGGGTGCCGCGATAGCGCTTCGGGTCGATTCCGTACTTCTGCAGCTTGTAGCCGACGATCCGCGAGGTGGTTTGGAGTAACCGAGCGGCCTCCGCCTTATTGCCCCGGGCGTTCTTGAGGCTGTCGAGGATGAGGTCGCGCTCATAGGCGCCCACCATGGACTCGAGTGATGCCTCCGGCAGGGTGTCGGAAACCTGGGCCGTCTGGAGCGTCGGGGGGAGGTCATGCCCGTGCAGAACAGCACCCTGGCAGACGAGCACCGCCCGCTCGATGCAGTTCTCCAGCTCGCGGACGTTGCCGGGCCAGTGGTAGGCCATCAGCATGTCGATGGCAGGGGTCGAAATGCGCCGGACACGCTTCCCGAGCACCGAGGCGTACTTCTCGACGAAGTGGTCCGCCAGCAGGAGGATGTCGGGCTTCCTGTCCCGGAGCGCGGGCATGAAAATGCTGAAGACGTTCAGGCGGTAGTACAAGTCCTCGCGGAACTTACCCTGCCTCATCGCGTTCTCGAGGTCGCGATTCGTGGCAGCGATCAAGCGCACGTCCACGCTGATGGGCTGCACCCCGCCTAGGCGCTCGAACTCCTTCTCCTGCAACGCTCTGAGGAGCTTCACCTGAGTCGAAGGTGAAAGCTCACCGACTTCGTCCAGGAAGAGCGTACCTCCGTCCGCGAGCTCGAAGCGACCCTTCTTCCGCTCCCTGGCATCCGTGAAGGCGCCGGGCTCGTACCCAAACAGCTCCGACTCGATGAGCGTGTCCGGCAGGGCCCCGCAGTTCACTTTCACGAAGGGGCCTTCGGCGCGCGGGGAGTTGTAGTGGATGGCGTGCGCCACCATCTCCTTGCCCGTGCCGGATTCCCCGCGGATCATGACCGTGGTGGGACTCCCCGCCACTTGGGCGATGGCCTGGTAGACGTCCCGCATCTGCCGACTGTTGCCGATGATGTTGCGGAAGTCGTAGCGCTCCCGGAGCTCCTGGCGGAGCTGGTCGTTCTCGGTGAGAAGGCGCTTCCGCTCCGTCTCGACCAGGGTGTGCACCCGGACGGACTGCCCGATCATCGAGGAGACGACCCCGAGAAACTCCACCTCCGGCTCGAACGCCCGCTCCGACTCGAAGGGGTAGGTGACGCCCAGGCTTCCCTTCGTCTTACCGTCCACCGTGATCGGCATCGACACAAAGCTCAGCTCATCATGGCCGCCCCCCTTCCAAACGTCGGTTCGGTCCAGGAAGAGCGGCTCCTGGCTCACCCGCGGAACGACCACGGGTCGGCCGCTCTCGACCACCCTCCCCGTCACGCCCTCCCCAATCTTGAACTTGGCCCGCCGCTGGGCTTGCCAGGGGATGCCCGTCGCCGCCTCGATCCGAAGCTCGCCGGTCTGCTCGTCCAGGAGCGTGACCGTCCCGGCGACTGCGCCGTGGTTCTCCTCCAGCAGCTCGAGCACCTGGATGAGCGCCGTCCTGAAGTC
>VGVR01000040.1 GCA_016873995.1 Gemmatimonadota bacterium
GCGAGGGGCCGACCAAGTCCCCTCGCCGAGCCTCCTCATCGCCGAGACCCACGCCTCTCTCCAGTAGACATAGAAGTGAATGATCTCGGGCACGAAGCCCGAGATCGCGCGACAAGAAGGGCGGTGGTTCTACCGCGCAAGGAAACGGCTGGACGGAGCGAATGGCGGGGCCGCGGACCCGGCCCCTGCTCCGACGACGCTCTGCTGCGCGTAGCAGCAGAGCGAGGCACGCGGAAAGAGTTGGAAGAAGTGGAGTGACTCAGCGGCCGAGCGGCTGAGGAGGAGTAGGGGTCGGGTCTGCGGCCCCGAGCCACTAAGAGATCGGCACAGTCGGAGAAACAAAGATGCGCGACAAAGTGATCCTCGCGTGCCAGCAGTGCGAGGAACGGAACTACAACAAGACGAAGAACAAGCGCCTGCACCCGGAGCGCGTGGAGTTCAAGAAGTACTGCAGACGCTGCCGGACGCACACGAAGCACAAGGAAACCAAGTAGGCGATGACGGCTCTCGAGCGGGTCAAGGGCGCGCAGACCTTCCTGGCCGAATGCTGGGAAGAGCTCACCAAGGTCACGTGGCCGGATCGCGATCAGCTCCGGAACGCGACCCTGGTCGTCATCGTGTTCACGATCGCGATCTCGTTGGTGATCTGGCTGATGGACTCGACGGTGTCGTTCCTGCTGCGGACCTTCATGGGACTGTTCGGCGCGTGACGGCAGAGACCATTGCCGGTACCCATTGGTACGCGGTGCAGACCTACTCGGGCCACGAGAACAAGGTCCAGAAGCTGATCCAGAGGCGGATCGAAGAAGAGGCCGCGGATCAGGAGCAGCGGTACATCCTGCAGGCTTTGGTGCCGACGCAAGAAGTGGTGGAGATCCGGAACGGGAAGCGGGTCACGGTGACCCGGCGGCTTTATCCCGGATACGTGCTCGTGCAGATGCTCCTGAACGAGCGTACGCAGCACGTCATCAACAACATCCAGGGCGTGATCAAATTCGTCGGCTCCGGGAAGGCGCCGCAGCCGCTACGCGAAGAAGAGATCAACAAGATCCTGGGTGTCGAAGTGGAGACGGAGGACGAGGCGAAGGAGGAGATCCCCTTCCACCTCGGACAGGTGGTCGAGGTCACGAAGGGTCCTTTCACCGACTTCAGCGGTACGGTGCAGGAAGTCTACCACGAAAAGGGGAAGGTGGAAGTCGAGGTCTCTCTGTTCGGTCGGCCGACGTCGGTCGAGCTGGACTTCACGGATCTGAAGGGCTACTAGGCAGAAGAGGCGAAGTATGGCGCGTAAGGTCACAGGCTTCATCAAACTCCATGTGCCGGGGGGGCAGGCCAATCCGGCGCCTCCCGTGGGTCCCGCGCTGGGACAGCACGGCGTCAACATCATGGAGTTCTGCAAGCAGTTCAACGCGAAGACGCAGGACAAGCTGGGACTCACGATCCCGGTCGAGATCACCGTCTACGCCGACCGCTCCTTCACGTTCATCACCAAGACGCCTCCGGCGTCCGTGCTGATCCGGAAGACGCTGAACATCCCGAAGGGCTCGGGTGCGCCGAACCGCGAGAAGGTCGGACAGATCACCCGCAAGCAGCTCGAAGAGATTGCCAAGACGAAGATGCCCGACTTGAACACGACGAACCTCGAGTCCGCTGTCCGCATGATTGCGGGTACGGCGCGCTCGATGGGCGTCGTTGTAGTGGAGTAGACAGGTAGGACGCAGGACCCAACGGGGCCGCGAGCCCCGGCCCGTACCACCGGCTGTGAGCCGTCAGCGGTGGGAGGGTACACGAATCGGCTCGGTTGAGAATGTCCAGGACAAGTAAGAAGTACGCGGCGGCCCGCGCCGGTTTGCCCGCGGGCGCGAAGTTCGCCCCGGACGAGGCGGTGAAGCTGGTCAAGTCGCTCTCGTTCGCGAAGTTCGACGAGACGGTCGACGTGGCCGCTCGACTCGGCGTCGATCCCCGCCAGGCCGATCAGCTCGTGCGCGGCACTGTCGTCCTCCCGCACGGGACTGGTAAGTCGGTGCGCGTGCTCGTGATCGCGCAGGGCCCCAAGGAGCAGGAAGCTCGCGATGCCGGCGCCGACTTCGTCGGCGTCGACATGATCGCGAAGATCCAGGGCGGCTGGCTCGACTTCGACGTTTGCGTGGCCACTCCCGACCTGATGGGAAAGGTCGGGCCGCTCGGGCGTCTGCTCGGCCCACGCGGCCTGATGCCGACGCCGAAGGCGGGCACGGTGACCTTCGACGTCGCCAAGGCAGTGAAGGAGATCAAGTCCGGTAAGATCGAGTTCCGCGTCGACAAGCAGGGCAACGTGCACGGACAGATCGGCAGGGTCTCCTTCTCGGAGACCCAGCTGGCCGAGAACCTGGGCGCGTTCATGGATCAGATCGTGCGCTCCAAGCCGGCGGGCGCGAAGGGTACCTACCTCCGGAGCGTCACGGTGTCGAGCACGATGGGCCCCGGCGTTGCCATCGATCCCAACCTCTATCGCAAGGCTTAGGAGGGACCATGGAACGCGCCGAAAAGGAGACTCTGGTCGCAGAGCTGAAGGAGCGCATGGAACGCGCTCCCGCGCTGTATCTCACGGACTTCCACGGGCTGAATGTGCAGGCGATGACGAAGCTCCGGCGCTCGCTGAGGGCGTCCGGGGCCGAGTACGTGGTGGTGAAGAACCGGCTCGCGCAGAAGGCATTCGAGTCGCTGCCGGGCATGCCGGACGTGTCGGGCAAGCTCGAGGGTCCGACGGGGGTGGTGTTCGGCTACGAGGACGTGGTGGCCACGGCGAAGGCGCTCTCGGACTTCGCGAAAGAGCACGAGCAACGGCCCGCGGTGAAGGTCGGCGTCATGGACCGGAAGATCATTGATGCCACGCAGGTTGCACGCCTTGCGAGCCTACCACCGCGCGAACAGCTGCTCGCCGAGCTGGCTGGCGCCATGCAGGCTCCGATCGCTCAGCTGGCCTGGGCGCTGGAGGCGAAGGTGCAGGAGATGGCTGGACTCCTCGAGGCTCTGAAGAACGAGCGCGAGCAGGCGGGCTGAGGCGAAGCGACGTGAAGTGACGAAGTGAAGTGTAGTCGCGGGACAATTTCGAGTACATCAGCGGGTGAACCATCAGGAGGAATGACAGACATGGCGACGAAACACGAGGAGCTCCTCGAAACCATCGGCGGGATGACCGTGCTCGAGCTCTCCGAGTTCGTGGATGCCTTCAAGACCAAGTTCAACGTCACCGCTATGGCTGCTCCGGTGGCCGTCGCGGGTGGCGGGGGCGGCGGCGCGGCAGCGGCTGAGGCCGTGGCCGAGAAGGAGGAGTTCGACGTGGTCCTCCAGGCCGTGGGCGACAAGAAGATCCAGGTGATCAAGGTCGTCCGCGAGCTGACGGGCCTTGGCCTCAAGGAAGCCAAGGACCTCGTAGACGGTGCTCCTGGCACCGTGAAGGAGGGCGCTTCGAAGGCCGAGGCGGCCGACATGAAGACCAAGCTCGAGGAAGTTGGCGCCACCATCGTCGTAAAGTAACGGAGCCCGAGTCGAATCGCCTCCGTGACCGGACGGCGTACGCCAGGGCGCGCGGTTCTGCCGCGCGAAGGCTCCGGCCAGTACGGCTTTGCCGCACGGTCGCCGCGCAGAGAGTGCGCGGCGACCGACGGAGCCGTTCTCTTTGCATTCATCGGAACTCGTGACGCGCTCTCGCCCCTCGCCCGGGTGAGCTCGTAAGGGGGACGCACGTTGGAACTTCGTAAAGACAATCGGCCGATGTTGAGCTTCGCCAAGCTCCCGTCGGTCATGCCGATGCCGAACCTTCTGGACGTCCAGCTCCAGTCGTTCGACAAGCTGATCCAGTCGAATCCCGAGGAGCAGTGGGACTTCGGCCTGGATCGCGTATTCGCGGAGATCTTCCCGATCTCGGACATGAACGAGCACTTCACGCTCGAGTACGTGTCGACCTCGCTCGGCGAGCCGAAGTACTCGGTCGAGGAGTGCATCGAGCGCGACATGACGTACGCGGCGCCCGTGAAGGCGACCCTGCGGCTCATCGTCTGGGAGCGTCCGCCGGAGGAGGAGGAGAACCTCGATCCCACGGCGCCGCCGAAGCCGAAGCCCAAGAAGAAGAAGCCGATCATCCCTCTCGAGGATCGGCGGCCTCAGGACATCATCGAGAAGGAAGTCTACCTCGGCGACCTGCCGCTCATCACCGAGCTCGGCACGTTCATAGTGAACGGCGCGGAGCGCGTGGTCGTGAGCCAGCTGCACCGCTCTCCGGGCGTGGTGTTCGAGGAGACGATCCACCCGAACGGAACGAAGCTCTACAGCGCGCGCATCATCCCGTTCAGGGGATCGTGGGTCGAGTTCACACTCGACATCAACGACATCTGCTACGTCCACATCGACAAGAAGAAGAAGTTCCCCGCGACCGCGCTGCTGCGCGCGCTCGGGTACGGCACGGACGCTGAGATCTATCGACTCTACTACGAAGTGGCGGAGCTCAAGCTCGGCAAGCTCGACGCCGCCAAGCGCGCGGAGATCGAGGGGAGGGTCATCGCCGAGGAGTTCGTCGACCCCGAGACGGGTGAGGTCCTCATCGACAACGGCGAGGAAATCGTCGACGAGGTCATGGACATCCTCGAGCGGCTCGGCGTGAAGAAGATCAAGGTCTACAAGAGCGACCGTCAGGCCGCGCGCGGCGAGAGCCCGCTCATCAAGAACACGCTGAAGAAGGACCCCACGCAGGACGAGGGAGACGCGCTCAACGCCATCTACTCGCTGCTGCGTCCGGGGGACGCGCCCAACGTCGAGACGGCGCGCGCGGCGCTCGAGCGGGTCTTCTTCAGCCCGAAGCGCTACGACCTGGGACGGGTGGGCCGCTACAAGATCAACCAGCGGCTCGGACTCGACACGCCCAGGAGCGAGACGGTTCTCACCAAGCAGGACTTCGTCTCCATCATCGGGCACCTGATCGAGCTGAACGAGGGTCGGGGCTACACCGACGACATCGACCACCTGGGCAACCGCCGGGTGCGCACGGTCGGTGAGTTGATCGCCAACCAGTTCAGCGTGGGTCTGTCGCGCATGGCGCGCCTGGTGAAGGAGCGCATGTCGATCAACACCGGCCCGGAGAAGATCAACATCGACGACCTGGTGAACGCGCGCACGGTCTCCGCGGTCATCCAGGCGTTCTTCGGATCGAGCCAGCTCAGCCAGTTCATGGACCAGACGAACCCGCTGGCCGAGCTCACGAACAAGCGGCGCCTGTCGGCCCTCGGGCCGGGCGGCCTCACGCGCGAGCGCGCGGGCTTCGAGGTCCGCGACGTGCACTACTCGCACTACGGGCGCATGTGCCCGATCGAGACGCCGGAAGGTCCGAACATCGGCCTGATCACGTCGCTGACGACGTACTCGCGGATCAACGACCTCGGCTTCGTCGAGACGCCGTACCGCAAGGTGAACAAGGGGCGCGTCACCGATCAGATCGAGTGGCTGTCCGCGAACGAGGAGGAGGAGTCCCGCATCGCGCAGGCGAACGCCGTGCTCGACGAGAAGGGCAACTTCGTCAACGAGTTCGTGCTGTGCCGCGAGAAAGGTGACTTCCCGCTGCTGAAGCCGTCGGACATCGACTACATGGACGTGGCGCCCGACCAGCTGGTCTCCGTCGCCGCCGCGCTCATCCCGTTCCTGGAGCACGACGACGCCAACCGCGCGCTCATGGGCTCGAACATGCAGCGGCAGGCGGTCCCACTTCTCTACACGGATGCTCCGCTCGTGGGCACTGGGCTCGAGGCGAAGGTGGCTTCCGACTCGGGTGCGGTCATCACGGCGCGGCGGGGCGGTGCGGTGGTGCGCGTCACCGCCGACGAGATCGTGGTCGATACGGGGTCCGGATCCGCCGGCAAGGGCGATCAGCCCCTCGCCAAGCTCGCGCAGTTCGACCGCTATCGGCTGAAGAAGTTCTGGCGGACGAACCAGGACACGGCCATCAACCAGCGGCCGCTCGTGAAGGTGGGCGAGCCGGTGCAGCCGGGCGACATCATCGCCGACGGTCCGAGCACCGACGCGGGTGAGCTCGCGCTCGGGCGCAACGTGGTGGTGGCGTTCATGCCCTGGTACGGATCCAACTTCGAGGACGCCATCGTCCTCAGCGAGAAGCTGGTGAAGGACGATGTCTTCACGTCGATCCACATCCAGGAGCTCGAGCTCCACGTGCGCGACACGAAGCGCGGCATGGAGGAGATCACACGAGAGATCCCGAACGTGGCTGAAGAGAGCCTCGTGGATCTCGACGAGCTCGGCATCGTGCGTGTGGGCGCCCGCGTGAAGGCCGGTGACATCCTGGTCGGGAAGATCACGCCGAAGGGTGAGACCGAGCTGTCGCCCGAGGAGAAGCTGCTCACCGCGATCTTCGGCGAGAAGGCGAAGGACGTGAAGGACTCTTCGCTGCGCGTGCCCCCGGGAATGACCGGCACGATCATCGCCGTGAAGATCTTCTCGCGCCGCATCGACGATCCGCTCCTGGAGAAGGAGCACGGCGCGAAGATCGGCGACTTGCGCGCCATGGAGCGCGAAGAGATCCAGCGCATCTCGGATGCGCGGGACGAGGAGCTGCGCACGATCCTGCAGAAGCAGACGATCGCGCTCATGCTGAAGAAGGGCACCGTCGAGCCGTTGCTCGAGGAAGGCACCAAGCTCACGCAAGAGCAGATCGATGGGATCCAGTTCAAGAAGGTGGATCTCACCACGCTGAAGCTGCAGAACAAGGAGGCGAGCGAGCGGATCCGCCGCGTGATCGACGAGGCGGCGCGCCGCACGCAGCGCGTCAAGGAGAGGACCGAAGAGCGGATCGACAAGGTCTTCCAGCCGGACGAGCTGCCGCCGGGCGTGGTGCAGCTCGTGAAGGTCTACGTCGCCGAGAAGCGGAAGATCTCCGTGGGCGACAAGATGGCGGGACGCCACGGAAACAAGGGCATCATCGCGCGCATCGCGCCCGAGGAGGACATGCCGTTCCTCCCGGACGGAACGCCAGTCGAGATCGTGCTCAACCCGCTGGGCGTGCCGTCGCGCATGAACGTCGGTCAGATTCTCGAGACGCACCTCGGTTGGTGCGGTCACGTGCTCGGCTTCGAGGCCAAGACGCCCGTCTTCCAGGGAGCGACCGAGAACGAGGTCGGCGCGCTCCTGAAGGTCGCGGGACTGCACTGGGCGAGCGTCGCACTCGCGCTGAAGGCCAAGCCGCCGAAGGACTTGCGTGAGCTCGAGGCGCTCACCAAGGCTGCCGTGGAGCTACCGGTGGTCATGGCGGGTGGTAGCAGCAACGGCTCGGGCAACGGGCACTCACCGGTGACGCACACCAGCGGCATCGGTCAGTCTCTCGACGCCTACATGGGGCTCGACCTCGACAAGACGCAGGAGAAGTTCTTCGCGAAGCTGGTCGGGTTCTTGGTGACCGCTGCGGAGGAGATCGCGGAACGGAAGGGCGAGTCTGCTGCGAGCCTGTTCCCGGCGATCCACAAGCTGAAGGGCCGCTCGGTGGTGAAGACCGGGCTCGACGACGCTGTCGTGGAGCTGCTCGAGCACGCCGAGATCTTGCCGAACGGCAAGATCTGGCTGCGTGACGGACGCAGCGGGCGCCGCTTCGACTTCCCGGTGACGGTGGGCGCGATCTACATGCTCAAGCTCTCTCACCTGGTCGACGACAAGATCCACGCGCGCTCGATCGGACCGTACTCGCTCGTCACGCAGCAGCCGCTCGCCGGGAAGGCGCAGTTCGGTGGCCAGAGGTTCGGAGAGATGGAGGTGTGGGCGCTGGAAGCGTACGGCGCGGCGCACACCCTGCAGGAGATTCTGACCGTGAAGTCCGACGACGTGCAGGGTCGCTCGAAGGTGTACGAGGCGATCGTGAAGGGTGAGAACCTGCCGAAGCCGGGCATCCCGGAGTCGTTCAACGTGCTGGTCAAGGAACTACAGGCTCTCGGGCTCAGCGTCACGCTGGGCGAGGAGGAGTAGAGAGATGATCGACTTCCCAAGGACCAGTGAGCAGCGCGCGGCCGACTTCGAGTACATCCAGGTTCGGGTTGCATCGCCGGAGGAGATCCGGTCCTGGTCGTTCGGTGAGGTGATCAAGCCGGAGACGATCAACTACCGCTCATTCAAGCCCGAGCGCGACGGTCTGTTCTGCGAGCGCATCTTCGGGCCGGTGAAGGACTGGGAGTGCCACTGCGGCAAGTTCAAGCGCATTCGCTTCCGCGGGCACGTGTGCGACCGCTGCGGCGTCGAAGTGACGCTGTCGAAGGTGCGGCGCGAGCGCATGGGCCACATCGAGCTCGCGGTGCCGGTGGCGCACATCTGGTTCTTCAAGACGCTGCCGAGCCAACTAGGCTATCTGCTCGGCATGACGCTGCGCGACCTGGAGAAGGTCATCTACTACGCAGCCTACGTCGTGACGAAACCAGGCAAGCAGGAGGTGGAGTTCCAGGACCTGCTCGACGAGGATGAGTACTACGACCTGCGCGTGAAGGCACGCGAAGAAGGGGACGAGGAGTTCAAGGCGGAGATCGGCGCCGAGGCCGCGCGCACACTGCTGAAGCTCCTCGACAACCCCGAGAAGAAGAAGATCCAGGACCGCAACGCGGACGGCCGTGGTCTCGACCGCCTCGCGGAGTGGCTGCGTTCCGAGATCGCGAGCGAGACGTCGCAGCACCGGAAGAAGAAGAAGCTGAAGAGGCTCAAGGTCGTGGACGCTCTGCGCACGTCGGGCCCGACGCTGGAGACGCGCAACAAGCCCGACTGGATGATCCTCGACGTCATCCCGGTCATTCCGCCGGACCTGCGCCCGCTGGTGCCGCTCGACGGTGGCCGCTTCGCGACGTCCGACCTGAACGATCTCTATCGTCGGGTCATCAACCGGAACAACCGGTTGAAGAAGCTGATCGACATGCGCGCCCCCGAGGTCATCCTCCGGAACGAGAAGAGGATGCTCCAGGAGGCCGTCGACGCGCTCTTCGACAACGGCCGCCGCTCCAAGGCGATCCGCGGTCGCGGCAAGCGTCCGCTCAAGTCGCTCAGTGACATGCTGAAGGGCAAGCAGGGCCGTTTCCGTCAGAACCTGCTCGGCAAGCGCGTGGACTACTCGGGCCGTTCGGTCATCGTCGTCGGCCCCGAGCTCAAGCTGCACCAGTGCGGTCTGCCGAAGGCGATGGCCGTCGAGCTCTTCAAGCCGTTCATCATCCACGAGCTGGAGAAGCGCGGCGAGGCCGAGACGGTCAAGCGCGCCAAGAAGATCGTGGAGCGCGCGGACCCCAAGGTCTACGAGGTCCTCGAGGACATCATCAAGGACCACCCGGTCCTGTTGAACCGTGCCCCGACGCTGCACCGCCTGGGCATTCAGGCGTTCGAGCCGGTGCTGGTGGAAGGGAAGGCGATCCGGGTGCACCCGCTCGTGTGTGCGGCGTTCAACGCGGACTTCGACGGCGACCAGATGGCCGTGCACCTGCCGCTCTCTTACGAGGCGCAGCTCGAGGCGCGTGTGCTCATGCTGTCTTCGAACAACATTCTGCTGCCGTCGAACGGACGCCCGGTCGCCGCGCCCACGCAGGACATGGTCATCGGCGCCTACTACCTGACCAACAACGGCCTGAAGCTCACCGACCTCGAGAAGGTCGTGAACGACGCGAAGGCTCCGAAGAGCCGTAGGGATAAAGCAGACGAGGAGCTCGCGAAGGTCTACCAGGGGGCTCCGCGCTTCTCGACGTTCGGCGAGATGGAGATGGCGCTCGCGCAGGAGCTGCTCGCGTTCCACACCCCCGTCTTCTTCTGGGCGCCGAAACAGATCGTTGATGCCGAGGAAGGCGAGGAGGCGCAGGCCGGCCAGTGGTACCGCACGACCGCCGGGCGCGTGCTCTTCAATTCGATCGTTCCCGACGAACTCGGCTTCCTCAACCGCACGTTCGGCAAGAAGGAGTTGGGTGACCTCGCGTTCGAGTGCTTCAAGCTCACGGGCCTCGGTCGCACGACGCAGTTCCTCGACGCGCTCAAGGACTTCGGCTTCCGCTACGCCACCATGGGTGGCATCAGCGTGGGCATCGACGACCTCGAGGTGCCGGAGGAGAAGTCCGACATCCTGAAGGATGCCGAAGAGCAGGTGACGCGCTTCCAGAAGGCGTACGCCAGCGGCTTCATCTCCAACGGCGAGCGCTACAACAAAGTGATCGACACCTGGACGCACGCGAACAACGACGTCGCGGACGCCATGGTGACCCACCTGGAGCGGTCGAAGGACGGCTTCAACCCGGTCTACATGATGATGACGTCTGGCGCGCGCGGTAACCGCGACCAGATGCGTCAGCTGGCGGGGATGCGCGGACTGATGGCCAAGCCGCAGAAGAAGCTCACCGGCGGTATCGGCGAGATCATCGAAAGCCCGATCAAGTCGAACTTCCGCGAGGGCCTCACGGTGGTGGAGTACTTCATCTCCACGCACGGTGCCCGTAAGGGTCTGGCCGACACCGCGCTCAAGACGGCCGACGCAGGCTACTTGACGCGCCGGCTCGTCGACGTCGCTCAGGACGTCGTCATCACGGTGGACGACTGCGGCACGATTCTCGGCCTCGAGATGACCGCGCTGAAGGAAGGCGAGGACATCATCGAGCCGCTGGCGGACCGCATCGTCGGCAACGTGGCGCTCGAGGACATCTACGACCCGATCGACGGTGAGAGACTGGTCGAGGCGGGCACCATGATCGACGAGGACACCGCCGACGCCATCGAGGACGCGGGGCTGCAGATGGCTCGCATCCGCTCGGTGCTCACGTGCGAGGCCAAGCGCGGGCTCTGCGAGATGTGCTACGGCCGCAACCTCGCCACCATGAAGATGGTGGACATCGGCGAAGCGGTCGGCATTCTCGCGGCGCAGTCGATCGGCGAGCCGGGCACGCAGCTGACGCTCCGTACCTTCCACATCGGTGGCACCGCGGCGCGCATCGCGGCGCAGACCCAGCGTAAGTCGAAGATCGACGGCGTGGTCGGCCTCGAGCGCGTCACGAGCGTGGTGACGCCGAACGAGGAGCGCGTGGTCACGTCACGCGAGGGTCAAATCCTGCTCAAGACGCCGGAAGGCGCGATTCGGAGCCGCTTGGCGGTGCCGTACGGCGCGACGCTGGCGGTGACGGAGGGTCAGACCATCGAGTCCGGCGACTTGCTCTTCAGCTGGGATCCCTACTCCGAGCCGGTGGTTGCCGACGCTGAGGGCGTCATCGAGTTCGTCGACATCGTCGAAGAGCAGACGATGCGCGAGGAGCTCGACGAGTCCACGGGTCGCCGGCAGATGACCATCATCGAGGACCGTGAGAAGAAGCTCCATCCCACGATCCAGATCCGGAAGGACACGAAGAAGCGCGAGAAGCTGAAGGAGTTCATCATCCCCGTCGGCGCGCAGCTCACCGTGCGGCACGGCGACGCGGTGAGGCTCGGCGACACGATCGCGAAGATCAGCCGAGAGGTGTACAAGACCCGCGACATTACCGGCGGTCTCCCCCGCGTGGCAGAGCTCTTCGAGGCACGTCGCCCGAAGGATCCCGCGGTCATCACCGAGATCGACGGCGAGGTCAGCTTCGGCGACATCAAGCGCGGCAAGCGCCAGGTGCACATCGTCCCGGAGACGGGCGACTCGCGCACCTACGACGTACCGGTCGGCAAGCACATGCGCGTGCACGCAGGCGACAAGGTGCGCGCGGGCGATCGCCTCTCCGAGGGTCCGATCAATCCGCACGACATCCTGGCCATCAAGGGTCCGCGAGCTGTGCAGGAGTACCTCCTGAACGAGATCCAGGAGGTCTACCGACTGCAGGGCGTGAAGATCAACGACAAGCACATCGGCGTGATCGTGCGGCAGATGCTGCAGAAAGTGCGCATCACCGACGCCGGCGACACCGACTTGCTCGAGGGCGAGAACGTCGACCGCACCGCGTTCCGCGAGACGAACCAGAAGGCGATCGTGGAGAAGCAGAAGCCGGCGCGCTCCGAGCCACTGCTCCTCGGGATCACCAAGGCGAGCCTCACGACCGAGTCGTTCATCTCGGCCGCGTCCTTCCAAGAGACCACGAGAGTGCTCACGGATGCCGCGGTGCGCGGTGCCCGGGACGACCTCATCGGGCTGAAGGAGAACATCATCATCGGCCACCTGATCCCGGCCGGTACCGGTATTCACCGATACCAGCAGGTCGAGTTCATGGTCGAGCAGTCGTACTACGACGAGGAGATCATCCCGCTCACGGGCCCCGGGGAGCTGGTGCCGGGCATGGTGGCTGCGCCGAGCGCGGACGACGACGACGACTTCCTGGACCTGGACTAGTCGAGACGGTAGGCAGTAGCACAGGCGGGCGGCCCGGACACGGGTCGCCCGTTTGGCTTTTTGTGGCTTGGCGGGGCGGGGACCAGGGGCCTCGGGGCACCCATTCCGAAGGAACGGGTCCGGGGGCGCTCGCCTCACAGATTCGTACGCACCGGCTCGCTACGGCACGACCTCCACGCCGTACAATGTGCTGAAGTCGCCGCCGTACACGGTGGCCCGCACCCGGACGCCGGGGGTGAGCTGGTCGAGCACAGCGGCAGGGTCCACCGCGTAGCTCATCGTCATCGGAGCCATCCACCCTGGAACGTCTTCGTTCGTGACGCTGACCGTGCGAGCCGCGGAGTCCACGCGCTCCACGGTGCCGGAGAAGGCGAACGAAGGCCGCTCCGCGTCCTGGGCTCCCTGGTCGGAGGCACACCCGGTCAGGAGGAGGCCGATGAGCAGCGCGCCCAGCGTGCCGGAACTCCTCAGGTGAGGGTGGCGCATCGCTACTGCGCCAGCTCCACCACTACCACCTTCGGGAAGGGTGCCTTCTGCACCATGTAGAACCTCGAGCCCTGCGCGGCCAGGATGAGGGGCAGGTCGCGCGTACGGTCGAGCTCGGCGCCGTCCGAGAGGCGGACGAGCCGCGACTCGAAGACCTCGACCTCACCCTCTTCGGGGACCTCGCGCGTGCGGAGCTCGTGCTGCACGAGCGCCATGTCGTCGCCCCAGGCGACCACGGAGCGAAGTAGGTGCGAGCCATCGTTCTCGTCGAACGCGCGCCCGAGCCCCATGCCGTCGGGCGTGTATACGACGATGGGCGTGAAGTCTGCGAGCGGGTGCGACCAGAGCTCGCGGCCGTCGAGGTCGTGGAGGCGGATGGTCGACTGCATGAAGCTGACGTCGAGCACGCCAGACGGCGTGCAGAGGAGGCCGGAGGGAGTGAGCTCCTCGATAGCGATCTCCTGCAGCTCGGGGCCGAGTGTCTCGATGCCGGCGACCGCGGGTGCGGCGCCGAACGAGCGGACCGTGCCTTCGGCCCCGATCTCGTGAACCACGGAGCCGTCCTGCCAGTAGCTCAGGTAGATCCGCTCCCCCGCGGCGCAGAATCCGGTCTCGCCGAACGCGAACGCGCGCGCACGGTCTACGAAGTCCACGCTGCCGCCGCGGTCGTCCACCGAAAAGCGCGAGATCCACGAGCTGCCGGGGTCCCACACGAGCAGGTTCCCCGTGCCGCCCCAAGCGAGCCCATTGGGGCGGTCCAGCGCACCCTCGTCGAGCCCTGCCGCCTCGACGGAGCCCACATGTGCGCCGCGCTCGTCGTAGACGTGGACGGCGGGTGCTTCGAGGTCGAGTACGGCGAAATGCCCGTCCGGCGCCGCCTCCACGTCCCAGATTCCCCCGAAGACCTGCCACGCTTCGCCCTCTGCGGCGCCTACCTCGAAGAGCGTATCGAACGCGACGTCCTGAAACGTGGCGGGCGGCGCGAGGTCGGCTCCCTCGCCTCCGCCGCACCCGTACAGCCCGGCCACCGACGCCGCGGCGAGGATCGCCGCTGGTCGGCGCGACGGAAGCATCATCCGGGCATGCCCCCGATGATGGGGGCGCCGCCTCCGCTCAGGTGGGCCGCGTGGCCGCCCACGTTCAGCTCGCTCTCCGTCATGAGCGTGAGGGGATATCCGCCCTGGAAGAAGATCCCGTGCCGGAGCGCCATGATTTCCCAGTACCCCTGGTCCTGCATGTCGTAGTTGGGGTCGGTGAAGTGGTCGAGGGTCAGTTCGATGGCTCCCCGTACGTCGGTCACCCGCGGCGACGCCAGGATATCCGCCAGCACTTCCTGCATCATGCTGACGTTGTCCCAGATCATGGCGGCTTCCGGGCTGAGGAAGATCGTGCCTGGGGCGATCGCGGGCGCCATCGGCAGCTCGCTGGGGAAGAACTGGGGAGGGTCGCCGTAGCTGAGCTTCGCCTGATAGCGCGTCATCACCGTATCGAGTCCCTCGGCTCGCCGAACCGGGTCCGCGATGTCGGTGAGCGGCTCAGTAGCAGCGAGCTTGAGCCAGTAGCCTGCCCAGATGAGGCCATCCAAGTCTGCGTATCCGGTCCGGAACGCCAGCGCCTGCGAGTGGTCGTAGAGGACGTCCATGTCCTTCGGCGCACCCGGCACGGCGATGCTCGGCTCGCTGAGGTATCGACGCACCGCCTCTTCGACCACGGCCCGCCGCGCCGCGAAGGTCGGGATGGCGGGGTCGGCCAAAATGCCGAGGACCTCGCGGTGGAAGGCGTTCGCGCGCGTGATGATCGCGGCCCCGCGCTTGCCGAGTACCTCGAAGCCGGCCTCTGCTTCTGCTGCGACCTCCTCACCCCTCCCCGGAGCACTCACCAACGCCGTGAGCCGCTCGACCATGTCGAGCTCGAATCCGAAAGTGGGCAGCGTGTCGGCCGAAGCCCGTACCGCGTCGCCTTCTTTGGCGAGGCCGCCGAACATGAGGCCGTGGGCCCGCTCGATGCGGAGAAGCAGGTCGAACAACTCGGGGTGCTGGCGCTCGAGCACGGCGGCGTGGTCGGGCGTCGCCTGCGACGCTCCGGGGCGAGGGCTCGACAACGCGCCCAGGAGGCCGATGAAGAGAACAACGCTGCGTCTGCGGGCGGGGATCATTCTTGCTCAGGTCGGGGCAGGACTCTGACGGACTGGCGTTCGTACCCCACGATCGCCAGGGTGCTTCCGTGGGGCAACTACTCGCCCGACCGGCCTTCGGCGGATGTCAGCGCCCTAGCGTCGCGTATTCCGCGCGAGCCGGCGGGGGCCGCGACCATCGCCACGGCCGCCCCAACCGCTCCCAGGCCCCAAGCGGCAGCGCGCGAGGAACGCATCGTCACATGGCGAGCGGCAGGTGCACGGCTTGGCCGCTCCTCGCGCTCAGGTGCACAGCTTCAGTGAACTCCATGTAGTGCGCGCCGGCCTCGAAGGTCAGCTGCGAGACCTCTTCCTCCCCACGGATCGCGTTGACGAACTCCTCCTCGACGCGATAACGGGCCTGGCTCCCCGGGGGGTTCGCGACGGGGCTCAGCCGCGAGTCGCCGCGACGTCCCGCAGAGATGCTCTGGCTCGCGTCCACATGGATCGTGCCCTCCGAGCCGTGGATCCACGTCTGGTTCCCGGACGAAAGGCCGCAGGTCTCGCTCATGCGCATGTGCACCTGGGCGCCGTTCGCGAGCTCGTAGAGGATGTCGAAGTGGTCGGGGATGCCGACGGAGGCCGGCTGCCCCGCGGCGTTGCGTCGATAGGGGACGTGGGTCTTGGCCATGGCCACTACCCGACTGCCCCGCCCGAGCCAGCGCATCATGGATTCGTAGGTCGAGCCCACGTTGAGCGCGTTGTAGCCGCTGAATTCGATATCGTGGCGCCAGTCGAGCTCGCCCTGGAAGTCCGGGAACGCGCGACCTACGCGCTGGATTTCCACGGACAAGACCTCTCCCACGGCTCCCTCGCCGATGAGTCGCTTCAGCACGTTGTCGATCACGTAGCTCGTCGACGTCGGCACCAGCTGGCAGACGAGGTCGGGCTCGCGCCGGGACGCCTCGAGCATGTCGTGCGCCTCGCGGGCATTGTTCGCCATGCGCGCCTGGCAGAGCACGTGCTTGCCCCGCGCCAGGGCCTCGAGCGTCAGCGTCCTGTGCATGTACGGCCACGTGCCGATCAGGACGGCGTCGATGTCCTCGTCGTCCAGCAGCTCGCCCCAGTGCGCATAGGGTCGGGGAATTCCGAAGCGTTCGGTCACCGCCCGGCTGGAGGACAGACTGCGGTTCGCGACGGCCAGGATCTCGCAACCCGGAACGCCCCGGAGCCCGGGGATATGCACGTCCTGGACGTTTGCGCCGGCTCCGATGATGCCGACGCGCACGACCTCCTGCGCTCGTCTGCTCCGGCGCCGCTGTGGCTGGACGGACGAGCCCGAGGCGCCTGCGTATGCTGCGTCCGCCAGCGGACCAGCTCCCAGAACGGAAACGAAGTGGCGGCGATCGAGAGTGGTCATGGCTCCTCGACCAAACCCAAGGGCGCGAAGGCGAGGCTCGCGAAGGCTCTCATGACGACTCTCCAGGTTGGCAGCTGGCGGCGTTCGACCGCCGTCAGTCGTGGCTAAAGTGGGGCGTGTCCAGCGCGACAGTCAAACACCGCTGCTACCGTGTGGTCACACCTGAGCGAGCCCGGTCACGTGGGCCATCCGCCCAGCGCGAAACGGACCAGCGGTAAGTATGTTCGGTCCGGCATGGGCACCGATGTGCCCGAATTCGAGGATCACGCACCCACGGCGTGCTCATGGCGCTTCGCGGTTCCGACATCACTCTCTTGGTCGCCTGCGTGGGCATCGCCGCAGCCACCGCCGTGCTCTGGCGTCCCCATGTCGACGTCGAGCTCGCCGAGGCGCTACCGGGCCCCGCGAGCTCGCGCGGATTCACGACATCGGACACCTGTCAGTCCTGCCACCCCGACCAGTACGACAGCTGGCGGGAGTCGTACCACCGCAAGATGACCCAGGCCGCGACGCCCGAGTCGGTGCTCGGAACCTTCGACGTGGTCCTGGAGGACGGGGGCTTCCGCTGGAGGTTGGAGCGCCGCGGCGACGAGTTCTGGATTCGGATGCCGGATCCCCTCTGGTTCGACCAACCGGTCTGGCTCATGCGCGCCCTGGACGAGAGTTGGCCGGAGGTGCCGCCGGAGATCGAGGTCCGGGTGGTCATGACGACGGGATCGCACCATATCCAGAACTACTGGATTCGACGCCCGGAAAACGCCTCACTCGGGCCTGACGACGGCGCGCTCATCGAGGTGCCTTGGGCATGGCTCGTGGAGACGGCCCGCTGGGTGCCCAATCGGCTGTCGTTTCTGACGCCGCCTCGAGACGTGGATGCACCTGGCGCGAGCGCTCGCTGGAACGCCAACTGCTCGCAGTGCCATTCGGTCGGTACGGAGCCCCGGTTCTCGGAGGCCGAGGCCACCTTCGACACGCGCTCCGCCGAGCTCGGGATCGCCTGCGAGGCCTGCCACGGTCCCGCGGAGAGACACGTCGAGCACTACCGCTCTCCCATCCGGCGATACCTGCGCTATCTGCGCCTCGCTCGAGGCGACGATCCTCCGGACCCGACCATCGTCAACCCGGCGAAGCTGGAGCCGCTGCGCGCCAACGAGGTGTGCGCCCAGTGTCACAGCTTCGGCGAGTGGGCCGACCAGGCCGCATATCTTCGGGAGGGAATCGCGTTTCTCCCCGGTGGCGAACTGTCCCCGATGCGCAGGGTCTTCGCCTACGAGGACGCCGGTACGGACACGCTACTCCGCGCGATAGTAGAAGACGACCCTCTCGCTCTCGAGGGCCGCTACTGGCCCGACGGAACGATCCGGATCGCCGGGCGCGAGTACAACGGCCTTCTCGGCTCGACCCACGCGGGCCCCGACGGGCTCACGTGCCTATCGTGCCATTCGATGCACGCGTACGAAACCGCGGATACCCAGCTCGACCCCGGCCACGCCGGGAATCAGGGGTGCGTAGGGTGTCACCGAGAGTACGACGTGGACACGGGTCACACGCGGCATGAGACGGGTTCGTCGGGAAGCGACTGCATGAACTGCCACATGCCCCATACCACCTACGGGCCCTTCTCGGCGATGCGTAGCCACCGGATCGACAGTCCCGATGTCGAGGCATCCGTCCGGAGCGGTCGGCCGAATGCATGTAACCTCTGTCATCTGGATCGCACGCTCGAGTGGAGCGCTCAGTACCTGAGTGAGTGGTACGGACGACCCCCCGTGCAGCTCGGAGAAGACGAGCGGCGTATAGCCGCGTCGGCCTTGTGGGCCCTCCGGGGGGATGCGGCGCAGCGGGCGGTCGTCGCCTGGCACATGGGTTGGCGTCCCGCACGAGAGGCTTCGGGCGACACGTGGCAAGTACCCTATCTCGCTCAGCTGCTGACCGATCCATACGCCGCGACCCGCCACGTGGCCCACGGCTCGCTCACGACCTTCGCCGGCTTCGGCGAGTTCGCCTACGACTTCACGGGTTCAGACGGCGCGCTCGCTGCGAGCGCAGATCGCGCCCTCGCGCGCTGGCGGGCCGCACCCGGCAGCCGTGTCGACGCAGCGTTGCTCATGACGGCCCCGGGGGAGGTCGACCTCGATCAGTGGAGGAGGCTGCTCGCCGTCCGAAACCATCGACCGCTGACGATTCGCGAATGAGCCCGAGGTCGGAGGCGCCATCCGAGGCCGTGCCCGACGAACGCTCGGGAACCCTGGCTGTCGCGCGCCTCCACCTGCGCGTCGGGTGGTGGGCACTGCTGGTCTTCCTGACGCTGGGCCTGGTGCTCGAAGCCTTGAGTGGGTTCAAGGTCGGACTGTACCTCGACGTGTCGAACAGCACACGCCGGCTCATGTGGACGCTCGCCCATGCGCATGGCACGCTCCTGTCTCTGGTCAACGTGGCCTTCGGGTTGACGTCCAGGGTTGCAGGCGGGTGGAGGGTGGAAGCGCGCCGTCGTGCATCGCGGTGCCTTCTGGGCTCGCTGGCGCTCATGCCGCTCGGGTTCTTCCTCGGCGGCCTGCGCATCCATGGGGGCGACCCCGGGCTCGGCATTCTCCTCGTACCTCCCGGGGCGCTGCTGCTCTTCGTGGCGGTCTTCGAGACCGCCCGCGGATTGGCTGGCGACGACGAAGATCCCGACGTTCCTGGGAGCGGCCTGCGCAAGAGCAAGAAGTGATGGCGGCGGCTCGGGTCGGCTTCGCCCGGACGCCCTGGAGCAGGGCGGAACCCCCCCCGGACCGGGCCACTTGCGCGAATCGGGGGAGCCCCCCCTTATTGTCCACGCGGCGACAAACAGTTGGGGGGCGGCCGCAGTCCGCTCGGCTGAGGCCGGATCGACGAGGGCACCTGGATATTACGACCCGCTCATCGGGGCGTTTGGCTTTCTTAGGAGTCTAGGTTGCGGGCGCACGCCGTTGGTGTGTAGCCCGTGGGCAGTAAATTGGTAGTCCCACTTCACGGAGTGCCTCCGATGTCCCTACCGTCGTTCGATTCGTACCGTGGCGGAACCCTCCTGACTGCATTGGCTTTGGTCGGCGTGCTGCTCGCCGCACCTCTGGCTGCGCAGACCGGAACGGTTACTGGTATCGTCACCAGCGCCCAGAATGGCCAGCCGATCTCGGCTGCCCAGATCTACATCAGCACGCTGGATATCGGCGTTCTGTCACAAGCGAATGGCCGCTTCGCGCTGATCAACGTGCCCGCCGGTAGCCACACGCTCAGTGTCGAGCGCATCGGCTTCCGTGTGGCGACTGCGGCGGTCACCGTCGCCGCGGGCGGTACGGTGGTGCAGAACTTCACGCTCTCCGAGGAAGCCCTCGCCCTCGACGAAGTCGTCGTCACGGGCACGGCGGGCGGCTCGCAGCGGCGCGCGGTAGGAAACGTCGTAGCGAACGTGGCTGTGAATCAGATCACGGCCACGGCCCCGGTCGCCACGGTGGAAGACGTGCTCATCGGCCGTACCCCAGGGGTCAGCTTGATCCCGGCGTCCAGCGCGGGCGGCGGCTCCAAGATTCGCATTCGCGGCCACTCCAGCATGGCGCTGGCCGGTGACCCGATCATCTACGTCGACGGCGTGCGCATGAACGACAACCGGACGCAAGTCGGCCGGTTCTCGAACCAGTCCCGCTTGGCGGACTTCGATCCGAACACGATCGAGAGCATCGAGATCATCAAGGGGCCGGCGGCGGCGACGCTGTACGGCACCGAAGCCTCCGCGGGTGTGATCCAGATCGTCACGAAGCGCGGCCAGGCCGGCGCGCCGGTGTTCGAATTCAGCACCGAAATGGGACAGAACTACTGGCCCACGAGCTGGCCGGGCTACAACCGGGTTTCGTGGGCACCGGACAAGAACCCCACCTCGCCCAACTTCTGCCCGACCACGCCCTGCGCGAGCGAGAGGAACCTCATTTCGATCAACTACGCGGAGCGTAACCGCGAGCTCGGCTTCATGTACCCGTGGCAGAACGGGCTCGTCCAGCGCTACAGCGCGTCCGTCCGGGGCGGCACCGACGCCATCCGCTATTCGTTCAGCCTGAATCGGAACGACCAGGAGGGCATCGTCGCGTGGAACACCGACGTGCGGAACTCCGTCACGGCGAACATCGGAGTGACGGCGAACGATATCGTCAACCTCCAGCTCAGCGGTGGCTACTTCCAGGGTGTGAATCGGCCGCCGGAGTCGTTTTGGGCGGGTGAGTACGGCTGGGGCGGCATCCCGACGAGCTTCTTCAACGCCGACGGTAGCACCGCCACCTGCGGCGACAATTTCAACGGCACGTTCTACACGACGATTACGGGTGCCCAGGCGGCGTGCACCGGGCCCAACAAGAGAGGGTGGCGCGACGGCGGTCCGGAGCGCTACAACGAGGATCGGTTCCTCCACACCAACGACTCCAAGCGGAGCACCTGGAGCCTCCAGACCAACATCAACCTCACTGAATGGTTGAGCCACCGCCTGACGCTCGGCGTCGATCAGGTCTACGAGCGCGAGGAGACGTACACCCGCAAGCAAGGCTTGAACTTCTGGTGGGGCACCAACGGCGTCGAAGGAAACAAGTCGGTCGCCACGCTCGATGCGCCCGTCTATACCGCGGATTTCTCCGGCACGGCGACGGTGCGGCTCATGGAGGATCGGCTCGGCACGGCGACCTCCTACGGTATCCAGTACTACAGCAAGTCCGAGCGGCGGAGCGGTGCGACGGGGCAGAGCTTCGCGGTTCCGGCGCTTTCCACGGTAACCGCGGCGTCCGTTCGCTCCGGCACGGAGTCGTTCCTCGAGAACACGACCCTGGGACTCTACGTGCAGGAGCAGCTCGACTGGGAGAACCGCATCTTCTTGACCGCCGCCGTCCGCGGGGACGACAACAGCGCGTTCGGCAAGAACTATTCGGCGGCCGTCTACCCGAAGGTGAGCGCAACCTGGGTGCTGCACGAGGAATCGTTCTGGGACGTCGATTGGGTCGACCAGATGCGCCTCCGCGGCGCTTGGGGGCGTGCGGGTAAGCAGCCCGACACGTTTGCGGCGAGCCGGTTGTTCACTCCTGAGACGGGTCCGGCGAGCGCGCCGATCTTGACGCCCTTCCAATACGGCAACCCTGACCTCGGCCCGGAGGTGGGCGAGGAGCTCGAGGTGGGCTTCGATGCCTCCGTCCTCGAGGGCAGGGTCAGCGGGAGCTTCACGTACTACACGCGCAAGACGAAGGACGCGATCATCGGCCGCACGATTCCGCCCTCCGAGTGGCCGGGGATCGCCGGCGCGTTCGCCGGCGGCGTCCAGTTCGTGAACATCGGCCAGACCAGCAACTGGGGGACGGAGACGACCCTCAGCATCGCGGCGATCCCCGAGGGTCCCGCGCGCGTCGACCTCGACGTCGCGTTCACGACCCAGGGCAACCGCATCGACGACATGGGTGGCATCCAGCGCATCCAAGAGGGGCGCTCCAGGGCACACATCGAGGGCTTCCCGATTGCGGCCGCGTCGGACCTGTACGTCAAGTCCGCGCAGTTCGTGAGCGGCACCCAGGGCGCCGTGACGAACATCATGTGCGACGCCGGGACCGGCCTGAAGGGCCTGGAGATCGGCGGAGGCGACCTGCCGTGCGACCAGGCGCCGCAGGTGGTGTGGGGCCCCACGGACCCGAGCCGCATCGTGAACGTGACGCCCACGATCACGTTGTTCGACAACATCCGGCTGGCCGCCAACTTCGATGCGCAGTGGGGGCACTGGGTGGCCGCGGACTACGCGACCGCGCGGTATACCAGCCACCCGAGCACCAAGCTCATTTGGGTTCAGGACGACCCGATCGGCATGGCGTACGTTCAGATCAGCCGCAACGGGTTGGGCTACCACAAGGGCGGATTCATCAAGATCCGGGAGGTCTCGGCAAGCTACGACCTGCCCGAGTGGGTGACGGGAAGGATCGGGGCGAGCTCGGCGAATCTCCGCGTGGGCGTCAGGAACGCATTCCGCCTGTGGCTGCAGCAGGCGAACGCAGGTGACTCGCGGCTCAAGTATCCCGAGCCGATCTCCGACTCCGAGGTGACGCGTGGCGAGTACATCTTCGGCGGAGAGGACGGCGGTGGTTGGCCGCCCATCCCGCAGTGGACGATCCGTCTCGGCGTGACCTTCTAACCGGAGACAACGAGCCATGACGACTATGACCAAGAACTCCGGAACCCAAGTGGGTCTGCGCGGGCGCTTCGCCCGCGCCGCCCAGGTCGGGCTGTTTGCCGTAACCCTCGGCGCGTGCTCGGGCCTTCTCGACGTAGACCTGCCGGGCTCGGCGACGGAAGACGCCCTCAACGACCCGCTCCTCGCCGAAACGTTGGTCGTTTCGGTTGTGGGCGACTTCGAGTGCGGCTTGGTG
>VGVR01000041.1 GCA_016873995.1 Gemmatimonadota bacterium
TGACTCGGCCGGGAACTCGCTCTGGAAACGCCAGCGCAGACCGCCCGTGAGCCCCTGCGTCAGGTTCCGGTAGGCGATACCGAGCGAGCCCTTCCACTCGGGTGAGTTCAGCGCGATCGGGGCCTGACCGGGCGACGTGAAGTAGCTCTCCGTCAGGTGAGACGCCGAGCCCGACAGCGTCACCTCGTCGTTCAGGAAGAACTCGAAGGCGACGTCGGCGCCCCACAGCTCGAGGTCCTCGACGACGTTCCGGTACGAGACGATCAGCTCGGGCCGCGTGCTACCGGCGACGTCACTCGATGCCACGACGCCGAGCGGTAGCCTGGCGAGTCCGGTCGCGAGCGCGGTCACCTCGGCCGTCACCTGCGCCGTCGCCTGGGCGAGCGTCAGGCCCGTCCCCATGAGCTGGGGCACCCGCACCGCAGCGTACGGCCCCTGAATGAAGGCGCCCACCTGCGGGCCATTCATGGTGAGCAGCGGCGTCTGCACGAGCAGCGGCGACACGAAGTTGTTCTTCTCCATGCGGAACACGTCCGCCGTGACTTGCAGTCGGTTGGCGAACAGCCCCGTCCAGCCGAGCTCGATCGTCTGCGTGTAGTTCTCCTCGATCGGCTCGACGTCTTGGAGCTGGGCACCGACGAGCGGCTGCTGCGCAGAGGTTGACGGATCGGTGAGCATCCAGCTGATGCCGGAGGCCGTCGCCGGCGTCGGGCAGAAGCTTCTGAGCAGCGCTGCGGTCGGCGCCGTGATCGCCCCCTGCGCCTGGAGTACGCCGACCGCTGCGGGCCAGAGCGCACACGGCGGCGGCGCAGGCACGATGGGATACGCGCCGGACGCGGTGATCCAGGGCGAGCGGATCTGCGGGTCTCCACCACCCGGCTGGAGCGACCAGCCATCTCTGCCGGTACCATATGCGCGTACGCCGTACCCCAGGGGCCCGATGGTGGGGGCGCGCCCGCCCGAGATGTCGAGGAAGTAGTTGAGGCTCGACGGCGTGTTGAAGGCACGATTGAAGCTGGCCCGGAAACTGTGCCCCTCGAGCGGCCGGTAGACGAGGCCCGCCCTGGGCGAGAAGACCTGGTCCGCAAGCAGCGAGTGGTCGTCGAGTCGGCCGGCCAAGATCAGATCGAGCTGCTCGGTGAGCTGCGTCTTCGACTGCATGTAGACGCCCCACTCGTTGAACTCGTCGACGTCCTCGTACGTGCCGTTGATCGAGCCCGCTGTCTGGGGACGGGTCGCGAAGTAGTCGAACCCGTAGGTGAAGTCCTGCCTCCCATCCGCCAGCCCGATTCCGTGTTGGATCTGCCCCACCCAGAGACCGGACTGGTCGGTGAGGGGCATGCCGTCGCGGAGCAGGTAGGTGCCGCCGGCATCGCTCGTGTTGTAGTACCCCTGCGCGAAGAGCCTCCCGAAGTTCACCCGCGCCTGATAGAACTCGGAGATCCAGTTCTCGGCCTGTCCCGCCCCGAGCCCCGTGAGCTCGATGCCGCTCGCGTCCGTGCGGCCGTACGTCGCAACCAAGGTGCCGTCCTCGGCGAAGCGCCAGTCGGCTCGCAGCTCGCCCGACCACCGCTCGATGTCATAGTCGCGAATGCCTACTCGATCGCATACGGCGTTGGCCTCGACGGTCGACAGTCCCCGAATCGTCTTGTCGGCCACGCACGACGCCCTGCGCGACTCTTTGTCCGGACGGACGCGTGCGGAGTCCTCGGCCGCGTCCACGTAGAACCACTCGTCACCCTTCAGGTATTGGCCCGAGACCTTGAATCCGAAGTCGGGAGTGAGGAGCCAGGCCGAACGGAAGTTGCCCATGAACGACGCCTGCTCACCACTGCCGAGCGTCATCGTGGTTCCCTGGCTCGTGAGCGGCGACTTGGTGAGGATGTGCACGACGCCATTCGCGGTGTTCGGTCCATAGAGCGCCGAGCCCGGCCCGAGCACCACCTCCATCCGCTCGACGTCCTCCTGCGTGGTCTGGATGAAATGCATCAGGTTCACGCGCAGAGACGGCACGCCGGCTAGGCGATGATCGGACAGCATGCGCAGCGCGCCGGAGAAGATGTTGTTGAAGCCCCGCACGACGACGTTGGAAGCCTGGAGGCCGTGCTGGATCACGTCCACGCCGGGTGCCGTGCGGATGTGTTCCATGAGCGATGGGGCGGGACGCTCCGAGATCTCGATAGCATCCACCACGTGCACGGTTTGGACCGCCTGGCTCACGCGCGCGGCGTCTCCGCGGTCGACGCTGACCTGGACGGCATCCAACTCTTCCGCTTGAGTCGGAAGGATGATGTCGAGTGTCGTGGTCTGCCCCGCCAGAACGTTCACGTTGTCGAAGCGGCGTTGCGCATAACCAATCCGTTGCACGACGATGTCGTAGGTTCCTCCCGGAACGACCACACGGTAAAGACCTTGGGCGTTGCTGAGCGTCGACGTAGGCTGCGGTGCTCCCAGAACGGTGACGTCCGCGTTGTCCACCACCTCGCCCGACTCACTGGTGATCCTCCCGGTGAGCGCCGTCTGCTGTGCCCGCAGCGGACCTGCCGCGGCAAGGGCAACGGCGAGCGTGAAGACCGCGTTTGCAATACGCATGTCGCTCTCCTTCTGTCTGTGGACGAAGGCCTGTCGAGGAGGGTTCGCGGCTAACATAGGTTACGCGTCATGGACTCGGCAATCACCGTCCCGCCTTATCTTCGCGGACCCGCGCCCGGGGTTGGAAGCGCCGGGCCTACGTCGTTTGGCCTGGCGGGGCACTACGTCTCCCCCATGGGACAACCTGTCCGTCCAAGCGAGGACCTTGCCCCAGAGAAGCCCGCCCCGACCGTGCCACGGCGGCCGAGCACCCTCCGCGTCAATCCACCTGCGCAAAGAGAACCACCTGGTTCTTCCCTAGCCGCCGGGCGCACTTCGGACACGTCGGATAGAAGAAGGACATCCGCTTCGCTTCCTCGCCCTGGGTGCGTACGTATGTCCCCATCTGCTGAACCCACTTGCCCGCGTCGCGGAACGGCCCCTCGAAGACCTTGGTGAGGAACGTGCCCGAGAGCCGCTCCATGCGAGCACCGGGGACCTCCCGATCGGTGGCCATGAAGAAGTCGCTCCCCCACGGGGACACCTCGTCGGTGAGCCAGATCGGCTCCTCCGGATAGGCCGCGGCCGCCTCGACGGCAGCGTGATCGCGGCGCATGACCGCCCCGAAGTTCAACGGAACGTGCAGGAACGACCTGACGTGGTCCCGCAGGAACAGCTTGTCATGCCATGTGACACGCTGCTCGTCCCACCGGGCCTCATCCACCGTCCCGCAGCAACCGGTCAGCGTATTGTCGTAACTGGTTTCGGCGAGTCTCATGTTCACCTCCGGTTCAATCCGGAACCGAGGGCGAGCATCATCCGTGCCCGCGAGAGGCGCTCGCTGCTGCAGCTCGCTGGATGCGAAAAGGCCCCGGCGGCTACCGAGCCGCGGGGCCTCGTCGGAACTTCACTGGGGCGGCAGGTCTCGAACCTGCAACCTCCTGGTTAACAGCCAGGCGCTCTGCCAATTGAGCTACACCCCAATTTCGGGGCCACAGTCTCGCAACGTGGCCCCGCGGTCGTCAACGGTCGCGCCCGCGCGACCGCGACTAGCCTAGCCGAGCGCCTTGAGCTCGGCCACGGTGGTGCGCACGGCCTGGGCGCTCGCCGCGAGCGCCGCCTTCTCGGACGCGCTCAGCTCCACCTCCACGATCCTCTCCATGCCCTTCTCGCCGAGCAGGACCGGGACGCCCAGGAAGAGGTCCTTCATGCCGTACTCGCCCTGCAGCCAAGCGGCGCACGGGAGGATGCGGCGCTTGTTCTTGGCGATCGCCTCGGCCATCTGCACCGCGGCCGCGGCGGGCGCGTAGTACGCGCTCCCGGTCTTGAGCAGCGCGACGATCTCGCCGCCGCCCTTGCGCGCGCGATCGACGAGCGCGTCGATGCGGTCCTGCTTCATGAGCTGCGCGAGCGGGATGCCGCTCACGGACGTGTAGCTGGCGAGCGGAACCATGGTGTCGCCGTGTCCGCCGAGAACCAGGGACTGGATGTCCTCGATGCTCACGTTCAGCTCGAGCGCGATGAACGAGCGGTAGCGCGCCGTATCGAGCACGCCCGCCATGCCGATCACGCGCTCGCGCGGGAACCCGGTCGTCTCCAAGGCGACCTGCGCCATGACGTCGAGCGGGTTGGTCACCATGATGATGATCGACTTGGGGGCGACGCGCTTGATCTCGGAGCTCACCGACCGGATGATGCCCGCGTTGGTCTTGAGCAGGTCGTCCCGGCTCATGCCCGGCTTACGCGCGATGCCGGCCGTGACGATGAAGATCTCCGAGCCCGCGGACGACTCGTAGTCGTTCGCGCCCTTCACACGGGAGTCGAACCCCTCGATGGGTGCACTCTCCCATTGGTCGAGCCCCTTCCCCTGCGGCACGCCCTCGACGACGTCCACGAGAATGACTTCCTGGGCCAGCTCCTTCAGGGCGAGCAGCTGGGAGCAGGTGGCGCCGACGTTGCCGCCGCCGACCACGGTGATCTTCTTGAGCATGAATGAGTGCCGCGCGAGAGTGGATGCCGTTGACGAGCGCCGCCGCGAGGAAGCACGGGCAGGAGTGTAAGCGACACCCGGACGTCGGTCTACTGCCCGACCCTGCCCTGTGCGAGCCCGCTACCCGCCCGTCTGCGACAGCGCCACCAGACCCCCGGAGCCCAGCGTGCTTCCCTGGATCAGATAGTGGCGCTCCGGCTTGATCCGCAGCGTCTCGTCGATGAGGGGCCGGATGTCTCGGCCGGCGCGGAGCGGATCGCGCAAGTTGGTCTGGATGTGCCCGAAGAGGCACGGCCGCAGCTGCCCGTCGGCGGTGAGGCGCATGCGGTTGCAGCGGTCGCAGTAGTTGTGGCTCATCGGCGTGATCACACCGATGGTCCCGGGTGCGCCGCGGAATTGATAGTAGCGTGCCGGGCCGTTGCCGAACGGTCCCGCCACGGGCTCGAGGTCGGCGATGGCGCGCACGCGCTCGAGCGCCTCGGTGCACGACACGAACTGCTTCGCGGCGAGATCCAGGTTCGCGCCCGTCGGCATCATCTCGATGAAGCGGACGTGCCAGGGGCGCTCGCGGGTGATCTCGGCGAAGTCCTCGATCTCGTCTTCGTTCTGACCTCGGATCAGCACGACGTTGATCTTGATGGGAGCGAAGCCCACCCGCTCGGCGGCGTCGAGCCCCGCCATGATGTTCGGGTACGACCCCGGCCGGCGCGAAATCGCGTCCACGCGATCTGGCCTGAGCGAGTCGAGCGAGACGTTCAACCTCTGGATGCCGGCCGTGCGCAAAGCGTCCGCCTCGTCGGCCAGCAGCACGGCGTTGGTGGAGAGCGACAGGTCGCGGATCCCCGGAACCGCGGCCAACATGCGCGCGAGCTCGGGCACGTCGCGCCGGACCAGCGGCTCACCACCCGTGATGCGCACGCGCTGGAGGCCCATGGGTGCCAGCGTGCGGATGATCTGCTCGATCTCCTCGTAGGTGAGCAGATCCTCCCGCGGGAGCCAGGGGAGCCCCTCCATCGGCATGCAGTACACGCACCGCAAGTTGCACTTGTCCGTGATCGAGACCCGGAGGTACTGGACGGTGCGCCCGAATTGGTCGATCACGACGCCCGCCCTTCCGCACCCGACGACGCAGGGGCACGACCCGGCTGCACGCCCTCGACCCACTCGGAGCGGCCGCTCGTATAGTGCTCGCGCTTCCACACTGGGAGCCGCTTCTTGATCTCCTCGATGACGTAGCGCGATGCGTCGTAGGCCTGCGCGCGATGCGGACTCGATACGGCGATCGCCACGGAGACGTCCCCGATGGCGAGCTCGCCCACGCGGTGCACCACGACCACGCGATCCGTGCCCAGCCGGCCGGCCGCCTCGTGCGCGATCTGCGCCAGCACGGGGGTGGCCATGCTCTCGTAAGCCTCGTAGGTCATCCCCTCGACCGGCTCGCCCCCCGCGTGGTTCCGCACCGTGCCCAGGAACAAGAGGACGGCTCCATCCTCCGCGGCGCCGACACGGCCAAGCACCTCCGCGGAATCGATCACCCGGCTCACCACCGACGCCTGGACCATCTCAGCCGCCCGCCACGGGAGGAATGAACGCCACCTCGTCACCGGCGCGCAGCGTATCGCCCGGATCCGCATAGGTGCGATTCACCGCCACGGCCGGCTCCCTCGGCAGGGCGCTGAACGGTGCGCCCCGGCCGCGCAGCTCCCGCACGAGATCGGCTACCGTCGCGCCCTCGGGGAGTAGCACGTCCAGCTTGGACGTTCCGAGCAGGTCGCGGTAGGCAGCGAAGAAGAGGGCTTGGACGGACACCGACGCGCCGAAGAGGTGGGATCGCTCAGTCGACCACAAATGAACCGGCCCCGACGGGGCCGTCAACGATTCGAGTCTGGCCCCGATACCCATCGAGCGCCGTTCAGATACCGGGACCGCCGCCGGGCGGACCGCCCCGTCTTCCCGGGGGCCCGCCATTGGTGCGCCCGTCCCGCCCCGAGCCCCGCCCGCCTGCCCCGCCGGGCGGCTGGCCGTCCCGGCCACCGAGGGCCCGGATGCGCTGCCCGAGGTCCTGCCGCAGCTCTTGCAGGCGCAGCACCTGCACGGGCGTCAGCACGTCGAGAAGGGTGTCCTGCTCGTCGCGGAAAAGCCTCGCCTCCCGCTCCCGTAGCTCGCCCATGCGGGCGATCAGCTCCCGCGCTTCGTCCTGGTCGGTCCCACCCTCCAGCAGAAGTGCCTGGACGCGGCGCCGCGTGGCCTGCTCGAGCGCGAAGATCTCGCGCCGTTCTTCCTCGAATTCCTGCGTCACCTCGGAGAGGCGCGTAGCTTGCTCCTCGGTGAGACCGAGACGCTCGCGCATGACACGGCCCATCTGAGCGCGCACGCGCTCCTCGAGCTGCGCACGGTCCCCCGAGGGCCTGCGCTGCGCTCCACCCTGCGCGCTCGCCCCGAGTGGGCTGGCGGCCAACAGCAGGACGACGCCGACGATCAACCGGCGAAGCCGCACCCTCATGCGGCACCTCCGGTGGTGCCGATCGTCAGCTCGTCGAGCAGCTGCTCGAGCGCTTCGTCGCTGAGCTCGTCGAGCGCCGGGGCGCCGGCCACGAAGCCGTCGTCACTCACCCAGATCTCGCCCTCCTGCGCCTCATACGCGTAGCCGGGCACGTCGGTGCTCGACGTCGGAGCTCCGTCGGAGGTGATGCCGATGCCGAGCGCAAGCGCGGCGATCGCCGCGGCCGAAAGGCCCCACCAGGTGCGGGCCGGAGTCCTCCGATCCGAGGCTACCGCTCTTTCGATGCGGCCGAGCAGCGACGGAGGTACCGCGGCTCGGCTGCCGAAGAGCATCTGGGCCAGCTCGAGCTCCGCGGCGCAGTCGCCGCAGGCGCGCACGTGCGTGTCGACGCGCGCACGCGCGACTGCACTCAACGCGCCACTCGCGTACTCCGGGATCAGCTCCCGGATCTGACCGCATGCGGTCCCGCTCGTCTCGTCGCTCATTCCGTCAACGCTCCATCAACTCCTTGAGTCGGCGGATGCCGTGGAAGTAGTTCACCCTGGCCGCCCCCTCGCTCGAACCGATGACGTCGCCGATCTCCTTGAAGCTCAGCCCCTCATCGATCCGCAGCGTCACTGACAATCTCTGCTTCTCCGGCAACTGCTCCAACATTTTTCTCGCCCGCCCCGCCTCGTCCCTCACCATCGTGTCGTGGGCTGGCCCACCCTCTTCGGACCGCACCTCCTCCGCGTCCTCGAGCGCGGTCTCCTTTCGCCGCCCCTGTCTCCTCAGCGCTCCCTTGGCTTCGTTGGCGGTGATGGTGAGCAGCCACGTCCTGAACGCTGCGTCTGCCCGGAAGCCACCGAGGGCCATGAATGCTTTCACGAACGCGTCCTGCACCACGTCTTGCGCCACATCGTCGTCACGGACGAAGCCGACAGCCACGCGATACGCGGCCTCGTGGTGCCGTCTCGCCAGGGTGCTGAGCGCCGCGTCGTCGCCGGAGCGGCCACGTTCGACCAGCTCCAGGTCGGACGGCTCCGCGCCCTGCCGATCCTCGTCCCTCACCGACCGTTAGACGCCCTCGGCGCCAAGACGTTAAGAGCGCGCGTGGCCGGGGCGACCGTGATCAGGTGCGGATCTCGTCCAGGCGCTCGACCCGCGTGCGCAGATGCTTGGAGGGCTTGAAGACCGGGACGGAGCGCTGGGGTACCTTCACCGAGTCTCCGGTCCTCGGATTGCGCGCCATGCGCGTCTTGCGGCGACGCACTTTGAACGTGCCGAAGCCGCGGATCTCGATGTTGTCGCCCTGGGCGAGGGCGAGCTTGATCGCGTTCAGGAAGCCGTCGACGACGAGTGCGCAGTCCTTCTTGGTGATCCCGGGGCCGATGGCGTCGGCCACCTGCTCGACCAAGTCTGCCTTCGTCATGCGCCCTCCAGAGCGGCGTGAAGCGGTCGCTACGAGCGAGTGGGCAGGGAGGGTAATCAGCGCCTGCGGGGGCCGCAAGCACACCGGACTCGTTGGGACAACGGAACTTGCGGGCGCGGAGCCGTCAGCGGTGCGCGCTCTTCCGTTGCTCCATCAACTCGATGAAACGGTCGAACAGATAGCGGCTGTCGTGCGGACCCGGCGCGGCCTCAGGATGATACTGGACGGAGAGGACGGGGAGCTCCCGGTGGGCGACGCCTTCCACGGTTCCGTCGTACAGATTCACGTGCGTGAGGCGCAGTCCCGGCGCACCCGGAATCTCGTCCCCTTCCCCACTGCGCACTGCGAACCCGTGGTTCTGCGAGGTGATCTCGACCGTCTGCGTGTCGAGGTTCTTCACGGGGTGGTTCGCACCGTGATGTCCGAACGGCAGCTTGTACGTCGTGGCCCCGAACGCGCGGCTGATGAGCTGGTGGCCGAGGCAGATCCCGAAGACCGGAACGTCCGCCTCCGCGAGCCCGAGGATCGCGCCCTTGGCGCGCTCCACCGCCGCGGGGTCGCCCGGACCGTTGGAGACGAAGAGGCCGCTGGGCGGGTTGGCGAGGATGTCGGCGACCGGCGTCTCCGCGGGAATCACCGTCACGCGACAGCCGCGCTCGGCGAGCAGCTTGGGCGAGTGCGCCTTCACGCCGAAGTCGTAGGCAAGCACGTGGAAGCGCTCCCGGCCGACGGCCTTCACCTCGTACGGCTCGTCGGTGGACACGCCACAGGCGAGGTCGAGCCCTTCCATCATGGGCTGCGCGCGCACCTGGTCCAGGACCTTCTTCTCCGCGAGGCCCGCCGGCGCGATCGCGCCCCGCATGGCGCCGTGCGTGCGCAGGTGCCGGGTGAGCGCGCGCGTGTCGATATCGGCGATCCCAGTGATGCCGTTGGAGCGCAGGTAGTCGTCGAGCCCCTGCTCCGCGCGCCACGAGGAAGACACGCGCGACGCCTCCCGCACGATGAAGCCCGCGACCTGCGGAGTCGGAGACTCCCGGTCCTGCGAGTTGACCCCGTAGTTGCCGATGAGCGGATAGGTCATCGTCACGAGCTGCCCCGTGTACGACGGATCCGTGAGAATCTCCTGGTATCCCGACATGGCGGTGTTGAACACCACCTCACCGAACGCCAGTTCGCCCGCGCCGATCAATTCGCCGTCGAAGCGGCGCCCGTCCTCGAGCAGGAGGTAGGCTGAGCGGTCCAGGGTGACTCCGCCTCGCGTGGGGATCAGCAGGTCGCTGAAGGTCGCGCAAAGGTACCGAGCACGAGGGCGCGGTCAAGCGGACTTCGCGACGACTCGGCACCAGGGTTACGTTCGCCGGCGCCCCACTCGTGAGGTTCTCTTCCACGCCCCCATGGAAACCGTCTTCGTCCACGCCGACGAGTCGTGTCTCGGCAACCAGTTCCAGGACCGCGCCAGTCCCGGTGGCGCCGGCGGCCTGGTCGAGGCGTGGAAGGACGGCGGGTGGGAGCGCCGCGACTATTGGCTGTCGGAGCCAGACACGACGAACAACCGCATGGCGCTCCGCAGCGCGATCGAGGTGCTGCGCGCGCTCACCCGCCCCTGCCCGGTGCGCCTCGTGTCCGACAGCCAGTACCTCGTGAAGGGCATCAACGAGTGGATGGCCGGGTGGAAGGCGCGAGGGTGGAAACGGAAGGCCGGCCCCATCGAGAACCTGGAGCTATGGAAGCAGCTCGACGCCGAGCTCACGCGCCACGAGGTCGAGGCCACGTGGGTACGCGGCCATGTCGGGCACCCCGAGAACGAGTACGGTGACTTCCTGGCGACGCGCGCGGCGAAGGAGCAGACGGCTTCGGGAGGGCTGGTCCCCTCGGGCTTCGCGTCGTGGCTCGAGGGCCAGCGCGCCAAGGGGCGCTATCTCGACTACCGCGATGGCGCGCCGCCCGCTGAGCGCTTCGGCTGAGCGCGGCTGGGGGGGCTGGGCGCGGCGCGCTGCACCGCGGCGCCGACAACTCGCCGCCCCAAAAAGTGAAACGGCCCGGTCGCAGTTACCCGCGACCGAGCCGCTTCTCTCGAGAGACCCCTGCTCCGCTTCACGATGCGTGCCTGGCATCTCCATCTGCGCTGGCGGGACCATGACCCTGCTTGGGTCCACCCTCGTGAGGGTGGCTAGGTCTTGCTCCCTCCCTCCGTCTGCCACGCGGTCCGTGGCTGGAGGCGCCCCGAGCTCTTCACTTTGGGACTGTTCGGCGGGGGCCAGCGACCTCCCCCGTCGTGCTTGCCAAGATCTCCCAAGTCCTGGTTCGCCTATCACCGCTGCGCCGTCGCGCCCGGCGACTCACGCTCAGATTCAACGAGGGATGACCAACGTCATCGATCTCGATGAGCCGCATCTGAAACGCGAGAGGATGATACAGGGCGAAAAAGGCGACTGCAAGGGCAAGTCACGGGCTCTTCTAGCGACTTGTTCATCACGTGTAAATTATTTTGTGACAATGTCTTACGTTACCTACCAACATTCTCCACAAAGCCTCGCTCGCGTTGGCGAAAACATGTGGATTTCGGACCCTTCTTTCTCGTCTCGACGCGGGTCGCGGCGGGCGTCACTTGAGAAAGCAGTGGTGGAAAAGTCGATGGAACGCACACGGGAAAGCGCCCCGCAAGTGTTGGCTACGCGACCCGCGCCTCGTAGCCGAACACCTCCGCGAACGAACGCTCGAATGCGGGCCTTACGGCCTCGACCCCGAGCACCCGGCCTGATTCGCGCTCCATCGTGGTGACACCCTCCCCGACGATCCCGCACGGCACGATCCTGTCGAAGAAGTCGAGGTCCGAGCTCACGTTGAGCGCCACCCCGTGTGAGGTGATCCACGGGGACGACACCCGCACGCCGACCGCAGCGAGCTTGCCGTGGTCCGTCCACACACCTGTCAGTCCGGGCCGCCGCACTGCGCGTATCCCATGCGATGCCGCGACCCTGATCAAGACCTCCTCGAGGTCGCGCAGGTACGCGTGCAGGTCCTTGCGGTCGGGCTTGAGATCGAGGATGGGATACGCCACGAGCTGGCCGGGGCCATGGTAGGTCACGCCCCCGCCCCGCCCGACCTCGAAGATCTCGAGGCCGAGTCGTTTGCGCTCCGCTTCGTCCACCAGCACATGCTCCGAGTCGGCACTCGACCCGAGCGTGATCACGTGCGGGTGCTCGAGGAGGAGCAACGTGTCCGGAATCTCGCCGGAGCGCCGCCGGGCGATGAGCTCATCCTGGATGCTCAGGCCCTCGGCGTAGGGAACCACGCCGAGGCGGCGCACGTCGAGGGCTCGCCCCGACCCCTGTTCCTGCGGGGGCCGTGCGGAGGCCATCGGCATCACGCGTCGCTGGGGAAGCTCTCCAGCGTCTCCTTGAGGCGGGCGAGAAAGCGCGCCGCATCCGCACCGTCCACGATGCGATGGTCGTATCCGAGCGAAAAGTACGCACGGTTGCGGATGGCGGTCGAGTCGGTGCCCGTCTCCGGGTCCACGACCACGACCACGCGCTTCTCGATGGCACCGGTCCCCAGGATCGCCGAGGTGCCCTTGGGGATGATCGGCATGCCGACGAGCGTGCCGAGCACACCGGGGTTGGTGATGGTGAACGTGGCGCCCTGAATCTCGCTCGGCATGAGCTTGCGCTCCCGCGCGCGCGTGGCCAGGTCCACGATGCGGTTGCCGATCCCGACCAGGCCCAGATGGTCCGCATCGTGCACGACCGGCACGATGAGTCCTGGATCGAGATCCACGGCCACGCCCACGTTCACGTTGCCGCGGAAGATGACATTGTTGCCTGACACGGCCGAGTTGACGGTCGGGAAGTCGCGCAGCACACGCGACACCGCCCACACCACGAACGCCGTGTAGCTGACACGCGCCCCTTGAGCGGCCCAGCGCGCCTTGCTCTCGGCGCGGATGCGGTCGATCGCGGAGAAGTCGATCTCTATGAACGAGTGCACGTGCGGCGCCACCCGCTTCGCCAGCACCATATGCTCCGCGGTGAGCCGGCGGATCTTGTCCATTGGCTCCACGCGGTCGGCGCTGCGCACGTGGTACTCGGGGTGCTGCACCTCACGGTAGAACGTGTCCCAAAGACCCGAGGGGAGTCCTGCCGGAATTCCCGCAGGACCCTGGCTCGGGGGCGGCGCAGGCGCGCTCGGCTGAGGCCGAGCCGGCGCAGCAGGAGCAGCCGGAGCAGCAAGAGCCGCGGGCCCCTTCTCGATGAAGCTCAGGATGTCCTGCTTGGTGACGCGCCCTCCGTGCCCGGTGCCGGTCACGGCTTCGACGTCGATGCCGTGTTCTTCGGCGATGCGGCGCACCACCGGCGTCGAGCGGGTGCGGGCGCGCTCCTCTTCCGCGGCGACGGGCGCCGCAGCGACCGGGGGCGGAGGTGGGGTCGGCGCGGACACCGTCGCCTCGGGCGCCTCGTCGGGGGTGCTCGTGTCGATAGGCACGGCCGCGGTGACGGCAGGAGCCGGCGCGACCACCATCGGCGCGTGCACCGCAGCGCCGGTCCCATCCGGATCGATGAAGGCCACGATCGTGCCGACGCCTACCGTCTCTCCTTCCTGTACCGCGATCTCTACGAGAACGCCGGCGGCAGGAGCGGGGATCTCGGCGTCCACCTTGTCCGTGGAGATCTCGAGGATCGGCTCGTCACGCCCGACGACGTCGCCGATCCGCTTGAGCCACTTCGAGACCGTGCCCTCCGCGATGGACTCACCAATCTGCGGCATCGGCACTTCGATTCGCGCCACGCGCGCTCGCTCCGCTAGTTGCCCGTCGGAGCGCTCGGCGTGCCCACGGGCGCCGGCGCGGCTGCCCCCGCGCCTTCACCTCCGACACCCGGGAGTACGGGCTGAGGCGCCGTCGTGGTCGGGGTCTGCACCTGGATCACGGACTGCGGCCCGGAAGACCTGGACGACATGATCGAAAGGACCAGCGCGAGCGCCATGAAGATCGAACCCGAGACCCAGGTCGCGCGGGTGAGAACGGTCGTAGCCTGGCGTCCCCCCAGGATCCCCTCGGTCATGGCAGCGCCCCCGCCCACCGACGCCAAGCCTCCGCCCTTGCCGGCTTGCAGAAGGACGACGACGGTCATGAAGAGGCCGTCGACAAACAAGATGGCGAGCAGGAATCCGTACATCGGCGCTGGTGATCCCGGGAAAACAGACGGCTAAACGTCGGGGACCCTCCGGGGGGTGTCAACCGCCGGCCCGTCCCTCAGGGCGACCGAGGGCCGAACCGGTCAGGGAGCCGCGAGCGCGATCGCCACGTAGGATGCGGGATCGACACTCGCGCCCCCCACCAGGACGCCGTCGACGTCTGGGGCAGCGAGCAGCTCCCGGGCGTTGGCCGGCTTCACGGAGCCGCCGTAGAGCACGCCCACGCGCGCGGCCGCTTCCCCGCCAAGCGCTTCGGCCAGTCGCCGCCGTACGGTGCGGTGGGCCGAAGAGGCGTCCGAGGGGGTAGCCGTCTCCCCCGTGCCGATCGCCCAGACCGGTTCGTAGGCGATCAGCACCCGCGCAGACAAGGCGAGCTCGGGGAGCACCGCATCGAGCTGGCGCAGGATCACGTCGTCGACCATCCCCGCCCGACGCTCCTCCAGAGTTTCGCCCACGCATACGACCGGAACGAGGCCATGACGGATCGCGGCGCCCGTCTTCAACGCGACCTGCTCGTCCGTCTCGCCGAACAGGTGCCTCCGCTCCGAATGGCCGATCAACGCGAACTCGGCCCCAGCCTCCCGCGCCATCTCCGCGGATACCTCGCCGGTGAAAGCGCCCTCCTCCTCCCAGTGGATGTTCTGCACGCCGACGCGCACCCGCGCGGGGCGCGCTTCGGCTGCGGCGACGAGCGAGATAGCCGGCGGGAAGATCAGGAGCTCGTGGCGGGAGGGCACGTCGTCGACCCGCAGCTGCCCGAAGAAAGTGCGCGTCGCCGCCGGGCTCCGAACCATCTTCCAGTTCCCGGCGATGATGGACACTCGAGCTAACCTCGGTCGGTCAGCGAGTCGCGTCCGGGTAGGCGACCGCCCGCGAGCAGCTTGATGGATGCACCCCCACCGGTCGACACGTGCGTGACCCGATCGGCGACCCCGGCACGATCGACGGCCGCACCCGAGTCGCCGCCACCGATGACGCCGAGCGCTCCCCGGTCACACGCGGCGGCGACCGCATGCGCGATCGCCACCGTCCCCTCCTCGAAGCCATCGATCTCGAACACGCCCATGGGGCCGTTCCAGACGATCGACTTCGCTTTGCCGATCTCCTCGGCGAAAAGCGCCCGCGTCTTCGGTCCGATGTCCCCGATCATGTCGTCGTCGCCGACCTGGTCCCGGGTGACCGCGCGGGTCGGAACGCGGGCGGCGATCTGGTGCGCCACGATGCAGTCGACCGGCAGCAGGAGCCGCTCCCGCCCCTCGCGGAGCAACTTCTTCGCCAAGTCGATGCTGTCGTCCTCGACGAGCGAGCTCCCGGTGTGGAGCCCCATGGCCTTGAAGAACGTATTCGCCATGGCGCCGCCGATCAGGAGCCGATCCACGCGCGTGAGCAACGCCGAGATGACGCCGATCTTGCTCGAGATCTTGGCTCCCCCGAGAATCGCCATGAACGGACGCTCGGGCGCATGCAGCGCCTCCTCGAGGAACCGCAGCTCACGCGCCATCAACAGTCCGGCGACCGCCTCTCCACCACGCGCGCTCATGGCCTCGGCGAGCCCCGAGGTCGACGCGTGCGCGCGATGCGCCACCCCGAACGCATCGTTCACGAAGAGATCCCCCAGGCCGGCCCAGAAAGCCGCCAGCTCGGGATCGTTCGTCTCGTCGCCGGCATGGAAGCGTGTGTTCTCCAGCAGCGCCACGCCGTGCGGCGCCAAGCGCCGTACCGCCTCCGCCGCGGGCGGACCGTTGGGCGAGGACACGAACGTCACCGGCTCACCGAGGAGGCCCGCCAGCTCGGTCGCCACGGGCGCCAGCGAGAACTCTGCCTTCGTCTCGCGCTCGGGACGACCCAAATGCGACAGCAGCACCACCCGCGCGCCGGCGTGCGTGAGCAGCTCGATGGTGGGGACGGACTCGCGGATACGACGCGCATCGGTCACGCGGGCGCCCATGAGCGGAACGTTGAAGTCCGCTCGCACCACGACGGTCTTTCCGGCGAGCCAGCCCGGCGCGACCTCGGAGATCGTCTTCTTCATACGAGGCTCCGGGGGGCGGGGGTCAGCTACGCACCTTGCTCGGCAGACGCTCCCCTATGTAGGCGGCCAAGTCGACCACGCGCGAGGAGTACCCCCACTCGTTGTCGTACCACGAGAGCACCTTGACCATCCTCTTGTTCATGACGGCCGTGGACAGCGCGTCCACGACTGAGCTGCGCGGGTCACCCGTGTAGTCGACCGACACCAGCGGCTCATCGGACACTCCCAGGATACCCCTCATCGGCCCGCCGGCGGCGGCTTTCAGCGCGGCGTTGACCTCCTCCTTCGTGGTGTCGCGCTCGACCTCGGCGACCAGGTCCACCACGGAGACGTCGGCGGTCGGCACACGGACCGCGATGCCGTCGATCTTGCCGGCGACCTGCGGCAGCACGAGCCCGGTCGCCTTCGCCGCCCCGGTCGTCGTCGGGATCATCGACATGGCAGCAGCCCTCGCGCGCCGCAGATCCTTGTGCGGCAAGTCGAGGATGTTCTGGTCGTTCGTGTACGAGTGCACCGTGGTCATGAGCCCGTGGCGCACGCCGAACTGGTCCAGGAGGACCTTGACCACGGGAGCCAGGCAGTTCGTGGTGCAGCTGGCGTTCGACACCACGTCGTGCTTGTCGGGGTCGTAGCTGCCCTCGTTCACCCCGAGCACGATGGTGATGTCTTCCTTCTTGGCGGGCGCCGAGATGATGACCTTGCGGGCACCGGCCTCGAGGTGCTTGGCCGCCCCGGCCCGATCGGTGAAGATCCCAGTCGACTCGATGACGACGTCGACTTCCAGGTCACGCCATGGAAGCTTGGCCGGATCCCTCTCGGCGAAGACCTTGATCTCGTCTCCGTCCACCTGGATCGCGTCTTTCGAGGCGCTCACCGCCCCCGGATAGCGGCGGTGCACCGAGTCGTACTTGATGAGATGCGCCAGCGTGGCCGCGTCCGTGAGGTCGTTGATGGCCACGAAGTCCATGTCGGTGCGCCCGCTCTGCTTGGCGCAGCGGAGCACGTTGCGGCCGATACGTCCAAGCCCGTTGATCGCTACTCGAAGAGCCATGCGTCCCGGTTTCCGAGGTCAGGGATGACGTTGAGAACCCTGGTACCAATCTCGTCTACGCCGCCCGCCGAATGGTAGAGGGAAGTGCGCGCGCGAACGCGAGAAGCGTCACCGACCTGGCGCCCATGCGGGCCAGGGTCTCGGCGGCCCCGCCTGCGGTGGCCCCCGTCGTGAGCACGTCGTCGATCAGCAAGATGTCGGCGCCCGATACCTGGGCGTCTCTCCCACGGGCGGGCGCGAAGACCCCGCGCACGTTGTCGCGGCGCTCGGTGGGCGTGAGGGACGTCTGAGACCGCCCCTCGGAGACACGCACCAACGCATGGCGCACCGGCCGCCGGAGCCGCCGCGCGACGTCGACGGCGATCCGCTCGGCCTGGTTGTACCCCCGGCTCCTCAGGCGACCCGAGGTGGTGGGGATGGGCACCACCAGGACGTCCGGTCCGCGCGCCTGGATGGGCAGCGCCACGCGGGCCATCGCCTCACCGAGGGTGGAGGCCAGCTCGGGCCACCCCTCGTACTTGAGCGCGTGCACGAGGTCGTCGGCCGGAGGCGCGAGCACGTGGGCCCACCTCGCCGAGGTTAGCTCGGGCGGCCAAGCGCGGCACTCGAAGCAGTCGGCGGCCGCGACGCGTCCAGCCGCGCGGGGGAAGTGGCACCGCTCGCAGCGCGGCCAAGACGCGGTCTGCAGGCGGCTCCGGCAGCGGGCGCACACGATGGAGGTCGCGCCCCGCCCCGGGAGCCAGGCCCCGCAGGCGACGCACCCCGAGGGAAGCAGGAGGTCGAGGAGGTCCGAACCCCACGACCCCGCGCTCACCGGCCGAGCGACTTTCGCACGGCGGCGCGCATCGTGTCGATCGGGGCGGGCCGATCCCACCAGCGCTCGAACGAGGCCGCGCCCTGCTGGACCAGCATCTCCATGCCGTCGGTCGAGCGGATGCCCAGGCGTTCGGCCGCCAGCACGAAGGGCGTCTTCTCCCGGCCGTACACGAGGTCCATGGCCGCGCCGGCGCGGTGCAGGCGACCCAGGCCGATCGGCGGCGGGTCGTTCGGCTCCAGGCCCAGGCGGGTCGTGTTCACCACCAGGTCGAAGCGCTCGCCGTCCAGCGCCTGCGCCACCGGCACCACGCGCGCGCGCTCCCCGCCGATGCGACGCGCCACCGCGCGCGCGCGCTCGGCCGTGCGGTTGTAGAGGTGCACCTCTCCCGCCCCCTCCTCGAGCAGACCGAGGAGCGCCGCGCGCGCGGCGCCGCCCGCGCCGAGGACGAGCACGCGGATGCCGGTGACCGGACCGTCGAGGAAGGTTCGCACGGCACGGCGGAAGCCATCCACGTCGGTGTTGTCGCCGTGCACTTTGCCGTCGACGCCCCAGAACGTGTTGCACGCGCCGGTGCGGCGAACCGCCTCGCTCGGCGTGTGCACGACCGCGGCCGCCTTCTCTTTGTGGGGGAGCGTCACGTTACCGCCACCCCCGGCGCGCGCGAGACCGTGCATGAACCCGGACAAGTCGTCTGCAGCGCAGCGTACGGCGACATAGACGCCGTCGACGCCAGCTTGGGCGAACGCAGCGTTCTGGATCTCCGGCGAGGCGGAGTGGGCGACCGGGTCGCCGAGCAGTGTCAGCACCCGCGTGCGTGCCGTGACGGTCATCGGGCGAGCACCGGCTCGAGTCTGGTCAGCACGCGGTCGATCAAGCGCTCCAGCAGCTGGAACGTCTGCTCGTACTCCTCGTCGGGACCCCCGATCGGATCAGGGATGGCAACCTCGCGCGGGTCGTCGGGGTGTCCACCGGCATACGAAGTGAGCAGGGCCGCCCGCTCCCCTGCGCCGAGCTCGACGAGGCGCATCAGGTGACTGGGTGACATGGCGAGGATGAGGTCGGCACGCGTGGCATCGTCCTTCAGCAAGGGTGTCGCGGTGTGTCGGGTGAGATCGAGCCCGTGGGCAGCGGCGGTGCGGACTGCCCCTTCCGAGGCCTCCGAACCTTCGAACGCCCCGACGCCCGCCGAGCGGAACTCCACGTGGCCCCAGCCCAGGACCTCGGCGCGGCGGCGCGCGATGACTTCGGCCATCGGGCTGCGGCAGGTGTTTCCGGTGCACACGAAGAGGATCCGGAACGGGTGACCACCGGCGGCACGCTCGTCGACGCGGCTCATGGGCCGACGTCGGGCACGGCGCAGCGGAGACGATTTTTCGGCACCGCGCCCTCCCTGAGCACGACGGGCACCGGGCCCGTGCAGTCGACGACGGAGGACGGCAACGAAGCCTGGAGCGCGCCGCCGTCCAGCACCATCACGTCGTGGGCGCCGAGCTGCTCGACCACTGCGGCCGCCTCGACTCCCGACATGGCCGGGGGCTCACCAGGAGCGTTCAGGCTCGTGGAGGTTAGCGGACAGTCGAGCGTCTCCATGAGGCGGGCGACGAAGGGGTGCGGACTGACCCTCACTCCCACGGCGTGTGTGTCCTCATCCCGCACGCCGGCGGGGAAGATACCCCGCGGGTCCTCGAGGACCAGGGTCAGGGCGCCGGGCCAGAAGATCCGTGCGAGCTCCCGCGCTTCGGCGGTCCAGCGCAGGTCGGAGACGGAGGCGGCAGACGGCACCAATGCGATGAGCGGTTTGCCGCGGTCCCGCGACTTGAGCGCACGAACCCGGGCCACGGCCTCTGCAGTCACGAGGCCACCCAGGCCGTAGACCGTCTCCGTCGGGTAGGCGACCAGGCCACCGGACCTGAGGTGATCGGCGACGCTCACGAGCGTCGCGTCGGTCGGTGCCCGCAAGTCGAGCGAGCGCGGGCGGGGGCTCAAGCGTCGCCGCGGCCGCGCAGCACCGCCTCGGCGACGAGCACGTCTTCGGGGCGTGTGATCTTGAGGTTGGACGGTCCGGCATCGACCATGGTGACGCGCAACTTGGGCGCCGAACGCTCCACGAGCGCCGAATCGTCCGTGCCCTCCGCGGACGTGTCGGCGTAGGCCGCCCTCAGGACCGCGGCGGGGAACACCTGTGGCGTATGCGCTTGCCAGTACGCAGCGCGATCGGGCGTCTCGACCACGGCGCGCTGCGGGTCGACGCGCTTGAGGGTGTCGACAGCAGGGCATCCCGCCACCGCCCCGAGCCCGTGCACCGCCAAGTCGATGCAGCGGGCCACCACCCCCGCGGTGACGAGCGGGCGCGCCGCGTCGTGCACGGCGATCACGTCGATGTCGGCGGGAAGGACCGCGATCGCCGCGCGCACGGACTGGCTGCGCGTCGCGCCCCCCGCCACCACGCGCACACGGGGGGCTAGGCCGGTCAGCCAGGCGGGCGGCGTGGCCGCGTCGTCGGGGGAGAGCGCCACGACCACAGCCGCCACGCGCGCATCCGCGAGGAAGGGTCGCAGCGCGTGCAGCAGCACCGGCTCGCCCAGGAGCTCCAAGAAGGGCTTCCGCACGCCCCCCATGCGCGCGCCCGACCCGGCGGCCGGAACGGCCACACCGACCCGAGGCGCCCGCGTCGGGTCGGCCCTCACGCCGGTCACGACAGGTAGCCGCCGCCGTCGTCGCCGCCGGACGCGCCGGCTGGACCCGCCAACACCGAGTCGAACCTGGTGTAGGCCTTCTGGAAGTAGAGCTGTACGACCCCTGTCGGTCCATTGCGCTGCTTGCCGATGATCAGTTCGGACTTGCCCTCGAGCTCCTCGCGCTTCTCCGCAGGAGCGTAGTACTCGGGGCGGTACAGGAACATGACTAGATCGGCATCTTGCTCGATGCTGCCGCTCTCGCGCAGATCCGAGAGCATGGGCCGCTTGTCGGTGCGCTGCTCGGGCCCGCGGCTCAGCTGGGAGAGCGCGATGACGGGCACTTCCAGCTCGCGGGCGAGGGCCTTGAGGCCGCGCGAGATCTGGCTGACCTCCTGCACGCGGCTCTCGGCCTGGGAGGTGCCGGACATGAGCTGCATGTAGTCGATGAGGATGAGGCCGAGGTCCTTGTGGTCCGCGCGCAGCTCGGACTGGAGCCGGCGCGCCTTGGCGCGGATCTCGAGGACGTTCGAGCCGGGCTGATCGTCGATCCAGATGGGCGCCGTGTTCAAGTGCCCAGCCGCCCCTGCCAGGCGCTGGTGCTCTTCCTGGGAGAGCCGGCCGCGGCGCAGCTTCTGCGCGTCGATGCGCCCCTCCGCGCAGAGCAACCGTTGCACCAGCTGCTCGGACGACATCTCCAGCGAGAAGATCGCGACGGGAATGCCCTCCTCGATGGCGGCGTGTGCGGCCATGTTGAGCGCCAGCGAAGTCTTCCCCATCGACGGGCGCGCGGCGACGATGCACAGGTCGCCCTTCTGCAGCCCGGTGGTGATGCGGTCGAGGTCGGCCAGGCCGGTCGGAACCCCGGTGATGCCGGTGGCGGACTCCTGCAGTCGCTCGATGTGCTCGAACGCCGACCAGAGGATCTCCTTGATCCAGACGAACCCCTCGCGCTTGTGGCTCTCGGCGACCTGGAAGATCCGCGCCTCGGCCTGGTCGAGGATCTCGTTGACGTCGCGCGTCCCCTGCTCGTAGACGTCACGGATGATCTGGGAGGACTGCTCGACCAGACGGCGAAGCAGCGCCTTGTCCCGGACGATGCGGGCGTGGAATGCGATGTTCGCCGCGGTGGGCACTGCGTCGACGAGCGCGCCCAGATAGTCGAACCCGCCCGCCGACTCCATCTCGCCGGTCTTCTTGAGCTCCTCGGCCACCGTGATCACGTCGATCACGTCCCCGCGCTCGAAAAGGCGCACCATCGCTCGGTAGAGCCGGCGGTTCGCCTCGCGGTAGAACATGCCGTCGTCGAGGTGCTCGACGGCGCGGGTCACGGCCTCGCGGTCGATCAGCATGCCGCCGAGCACGGCGGTCTCCGCCTCCATGGAGAACGGAGGCGTCCGGTCGAAGACGGCTTGGGCGAAGGCGGTCGATGCTTCCATCTGGCGGTGCTGACTCTACGAACGTGCGCTACTTACGCGCCGTCCATCACATGACGAAGAAGTTGGAGATCGTCCCAGAACGAACGAGTCCAACGAGGGTTCCTGAGTAGGGCCGCCGGGTGGTACGTGCAGACGAGCGGAATGCCCTTGTACGAATGGACCTCTCCGCGGAGCTGTCCGAGCGCCACGCCCTGGCGACCGGTGAGAAGTTGGCCCGAGAACGATCCGACCGCCAGCAGGGCCTCGGGCCGGATCAGCTCGATCTGTTTCTCGAGGAACGGGGAGCACAGCTCGATCTCGTCCGGGAGTGGGTTCCGGTTCCCGGGTGGCCGGCATTTGAGCACGTTGCAGATGTAGACGGACTCCTCGCGAGAGAGACCGACCGTCCGCAGCAGCAGGTCGAGGAACTTCCCGGCCGCCCCCACGAACGGGAGCCCCGACGCGTCCTCGTTCGCGCCCGGGGCCTCGCCCACCACCACCAGCCGCGCGTCGGGCACGCCATCGGAGAACACCACCTGGGTGCGCGTGCCGGAGAGCCGGCAGCGCGTGCACGAGAGCGCCGCCTCGCGAAGCTCGGCGTACGAGGCGGGGAGCACCGGGAGTGCGGACGCCGGTGCCGCCGTCGACGTGGCAGCCGCCGCGCGCGCCGCGTCAGAGCGACGCGCGGCCCCC
>VGVR01000042.1 GCA_016873995.1 Gemmatimonadota bacterium
TCTGCCGGAAGCCCGGGAGGGGGATCGGCTCGCCCCAGTTCTCGAGCGGCTGACCCGTGTCGGCGTCGAGCGCCCACAGGAAGAAGCCCGGCGTCGAGATGTAGACCACGCCCCCCCGTCCCGGCACGTTCGGCGCATACGCCACGCCCTTCCCGTACGCCTTCCGCATCGAGTACTGGTGACGGATCGTGTTGGACGGCTCGCTGAAGCTCCAGAGCATCTTGCCGTTGGTCGGGTCGAGTGCGATCACGTGCCGGTCTTCGCCGGTCACGGTGATCATCTTGTCACCTGTGTAGGTGGGCGTCGCCCTCGGCGTGCTCGGGCCGAAGCTCGCGGCATTGAACTGCCAGAGCATCGTGAGCTCGTTGAAGTTGGCCGCCGTGATCTCGTCGGCCGTGGTGTACCGCGTGTGCCACGCGTCGCCGCCGAGGTACGTCCAGAGCCCGTTCTCGGTGCCCGGACCCTGAGCTGTCGCAGCGATGGGCGCCGCGGCCATCAAGCCGAGCGCGATTCGCGACGACAGCCGCCAGCGCTTGTCGTTCGTCATGGTGTTTCGTTTCTCCCGGGAGTCTTCCAACGGGACCACGGGCCGTCGCCCGGGTCAAGGCGGTACGCTACGGGCACCTCCGCAAGCCGACAAGAGGTCGGTTGCAGGGGTACTGGCCCTCGCCTATGCTGACCTCCTACACCGGCACCCCTCCCCGGTCCCAAGGAGCCAAAGCATGACCTCCGCCCGGAACTCGAGCGCTCTCTACGCGGTGATGACGGCCGCCCTCCTCGCGCCCACCCCCTCCGAGGCGCAGATCCCCGCGCCCCTCAACGACCTGCCGAACCCGTACCGGAGCGAGGACACCTGGGCAAAGCTGCCGGGGGGGAGGACCTGGGGATCCACCGCCGGCGTCGACATCGACCCGGACGGCGTGCATCTCTGGGCGATCGACCGTTGTGGGACCAACTCGTGCGTCGGATCGGATCTCGACCCGATCCTCAAGTTCGATCCGTCGGGCAACGTGGTGGAGAGCTTCGGCGCAGGGATGATCCTCTTTCCGCACGGCCTCCACGTCGACCGCGACGGCAACGTCTGGGTCACCGACGGCCAGGGACCGGATGGCCAGGACCCACGGCGCAACGGCAAGGGTCACGTCGTAATGAAGTTCAGCCCGACCGGGCAGCTCCTCATGACGCTCGGCACGCCCGGTGTGGCGGGCGACGGGACGGGACCGCTGCTGGAGACGCCGTGCGACGTCGTCACCGACCTCGCCGGCAACATCTACGTCGGCGATGGACACTCGGGTCAGAACCCGAATGCGCCGCCGAACACCGTGGCGCGGGTCGTCAAGTTCGATCGCCACGGCAACTACATCACGCACTGGGGTGGCCTCGGGTCAGGACCCGGGCAGATGCGCACGCCGCACGCCATCGATATCGATTCGCAGAACCGACTCATCGTCGGGGACCGTGGCAACAACCGCTTGCAGATCTTCGAGCTCGACGGCACCTACATCGGCGAGCTCCGGCAGTTCGGCCGCCCGAGCGGCATCTACATCGACGACGACGACCTCATCTACGTCGCGGACTCGGAGTCGCAGTTCGAGAACTCCCAGAACCCGGGCTGGCAGGACGGCATCCGGGTGGGGAGCCTCCGTGACGGCATCGTCGATTTCTTGATCCTCGGCACGGTGACTGCCTACCCCAACGGTTCGAACCCGGAGGGCGTCGCGGTCGATGCACTCGGCAACGTGTATGGTGCGGTGGTGTCCGAGGGCGGCGCGCTGGTGCGCTCGACGGTCTGGAACGGCAGGGGACCGGCACGGTAGTGGCAGCGCGGCCGGCCAGCTTCCGCGTGCGGCAGGCCGGCCGCGATCTTGCCGGTATGGTCCATCGCTTTCGCCTGATCGCCACCGCCGCCGCACTCGCTGCCGGCGGTTGTCAGTCGACGCCGCAGACGGTTGCGTCCACGGACGGCCCCTCGCTCGTCGTGCTGCTGGTCATCGACCAACTCTCCGCCGAGCTGCTCGACCGCTATGAGGATGTGTTCGACGGCGGGCTCGCTCGGCTCCGCGACGAAGGCCTCGGCTTCGAGAACGCGACGCACGACCACGCAGTTACGGTCACCGCTCCGGGACACACCACCCTGGGAACAGGCGTTTACCCTGCGCGGCACGGCATCGTCAGCAACGAGTGGGTCGAGTGGGACGGTACCGGATGGCGCAGCGTATACTCGATGTCCGACCCGTCCGCACCCATACTCGGACACCCCGAGCTCGAGGGGATGGGGCCCGCCAACATGCTCCGACCCGGGCTGGCCGACTGGATTCTCGCAGCGGACCCCGACGCCCGCGCGGTCTCGGTCGCCAAGAAGGAACGCTCGGCGATCGGGCTCGCGGCACAAGCGATCGGCGAGGTCTACTGGATCCCTGAGCAGGTCGGCGAGTTCGTTACGTCGAGCGCGTACGAGAGCGAGTATCCGGAGTGGGTGCGTCGTTTCAATCGGGAGCAGATGCCCAGGCTCTACGCGGACACGATCTGGCAGAGTGAAGTGCCTGAGTCGCTCGCCGGACTGAGCCGCCCCGACACTTCGCGCTGGGAGTTCGATCGGGAGGACACCGCGTTTCCCCACCTCGCGCGCACTCACGCCGACATGGCCGAGCCGCTCGAAGTGAACGACTGGCGCTGGAACTACACGCCGTATCCGGATCGTGCGGTGGTGTCGATGGCGATCGCGGCTCTAGAGGCGCTCGAGCTCGGACAGCGCGGGAGCGTCGACTTTCTGGGCATCGGGCTGTCCCAGACCGACCGCATCGGCCACACGTGGGGACCGGGGAGCCGCGAGCAGCTCGACAACCTTCTCCGCCTCGACGCTGAGCTGGAGCGCCTCTTCGACGCACTCGACCGCAGCGTCGGAGTCGGACGTTGGGTGCTCACCCTGTCCGCCGACCACGGCATCCTGGAGATCCCCGAGATCCTGGCCGACGCCGGCGAGCCGGCAGGCCGGGTGTCGCGCACAGAACGGGACGCGCTCATGGAGCGGATCAGCTCGGCGACGCCAGGTGGGCCCTGGGCAATCCGCGAAGCGGTCGCCACGCTGCCGTTCATCGCGGGCGCCTACACCTTCGAGGAGATCGAGCGCGACCCGCCCGTCGACTCGTTCGCGGTACTCATCGCCCGCTCGCACTCGCGCACGCGGATCACGAGCCTGTCGGCGCGCTCGGGGGTCTACGTGCGCTATCCACCGAGCTGGCTCGCCTTCGGCGTGAGCGGCACCACCCACGGCTCACCCTACTACTACGACCGCCACGTCCCCGTGGTGTTCATGGGCGCGGGGATACCGGCCGGAGTCTCCGCCACACGTGTCGCAACCGTCGACGTGGCACCTACGCTCGCCCGCTTCGCGGGCATTCCGTTCCCCGACGACCTCGACGGGCGACCGATCTCCGAGGTGCTTCGGCGCTAGACCGCGCTCCGCCGCGCGCTCGACCGTTGCGGCGGCCCGCCGACCTGCGCGCTCAGTTGCCGGCCGCGGCTGACTCCGACGGTGATCGCGTGAGCTCGATCAAGCTCCGCGGATCCACGCTCGTCTGTCCGTAGCGTACGACCCAATGCAGGTGCGGCCCGGTGACGCGGCCGGTCGCACCCACGCGCCCAATCGGCTGGCCGACTTCGACCGTGTCGCCTGCCGCCACGAGCTGTTGGCTCAGGTGGAAGTAGGCGGTCACGAGCCCGCCCCCATGGTTGATGTACACCATGTTGCCGGCCAGCTCGAAGAGGTCGACGAGCTCGGCGACCCCCCGTGCGGCCGCGTACACGGTGTCGCCCGTCACGCCATCCAGGTCGAGACCGGTGTGCTGACTCGACACTTGACCGTTGAAGATGCGCCCATCACCGAATCCGCTGGTGACGCGCTGCACCGGCTTGGGGAGAATCACCTCGCCGCTCCAAAGCCGCGGTGTGCGGTGCGCGTTCGCGGATACCTCCGCCGCTCGTTCAGCCTCGCGCGCGCGGCGGGCCGCCTGCTCCGGTGTCGGCGGCGAACCGAGCTCCGGTGCCACGGTGAGGCGGCGGTGGTTGTACACCCCAGGCGTGATCGGCACCGAATACTCAGCCGGCTCCTCGCGGCCGTCACCAAAGAAGGTGCTCACGGTGAGCGAGAGGGTGCTGCGGACCCCGAGCGGGACCGCGGCCAGGCTCTCGAACGCACCATCCTCGGTGCGCTCGAAGTGCAGCGGCTCGTCCCCGGCGGTCCCGACCAAGAGCAGGATGGGCTCCTCCGCCGCCGGCGTGACGCGCACCGTGAACAGCTCGCCTTCGCTCGGGCGGTCGGGGGCCCAAACGACGGCGGGGCCCGTACCGCTCGGCGCTGGCTGGGCGGCAGCCTCGGGCGCGGCAACCGGGAGCGCCGCGAACGCCACCAGGAAGGCGACCCGAGCGCCTCTCACCTCCGTCGATCCGATCCGGCGGGCAGACATCGCTACCCTCCTCGGCGAGACCGCCGCGTTGCTATCTCCGGCGTGACGGCGCGCGGTACGCTGCGTCTTGGACCGGCTCGAGCCAGTTGACCGTGCCGCCGTAGATCGTCAGCTGCAGGGCCGCTTCGTCGGGATGCGCGCCGTGCCAATGCTCGACGCCCTCGGGCGTGTACCAAGGCTCGTTCGCCCGCATCTCGTAGATGGGCTCTCCGCGCACCTGCGTCAGGGCACGTCCCTGCTGGAGCATGAGCAGCTGACCCCCACCCACGTGCGAGTGCCAGTTCGAACGACTTCCTGCAGGGAAGCGCAGCAGCTGCGTGCGGATGTCGCCGATGTCCTCCCCCGAGGGGTTGCCACCCATGAACCTACTCGGCGCCTGCTGCGGTGCCGTTTGCGCCGCCATGGGCTCTGGTCTGCCGGACACGACCACGAACGCGGCGAACGCCACCACTACTCCGACACCAGCGAGCACGGCGCGCGAGATCTTGCTGGACTCCTGACGCATGAAGTCTCCTGGAAGAAGTGACCGCAATCTGTGGGTGGAGTGGGGGCGATCGCCAGACGCGCCCAGAGCGCCCGACCCGTATTGAAGCGCACGCGCGATCCCCCTATTGTCACGCCGCGCAACGCCAATGCGCGGCCGGAGTCGCTCTCGCCAGGTGCTCCGACCACCGTGAACCGGGGGCCTGGCCTCCGCGGGTCCCGCTCGGGCGAGCGGATGCAGGGACCCAACGAGCGACGACGACAGAATGCTCCGCGTGCCGACCTACGTAGCCCCCAGCCCGATCGCAGGCGTAGGCCTCTTCGCGGCCACCGATCTACCTGCCAACGCCGTGATCTGGGAGTTCCAGGAGGGCATCGACTGGAGGATCACCCCCGCCGAGCTCGAGCTCTTCCCCGAACCGTTCCAGTCCAGATTCCGTCACTACCTCTACTTGGACGAGTCGGGCGACTACGTGCTCTGCGGCGACAACGCGAAGTACATGAACCACTCCGACGACCCCAACTGCGACGACACCGGCGGCGAGTACACGGTCACCACCCGCGCCGTCCGGTCGGGTGAGGAGCTCACCTGCGACTATCGCCTGTTCGACCTGGAGAGCAGAAACTTCGGGCTAGCGTTCGGCGGAGCTGCACCGCAGCCCGTCGGCGCAGCGCGGGGAGCTGAGTAGAGACTGATGCGAGGCAGTACCGTCGCGCAGTCACGCGGCGGATAAGGAGGACGAAGATCATGCACGCACTGCGCCGTACCTGTCTTGCGTTCGCGGCTCTCGCCTTCAGATGGCTCACCCCACCCAGCCTCGACGCCCAGATAGAAGCGTATAGATTGCGCGACTGCGGTGGTTCGGGTGTGGCTTCCTCGCAGTTCGCTACCTATGTGCTTCCGGGCGAACTCGTCGTCTACCCTTACTACGAGTACTACCGTGACCGGAACGCCGAGTACAAGCCGAGCGAACTCGGCTTCGCGGGCAACCAGGACTACTTCGGGCGTTACCACGCCCACGAGGGCCTCATCTTCCTTGGATACGGCATCTCCCGCCGTCTCATGATCGAAATGGAGGCCGCCGTTATCACAGCCCACCTCGAGCCCTCACCCGACGACCCCTCGGCTTTCCCGGTGAATGGCATCGAGGAGTCGGGGCTTGGTGACGTGGAGGCGCAACTCCGCTACCGGTGGCGCGAGGACAGCGACGGAGGCCCCGAGGTCTTCAGCTACTTCGAGTCGGTCTTTCCCTTCCAGAAGGACAAGAGGCTGATCGGCACTTCGTCCCTCGAGCTGAAGTACGGAATGGGTGTCTCGCGCTCCACCTCGCTCGCCACCTTCACGGTCCGTGCCGGCGCGGCCCTGATCGATGGGGCAGCCGAGCTCGGGGAGTACGCCCTCGAGGCCGTCCGCGGTGTCACCGGGCGCCTGCGCGTCTACTGCGCCGTCGAGGGCTCCCAAGACGAGGTCGAGCTGCTCGCGGAAGCGCAGGCGCTCCTGGCGCCCGGCGTTCGCCTGAAGGTGAACAGTGCTTTCGGGTTGACCCAGAAGGCCACAGGCTGGGCGCCAGAGATCGGCGTGTTGTCCGTGTTCTGATCGCGCGACTTGCCTCTGTCCGCGCGGCCAGGTAGGGTCACCCTTCGAAGCGTAACTCTCGCGCGAGGTGAATCATGAACGCACGTGGCCCCCTGATGGCTCGGTACGGCGCCCGAGGCACCGCCCTCGCACTGGCACTCCTCAGCGTAGCCGCCGGATTGGCAGCACAATCCGGACCCAGCCCCTACCGCCTGGTCGACGGGTGGGCTCAGCTCCCTGGTGGCAGACAGATGGGTGCGGTGGGCAAGGTCACCATGGACCCCGACGGCGCGCATATCTGGGCGGTCATCCGCTGCGACGCGTCTGCACCGAACCGCTTCGGCGACGAGTGCGTCGACTCCGACCTCGACCCGATCCTGAAGTTCGACCTCCAGGGCAACGTCGTGGAGAGCTTCGGCGGGGGCATGTTCATCTGGCCGCACGGCATCGACGTGGACGCCGACGGCAACGTGTGGGTGACGGACGCGGTTTCCTCGGCACGCATCCCACAGGGGGACCGGCGCGGCCATCGCGTGGTCAAGTTCAGCCCCACGGGCACCGTCCTCCTCTCGCTCGGCACGCCGGGCGTGGCCGGCAGCGGCAACTACGAGTTCAACTCGCCGAGCGACGTCATCGTGGCGCAGGACGGCAGCGTGTTCATCGCCGATGGTCATGGCAACGACGGCAACAACCGCGTGGTGAAGTACAACCGGATGGGACAGTTCGTGATGTCTTGGGGACGCACCGGATACGCGCCGGGCGAGTTCCGCTCGCTGCACGCGATCGACATCGACCCGCGGGGTCGTGTGTTCGTCGGCGACCGCAGCAACAATCGCATCCAGATCTTCGACCAGCAGGGCACGCACCTCGCGACCTGGACTCAATACGGGCGCCCGAGTGGGATCGCTTTCGACGGCAACGGCCGCATCTTCGTCGCCGACTCCGAATCGGACGACGTCCAGAACCCGGGGTGGGAGATGGGCATCCGCATCGGTGATGCCGAGAAGGGATGGGTCACCGAGTTCATCCCCTACATGTGGGGCGACCCCCGCCAGACGGCGGGCAACGGGGCCGAGTTCGTGGCGGTCGACCGCCAGGGAAACCTCTACGGCGGCGAGCCCGCCCCGAGGCGGCTGCAGAAGTACGTGCGGGTGCGCTGAGGCGTAGCGACTACCAGGTCGGTGCCAGCACGTCCGCCGTCGACCACACCCGTGCGAACTCCGACTCCGCGGCGGTGGCGTCGGCGGTCCGCCCCTGCGCTCGCAGCGCGGCGGCGAGGCCGCTGAGCGACCAACCGTTGTCGGGGAAAGTGTCGAGGTCATGACGGAACACCTGTTCGGCCTCCGAAGCGCGACCGGCTTGGAGTAAGAGCGCCCCCAGGTCGTGTCGCGCTGGCACCGTCCATTCCGGTGGCTCGCCGTACAGAAGCGCATCTTCCCGCCGGACCGCTTCGCGCAGCGCCTCGGCAGCGGGCGCCAGGCGACCCGCGGCGGCCTCCGTCCAGCCGGTGAGCACGCGCTCGGCAGTGCCGAGCAGGTCCGCCGACATGTTGTACTCGAGCTTGAGTGTGCGCAGCTCGGGACGCGCGACGATCTCGCGGAGCTGCTCGAGCTCAGCGCCGGCACCTGCGGCATCGCCGCTGGCCGCGAGCGCACGACCCCGCGCGTAGTGCCACATGCCCAGCGAGTGGGGGCGGTCCGAGGGCGGGGCCGGCTCGGCCAGGATCTCTTCCCAGCGCCCAAAGCGAATGCGGAAGAGGTGCGGCCGGATCGACCAGTGCTGCAGGAAGTCCATGCCCGGCGAGCCGAAGAGCTCGGGCGGCAGCAGCGTCGGCACGCGGGCCGCGGCGTCGATGGCCTCCTGGCTGCGTCCGATCATCATGGCCGCGAAGGCCAGGAAGTCGTAGTTGTGCGGATAGTACCCGGCGGTGTACATGCCGATGCCCGGCTGCTGGTCGGCGATGTAGGTCTCGTCCGCGTGCACCGCGTGCTGGTTCGATTCGATGGCGTCGAGGTATCGGCCCACACGCACGTAGATGTGCCCTGGCATGTGCACCAGATGGCCGGCGCCGGGCATGAGGCTGGCGAGCCGCTCCGCGCACTCGACGGCCCGCTCGGGATAGACCTTCTCGACCGTGTGGATGAAGAAGTGGCACGCGCCGGGGTGGCGGGCATCCGCCTCGACCACGCCCTCCAAGAGGGCCAGCGCTTCAGCGATGCCCCCCTGCGGCTCTCCGTCAGCCGTCCAGTAGTCCCACGGCCGGAGATCCAGGAGTGACTCGGCGTACAGCACCGCGATCTCGTGGTCGTCGGAGTAGCTTGCCGCGACCGTCGCCATCGCATCCGCGTAGGCGCTGTCGAGGTAGGCTCGGGCCAGAGGCGGTACGGCCTCATAACGCGTGGTGAGCGCGTCGATCAGAGCCTGCTCGTGAGGTCGTGCGCTCCCGCGCACGGACAACGCACCCTCCATCGCAGCGTACGCCGCAACGCCCGACGTCGAGTCCATGGGCAGGTTGATGTTCGGGCCCCAGGAAAGCGCCTCGCCCCACCAGCACATCGCGCACTTGGGATCGAGTCGCTGGACCTCTCGGAACGCCCGCACGGCCTCCTGATGGTTGAACGCGTAGTAGAGCCGGAGCCCCTGGTCGAAGTACTGCTGCGCGAGCGGCTCGCTCGTGCCGACCGAGTAGTGATAGTCGCCCAGGTCGTTGTAGAGCGGCACGCTACCCGTGGCGACGCCCGCGTCCTGGCCGCACGCGGCTGCGATGAGGATCGTCGCCAGCAGGGTCGTTCCGCGGCCAGTTGGGTTCATCGCTCGCGAGCTCCTGAAGAGGTTGCGGCTCACAGTCTAAGGCGCGCGAGCCTGCCGGTCACCAGTCGGGCTTGCTCCTCCTCCCCCCACGACCTACTCTGGCCACCTGCCCACCGAGGAGGGATCCATGAAGCCGTCGACCTCAGTCCGTACCTTGCTCGTCGTCTGTCTGGCGCTTGGGGCCGGTCTCGGAGCCAAACGCGCCTCGCTGCGCAACGCGGTGCAGATGGCCGAAGCCGCGAACCGCCTCCTGGCCGCGCTACCCGCGGAGCAGCGCGCCCGGGCGTCCTTCGCGTTCGACGCGCCCGATCGCACGCGCTTCCACTTCATCCCGACGGAGACGTTCGCGCGCCAGGGCGTGACCGTCGGCGAGATGGGCCCCGCGCAACGGGAGGCGGCGCGCTCGCTTCTGCGCACGGGGCTCAGCCAGCGCGGCTACATGACCGCCACGCAGATCATGGAGACCGAGGGCATCCTGGCGGGCCTCGAGGGCGGGCGCGGGCAGTTCGTGCGCGATCCGGAGCGCTACTTCGTGTCCGTGTTCGGCACGCCCTCGACGTCCGGCTCCTGGGGATGGCGCTGGGAGGGGCATCACCTCTCGCTGCACTTCACCGTGGTGGAGGGTGCGGTGACGGTGAGCTCGCCCACGTTCTTCGGTGCCAACCCCGCCGAGGTCCTGGACGGACCGTACCGGGGCCGGCGCGTGCTCGGCCGCCAGGAGGACGCCGGCCGCGCGCTCCTCGGCTCACTCGACCCAGCCCAGCGCGCCGTCGCCGTCCAAACGGACGTCAACCCGCGCGACGTGCTCGCGCGGGTGGCGCTCGATCCGGATCCGCTCGCGCCGGTCGGCGTCGAGGCTCGCGCCCTGTCACCCGCTCAGCGCGAGCTCCTCATGGAGATCGTGCACGCCTACACCGACGTGATGGCCCCCGAGATCGCCGCACTGCGCCTCACGCGGCTCGAGCAAGCCGGCCTCGACAACCTGCGCTTCGCGTGGGCGGGCGGCACCAAGCGCGGCGAGATGACCTACTTCCGCGTGCAAGGCCCGACGTTCCTCGTCGAGCTCTCCAACACCATGAACGACCCGAACCACATCCACTCCGGGTGGCGTGAGTTCGGCGCCGAGTTCGGGCGGGACCTCCTCGCGGCGCACATGCGCCAGGACCACTGAGCGCGCGAGATAGATTCGAGAAAGGCGCGAGGCCGCGGCCGTCACCTGACCGGTCGCGGCCTCGTCGTTTCGGCGAGACGCGTCAGTACGCCAGCGTGTCCGGTCGCATCTGGAACTTGACGATCTTGCTGGTCGTGCCGGGTCCGCCTTCGATGTGCCACGGGATGTTCGTGCCGAAGTCCGCCCACACGGCGCGCCCCTTCCAGCCCGTGCTCGGGTCGTCGATGCGCCCGTCCAGGCCGCGCGAGTAGAACCCCAGCGGATAGGGCACACGCATGACGACCCACTCGCCTGACTCCGGGTCGAGCGCGAGCAGGGCGTCCGACGTCGAGCCGTTGGCGATAGGCACGTTCTCGCCCATACCGAGTGTGTTGAACTGATCCACCCAGTTGTAGTAGTGGAAGTCGGCGCTGCCGGCCGTCTCGACGTTCTTCATTTGAGGGCCGGGCGTGGGATAGAGCGTCCACCCTTCTGGGCAGTGCTGCCCCGTTGCCGTCGGACCATTCAGCACCGCGCATTTGGAGCGGTCGAAGCTCGCCAGATGACCGCTTCCCGAGAGCGCGGTCCAGATGATGCCGTTGCGATCCACATCGATACCGCGCGGCGAGAACCCCCATTGGTCGGCGGGTACCGCAGGATTCTGGAAGGGCGGCTCGTACACCTCCGCCTTGCACGTGAGCGGCGGGTCGTCGCCGAGCTCGAGGCGGAAGATCCGCCCGGGCACGCTCCCCGTGCGCGCGATCCACACCGAGCCGTCCACCGGGTTCACGATGATCCCGTAGGCGAACCCGTTCATCTGCGTGTCCCGCCGCGGATCCCGGGGACCGTTCCCGGTATTCCATGGCCGCGTGATGCGGCCGTCGCCATTCGTGTCGATCACCGTGGGACACCACCCCTGCGCGGCCTCCTCGCGGAGCGCGAGGCGACCGGGTGCCCGGTCCCCGACCGGCGTCACCAGCGGCCCCGCGGGCCCGTCGAGCAGCTGGCGCGTGCGCAGCCAGCCGATCACGCGCGTGTCGCCACTGAACCAGAGCGTGTTGTCGGCGTCCTCCCCGAACTGGAGGTGGTGCGTCCCGTAGCACGTGTCGACCAGCGTGAACTCTCCGGTCGCAGGATCGTACATCGAAGCTTGACGGCCGCTGATGTCCATCGGGAAGTACTGTGCGTAGGGGTTCGGCGAGCCCTGTCGGCACCAGGCCGGGTTATCCGCCGTGTTGCGGAGCCTCGAGGTGAGCCAGAGCCGCCCGTCCTGGTCCATCATCGGGTTGTGCACGTTGGCAGGCGCGTCGAGCACGATGCGACTCCCCCAGAACGCCCAGGGCTCGAAGCCCGGCGTGGTCGGGAAGTACGACTCGGTGTCGGGCTCGCGGATCGGGATCCTCACCTCGCGTGCCTCGTGCGTGTCGGGATCGACGATCAGGACCTTGTCGTCCGACATCGAGACGCCGTACACCAGACCGCCGGCGTTCACGGTCGGGTCGCGCTTGTCGGTGGTGACCTCGTCGTGCACGTACGACGTGGCGTTCCCCCAGTCCCACAGGGTGAGCACGACGTTCCGCTCACGCCCCTGCGGCCGGGGAGGCTCGGGCGGGACCTCGCCGGCCATGATGCGCTCGGTCCAGTCCGCGAAGTGGGCGACGCCGACCTCGCGGCCGAGGCCCGTCATGACGGTGCTCATCTGGATGCCGCGCTGGCCGAAGAGCACGCGGTGATCCCAGGCCTCCTTCGCGCTGGCGAAGCGACCTGCGATGTGCTGGTATTCGCGGGTGGTCTGCGTGCCTAGCTGATGGCAGAGCTGGCACCCCTGCTTGAGCACGTCGACCCAGTCCGCCTGCGTCCGCAGTGACGGGTCGATGCCGTTCCCGGCGGGGCCTGTGCCCGGGAACTGATCGGCGGCGGGCACTTCCATGAGCGAGTACCAGTAGTTGCCCGGGTAGACCGCGGCCTGTTCCCGCGGCGTGGCCGGATACGCAGCCGCGAGCACCACGTCGTCGCCGGGCGCCGCCGCGATCGCGTCCGAGTCCGCGAGCCCGTATCCGCGAACCCATACGGAGTAGTCGGCGGGCGGCAGCTCGGGAAGCACGAAGCGCCCTGCATCATCCGTCACCACGATCTTGATGAAGGGCGTGCCCAGGTCGTCGGTCTCGGCAACGACCCAGACGCCCGCCTCGGGGCCCTCGCGACCCTCGACGACCCCGGAGATGATCTGCCGATCCGATGCCTCACCCACGACCCCGGTGCGCTCCGCGCAGCCGACCAGTGCGAGAACGCCGACGAGTGCGAAGCGTGGTGAACGGGACGTGCGCATGGAGGGTCTCCGGGAATGCGAAGGCGTCGCAGGCAGGCCGCGCCAACGTAGGGCGCCGGCTGAGGCGTTGCCACTCGGAAAACGAGCGACCGACTGGCGGGAGGTCGCAGGCCCGTAGTACATACCCGTCATGCGTCGCCGCCCCGCCCGCTTGGTCCTCGCGCTCGCGCTGGCGCTCGCCGGGTGCAGCCCGACGGACTCCGGCGCGCGAGACGGCGACACGCCCGAGCCCGACGCGCGACCCGCCTGGTTGACCGCCCTCATCCAGCGGCTCGAGGCGCAACCGGTAGCGAACCCCCCGGCGTACATCGCCCGTCGAGAGCACGCCGCCGGGGTGTTCTACTACCTGCCCTCGCGCTGCTGCGACATCCCGAGCGACCTCTACGACGTGGATGGCACACTGGTCTGCCACCCGGACGGCGGCATCACTGGCGGCGGCGACGGGCGGTGCCCCGCCCTCGGTGCGCCGCTGCGCGAGGAAATCGTCTGGAGGGACACACGGACGCCGTGACCACGTCCGAAGAAGTAGCGCCTACCTCGCCAGGGGCGATACTGCGACGGTTACGTCGCGGTAGGTGAACATCGAGCCGTCGCTCGCCACCGCGCGCAGCACGTATTCGCCGGCCTGGCTGAACGTCGCCTGCGCTACCCAGCGACCGTCCGTCGGCACCTCGGGCAGCACGTATGGCGGAGACCACGCAGAGTTGGCGTACACACGCGAGTCCATCCACGTCTTCAGCTGCGTCGGCGAGAACGTTACGGTGTTCGCTGGCCCCCGGTACACCATCCACGACATCCTGAGCCCGGGTGCACCCTGCACGACGACGCCGGAGGGCACGGTGTAGAGCTGCTCCAGGGTCTCTGGCAGCCGTCGGTTCGAACGAGGAGGATAGTTGTCCGGATCGTTCGAGCGAGCGACGAGGGTAACCGCCTCCCCCACGCGTACCGAGCGCCGCGCTGCTCCCTCCACCTCCAGCTCCGGTGCCAAGTTCGTGCGCAGGCGATCGTCGAGGGAGCCGAAGTTGCCGCCGACCTCGGTCGAGATCACCTGAGGGTCGATGCGGTAGTCCGTCGCGAGCATCCCGTACGCTCGCACCGTCTGCCCCTGCGTCTTCAACGTCCATACCCACTCCTTCTCACCGAAGTCCGCTGGGACGGTCATGGTGAAGAGGAACGGGTTACGACGAGGATAGAAGTGCGTCGGCTGACCCTGGTCGGCGCCGACGGTCTGATACGAGTCCCGCGACAGATCGTCGAGCGCACCCGGCTCTACGAGCGTGAAGTGGTTCTCCGGCCCGATCGGAATGTCGAAATCCTGCTCCCAGTTCGAGTTGAAGTAGCCGAAGAACAGCGTGAACGAGCCATCCTCGTTCGGCCACCACCCTTCGTACGAGGGGGACACGATCTGCCCCCCCATGTACTGGATCGTGCCGGTGACATCCTGCGCGGCGGCCGGCTGACCCAACGCCAACGCGGCCGCCGCCAGTATCGATGACCTACCGATCACTGCTGCCCCTGGGTCTGCTGCTGCTCCGTGGTCGCGGCGATCTCGGGCGCCCAACAGAGCGGGCAACCGATGTCGTATTGGTTGCGGTCGCGCATTCGTGCGCGACGCTCGGCCATCTCACGCTGAAACTGCTCCTCCGTGAGCCGGACCGACGTACCGAGATCGATGAACATGTTCGCCACCGAGCGCCGCCCGCCACCTGCCCAGTTACGCGTGTCGGCGAGGTTCGGGTTCTCCTCCGTGGTGTCGAGGTACCCGGTGATGTGGAGGATCGTCCCCTTGGGCAGGAGCGGTGCCGATTCCTCTTCGTACAGGTACTGCTTCACCCAGTTGTGGTCGTACCCCACGCAGTTGAGCGTGAAGCGATTGATGCCCCAGATCGCCTCGAGGCACATGCGCACGCCGGGTGCGTGCAGGTGCGGCTCGAACGCGAGGATCTTCGTGTGATCCTGCAGCACGCGGTACGAGTGGAACTCCTGACCTCCCACGTTGGGCCGGATGTCCACGTCGATCCCGTTCCCGCCCGACCCACCACCACGCCGGTACTCCGGCTCGTAGCCGACCGGATGGAACTTGAAGCCGAACTCAAGGTGGCCGCTCGTTTCCCGCCACCCAGTCGAGTGGAGATGGGACGCGTTGAGCCAGAGGGCCGAGTTCGCCTGCAGGAGCATTCCGACGCCGTCCCCGAACTGGTCCGCGTTCCGTCCCACTTCGTGGATCGGCCACCCCTGCGTCGTACCGTCGACGAGGCCCGTGCCCTGGTCGTTGAGCACCCCGCTCTGGTACGTCATGTGGTGGAAGATGTAGCGGCCACCCACGGTGGTGACTGCCTGATCGGTCGGGATGTCGTTGACCTCGCGCACCTCGACGGACATGACGTACCGATCCTCCGAGAGGCCGGTCGGAATCAGACCGATATCGCCCCAGCGATCAGGCCCCACGGCGGGCAGCGTCATGACCGGACCGCGCACGATCAGGTCAGGCTCACCCAGCGTCCAGCCCCGATCCGACGGCCACACCCGTGCGGGCGGCATATCCGCGGGATTGCCCTCGGGCGCGCCGTTCGCCACCCAGGCCTGGATCTTGGCGAGCTCGGCGTCCGACAGCGGATTGTCGTTCTTGAAGTCCTGGATGCCCACACCGGGCTCGACGAAGTTCGGTGGCATCGCGCCCATGCGGTCGCGAATGGCGGTCCGCTGCATGATTCGGCTCGCCCAGCGCCGCGCTTCCTGATACGTCGTCAGCGACATGGGCGCGCCACCACCTGCGCGGTGGCAGTTCTCACAGCTGCGCCGCAGGATCGGCGCGATGTCCTTGCTGAACGTCACCGATCCAGCATCGATGCCGAAGTCGGCGGCCGCGAACAGGTATGGGCCGCGATTGGCGACGGTGCCGTCACGCGCCGGATACTGAGCGCTGACTGCGACGGGTAGGAGCAGGGCGGTGGCGAGAGAATACAGAAGGCGAGTGGCGTTCATCGCACCTCCAGGAGGAACGTTCGGGCGCACTTGCCTTCATGATTGGGGCACAGCTCTGGCCGGGCAAGCCCACCGGTGGCCGACCCCCGCTATTCCTGACCGTCCTCGAGGAGGGCGAAGGCTACGAGCGTGGCCCCGGACGGGATGAGCACGTGCTGTCGGCCGTCCAACATGTGGGTCATTGCCCCCGGCCCCCAGATGCGAGAGCCCGTCTGGTAATGCCAGAGGTTGCGGCCGGTGGCGCCCTCGAAGGCGATGAAATTCCCCTGATGGTCGCCGGCGAAGACCAGCCCGGTGGCCGTGGTCATCACCCCCGCGAACGTCGGAGTGGGATAGCGGAACTCCCAGACCCTCTGACCCGTGCGCGGGTCGAGCGCGCGCAGCGCGCCGTACCCTGCCTCCTGATCGGTCCACACCACCCCGCCCATGTTCGGCCGTCCAGGCGTCGACGCGGGTGCCTCCGGCACATAGGTGGCGCAGGTCTCACGCGCGGTCACGTAGAAGAGCTCGAGCGCGGGGTCGAACGAAGGCGGGTAGAAATTCGTGCCGCCCCACTGGTCGGGTAGGCAGCCGAGGCCTCCGTCGTTCACCACGATGGGCCGCCCGTCGGCGCCGATCTCGCGGGCCCAGGTCGTATCCGTGAACGGCTTGCCGAGCAGGAGCTCTCCGGTGACGCGGTCGAGCACGTAGAAGAACCCGTTCCGGTTCGCGAGCATCACGACCTGTCGCAGCCTACCTCGCCACTCGAGGTCCGCGAGCACCGGCACGTGGTTCGAGTCCCAGTCGTGCAGGTCGTGCGGCGTGAACTGGTAGTGCCAGCGCAGCGTGCCGGTCTCTGCGTCGAGCGCGACCAGCGAATTGCTGTACAGGTTGTCGCCAGGGCGCAGATCCCCGTAATAGTCGGGATTGGGGTTTCCCGTCCCCCAATAGATGAGGTCGAGGTCGGGGTCGTACGTGCCCGTCATCCACGTGGCGCCGCCTCCGCTCGCGAGGATCTCTGGATCGTCCGGCCAAGTCTCGCTCCCGGGCTCACCCGGACCCGGGATGGTATGGAAGCGCCAGAGCCGAGCACCCGTCTCTGGGTCGTAGGCATCGATGAATCCGCGCGTGGTATACTCGCCGCCCGAGTTGCCGACGATCACCTTGCCATCGAGCACGAGCGGGGCCACGGTCGCTGCGTAACCGACCTTGTAGTCCGCGAGCTCGACGTCCCAGAGCACACCGCCGGTGCGCCTATCCAGCGCGAGCAGGTGTGCATCCAGCGTCACCATGAAGAGCCGGTCCCCGAGGATACCGAAGCCGCGGTTCACGGGCGCGCTCGAGCCGTACGTGAGGTCCTCGGGGAGGTCCCGCCGGTACTGCCAGAAGGGCCGCCCTGTCCGCGCGTCGAGCGCCCATGCGAAGTTGTTCGAGCCGGTGACGTAGAGAACGCCGTCCACCACCAAAGGGGTGGTCTCGAAGCCGCGCCCGCGCGTCTCGGTTCCGGTCTGGAACGTCCAGATGGGAACCAGGCGGCGCACGTTGTCGGGCGTGATCTGCGTGAGGGGGCTGTGTCGGCGGCCCGAGTAGTCGCCCGAGTACGTGAGCCAGCGCGTGGGGTCCGACAACCCGGCCCGGATCTGCTCGTACGTGACGCTCGCGAGGTCGCCCCCGACACCGGGTCCGGAAGTCTGCGCCGAAGCGCCGGCGGGCCCCAGTCCGAGGGTGGCGGCAGTCAGCGCGACGCAGACCGCGCGAGATCGAGCGAACTCGTCGTTCATCGGAGGGTCCCCAGGTAAGCGAGTAGATCGTCGAGCGCCGCCTGGTTCAGGCGATCCTCGGCGAATGCCGGCATGAGCGAGCGTTCCTCGCGCACCAGCTCGCGCAAGTCCGCCTTCGAGTATCCCTGCAAGCGGCCGCGCGTATCGACGACCTGGATCGAGAACGCGTCCTCCGACTTGGTCGCGCCGCGAACCTGCCCGCCGTCCGGCAGCGTCAGCGTCACGGCTCTGAACCCCGCGGCCACCGACGCACTCGGCTCCCGGATGGAGCGCGTGAGCTGCTCACGCGTGCGTACGCGGCCGATGTTCGACAGGTCGGGGCCCATCGTGCCCCCCTCCCCCGCCACCCGATGGCAGCGCACGCACGTGGCTGTGAACATCTCGCGGCCGCGCGCGGCATCACCCGGAGCATCCACAGCAGCGCTGACGGTGCTCACGCTCTTCAGGTACGCAACGATGGCCCAGAGCTCCTGGTCGGGAGCCGAGCTGGCGGGCATCACACTGCCGGACACGCCCCCCCGAATGGTCGCGAAGACCCGCTCGTCCCGAACCGGGCGCGCCCACAGCACGGTGAGGTCCGGCCCATTCAGGCCGCGCGCGTTCGCTCCGTGACACTCCGCACAGCGGTTCGCGAACAGAGCGCGGCCGGCCCGGATGGCCGCGGGGTCTCCCTCGTACGGGTTGCCGCCTTGCGCGAACGCCGACGCCGGAGCTACCAGAGCCGCGGCCACCAACACACACGTCCACCTCCTGCGCGTCATCGGCATTTCGTCGGGCTCCCTGCGCTACTCGTCGAGCGCGCCGTAGCGTACCAGCCATACCCGGCCGGCCGACGAAGCGCCCCGCATCGCCGTCGCCACCGCGCCGTGCACCGCCGGGTCCCAGGTCGTCCACTCCTCGATGAAGCGCCCCGCGGCCTGCACGTCGGCCGCGGATTGGATGGCGAGCACCTCGCGCAGCAGCGATTCGACCGCAGCCGGGTAGCGATCCTGATGAATGCGTAGCCGCCCGTTCTCGAGCGTGAGTACGCCGCCGCGGATGAACCAATTCCACTGCATGAGCTGCATGGTCTGGTACGGTTGATCACGGCGCGGCGGGCCGAGCTGCAGGACGCGGAGGATGCCCCCGGCGTAGAACGCCCGCAGCTCGGCATCGGAGTAGTGGCCGGCATCGTGCAGTCGCTGGGCCGAAAAGAGCGAGACGAGGTCGGCCTTCATCTCCTCGTACAGGTCGGAGGCCGCGCCGAGCGCGTCGTCGAGCATGCGCCCGTCGACGGTGCGGTCGACGCCGAGATAGTGACCGATCTCGTGCCACAGTGTGCGCTCGAAGTTGCCCTGCACGGAGAGCTCGGCGCAGTGCGGCTCGGCCACCGCGGCGCAGAAGCGACCGCGCGCACCCTCGAAGAGCCGCGGCTCCGTCATGATGTTGTAGCGCAGCAGGATCGTGCGCCCGTACTTGCGCGCGTGGTCTGCGTCGTTGGGCAGGATCGTCGCGGTATTCGTGCCGCGAGACTGCCCGAAGTCCGCCACCACGTTGTATACGCCCACCGGGATCTGGCTGCGCACGCTCCGCGTGCGTTCGTACGGCAGGCTGTTCTCGATTTCCTGGATGTCGGTGAGCGCGGCCGCCAGCTCGTCGCTGCGGGCGCGGTCACGGGCGAGCAAGCTCAGCGAGTAGAACGCTTTCACACCGTAGAGCGCATCGTCGTACGTCTCGTAGCTCCCGATCTGCGCGTTGAGGTTCACGAACTGCCCGGCCACCCACGCGGCGTCCCCTGCCTCATAATTCGACGTGAGCATGTCCGTCGCTCGGAGCCGGAGGTACGCGGAGAGGTCCGGGTCTTCCAGGCGCACCGCGTCCGCCGCTTCGACCAGGAGCCCGTGCACGCGCTCGAGGCGCCCTGCGTACGCCACCGCATATGGCACGGCATAGAATGACGCCCTGGAGGGGTCCGCACGCAGGGTCTCGAGCCGCGGCTCGAGCTGCGGGTTGAGAAGCTTCAGGCCTGGCTGCCCTTCGAGCGTCGCCAGGTCGGCACGCAGGTTTTCCGCCGTCGCCCGCCGAACCACCGTGCGCTCCCCCAGGAGGTCCGCCCGCTCGTCCGGGTGAACGCTCAGGTAGCCGTCGAGCTCGCCCATCGTCAGGTCGAGTGGGTACACGTTCCCGCCCGGGGACGGCGGGCGCACCGGCAAGAACGGCACGCGTTGATTGGATCCGTTGGTGCCGATCGGCCCTTGGTAGAGACGGTGGAGAATCGCCGCGTCGCTCCCGGGTGCCACGTTCGCGCGGGCCCAGAGCGCGTCGGGGTGGTTCTGGTCTTCGTAGAGCTCCTGGAAGATCAGGCCTGCCTCGAGCAGCTTCGCGGCCGCGGCGCGCTCCCCGGGCCGGAGGTGCGAGAGGTCCGGCGCGAGCCGGAGCTCGGACACGTTGTCCACGATCCTGCGCGTGTCCGCTTCGGCCCACTGCGCCTGGGCGCTCGCGGTGACCGGGGGAACCCAGATCGCGACCGCTGACGACGCCGAGAAGATCAGGTGGAGCGCAGGTGCGCTGAGGGGCTGCAGGCGCATGATCGAAGCGGAGGGAGGGTGAGCGTCCGGCGGCAATCTATGCTCCCCGGCTCCAACCGTCAGCGCGCCCAGCGTTTGGTTCGAACCACGCGGCGGGAGTAAGTTCGAGACCCGCTCCTCGATCTCCTGGACCCAAGGAACCGCAATGCCCTGGACGCGCTCGGCTCGGCTCGTCGCCCTCGCCTTCGCCCTGCTCCCCGTTTCCGGAGCCGGCCAGGTGGTCGTCCGAGACGATGTGGAAGGCTGGGCCTGGCTCGCAGCGCTCCGGGACCGCACGGCGATCGTGCAGCTCGCTTTCGGCTCATCACAGAGCTCGAATGAGGGCAGGCTGGATGAAGAGCTCCTCGAAGCCCTACGAGGGCGCGGGCTGCAGAGGACCTTCGGGCAGGGCGACTTCGATCCGACCAAGGGTCAGGTCATGGCCGAGTGCACCGGCACCGACTGGGTTCCCCAGGGTGCCACGTCGGTGCAGATGGCAATGCACGCCGAGGTCTCCTATTGGGACCAGTCGCGGCTCTCCGCCACGGAGATCTGGGAGGCGCTTTCGATCGGCGCCGCCGCGACCGATGCGTTCTCGCAGGACGCCTACGTGCAGGGGTGCGCGCGTCTACTCATGGACGTCCTGACGCGGCTCGGCTTCGACCAAGGCTGAGCGGCGAGCCTCCGGCTAAGTTCGCGGGCGGAGCTCGCTCGCCGTCTGTAGCCCGCTCGCCACCTCGGGCAGCACGCCCGATTCCTCTCTGCGCCTGATCTCGTCCCCGAGGTGCGACAGCCTCGGCCCGAACAGCGCAGCCAGCGCCACGCAACCCAGCCCACCCAGCGCTACGGTCACCGGCGCACCGAGGCGCGTCGCGATCGCGCCACCGAACAGGCTGCCCACGGGGGTGACGCCGATGAACACCATGGCGTAGAAGCCCATCACACGCCCCCGCATGTCGTCGCTGACCAGCGTCTGGATGACGGTGTTGACCGAGGCCGTAGCCATCATGAGGGCGAAGCCGCTCAGCACCAGCAGCGATGCGGACAGGAGGAACGTCCGCGAGGCGGAAAACGCCACCAGCACCAAGCCGAGGGCAGCGGTCGCGCGCACGACCAGCCGTCCGATCCCCGACAGGGAATCCCGCGCGGCGAGGGAGAGCGCGCCGCCGAACGCTCCCAACCCCGCACACGAGGTCAGCAGGCCGAGCGTCCGTGCATCACCCCCGAGCACGTCACGCGCGAACGCCGGAAGCAGCACGATGTACGGCACGCCCACCAGGGACACACCCGCGAAGAGGACCAGCATGTCGCGCGTCGGCGCATGGCCGAACGCATACGCGAAGCCTTCGCGGATGTGCGCGAACATGTCGCCAGCGGGACCACCGCGCTCGACGGGGAGCCGCATGGCGAACAGCGCGGACAGCACTGCTACGTAGCTGAGCGCGTTCAAGAGGAAGACAGGCCCCTCCCCTACCCAACCGATCAGGACGCCGGCAACGGCGGGCCCCACGAGCCGCGCGGCATTGAACATCGACGAGTTGAGGGCGATCGCGTTCGGCAGATCCTCCGTGCCACCGACGAGCCGAACCAGGAGCGACTGGCGCGCGGGAATGTCCGCTCCGTTCACGAGCCCGGAGAAGATCGCGAGCGCGACCAGGTGCCACACTTCTGCGCGATCCGTCAGGACGAGCGCAGCCAGCACCGTGGCTTGGAACATGAGCAGGGTCTGCGCCACGACGACCATGCGGTGGCGGTTCCAGCGATCTACGAGCGCACCCGCGAAGGGGGCCATGATCAACCCCGGGAACTGGCCCGCGAAGGCGATGACCCCCAGCAGGAGCTCCGAGTCCGTGAGCCGGTACACCAGCCAGCTCATCGCCACCTGTTGCATCCAGGTACCGACGAGCGA
>VGVR01000043.1 GCA_016873995.1 Gemmatimonadota bacterium
GCCCGCAGGGAGACCACCGCCCCGGGCGCCTCGGCACGCCCGACCTCGCGGCCGCGCTCGTCGACTATCACGGCGCGCGCGTGGGTCCCGCCCCCGTCGACCCCGATCGCGAACGTCACAGGCGGCCCACCTCGGCGCCGCTCAGGGCGCGCGCCGCTCGACCGGACGGTCGACGATCGACTGCGCGACCGCGTCGTGCACCGCCCGTCGGAGCGCCGTGATGCGGGTGTTCTCGCGCGTCGGGTGCACGCGATTGGTGAGCAGCACCACCCAGACGTCGAGCTCGGGGTCGATCCAGATCGAAGTCCCTGTGAACCCTGTGTGCCCGAACGCGCTCGTGGTGAAGTAGTCGCCCGCGGACGACTGCCCCGCAGGTGTGTCCCAGCCGAGCGCGCGTGACGACGTGGCGTCGTGTCGAGACGTGAACTCACGCAGGACGCTCGAGTCGAACAAACGACGGTCCGCCGCACGCGCGACGGGGCACGGCTCGCCGCCGCTGCCAGGAGGCACGCAAGTGGGTGCGACGCCGTAGTTGAGCATCATGCGCGCGAACACCGACAGGTCGAGCGCCGTGCCGAAGAGGCCGGCGTGCCCCGCCACCCCTCCCATCGCATCGGCGTTCTCGTCGTGCACGCGCCCCCACACGAGCTCACGCCGCCAGAGCGTGTCGAGCTCGGTCGTCGCGATGCGCGGGCGCAGCTCGGGCCCCGGGCGGTACATCGTCTCGCGCATGCCGAGCGGACTGAAGACACGCTCGGCGAGGAACGCGTCGAGCGGCTGGCCCGACGCCTGCTCCACGATCCAGCCGAGCGTCATCGCGCCGATGTCGGAGTAGACGGTCTCGGTGCCGGGGTCCGAGAGGAGCGGCTCGTTCGCTACGGCGTTCTTGTACGCCTCCATGCCCCGCACCTCGAAGAACCACTGCCGGAACGCCGCCAACCCGCCCCGGTGGAGGAGGAGCTGCCGGACCGTGACGGCATTCTTACGCGGGTCTCCGCGCGACCACCACGGCAGGTAGGTGACGACGGTGGCGTCCAGGTCGACGCGCCCGTCAGCCACGATCAGCATGATCGCGCTCGTCGTCCCCACCACCTTGGAGACTGACGCGAGGTCGAAAAGCGACGTAGACGTGGCGGGGCGTCCGCTCGCGTAGGCGAGCTCACCGAACCCGCGCAGCTCCACCAGTCGCCCGTGGCGCCCGATGGCGAGCGCCGCCCCTGAGGCGGCGGAGTCCGCCAACGCGGCCGCGAGAATCGAGTCGACGCGCGCGAGCCCCGCCGCCGACATGCCTACGTCAGCCGGCGAGGCGAGCGCCTGCGGCTCGGCGCTCGCGCCCCGGCGGGCCGGCGCGGCGGCGATGCCCGCGGCGGCGAGCGGATAGACCGCCTCGGCCACCAGGGTCGGCACCGCCGCCGCCGCCCGCTCGAGCCCTTCGCCGGCTGCATAGAACGGCGGCAGGTCGATGGGGAGACGGCCACCGATGGGCTGCTCGCCCAGCAGCGCCGAGAGCGCAGCGCGCTGCGACACCTCGCGGTCCCCCCAGGCGACCAGATACGTCGAGACGTCGGGCATCGCGGTGAGCAGGTACGGGCTCCCGAACGAGATCAGCAGGGTCGGGCGCTCCACCGCGCTCTGCTCGACCAGGAGGCGGAACGGTGCGGGAACAGCTTCCGCTCGCGACCCCGCCGCCGGAGGGACGTACGCGCTCACCACGACGCGCACGGAACGCTCGAGCAAGCTCCTCGCCGCCGCATACGCGGCGGAGTCCGAGCGCTCGTCCAGCCTGACCTCGGTGACGTCGTCCACTCGGGCGAGCAGCCCCGGGGAGAACGTGCGGCCCGCCCACAACATCGACGAGGGCGCATACGTCACATGCGCCGTCGTGCCCGACACCACCGGCACCAGTGGGACCATGCCCTTCCAGTCGCGCACCAGCGTGATGGAGCGGGTGGCAGCGGAGTCCGCGAAGGCGAGGTGCGCCCCCGACCCCACGACCTCGCCGACCCGATCGAGCGATACGAGCCGCTGGCGATGCAGGCCGAGTCGCGCCTTCAGCTCGAGAATCCGGCGGGCGGACTCCTCGAGGCGCGCCCGTGAGATCCTGCCGCTAGAGAGCGCCGTGCGCAGGGCCGAAATGGCTTCGGGAACGCTCGCGGGCGAGAGGATCACGTCCGCCCCCGCCTCGAGCGCACGCACCGACTCTTCACCGCGGCCGTACATGTCCGTGATGGCGCGCATGGTGAGCGCGTCCGTGAAGAGCAGCCCGCGAAAGCCGAGATCCCCCCGCAGCAGTCCCGTGAGAAACTCCGGCGACAGCGTTGCAGGCGGTGCTCCGACGCCGAGCACACCAGGAACCTGCACGTGCGCCGTCATGATCGCGTCGACGCCCTCGCGGATAGCGCGCACGAAGGGGACGAGCTCGACCTGATCGAGGCGCGCACGGTCCGCCTCGACGACGGGCAGGCCCACGTGCGAGTCGGTGCCGGTGTCCCCGTGGCCGGGGAAGTGCTTACCGGTGGCGTACGCGCCCCCGGCCCGCGCGCCTTGCACGAACGCCGCGCCCAGGTCGGCCACCAGCTCCGGGTCGCCGCCGAACGAGCGTGTGGCGATCACCGGGTTGTCGGGGTTCGAGTTCACGTCGAGCACGGGCGCGAACAGCATGTGCACACCGCTCGCGCGTGCCTCCAGCGCGGTGATGCGGCCGTACTCGTACGCGAAACGCGGATCTCGGATGGCGCCGAACGCCATGGTCGGTGGGAAGACGGTGCCACCTCCCTGCGGCAGCATCGACGGGAGCGCATACGCTCCGTTGATCCGCATGCCTGGGCCGCCGTTCTCGAAGTCGGACCCGATCAGGAGCGGGACCTCGGCGCGCTCCTGCAGCGCGTTCAGCTTCGCCGCGTACGCGTGCGGCGTGCCGATCGATGGCAGGAGGCCGCCCACGTGGTACTCGGTGACGAGCCGCTCGATGGCCTGGAAGTCGGCGCTCGACTCCGACGTGTATCCGCCCGGAATCCACTCGATGACGAGCTGGCCGATGAGCTCGTCGTCGGAGAAGCCCGCGAGGGTGCTTTCGACCCAGGCCCGCGCGTCGGCATCCAGGGCGGTGGCCGGGGGCGCAGGAGCGGCCGGGACCTCGGGGCCGCTCGCGCACGATGTCAGGCCGAGGAGGAGCGCCCCGGTGCCGGCAAACCGCCTAGCGATCAACGGCGGCTTGGGTCTTCATGGGCACCTGCAGGCCATCCCCGAGGGTGAAGAGCGGCGGGATCGAGGTCGGCACCCGACCCCCGATGTCGAACCCCCCCAGCAGGGCCCGCGCGGCCGCCCGCTGGCTGGCCTCGGAGCCATTCCAGGCGAGCATGTAGGCCTGCACGTCGGGGAAGTTGGAGATCAAGTATGGATTCCCGAAGGAGACGATCACGTGTGGCACGCCGCTCCGGCGCACCTCGTCTATGAACCCGGCGAGATCCTCGAGGGCATCCACGGCGCCTGCGTACGACGAGTAGGTGCTGATGATCACGAGGTTCTGTCCGCGTACCCGGCGCAGGACGTTGGCGTACGTGGCAGCGTCCGCGTCCGACTCGACGTCGATGGTGCTGAGCCGGGGGTACGTCTCGCGCATCACGCGATTGAAGGTGCGCGCGGCGAGCATGTCCGACTGGCGCCTGAACGAGACCGAGAGCACCGAAGCTGAACGTGTGCCGCGAAGCGGCAGGAGATTGCGGTCGTTCTTGAGCAGAGTGATCGCTCGCTCCGCGATCTCGTCGGCCACGACACCGTGCTTTGGTATCCCAACCACCGAGCCCACCCGGTCGGGGGACACGAAGCGCTCGGACGGAAGCCCGAGGGCTTCCTTCGCCCGCAGAATGCGCATGACGGACGCGTCCACGCGGGCTTCGCTCAGCCTGCCCGACTCGACGGCATCCACGAGCCCCTCGACCGCCGCAGCGACGTCGGCCGGCATGAGTATGACGTCCGCGCCGGCCTCGACGGCGCGGACGGCCGCCTCCCCGGGGCGATGCTGTCGAGAAATCGCGCTCATGTCCATCGCGTCGGTGAATACGAGCCCGTCGAATCCCATCTCGTCACGGAGGATATCCGTGAGCATGGTCGACGAAAGCGTCGACGGCTCCGAGACTCCGCCGGTGAGCTGGGGCACGGAGATGTGCCCGGTCATGATCGCGCCTATGCCGGCGTCGATCGCTTCCCGGAAGGGACGAAACTCCACCGAGTCCATGCGGGCGCGGTCGTGGAGGATGACCGGAAGCGCGAGATGAGAGTCGGTGTCCGTATCGCCATGCCCAGGGAAGTGCTTACCGGTGGCGATCGCCCCGTTCTCCTGAACACCCCGTATGAACGCGAGACCCATCCGCGAGACGTCCGTCGGACTCTCGCCGAACGAGCGCACGTTGATGATCGGGTTGGCGGGGTTGTTGTTCACGTCGAGCACGGGCGCGAACGGGATGTGGATCCCCACGGCGCGGGCCTCCACGGCGGTGATGCGCCCCATCTCGTAGGCGAGCCGCTCGTCTCCAGCGGCCCCGACCGCCATCAGCGAGGGGAACTGCGTAGCGCCCCCCAGATCGATGGAGCCCGGCATGTACATCGCCCCGCGCATGCGGAACCCCGCTCCGGTCTCTAGATCCGCGCCGACCAGGAGTGGGATCTTCGCGTGGCCCTGGAGGTCGTTCAGTTTGGCGGCGACATCGAGGGGCGTACCCACCGACATGATGACGCCGCCGATCCCCTGGTTGTGGACGAACTCGGCGACACGCTCGTGACTCGGTGAACCTTCCGGGGCATAGTCGCCGAGCACCCACGGCATGATGAGTTGACCGACCTTCTCGCGCAGCGTCAGCTGCGCGAAGGTGGTCTCAGCCCACGACGAAGTGTCGGTCGGCGGTGGAGGCGCGGGCTCGGGAGTCGGGGCCGGCGTCGGCACGAGGGGCATCGGCACGGCCGCGACCACGGGCTCCGGTGCCTCCGGCGGCGCCGGTGGTTGGCGCCCCCAGGTCACCGATCCACACCCCACGAGAACGACGCCGAGCGCGCCGGCGAGGAGCCTTCGGGCGGCGATTCGGGACAGCGGCATGGTCGGGGGCCTGGGACGTCGGAGTGCGGTGCGTTGACGGCGCCCAATGTGGCGCCGATGCTTGCCGCATGTCACGAACAAAGTGGTATGGCGGTGGCCCTCGGGCTACCGCTTCGGCCCTCTGGAAGAGAGGCCCCACCGGCCGTACAACCCGCCGGGCGCCACCTTTGTTCGTCGCCGCCGCCCTCGTCCTGACGGGCTGCGGCGGCGCCGAGGCGCCTGCCGCGGACGCTCCGGCCCAGCGGACGGTCCGCCCAGGCATCGAGGTACTCCTCGCGGATTCGCTCCACCTGGTGTCCGGTCGCCGCGTCGGGTTGATCACCAACCAGACCGGCATCGATCGGGAGCGCCGCTCGAGCATCGACCGACTCGCCGAGCACCCTTCCGTCGAGCTGGTGGCGCTCTTCGCGCCTGAGCACGGCATTCGCGGAGACCAGGGTGAGGGGGTGACGATCGATACCGAGGTCGACGCTCGCACGGGCCTGCCCATCCACTCGATCTACACTTTCACGCTCGCGCCCACACCCGAGATGCTCGAGGGCATCGACGTCCTCCTCTTCGACATGCAGGACATCGGTGCGCGCTACTACACCTACGTATCGACGATGGCGTATGCGATGCGTGCGGCGGGAGAGAACAGCATTCCGTTCCTGGTGCTCGATCGTCCTAACCCTATCCGCGGCGACGTCGTGCATGGAAACGTGCTCGACCCCGGCTTCGCCACCTTCGTCGGCATGTTTCCCGTGCCCATGCGGCACGGGATGACGCCGGGTGAGCTCGCGCGCCTCTACGTGGGCGAGTTCGGCATCGATGTCGAGCTGCACGTCGTTCCCGTCGACGGCTGGGAGCGCTCGGACACGTTCGTGGAGACAGCGCTACCGTGGGTCGCGCCTTCGCTCAACATGCCCTCCTTCGAGAGCGCGCTCGCCTACCCTGGCACCTGCCTCTTCGAGGCGACGCCGCTCTCGGTCGGGCGCGGGACGGAGCGCGCGTTCCAGTGGGTGGGTGCCCCGTGGCTCGACGGCGCGGCGCTCGCCGCGACCTTGAACGGCTACGGCTTCGCGGGCGTGCGCTTCGAGGCGGCCACGTTCACGCCCGTCGAGCCGAGCGACGGCAAGTTCGAGGGCGTCGAGGTGCACGGCGTGCGGCTCGTAGAAATGACGTCCGACTTCGACGCACCACGCGTCGCGGTGGCGATGTTGGTCGAAGCCCGTCGAGCCTCGGGCGCTGAATGGACATGGAACGTCGCCCACATCGACCGGCTCGCGGGGACGGATGAGCTGCGGTTGGGCATCGACGCGGGTCTCGAGCCGGCCCGGCTGACGGCGGCTTGGGACGCGCAACTGCAGGCGTTCGAGCAGCTGCGCGCGCCGTACCTCATCTACCCCTGAGGTGCGCCGCTCTCGATCCTCTCTCCCGCTTCGGCAATCAGCGGATGCCGAGCGCCTCCCGGATCGCCTGCGCCGAAGCGCCGGTCTCCCAGATCGAGGTGCCGCGGTCGAACTCCTTCGCGCGCGCGAGAGGCCCCGCGATCACCGGATCGAGCCCGAGGTCGCGGACGAGCTGCATGACCACGCGTGCGGCCTCTGCATCGTCCGAGGCGATGGGCACCCCGACCCGCACGCCGTTGCGCAGCGGGTTCGCGAAATCGCGGGGAGCCACCGTGTTGAGCGCCTTCACGAAGCGCGTCCCGGGAAAGAACTCGGCCATGGACACCCCCGTGCCCCGGGCGAGCCACTCGTTGGTGATGGGTCCTTCGCGATCTAGGCGAGGATTGCTGATGTCGATCACGATCTTGCCACGCATGAGCGCGCCATAGTCCCGGCCAAGCTGCTCGAACGCGACCGGCGGAGTTGCCAGAATGACGACGTCGGCGAAGTAGGCCGCGGCGTCGGAGTACGCGGCAGTCGCGCGCGGCGCCGCCTGTTGCACCAGCGGCAGCAGCTCACCGGGGTTGCGGGAGGAGAACACGACCTGGTGGCCCGCCGCCGCGAGCCCGAGCCCGATCGGGCCGCCCATCGCGCCCGCGCCGATCATCCCGATGCGGAGCGCGCGCCCCTCCCGAACCGCAGGGGGCGCTTGGGCGTCCAGGGATGAAGCAACGGTTGCCAGCACAAGCGCGAGCAGCGCAGGCGCTCTCATGGAGTCTCCTGGGAGGGAGTCGGGTGTCAGCGTTCGCCCGGGACCTATACGGGTGCGCGGGGGACCGGTCAACGCCGTGCGGTTCCGGCGCCTGCTTGCTCGAGCGGGTCGGAGCAACTATATACAACCATATGGTTGTATATTCTCCCATGTCCAACGCCGAGCTCGATCGACTCTTTCGTGCCCTCGCTGACGCCACGCGGCGGGACATCGTCGCCCGCGTGATGGCCGGCGAGGAGGTGTCGGTATCAGCCCTGGCCGCCCGATATCAGATGTCGTTCGCGGCGGTCCAAAAGCACGTCGCGGTGCTGGAGGAGTCGCGGCTGATCACGAAGCAGGCGCGCGGACGTGAGCGGATCGTGCGCGGTAACCCCGAGCAGCTCGCCCGTGCGCGTCGACTGCTCGATCAGCTCGAATCACTCTGGATGTCCCGCTTCAGCCAGCTCGACGCCGTGCTGGCTGATCACCCCGGCCGAGAGGGCCCCTCGAAGGACGCGGAGGAGTAGACATGCCCATCACCTCGATCATCTCGAACGCGAGCACCCTCACGCTCACGGTCATCGCCGACTACCCCGTCCCGGTCGAGCGCTTGTGGGACGCATACGCCGATCCGCGACAGCTCGAGCGCTTCTGGGGGCCCGAGCAATGGCCCGCCACGTTCACTCGCCACGACATGGCCGTGGGCGGTGAGTCGCACTACTACTCTGCCGAGAGCGGCGGAATGGGCCTGGAGTACGAGGCCGGCGTCCTGGACCTGTACGTCTACGTCGAGAGTGACATCGATACGATGCTTCTCATAGAGACGCCCTCGGGCGAGATCCTATGCGATGACGACAGCCACGGGAGCCTGAACCACCGCATACAGATCGAAGACCCTGAGAGTGGGTTGTACGTGATCCTCGTCGGCGGCTATACGCAGAACCAATACCACGACGCCAGGGTGTTCTTCACCGAACTGGACCCCGACATCTTCGGGGAGGGGGCTCCCAGCTTCATCCTCGACCCGTTGTTCGGAAGCGTCGAGTTGGCTCAGAGCTTCTCGCCGGATCCGCACACGGTGTCGCTGCGGGCCGGCGGCGACATCGACGTCAACGTGGGCGGGTGCACGGTGGGCAACGTCTCCGAGGCGCCGAGCTTCAACGTGAGGTTCACCGGGAGCGGTGAGCTGCACTTCTCGGCCCGAAGCGACGACGACACGACGCTGCTCATCAACACGCCGAGCGGGGAGTGGCTGTGCGATGACGACTCCGCCGGCAACAGCAATCCGCTCGTCTCATTGCCGAACGCTGCCTCGGGCCTCTACAACGTCTGGGTCGGCACGTACAGCGGCGAGGAAGCGCGCGCCACGCTGAACATCTCGAGGAAAGTGCCGAAGTAGCCGACAGTTCACCGCAGCCGGAGCTCGGTCCAGCGGTCGGGCCGCCACCACTCGCCGTCGAACACGCGTTCCAGCCGCCGCTCGAAGTGGCGGATGTCGGTGAGCAACATCGAGTGCGTGGGCACGTCCATCGGGGAAAAGAAGTCCTCCCAGTGGCCGAGTAGCACGTAGCGCGGCTGCAGGTTCTCGATGAACGCTTCGGGGTGCCAGTCGACCTGGTCGAACGTCGCCGGCACCAGAATCGCCACGTCGACGGGCCGCTCGGCAATGAGCGCATCGGGCGCGAAACCCGCCGGAGCCGGGGCGACCGCGTCCTGATAGTAGACGCGGTACGCGACCGAGTCGGGACCGGCCATAAAGTCGATCAGGAACGCGTACGTCTCGCCGTCGACCCAGTCGGTGGCCCAGCGCGGCTCCTCGGTGCGCGGTGTGTCGCGCGTGCCTCGGTAGAGCGTGTAGCCGTCGAAGTGCGGCGCGTGGTGCGAGCGGAGCGCCATGACGCGCACGCGATCGCCATAGCGCAGCCAGCGCCCCACCGTCTCCTGGTCGGCGGCCGAGTCGTCCACCAGGTCCACGCGGTCCTGCACGCCAGCCCAAGTCCCGAGCGTGTTGGCTGTGGTCCGGCTCCCCACGATCCGGGCACTCGGTGCGTGCCGGCGCGCCACACCCGGCACGTCCATGAGGTGGTCGTAGTGCGCGTGCCCCACCAGGATCGCGAGCGCGTCCGACACGTCGTACCTCGACATGTAGCGGTCGACGAGCACGCTGTCCGAGCGAATCGGCAGGAGACCTGTGGTGACCAGCCCCGGGTTCGTGAAGAGCGGTCCGGTGAGCACCGTGTTGCCCGCGTGCTCGAGAATCCACCCGCCGCTCCCCAGATAGACGGCGCGCAGGGCGTCCTGCTGGCCAGCCGCGGCGTCGACGACACCGGAAACGCTCGGCCCCGACGCGCGCAGACACGCCGTCAGCAGTGCCGTCGCCAGCAGCGCGGCCGTCCGTACCGCGACCCTCCGTAAGGCGACCCTCCGTAAGGCGACCCTCCGTACCGCGACTCTCCGTACCGCGACAAAGTCGCGACTCATCGAGCGACCGCCGCAGCCTCCTTGGTCCTCTCGACGAGCGCGAGGAACGCGCGCGACAGCGCTCGCGTCACGGGCCCGACCCTGCCATCCCCGATCGCCCTCCCGTCCACGCGCACGCACGGGCGCACCTCACCGGTGGCCCCGGTGAAGAAGAGCTCCTCGGCCCGTGCCAGCTCCTCGACCTGGATCGCGCGCTCCTCGACGGGAATGCCCTCCGCCCGCGCAATCTCCAGCACGACGCCGCGCGTGATGCCCGCAAGGATGAGGTTCGTAGTGGGGTGCGTCACCGCTACTCCGTCGATGACGGCCCAGAAGTTCTGGTGGGCACCTTCGATGGCCACGCCCTCGCGGACGAGGATCGCGTCGTCCACCCCGGCGTCCTTGGCCGCCTGGAAGGCGAGCGCGTTGGGCAGGAGGTTGATCGTCTTGATGTCGACGCGCAGCCAGCGGCGGTCGGGCACGGTGATGGCGGCGAAGCCACGCCCCCAAGCGTCGTCCGCGGGGCGCGTCCACGCCTTGGCGTACCCGAACACCGTCGGCGGAACCGGCTTCTCCGGGAAGTAGTGCGTGCGGGGCGCAACGCCACGCGTCACCTGCACGTAGACGATGGACCGGTCTGCCTGATCCAGGCCGTTCCTCGCGACGAGCTGTCGCGCCACGTCGGCGACGTCATCGGCGTCGAAGTCGATGCGAACCTCGGAGAGGCTGAAGCGCAGGCGGTCGAGGTGGCGCTCCATGAAGAGCGGCACCCCCTCGTAGAACGGCACGACCTCGTAGACGCCGTCGCCAAGCAAGAAGCCGCGATCCTCGACCGGGACCGCGGCTTCCGACTTGGGAACGTACCTGCCGTTCAGGTAGACCACGTCCACTATTTCTGCTTCTCCAGCTTGTCGAACTCGGAGAGCAGCTGCGCCTCCGGAATCGATGCGGCTTCCTTCTCGGGCACGTCCTCCACGTCCGCGTCGTGGGCCTGCGAGTTGCCCGTGCCGAGCTGCTTGGCCTGTTCCGCCGGCTTCGGCGGCGCGATCAAGCCCATCTCGGCCTTCAGCGCCATGAGCCGGTCCTCGACGTCGGCGCCACCGGTGTGGGCCTCGAGCTTGAGGAACTGGCTCTCGAGCGAGTCGCCCTGAATCGCCTCGGTGACTTCGGCCTGCGCCAGCGTGCGGCGCTCTTCGTCTTCGATCTTCTCGGCCATGCGGTTGAACGTCTCGAAGGCCGACGTATCGGAGAGGCCCGACATGGTCTCGTGGATGCGACGCTGCGCCTGGGCCCGCTTCTGCTTGGCGACGAGCAGGTTCCGCTTGCGCTTCGCCTCCTCGATCTTGTCGTTCAGCTGACGCAGCGAGCCCTTCAGCTTCTCGGTCTCGGCAGCGTGGGTCTCCCACGTCTGCTGCAGCACCTGTGCCCGCTCGGTGTGCTCCTGCTGGCGAATCAGTGCCTGCTTGGCGAGGTCGTCGCGGTTCTCCTTCACGGCGAGCATGGCGCGGTGCTGCCAGTCGCGCGCCTGCTTGACTTCGGCCTCTGCCTGCGACTTGAGCTTGCGCTCGTCCGCGATCGCTGCGGCGACCTCTCGCTTGGCCTTCGCGAGCTGGTCCCGCATGTCGAGGATGATCTGGTTGAGCATCTTCTCGGGGTTCTCGGCCCGAGAGATGAGGTCATTGATGTTCGACTTGATGACCGTCGACAGCTTCTGGAAGATGCCCATCCTCAGCTCCCCACCTTCGCTTCGGAGCCCGCGGCGACACCCGCCAGACCGCGGATCTTGTCCATGTGACTCACGGCGGCGAGCTCCATCGACTCCATGGAAGCGCGCAGCTCATGGAAATCCAGCGTCTCGAGCTCGAGCGTATCGCTGATGATCAACTCTCCCTCCTCGATACCGTATGCGCCGTGCACGACGTCGGAGGCATTCAGCTCGAGGAGCGTGCGGTACAGCTCGACTTTTGCGTCCTCGGGCGCCGGCATGTCCATGAGCTTCATGCGGATGAGCAGCAGGGCATCCGCGTGGTGCACGACCATGGGGAGTTCGCTGTTCTTGCCGCGAACCAGGAACATCCCCGGGTCGAGTTCCTCGTACTCGCGGTCCATGCGAAGCAAGTAGCTCTCGAGATCCTCTCGGGTCACCATGTACGTCTCCGTATTCTGTGGCTCGGGGCGCCCCACCCGCTGCGCCGGCCCATCACCCTACGCCGGCTCGCCGACGCTGGTTTCCCCCGGAATCCAAAGGTACTTCGTCAGGAACTGCAAGGCACACGCGCCGGTACGGTGGGAGCCTCGGGATCCTTCACGCGTCTAGCGTCCCAGCAGACCCGCCAGGTGCTCGCCCGTATGCGACTCGCGAGCCCGCGCCACCTCCTCGGGCGTCCCTTCGGCCACGATCCGCCCACCCCCCTCGCCCCCCTCGGGCCCGAGGTCGATCACCCAGTCCGCCGTCTTCACCACGTGCAGGTTGTGCTCGATCACGACCACCGTGTTGCCGAGGTCGACCAGGCGGTGCAGCACCTCCAGCAACAGGCGCACGTCCTCGAAGTGGAGGCCGGTGGTCGGCTCGTCGAGGATGTAGAGCGTGCTCCCCGTAGCGCGCTTGGACAGCTCGGCGGCGAGCTTCACGCGCTGGGCTTCGCCGCCCGACAGGGTGGTCGCCGACTGGCCCACGTGGATGTAGCCGAGCCCCACGTCGTGCAGCGTCTGGAGCTTCCGCTTGATGGCCGGAAGCGCGTCGAAGAACTCGAGCGCGTCGTCGACGGTCATGTCGAGCACGTCGGCGATGTTCTTTCCCTTGTAGTAGACGTCGAGCGTCTCGCGGTTGTAGCGGCGGCCGCGGCACACGTCGCAGGGCACGTACACGTCGGGGAGGAAGTGCATCTCGATCTTCACCAGCCCGTCGCCCTCGCACGCCTCGCAGCGCCCTCCCTTCACGTTGAACGAGAAGCGGCCCGGACCGTACCCTCGCATCTGCGACTCGGGGAGGTTCGCGAACAGATCGCGAATCGGCGCGAAGAGCCCCGTGTACGTCGCCGGGTTGGAGCGCGGCGTGCGACCGATGGGCGACTGATCGACGTCGATGACCTTGTCGACGAAGTCGAGCCCGTCGATGACGTCGTGAGGCGCCGCGACGGCCTTGCTGCGATAGAAGTGCCGGGCCAGTGCGTGGTAGAGCGTCTCGTTCACGAGCGTCGACTTGCCGGACCCGCTCACCCCGGTCACGCACAGGAAGGTGCCGAGCGGGAAGCGCACGGAGAGCTTCTTCAGGTTGTGGCCGCGCGCGCCCTTCACGACGATGGAGCGCTTCTTGTCGATGGCGCGGCGCTTCTCGGGCATGGGAACTTCACGGTCTCCCCGCAGATAGGCAGCGGTGAGCGAGCGCTTGTCCCGCATGAGCTCCGCCAGCGTGCCGCGGGCGACCACTTCGCCGCCATGACGACCTGCGCCCGGTCCGAGGTCGACGAGGTAGTCGGCCGCCCGGATGGCGTCCTCGTCGTGCTCGACCACCACGACCGTGTTGCCGAGGTCCCGCAGGCGCTTGAGCGTGTCGAGCAGCCGGCCGTTGTCCCGCTGGTGGAGGCCGATCGACGGCTCGTCCAGGATGTAGAGCACGCCCACCAGGCGGCTCCCGATCTGCGTCGCCAACCGAATGCGCTGCGCCTCGCCACCGGACAAACTCCCTGCGGAGCGCCCGAGCGTGAGGTAGCCGAGCCCGACGTCGAGCAGGAAACGGAGGCGCTCTCCGACCTCCTTCAAGATGGGGGCGGCGATCTTTTCGGGGAGCGTCGCGTGCACCGCGGCGCCCGGGCGCTTAGCTTTGCCCGACTGCGCGCCCGATTCCTCGCCCGAGCGCGCGCTCGACTTCGAGCCTGACCGCGCACCCGCTTTCGAGCCGGCAGCCAATTCGTCGAAAAACGCCGCAGCTTCGCTGATCGACAGCTCGACGACCTCGGCGAGTGACCTCCCGGCGATGGTCACCGCGCGCGAGGAAGCCTTCAGGCGGCTCCCGGTGCAGGCCGCGCACTCGACCGTCGACATGTACTCCTCGAGCTGCGCGCGCACCGACTCCGACTCGGTCTCCTTGTAGCGGCGCTCGACGTTGGCGACGATCCCCTCGAAGCGGTCCTCGTAGTGCCCTTTGAACTTCCCCGAGCCCGAGTTGTAGGGGAAGCGGATCTTCATGTCGTCCGAGCCGTGCAGAATCGCGTGGCGCGCTTCCTCGGACATGTCCTGCCAAGGTTTGTTCGCGTCGAACTCGTACGCCGCCGCCAGGCCCGGGATCACGGACTCCCGCAGATGTCCCGACGGGCTCCCCCAGGGAAGGATCACGCCCTCCAGGATGGAGAGGCTCGGGTCGGCCGTGAGCAGATCGGCGTTCACGTCCTTGCGAGTGCCTAGCCCACTGCACTCCTCGCACGCGCCGTAGGGCGAGTTGAAGGAGAACTGCCTGGGCTCGAGCTCCGTCATGCTCGTGCCGCAGTTGTTGCACGCATAGCGCTCGCTGAAGACGTGCGCGACCGGCTCACCCTTCTTCTTGTGCTCGAGCACCTCGAGCACACCGTCGCCCGTGCGTAGCGCGGTCTCGACCGAGTCCGCGAGCCGGTCGCGGTCGGCGGCGCGGATCACGAGCCGGTCTACCACGACCGAGATGTCGTGGTTCTCGTAGCGGTTCAGCGTGGGCGGCTCGGACAGGTCGTGCGTCTCGCCATCTACGCGGATGCGCACGAAGCCTTCCTTGCGCGCCTTCTCGAAGAGGTCGCGGAACTCGCCTTTGCGTCCGCGCACCAGCGGAGCGAGCAGCTCCACGCGCACGTCTTCGCCGATGTCGAGCAAGCGGTCGACGATCTGGCTCGCCGACTGCCGGAGCACGGGCTCGCCGCACTTGGCGCAGTGGGGCGTACCGACCCGGGCCCAGAGGAGCCGCAGGTAGTCGTAGACCTCGGTGACGGTTCCGACCGTGGAGCGCGGGTTCTTGCTGACCGTCTTCTGCTCGATCGAGATCGCGGGCGAGAGCCCCTCGATCGCATCGACGTCGGGCTTCTCCATGAGGCCGAGGAATTGGCGCGCGTACGCCGACAACGACTCGACGTACCGCCGCTGCCCCTCGGCGTAGATGGTGTCGAACGCGAGCGATGATTTGCCCGAGCCCGAGAGCCCCGTGATGACGACGAGCTTCTCGCGGGGGATCTCGACGTCGATGTTCTTGAGGTTGTGCTCGCGAGCCCCGCGCACGACGAGCTTCTGGCCGGCCGAGATGGCTGGCGCGAGTGCCGAAGTCGGGGGAGCGCGCGAGGGGGATCGTGGCATAGCCCCGGATTCTAGCAGGGAGGACAAGCCTGCCTCAATCGGCGGGGTGTGGCGCGCGCCGAGAGGGCCATTGACCCCCAGCGTCCGGACCCGGCGGAGGGCCGGCGACCCCCCCCCCCCCCCCCCCGACCCCTGGATGCGCGAAGGGGCGGGAGCCGCGCGGCCCCCGCCCCTCTGCTCTGCGCGCCCGGCTTCGAGCGGCGCGACCGGACGTTACAGCTGGATCTGGCGCAGCCGCGCGACGCGCTCTTCCGTCGACGGGTGCGTGCTGAAGAGCCCGGCGAGCGCGATGCCGCGCCTGCCCGCCAGCGGGTTGATGATGGCGAGCTGAGCCGCGGCCGGGTTCACGTCCATCGGGATGCGGTGGGCGTACCCCTCGATGTGCTGCAGCGCGCTCGCGAGCCCGCCCGGGTCACGCGTCAGGCGCGCGGCCGTGGCATCTGCCTGGTACTCGTTCTGCCGGCTGATCGCCATCTGCACGATCATCGCCGCGATGGGGGCGACGATCACCATGATCAGCAGCGCCAGCGGGTTCTGATCACGATTGTCGCGACCGCCGAGGCCACCGAAGATCATCCCCCACTTGGCGATGCTCGCGATGTTCGCGATGGCACCCGCCATCGTGGCGGCGACGGTCCCGACCAACATGTGCCGGTGCTTGATGTGCGCCAGCTCGTGCGCGATGACGCCCTCGAGCTCGCGCGGCGGGAGCAGCCGCAGGATGCCCGCCGTCACGCACACGACCGCATGCTTCGCGTTTCGGCCGGTCGCGAACGCGTTCGGCTGCTCCGACGGAGCCAGAGCGACCGTGGGCATGGGCAGACCAGCCTCCTGCCGGAGGCGATCGACCATCCTGTACAGGTCGGGCGCGTCCTGTGGGCCGAGCACGCGCGCCTTGTACATGGCCAGCACCGCGCGGTCGCTGAACCAGTACATGCCGAAGTTCATGACCGCGGCGATGACGAGGAACAAGACGGCACCGTTCGAGCCGCCGAAGTATTGGCCGAAGCCGACCAGAATCACGGTCAGCCCCGTCATGAGTCCGACCACTTTCACCGTCTGCATTCTGAGACTCCTATCTATTCCTGAGATCCGTATCCCCAATCGCGGAAGAGGAGGAGGCCGACGACCTTCTGTCCTTCGAGCCCGGTCTGGACGAGCGTCCGGGACCCACGGTACAGCCGGTCTTCGACGAACCCCTCGACGAACCACTCTTCCGAGAGCGCTAGTTCTACGCGCACGCCCCGGAATAGGTTCGTCGTGTCGCAGTCACCGGAGGCCGAGCCCCCCGTAGCCGGGGGACAACTCAGCAGGAACACCACGAACACGTCGTCGCCGAAGTAGCGGCCCACTTCGAACTGCGCGGTGCTGAGGAAATCGGACGCGATGTCCTGGCCACCCAACAGGTCGCCCTGGGAGACGGCGAGGTAGTCGAAGCCGATCCCCTGGGCCAGCGCTGTGCCGATCTGGCTCGCGAGCGCACCGGCGAAGTACGTGCCGACGCCCGAGGTGATGCCCTGCTCGATGCCCGCACCCCCGGGACCGGCCGTGGTCACGCTCAGCTCACCGCCCGGAACCCCGAACAAGAGGTAGGAGACCAAGTCGGACTGCGACAGGCCCTGCTCCGTTGTCGAAAGCGTGACCAGAGGTTGCACCAGCGTACCCGTCACCGTCGCACGTACCTCGAGTCGATCCCCGCCGCGCCTGCGCACTCTGCTGACCGCCTCGATGCCGAGCGCAGGATTCACGCCGGGCTGGCCGAGGAAGCTCACTGTTCCTCCGTCCACCTCGAACGTGCGGCCGAGCACCTGGTACGAGCCACGCAGAGCCTGCAGATCGCCGACCATGACGAGATCGTTCTCCGCGCGATCGTAGCGTACGAGCAGCTCACCGCCGATCTCCACGTTCATCTCGGTCGAGCGCAGCCAGAGATTTCGTGGCACCGACAGGTCGATGTCGACGCGGAGGTTGTCCAGGAACGGATTGCGGAGGCTTGCCAGGATCGGCTGGCTCACGAAGACCGTGGTGTCGACCGCGAAGCCTTCACTGAAGAGGGTGGGATCTCTGAGGTCGACGACCGAAGCGGCGCGGGCGAACTCGTCCACGAACAGGGTGCCCTCGTCCACCCGCAGGGCACCCTCGGCCACGGGGAGCCGGAATTCGCCGCGCACGGTGAACGCGCCGCTCAGGGTGCTCTGGATGTCCCGCCGGGCGACCGCCTGGAAGCGCTCCAGGTTGACGAGCAGATCGAGCGTGGGGTTGGAGAACGGAACCATCGTCACGAGCCCGGACACGGTCGACCGCCCGCCCACCGACGTGCCGAACTCGACATCCACGGTGCGGTCCGGGTGGAGCTCCAATTCCCCTGACAGTCCGGTATGGCGCACACCCAGAGCGCTGATGCTCCAGCCCCCGTCGGTGAGTCGAATCGTACCGCTGGGCTCGGGCTCCCGGCTCGTGCCGCCGATTTGGAGCTCCGCCGAGATGGAGCCGGCGACGTCCTCGAGCGTGGCGAAGTAGGCGAGCGCGATGTTGGCGTCCAGCGCGTCGGCCGAAACGCGCACGTCCATGGGCTCGTCGCGGGCACGCTCCTCGACGCCGACCAACCCGAGGTCGAGTGGGAGCGTTCCGGCCGCAGAGAGCACGTTGCGCTCGGCCTCCCACGCGTCGACGCGGAAGTCCGACGAGCGTTCCCTGTACGCGAGCGAGCCGTTCAGGCGCCCGAGCCTGAGCGCACCATAGCGCGGCTCCTCGACCTGGAAGAGCGCGTCGAGCGTCGGGTTTTCCGCCGGCCCGAGCACGGTGAGGCTCAGGTCCACGTGCCCGGATACGTCGATGTCCTCGCGCTGGAGAATGCGCGTGGCGTCTTCCACGTGGAAGCCGTCCATGTCGAGGCGGAAGTTCGACTCCCCACCCCTCGCGAGCGTCCCCTGCGCCGTAACCCGGGAGGGATCGTCTCCCAGGCGCCTCAGCTCCAGGGAATCGACCCGCACCGTCGTCGAGTCCCACGCCAGACTCACGGGGTGGTCGAGCACGAACGATAGATCGTCGATCTGCACCGAGGCCTCAGCGAGCGTGACCTCGCCGCCGACGATCGAGTCGAGGGCGAAAGAGCCCGTCGCGAAGTAGCGCTCCCCCAGCCGGCGAACGACGTTGAGCGTCCCCTCAACCCGACGCTGGGACATGGCGCCATCGAAGTCGACCTCCTGGAAGCGGCGCGAGGCCCACTCGATCCCGAAGGCCTGGACCTGCGCCGACCAGTCTCCCCGCATGTCCGGCGATCCCCTTCCCCTCAGTTCGACACGGGCCGAATCGAACCGATCGTGTCGGTACGCGACGTCCAGAGCATCGAAGGCGAGCTCGATCCCCAGATCGCGAACGTGACCACTCACGCGAGCGGTCCCCCGAGCCGACCCGGTCATCCTCACGTCCAGCTCGGACGGCAGTGTATCCGGCTCGATGCCCCGCACCCGCAGCAGGTCCTCTTCGAGCGGACTGAGTCCGTCACGCACCAGGATCGAGTCCCCCATGACCATGGGCCGGAACGCGGCGACCGAGTCGACCGCGAACGCGAACGTGGCAGTACCATCGGTGTTGGGCGCAATCCCCAGCGTGCCGCTCCCGCCGACCCAGGCGCCGCCGATCTCGACCCTCACCGAGTCGATCACGAGTAGCCCGCCGGTCGCCCGCAAGTTGGACGCGGCCGATGCCACGTGCAGTCGCCCGATGCGAGATGGACGTACGGCAAGTGTCGCGACACCCTCTAGTGAGTCCGGTACGAGCCCTGAGCCACGGAGGGCGACGTGACCCGACATCACGGACGACTCCGGCACCCTGGCCGCGAGGGTAGCGAAGTCCACCCCCTCGGCATCGAGATCCAGCGCATACGCGGCGCCGGGGTTCGCGGCGTCGAGCGAGCCGGCAACGGTGACACGGCCGCCGCCGGCCGTCAGCTCGCCCTCGAAGGAGAGGTCGTCGAGCGGCCCCGTGAACCGCATGGGCCCCGAGACCCATCCCTGTAGGCCGACATCCGGGCGTAAACGCCCCGGCAGCGCGAGCGAGAGCGGCGCGAGATCCGCTCGTAGATCCGCAACCCATTCGCCAGCCTCGTTCTGCAGGCGGCCTTGCCCGAAGACGCGGGATACCGCCACGGAATCAGACTCGTGGGTCAGGTCAGCCACGATCAGGAGTCCGTCGTCGACGCGCCCGTCGATTTCGACGAACGCAGTGCCTTCGCCGAGCGAGGCCGCCTGCGGCCAGAAAGGCTCCAACGTCCGGTAGTTGACCGGATCCATGCGAACCTCGAGGCCTTCCGCGCCCGCGTTCTCGCCGAAGAGAAGCGTGCCGGAGATGTCGGCTGTGGTCGCAGTGCCCACGATTCCCGAGGGAACGAGCGTCACTCTGCCGTCCACGTTCAGGGTGGCGGGCGTTCCCGAGAGAGTCGCTTGGCCGCTGACGAAGCCATCGATGGGCAACTCGCCTTCAATCCACGGGCCGAGGTCGGAGAGCGCCAGCGGGCTCCCTGTCACCACCAGCTGTCTGAGCGTCATGCCCTCACGGAAGTCCACACCCCCCGAAGCCTCGAGGGTGCTGGCGCCTGTCTGGACCTCGAAGGCGTTCAGGTCGAGGAGCAACCCATCCCCCGTGCGCACTTCTGCCGCGCCGCGGAAACGCCCTTCGGGGATGCGCGCGTCGATCCAAGCCAGATCGGCGAGGCTGCCCCAGCTATCCGTTCGCAGGTCGGCCGCAAACGTCCACGGCTCTTGCGGGCGCTCGGGACCGAACCCGAGCTCGCCCTCGAGAAGCGCGCTCGGCAGACGAAACGTTCCGTCGGCGACGCGAAGCCCCTCGGCACCGAACGTGAGATCACCCACGGCTGCTTGCAGGATCAGGGGCTTCTCGACCACGTGGATCGTCGAGGCGAACGACGTGAGCCGCGCGTCGAGCTCCACCGCCCCACCCGGCCGCAGGACCGTCTCCTCGAGGTCGAGATCGAGTCCCTCGAACGCGAGGCGCCGCATCGGTGCCCCATCCGGCCCGGCGACGGTGGTCCGACCCGGGGCCGTAGCCGGGGTCAGCACGGTCACCATGCCCCCGCGTACGGCGATCCTCCCGAGCTCGATCGTGCGGGGGGGGCCCGCTGCGGACGAGTCAGGGGTCGGTCGGGAAGCGAGGATGCGCTCCACGTTCAGCGTTCCGTCGCCCGGATCGCGGGTAATCCGTAGATCCAACCCGTGCAGGGTGGCCGAACCGATGCGCGGGCTGGCCACGAGCAGCGAGAGCAGGGAATAGCGGAGCACCACCGAGTCGGCCTCGAGCACCGGCCTGCCCCCGTCCGCGTCGAGCGCGACGTCGGTGAGCGTGAAGCCCGTGAAGAGCGTCTGGCTGCGGATGCCGGCGATCCGAAGCTCTCCGGCGAGTGCAGCGTCGACGCGGTTCAAGATCTCGTCGAGCACGATCCGTTGTCCCGCCGCCGTCTGCGACAGGAATGCGGCGGCCACCACGGGGAACCCGAAAAGTCCGGCGAGCGCCACCCTGGCCCAGAAGCCGACGCGGCCGAGTCGCGGTGAGCGGGCCTCCGGCGCCGCGTTGGCGCCCAGGTCCTCCGGCGCCCCCCCGGGGGGCGCGCCGGCGCTCGACTCCGC
>VGVR01000044.1 GCA_016873995.1 Gemmatimonadota bacterium
CTTCTTCGCCTGCGTGAACGTGATCGCGGCCGTCAACGTCGTCTTCCCGTGGTCCACGTGTCCGATCGTGCCCACGTTCACGTGCGGCTTCTTCCGCTCGAACTTCCCCTTGGCCATGCTCGTCCTCTTCGGTTCCTGAAGCGTGATCGTGAGAGCTATCAGCGGGTCGGCTTGGACCCGTTGGCGGAGATGATCTCCTCCGCCTTCGACTTGGGCACCTCTTCGTAGTGCGCGAACTGCATGGTGTACACGGCCCGGCCCTGGCTCATGGAGCGGAGCGTGGTCGAGTACCCGAACATCTCGCCGAGCGGAACGGATGCGCCGATCACGCGGGCACCCGCGCGTTCGGTCATGCCACCCACCTTGCCACGGCGGGCCGCGAGATCGCCGATGATGTCGCCCATGTAGTCGGCGGGCGTCACCACCTCGACGTCCATGATCGGCTCGAGCAGCACGGGCTTCGCGCGCCGCACCGCCTCTTTGAGGGCCATGGAGCCGGCGATCTTGAACGCCATCTCGCTCGAGTCGACGTCGTGATACGACCCGTACACGAGCTCGACTTTCAGGTCGATGATCGGATATCCTGCGAGCGTGCCCGAGTCGAGCGCACCCCGCACACCAGCCTCGACGGGCCCGATGTACTCACGCGGGATCACACCGCCGACGATCTTGTCCTCGAAGATGAAGCCGCTGCCGGGCGCGCCGGGCTCGATGTTGATGACGACGTGCCCGTACTGGCCGCGACCGCCGGTCTGGCGGACGAACTTGCCCTGGACGTCCTCTACGCGCGCTCGGATCGTTTCGCGATAGGCCACCTGGGGGCGACCGACGTTCGCCTCGACGCCGAACTCGCGCTTGAGGCGGTCGACGATGATCTCCAGGTGCAGCTCGCCCATGCCGGAGATGATGGTCTGGCTCGTCTCGGGATCGGTGTACACGCGGAACGTGGGATCCTCGTCCGCGAGCTTGCTCAGGCCCGTGCCCAGCTTGTCCTGGTCCGCCTTCGTCTTCGGCTCGATCGCGACCGCGATGACCGGCTCGGGGAACTTCATGGCCTCGAGGATGATCGGATCGTCCTCGATGCAAAGCGTGTCGCCCGTCTTGGTGTCCTTCAACCCGATCGCCGCGGCGATGTCGCCCGCGAACACTTCCTCACGTTCCTCACGCTTGTTGGCGTGCATCTGCAGGATGCGGCCGATGCGCTCACGACGGTCCTTCGTGGCGTTGTAGATGTAGCTGCCCGAGGGGAGCGAGCCGGAGTACACGCGGAAGAACGTGAGCTTACCGACGTACGGGTCGGTCATGATCTTGAACGCGAGCGCCGCGAAGGGCGCGTCGTCGCTCGCCTCGCGGGTCGCGAACGTCTCGTCCTTGTGCGGCAGATGCCCCTGGATCGCGGGGATGTCCACGGGTGACGGTAGATAGTCGATGACGCCGTCGAGCAGCGCCTGCACGCCCTTGTTCTTGAACGCCGAGCCGCAGAACACCGGGAAGATGACGCCCTTGATGGTCGCTGCTCGGATGGCGTGACGTAGCTCGTCGTTCGAGAGCTCCGCGCCCCCGAGGTACTTCTCGATCAGCTCGTCGTCGTGCTCGACCGCGGCCTCGAGCAGCTTGTGACGCAGCTCCTCGATCTTCGGCTTGAGGCTGTCGGGCACTGGGCCCACGGACGTCTTCGAGCCCATCTCGTCTTCGTAGATGGTCGCGGTCCGCTCGACGATGTCGACCACGCCCGTGAAGAGCTCGCCCTCGCCCAGCGGATACTGGACCGGGTAGGCCTTCGCGCCCAGCCGGTCGTGCATCATGCCGACCACGTGCTCGAAGTCGGCGCCGATGCGATCCATCTTGTTGATGAAGGCGATACGGGGAACGCGATAGCGATCCGCCTGACGCCACACCGTCTCGGACTGCGGCTCGACGCCGCCTACCGCGCAGAAGACCGCCACTGCTCCGTCGAGCACGCGCAGCGAACGCTCCACCTCGGCCGTGAAGTCCACGTGGCCGGGCGTGTCGATGATGTTGATGCGGTGCTCGATGTCGTTTCGAGTCCACTGACACGTCGTGGCCGCCGACGTGATCGTTATGCCGCGCTCCTGCTCCTGCTCCATCCAGTCCATCGTCGCGGTGCCTTCGTGCACCTCGCCGACCCGATGCACGCGTCCTGTATAGAACAGGATGCGCTCGGTCGTCGTGGTCTTACCGGCGTCGATGTGCGCCATGATGCCGATATTGCGCAGGCGCGGGAGTGGCGTTGTCCTAGGCATCTATAGTTCTCAGTGCTTTCTCAGTGCTCGTTTCAGTTTCCAGCCCTACAAATGAAGAGCGCGGATTCCATCGCTGCTGCCCTTTGGCTAGTTGCCGGGGCAGACAGTGTCCGCGCTCCACGTATCGGAGAGGGCCCCATTGTCCCTTACTGCGAGGGGCCGTCGCTTACCAAGTTGTTGGAGCCGCGTAGGGGCTCCGACTCTTTACCGGACGTCTACCAGCGGTAGTGGGCGAACGCCTTGTTCGCCTCGGCCATCCGGTGTGTGTCCTCCTTCTTCTTGACTGTGTTGCCTTCCCCGCGGCTCGCCGCCAGCAGCTCACCTGCCAGGCGCTCCGACATCGTCTTCTCCGAGCGCGTGCGCGCATAAGAGATCAGCCAGCGCGTGGCGAGCGCCGTACGCCGCTCGGGCCGAACCTCGACCGGAACCTGATAGGTCGCTCCACCCACGCGGCGGCTCTTCACCTCGAGGGCAGGCTTCGAGTTGTTCAGGGCCTGCTCGAAGATCTGCATCCCGGGCTGGCCCGAGCGCTGCTCGAGCAGAGTGACCGCATCGAAGAAGATCTTCTCCGCGATCGACTTCTTGCCATCACGCATCATGCTGTTGATGAACTTCGTAACGGTGCGCGACCCGAAATGCGGATCCGCGGCGGTCTCCCGGACTTCAGCGCGTGAACGGCGGCTCATGCGGTGGATCCTCTACTTGGGCCGCTTGGCCCCATACTTCGAGCGGCCCTGGCGCCGGGCATCCACGCCCGAGGCGTCGAGCGTGCCACGAATGATGTGGTACCGGACGCCCGGCAGGTCCTTCACGCGGCCACCGCGGATGAGCACGATCGAGTGCTCTTGGAGGTTGTGCCCCTCGCCGCCGATGTAGGCCGTCACCTCGAACCCGTTGGTCAGGCGAACGCGGGCCACCTTACGGAGGGCCGAGTTCGGCTTCTTAGGGGTCGTGGTGTAGACGCGCGTGCAGACTCCCCGCTTCTGCGGGTTCTTCTGGAGCGCAGGCGCCTTGTTCTTCTTCCGCAGCGCCTGCCGGCCCTTCCGCACGAGTTGGTTGATCGTCGGCATGCCGCTTCACTGACCCTATGAAAAACGCGCCGCCGTCAGTTCGAATGGGCGTCGCGTCGTGTCGGTGTCCCGCCGTCATTGCGGGCACCGGTCCGACAAGAGCAAGGAAACCTAGGAGCCGCCTCAGGGGGCGTCAACGGGAGGGGAGAGGCGTGCCCAGGCCGACAGACGGAGCCCGGAGGATGCCGCTACTGCTTTTCGAAGACCCGCACCCACATGACCTTGCCCTCGGCGTCCCGGCCTACGGACATGATGGTCCGGTCGTTGTCCACGAGGACCCGGGTGTAGGTCGAGGTGATCACCCCGTTGCGCTTGTTGACGACGAACTCGGTCTTGTCGTCGAGGCGTCGGATCGAGGCCGTGTTGCCGGGGGTCGCCGTCGGGTGATCGTGTCCGTCATAGGCGATCTCCCATTCGTTCAGGCCCGCCCGCCCGTCCTGCTCCCGGGAGGTCATCGTGTAGCGCTGCGTGCCGGGTGTGCTCCGGAAGACCAAGGTCTCCTGCACCGGACTCGGGCCGAGCGTCTTGGAGGGATTGAGCTCCCAGCTCCCGTTCATTTCCATGATCTGCGCGGACGCCGGGGACGCCCCGAGCAGTATTGTGGCGGCGGCGAGCAGCGGCGAGCGACGCATCTTCAACCTCCCTGCCTGAGTCACGGGTCCCGCCAAGATAGGGTCTTGGAGGCCCGACCGCCCGAGCCCTATTTTCGCACCCCGCCGGCCAACGGTCCCCCGATCCGGCGAACAGTCGCCCGCGGGCTCGGAGGCCCCATGACCCCGGCCAACAAGAAGAAGCTCATGGTGGTCGCGGGAGTCTTCGTGCTCCTGGCAGTGGCCGGCATGCTCGTCCTTCAGCGCGTGCCGGAGACCGTGTCCGCCCCGCTCTTCGTCCTGGTCGTGGTTCTCGAAGTGATCATCGCCCCACTGCCGGGGGGGCCCATCGGCTACATGGGCGCCGCCCGGTACGGCTTCTGGACTTCTTGGCCGTTGCTCTGGATCGGAAACGTGATCGGGACGACGATCGCCTTCTTCCTGGCCCGCCGCTTCGGAGCTCCGATCTTCGAGGAGAGCGTCGCCGCGAAGACACGGGCCCGGTACAACGCGCTGCTCGACGGCAACCTGGTCACGCTGTGGTTCGTCTACGCGCTGCCGATCGCTCCCGTGGACATCCTCAGCGTGCTCGCGGGACTGTCGCGCATGACGGCCGTCCGCTTCCTGGTCATCGCCAACTCGGGGTACATGCTGCGCACGGCCATCGCAGCCTACGCCGGCTCCTCGCTGGCCCAATACGCGGGCGCGTCGACGGCCATGTCGATCATCGGAGGGCTCTTCGTGGTCGGGCTCGTCGTCTGGCTCTGGAAGCGCCAGCGGCCCTCACCGACGTGACGTACGACCGCCCGCTCAGTGCCCTTCGTGCGGAGCGGACGCCGGCGGGGCGGCCGCGGGCATTCCCGGCGGAATCAGGCCCGCGGCAACGGAGTCCTGCGTCGCGCGGAGTGCTGCCCGTTCAGCCTCCGGCAGCAACGTCCACAGGTAGCCGATCACCTGCCGGATCTCGTCCGCACTGATCGGCGCGGGCGGCATCGCCGGGGGGATCCCCGCCTGAATGAGCCGAATCAGCTGGTCCTCGGTGTGGTGCCCCAGGTGCTCGAGAACGTTGGGCGGGCGAACCGGGAGGCTGGCGGCGAGAGGCCCGTCCCCGCGGCCTCCGGTGCCGTGGCACTCCGTACAGGTCGCCTCGAACAGAGCCTGTCCCCCCGACGGTGCTGCGTCCTCTCCAGACGAAGCCGAGCAGCCTGACCACAGGACCAGAAGCGCCAGGGGCAGCGTCAGCGATCCCGCGCTGCCGTGGCGCCGCGTTTCAGACTTGAACCCCAGAGTCGATGGGATGAAGGCTCTCATTTTGCGAATCTGGCTTGTTGGCCACCGACCGGAGTGCCGGCCGAATCAGGGCTTCACGGAGTGGACGAGCACCGCAGTGAGGAGCAGCACCGCCGCGGCCAGCCCCACTTCGAGGGCGGCCCGGCGATGAACCGCTAGGGCTCCGTCCATAGTATCATAAAAGAGGTGTTCCTCCCAGTTGATCAGGCCCGCCAGGAAGACCGCGCCCGCTACGCTCACCTTGGCCATGAGCACGCGCCCATATCCGGTCGCCCAGAGATTGGAGAGCGACCCCAGATGCGTCCATGAAAGGGCGGTGCCCATCGCGATGAGCGCCGCGACGCTCGCGACAGCCATCGGCGAAAACGCGCGCAGTTGAGCGGCGAACAAGCGACGCCCCACCTCATCGCCCTCTGCCGGACGGCCAACCGTGACGATGATCGCCAGGGCGCCGATCCAGCAGCCCGCCGCGAGCGCGTGCACTCCATCGACAGTGACGAAGAGCGCTCTTGCCGACTCCACCCCCATGGCGTGGCTGGCGAGCGCGAGCGTCGCCACAAGGGCCAACACCGGAAACACCGCCATCCGCCAGGCCCTCGTGGATCCACTCCGCGCCCATGCGAACGCGCCGATCAGGAACGGCAGCGTCACACCCTGAGCCATCCACACCGTGCCCCAGGTCGTCTCGAAGAGCAAGAAGGAGACATCCTCCCACAGTGGGACGAATGGGTCGCGGAAGCCCATCACCTGCACCACCATGCGGAGCATCCAGGCGGCCGCCACGACGAGGCTCGAGCCGACACCCAACGCGGCCACGGTGCGCTCCATACCAGCGATCGCCGCCTCTGCCGACGACCCGATGGCCCTGCGCGCACCTGCAGCGACGATCGAGCGCCACGCAACGCACCCGATTGCGAGGACGGCCCCCGAAAAGAGGAGCCACTGCTGGAAAGTCGCGAGAAGCGACTCCGTCACTCCGCGGTCACCTCGAAGGTGAAGTCACCGCGCATCACGTGACCGTCGTCGGCGATACAGCGCCACTGCACCACGTATGTCCCTGGTGGCAGCGTCGGGTCGATCGTGACGAAGAGCTGCTTGGAGTCGGTGGCGTCAGCGGCGGGGGGGCTGCTCCGCATGAGCGAGCGCGCAGAGTTGACGACCCGCACAGACGCTCCCCGCATGAGAGGAGCGCCCGAGAAGAAGAGCCGGATTTCATTGACCTGTCCGACTTTCTCGCCGTCGGCGGGCACAGATCTGTCCATGGTGATGTGCTCGAACGCCGGGCGCGCGCCCGCGGGCCCCGGCAACAACGCCGCGGCGACCACCGCGAGGAATGCCGCCCCGCGCCTGGCCTTCCTGAGCCTGACCGTCACACTCATCCCCCGTTCCGGTGGTTTCGGTCAGGGCTATACACCGAGTGCTTCCCGGCGTGCCGGCGGTCCGCCGGTTGCCGGCGCTGGGCTCCAGCGCCATCCTGGGAGGTATCAGATCCTACGCTCAGGAGCTTCCCATGCGCGCACGGCATCTCTGCGTGGTCCCCTTTTTGGCCGCCGCACTCTTTGGGTCGGGCGGGCACTTCGAGGCTGAAGCACAGTCGAATCCCCGGGTCTATTCGTACGAGGGGAGATCGGACTGGGCGCGGATGCCCGCCGGGCGCTCCTGGGGCTCCCCGACCGGCGTAAAGATCCACCCCGACGGCAGGCATCTCTGGGTTCTGGAGCGGTGCGGCGACTACAACGGTCCCGGGTGTGCCGAGTCCGACCTCGATCCGGTGCTGCTCTTCGACGCGGATGGGCGCCTGGTTCGAAGCTTCGGAGGAGGGATGTTCCTGTTCCCGCACGGTATCGCAGTCGACCGCGAAGGGAACGTCTGGGTGACCGATGGGCGCGGCGGGGACGGAAAGGGTCACATCGTCGTCAAGTTCAGTCCGCAGGGGGAGGTCCTCCTGACTCTCGGTCAGCCGGGTGTCGCGGGCGAAGGCAGGAACACGCTGAACCGTCCGTCAGACGTCGCCATCGCCCAGAACGGCGACATCTTCGTCGCCGACGGGCACACCGGGATGGAGACGAACATGCGGATCGTCAAATACGCCCCGGACGGCACCTACATCAAGGAATGGGGCCGCAGGGGCTCGGCGCCCGGAGAGCTCAACGGTGCGCACGGTCTGGCCTTCGACTCGCGCGGTCGACTCTTCGTCGCGGACCGGGAGAATAACCGCGTGCAGATCTTCGATCAGGAAGGGAACTTCGTCGACGCGTGGACGCAGTTCGGCACCCCGAGCGGGCTCTTCGTGACTCCGGACGACGTGCTCTACGTGGCCGACTACGGTGCGGGCATCAGGATCGGGAACGCGAGGGACGGCCGCGTGACTGGGTTCATCGCCGCCGCGAACTGGGATACGCAGAGCGTGCGCGTCGGCGAAAGCGTCGCCGTGGACGCGCGTGGCATCATCTACGCCGGCGAGAACGCTGGTATGAAGCTCATGAGGTTCGAGGTTCCCCGTTAACCACAATCGTCAATCGTCCAGGCGCCGAATCGTGGCCGTAAGCGCGGTCCGCACCTATTGTCGACTTCGTCCAAGGAACGCCCGCCGTAGGTCATCATGAGTCGCTCTTCGCTACCGTGGATGCTCCTGGTCCTCGCTACGCTCGGCTGCGTCGATACCGCCGAGCCCACCGGTCCCGTGCCGATCCCCCCTGACGACGGCGGGGAGATCATCTCCAGGGACGCCGGGCTCGTCGCGGGGCTGGTCGACAGCGAAGCCGAAGCTGCCGCCTCGCGCGCCCGAGCCGAACCGACCGGCGGGAAATAGACCGCGCTGGCTGAGCGCCGCCGTCGCCCGTCTGCTACCTCAGCCGCCTCGACGGCCTCACCAACCTGGGGGAATCAACAGGTCCAGGTGGTCCCCCGGAACGACGCCGGTGGGCTCGAGCCTCATGGCGCCCCCTCCGACGAAGTCCACCGAGAGCCGGACCTGATACTCGCGCCAAGGGGTCGAGAACGTCTCAGTCGTCTTGCCCACCACCGAGCCCACCCGGTGCCGGACTCCGTTCCAGTCCGCGAAGATGGTCGCGTCCCGCCAGTCCTGGTTGTCGACGGTGATGAAGATCGGATCCGGTGGCCCACCGGCGAAGGGATCGCCCTCGGTACCGGCCCGAGGGGCGCACGCAGACGCGAGACAGACAGCGAGGCAGAGGGCCATCGAAGCGCCAATCCGGGCACGTGCGATCATGCGCTCACCTCCCTTTTCCAGGAGCTGCGTCTTCGTCGACCCCGTCCTACCCTCGGCGGCAGAAAGTGAGCCAGGGGCAGGCTCCCCGAGCCGGGGTCCGAGCCCCGAGCCTGGACCCGATGACAACGCGGCTCCCGAGCCGTACTTTGACCCGAAGCCACCCCTTTCGCAACACACCGAATCGCCCCGCAGGTAATCCCGTGGGTTCAAGGAGGAATGCATGATGCGAGCCGTGTATCGGCAGCTGACCGTGGGGTTTGCGGCCTTGGTGGTCGCCGGCGGAGCGCCGCTGGGTCCCCTGGCCGCCCAGGAGCGGGGGAACCCGTATGGGGAGTGGCGCTACTGGGGCGCTGACGCGGGCAGCACGAGGTACTCGCCGCTCGAGCAAATCAACGCGGAGAACTTCAGTCAGCTCGAAGTCGCCTGGACGTGGCGGTCGGACAACTTCGGCCCAGAGCCGCTGTACATCAACCGCGCGACGCCGATCTACGCGGGTGGGCGGCTCTTCACGGTAGCCGGCCTGCGGCGCACCGCAGTTGCCATCGATCCGGCGACCGGGGAGACGCTCTGGACCTACCGTGAACCATACACCACCCGCTGGGCCCGGTCCTCGCGGCAGGACGCAGGCAAGGGCGTCGCGTACGCCGAGATCGACGGACGCGGCGTGGTCTACCTCGTCACTCCCGGCTTCTTCCTGCACGCGCTCGACGCGGAGACCGGACTCCCGCTCGAGGGCTTCGGCCGGCCCGTCCCCGTCGAGGGATTCGGGGAGTACGGCACCGTCGACCTCCTCGCCAACCTGGGGCATCCGTTCGACCCCGAGTCAGGGATCCCGCCGGAGATCGGATACATCACCAACACCTCGCCACCGATCATCGTGAACGGCGTGGTCGTCATCGGCAACTCGAACCTCACGGGGCGTCTCGACCCCAGACGCGAGAACGTCCCTGGGGACGTTCTCGGATACGACGCTCGCACCGGCGCGTTCCTGTGGAAGTTCAACGTGATCCCCCAGCCCGGCGAGTTCGGGCACGAGACCTGGGAGAACGACGCCTGGGAGTGGAGCGGCAACATCAACACCTGGCCCCCTCTCTCGGCCGACCTCGAGAATGGCATCGTCTACATCACGACGGACGCCCCGACGAACGACTACTTCGGAGGACACCGTCCGGGCGACAACCTCTTCGGCAACAGCGTCGTCGCGCTCGACGCTAGAACCGGGCGGCGCATCTGGCACTTCCAGGCGATCCATCACGACATCTGGGATCGCGACTTCCCGCACCCGCCGCAACTGATCGACGTGACCGTCGACGGCCGTGAGATCCCCGCGCTCGTGCAGACCTCCAAGCAGGCCTTCGTATACGCTTTCAACCGCGTCACGGGCGAGCCGATCTGGCCCATCGTGGAGCGCCCGGTACCTCAGTCTCGTGTGCCCACGGAGCGGACGTCACCGACTCAGCCGCACCCCACCCGTCCGGCACCGTACGAGATGCATGGGCTGACGGACGCCGACATCGTGGACTTCACGCCCGAGCTGAGGCGTCGCGCCATGGAGATGCTGAGCCGGTGGGAGTACGGTCCCTCGCTCTACACCCCTCCCCTCCACAACGCGAACGCCGAAGGGAAGATCGGTGCGCTCTTCTGCCCTGCGGCGGGAGGCGGGACGAACATCCCCGGTGGCACGGTAGCCGACCCTGAGTCGGGGATCATCTATACGGCCTCCGTGAAGTCGTGCGCCGACTTCACGCTCGTACCCGGCGCAGAGCGGGACCGCGAGCTGACGGGCCAGTCCGGCCGGATCCCGGTGGAGTGGACCCACGCGCCCGCGGAGCCCAGTCTCGGGAGCATCCAGGGCATCCCCATCTTCAAGCCGCCGTACGGTCGCATTACGGCCATCGACATGAACACGGGCGAGATCCTGTGGTGGATCCCCAACGGTGACACCCCGGACCGCATCAAGAACCACCCGCTCCTGCAGGGCGTGGACCTCCCCAGGACGGGGAGCGCGAGTCACGCCACTGCCGTGGTCACCAGATCCCTGCTGATCTACGGCGAAGGGCGCGGCGGGCGGCCGCTCCTACACGCGGTGGACAAGCGGACCGGACAGGAGCTGGCGACCGTCGAGATCCCGGAGCCCACCGACACGGCGCCCATGACGTTCCTGCACGACGGAGTCCAGTACATCATCATCTCCGTGTCGGGTGATGACTTGCCCGCATCGTACATGGCGCTTCGCCTCCCCGGATGACCGAGGACTGACCGTATGACGAAGCTAGAGCTGATCGCCTCCAAGACCGCAGGTCTGGCTGCAGTGCCCTTGTTGGCGGCGGCGGCCGTCGTGGCCCCCCTGCACGCGCAGTCCAGCACGCAGGTGCAGATCACCCCCTTCGTCGGGGCCGGGATCCAGATCGAGTACCGTGGCACCGTGATTCACGTGGATCCGTGGAGAAGCAACGGACGCGCGAACTACGCGGCGGCGAAGCCGGGCGACCTGATCCTCATCACGGACACGGCGACCGATCATCTCGAGCCCGCGCTGATCCATACACTGCGCAAGCCGGGCGCGCCGGTGGTGCTTTCCGATCGCCCGGAGAACGCCCGCGACGAGCGCTCGCGCGAGCTGCTGCTCCAAGTGCCGAACGGCACCGTCATGAACAACGGAGACCGGCTTACGCTGGCCGGCGTCCAGATCGAGGCGGTGCCGATGTACGACATCATCCCCGGAGACCCGTTCCACGCCAAGGGAGAGGGAAACGGCTACATCCTGACGTTGGGAGAGAACCGCGTGTACATCGCGGGCGTGACCGAGTGCGTGCCTGAGATCCGCACGATCCGCGACGTCGACATCATGTTCGTGCCCATGAACCTCCCACACGGGCGCATGACGAACCTCGACGCCGCGGAGTGCGTCAAGTTGATTCGGCCGAGAGTGGTCTACCCGTACCACTATCGCGAAATGCCGATTGATGCCTTCGTCGAGGCGCTTCGGGGAGAGAGAGACATCGAAGTCCGCGTGCACGAATGGTACCCACCCGCTCGCTAGGAACTGGGGCCTCGTCCGCGTCTCGACGGGCCTCGAGGGGAAGATGCGCCGCATTGGGACGGCCACTGGCCGGCTGCCGTGGAGGACCTGTTTCCTGGTCGCTGTGTGCTCGGTGAGCGCATGCGGCGGCCAAGCTGCTTCCCCAGGGGACCCCGGTGCAGCGCCGGCACCAGCGGTCGCCCCCAGCATCCTCCGCGGAACCGTACCGATCTCCGAGAATCCGGAAGTTATCACCGGAGACCAGATCCGCGAGACGCGAGCCGGCAACTTGTGGGACGCTCTCCGCAGGCTACGACCTCAGTGGCTCCGCAGTCGCGGCCCCACGTCCGTGGTGAGCGGTTCGCCGACCCCGACCGTGTACGTGCAGGGCATACGCTATGGCGCCGTGCGAACGTTGCAGAACATGAACGTGGCCCAAGTCCGCCGGGTGGAGTACGTCGATCCCGTGACCGCGTCGATCCATTTCGGCACTGGCCACGCAGCGGGCGTGATCCTGGTAGACCTGAACCGCAACTGAGTGTTCGGGAGCCCGTCTCAGACCAGATCCGGCAGTGCTCCCTGCTATGCGCGATGAACCCGAACCAAGGAGGTCGGACGTGAAGCACGTCTCGAGAGCGTTGAGCGCCGCCGCGGCGCTGGCAATCGCCGCGCCGCTCGCCGTGTCCGGACAGGGTGGGCCAGGAACTGAGAATGGCGAGTGGCGCTTCCTGGGCGGGGACGCGTGGCACACCCGCTACTCCCCCCTGGACCAGATCAACGCGCAGAACTTCGGCGACCTCGAGGTCGCCTGGCTGTGGAGGGGGGACAACTTCAGTCCGACGCCTGAATCCACTTCCCGTTCGACGCCGGTCTACGCAGACGGCATCCTCTACACGGTGGTCGGCTCGCGGCGCCAAGTCGTGGCCATGGACCCCGCCACGGGGGAGACGCTCTGGACCTTCCGCGAGCCCCACACGACGCGCTGGGAGCGTTCGATGCGCGCCGCCTATGGAAAAGGGATTGCCTACGGCGAGGTGGACGGCCGCGGCGTGGTATTCATTTCGACGCCCGCGTTCTTTCTGTGGGCGCTCGATGCGAAGACCGGCCGCCCGCTCGAGGGCTGGGGGCGCCCCATTCCAGTCGATGGCTTCCCGCAGACCGGCGGGGTCGACCTGGTCGAGGACCTCATTCAGGACTGGGGACCCTGGCAGCAGTGGCGGTCGCGCGGCGAGCGCTTCGACCCCGAGTTCGGTCTCCCACGTGAATTGGGGATGATCACTGCTTCCTCGCCACCCATCGTGGTCAACGGCGTGGTGATCGTCGGCAACTCGGCCGAGCAGGGCTACAACCAGACGCGCATCGAGAACGTGCCCGGAGACATCCTGGCCTACGATGCCCGCACGGGCGCGCTGAAGTGGAAATTCCACGTGATTCCGCGGCCGGGCGAGTTCGGCCACGAGACCTGGGAGAACGACGCCTGGGAGTGGACAGGGGACGTGTCGTCGTGGGCACCCATGTCGGCAGATCCCGAGCGGGGGCTCGTCTACATCCCGACCAACCCGCCCACGATCGACTTCTACGGCGGATTCCGACCGGGGGACGGTCTCTTCGGCACGAGCGTCATCGCGCTCGACGTCCAGACCGGCAGGCGCGTGTGGCACTTCCAAACCGTGCACCACGACATCTGGAATCTGGACAACCCGACGGCGCCGATCGTCCTCCCCGTCAACGCCAACGGGCGTGCGCGTTCGATCGTGGCGCAAGCCACCAAGCAGGCGTTCGTGTACACGTTCGATGCCGTCACCGGGGAGCCGATCTGGCCGATCGAGGAGCGGCCCGTACCCCAGTCCTCAGTGCCCGGCGAGCAGCTCGCCCGGACACAGCCTTTCCCCACGCGGCCGGCGGCGTACGAGCAGCAGGGCCTCTCGGTGAGCCAGCTCATCGACCTCACGCCAGCGCTCCGACAGGAAGCGCTGGCGATCATCCGTAACTACCAGATCGGCCCCCTCTTCAACGCGCCGATCCAGGTTGGGCATCCCTCCGGCCTGCGCTCGTTCGTCCACTGTCCGAGCGGAGCCACGAACATCAACGAGCCGCCGTCCGCTGATCCCGAAACGGGGATCCTCTATGTACCGTCGGCTCCCGGCTGCCGCTCCGAGCGACTCGTGCCCGCATCGCAGATCGACAACCCGAACGACATCATGACAACGGGCACGACGCTCTCGGACTTCGCGGTGATCGACCGGGGTGACTTCCGAGGCCCGCAGGGGTTACCGATCTACAACCCGCCCTGGGGCAAGATCACGGCGATCGACATGAACACGGGCGAGCACCTCTGGTGGTTCGCGACGGGGGACACCCCGGACCGCATCCGGAATCACCTCGCCCTCCAAGGCGTGCAGCTACCCGAGAGCACCGGCAACGGGGGAGCCATCTCGATGGTCACGAGGTCCCTGCTCTTCTACGCCTCCGAAGGCTCGGGCGGCGAGCCACGCCTCTACGCGGTCGACAAGCGGACGGGCGCGCGCCTCGGCCAGGTGGACCTGCCAGCGCAGGGCCAGTACGGCATGATGACCTACATGCACGAGGGCCGTCAGTACATCGTGGTACAGGTCGCCGGCAACGGGCTGCCGGGCTCACTGGTGGCGCTCCGCCTGCCGACCTGAAGCCCACCACCGAGGCCTCACCATGACGAAGCGGGCCCGGCCGATTGGCCGGGCCCGCTTTTCACATGGAGGGCGGGAGACGCCGCTAGTTCGCTTGGGCGATGGGCCTCGCCTCGCGGCGGGCGCGGATCTCTTCGTACTGCCCCTCACTCAGGTAGGTGATGTTGACCCACATGTGCGACATCTCGTCGGGTCCGCGCCGACCGAACACGACCCACTGGTTCGGATCGGGATTGAGCGGGTTGTCCGCCGTGTTGTCGAAGACCGACGTGAAGAGCAGCACCGTCCCCTTCGGGAGCAGCGGCTTGGAATCCTCTGCGTACTCGTAGCCTACCTGCCAGATGTGCTTGTAGTCGCTCACCTTTCCGATCACTTCACGCCGCCCATCCGGATAGATGGCCTCCATCGACATCTCCTTGCCCCGCGTGTGCAGGTGGGGCCGGAAACTGCCGATGAGCGCCGGCTCCTCGAGCACGTGCACGCCCTGGAGCACCTGGTACCCGTTGGGTGGGATGAGAATGTCGTTCGCGCGGTTCATCGGGCGGTCGTAACCGTTCTCACGGTCGACGCGGAACAGGACTTCACCCTCGGTCGCCAACTCCGGAGTCTCGCCGCGAGGATAGAACCAAAGTCCGATTTCGACGACGTCGTCGGGAGTGTCCGTGTCCACGTGCAACGAGGAGTAGTGGATGTTCCAGTCCACGATTCCTTCGCCGGCGGGGATACGCATGCCGACCCCGTCGGCGAACACCTCGTACCCCTTGCCGACGCCGTAGTGGGCGATGCCTACGCCGCCCCGCACGCCCTGATCGCTGGGGAACACGAGACTGGCGTGCCCGTGGTGTACGACTTCGAGTCCGTGCGGGTACGCAGGCTTGAACTCGTACGCCAACAGATAGCGATCTTCGCCCAGTGCTTCCCACTTCACAGTCGGATTCCACCACTGATCCTGGCCGCGGGCCGGGACCGTGTACGGGGACGACTTGACGATGAGGTCCGGCGGACGCCCGACGAGGAGCTCGGCCTGCCACGCCCGGCCATCTCCGAACTCCGGAACCGGCGGCATGTCTGCGTCATTGCCCCTTGCCGTCCCGTTGTCCACCCAGGCGACGATCGTGGCGATCTCTTCGTCGCTGAGTGACACGTCGTTCGCGAAATCCTGGATGCCGAGCGTCTTGTCCACGTGCCAGGGCGGCATCTGCCGCTCGCTCACACGGTAGCGGATCTGGCGCGCGTATCTCCTCGCTTCTTCGTACGTCAGGAGGGACATGGGCGCGAACGAACCCGGTCGGTGGCATTCGACGCAATTCTGGTACAGGATCGGCGCGACGTCCTTCGCGAACGTCACTTGCTCCGCAGCAGCGAACGTCACCTGCGCCACGGCGGGCGCCGGGAGGGCCGCCAAGGCGAGCGCCACGGCGATGGCCGCACCAGCCGAACCAGCCTCGGTTCTCTTCATTCGGGTCTCCTTCGGGAAGGTCACCTTGATAACCCTAGCACGCTCCGTCCACCCGCACCACGGTGAAGCTCAGGGGCTCACCGTCACGGGGATGTACGCATTCGTCCAACAGCAGTGGAATTCGAAGTTGTCGATCCCGTCGATCGCTTGCAGCAGGATCTGGTATTCGCCCGGTTCGCTGAACGTCGCCCGCGTGGTCGCCACCCCTCTTTGGTTGGCGAGGGCAACCCGGTTCTCGGCAGGACTGAACGCGACTCTCCCGGGCCCCTGGTAATGGGCCCAACCCGCCCACATGCGGTCCTCGAAGGGGTGCTCGACCCAGACGGTCAGCTCGAGTGGCTGACCGACCCGTGCCCTGAGGCGGGGAGCCACCGCGCCCTCACGCCCCTGGAAGCCCTCTCCGTTCTCCCTGAATCGGAGAATCGGCGCGAGCTCGCCCATGCCACCCGACCTGGGCTCGTCCAGAATGTAGGCGGGGTTGATGGTACCGGGCGTCCTGACCGGGTTCTCCCCAGCGCTCTCGAGAGTCCACCACACCTGATCCTGCTGCGTGAACGTCGACGGGACAGTCACCGTGAATGCGCACCAGAACCGCCGAAACCGAGACGTGTACGGGGAGGTGGGCGTCATCCCCGGAACCACCTCGAAATGGGTGGGCTGTCGTCCGTCGTACTGGCGCGGCTCGATGTAGTTGCGCTCGCCGAGCGGGATGTCGAGTTGTTCGTCCAGGTTCAGGTTGAAGTACCCGAAGCAGATGTTGTACGTCCCGTCCTGGTTGCGGTACCACCCCTCATAGATCGGAACCACAGGTTGGGCGTGCGAGCGCAGCACCTGCTCATTGAAGAACCGCTTTTCGAACGGAATGGTCTGCGCGTGCAGGGGAGCCGCCGCAAATAGCGCCACGGCCCCACAGAGCATGCCTCCGATCGAGCCACGCCGACGACGCATCGTCCCTCCACGTTTGGTCATCCGCCCGAAGGCCATCGTGGCCGCCCACGGGCACACTCCATACTACGACCCCCCCGGCGCGCCTGGAGCGTTGGCGCCGGAGGGGCTTGCCGCAAGGTCGTTTCAGACGGGCCGGCTACTGCTGCTGGGCCACCCGGCGCTGGCGTTCGTCCTTGAGGTACTCGAAATCCTCCTCTTCCAGGTACGTCACGCCGATCCACATGTGCGACATCTCGTCGCCGCTGCGCCGGCCGTAGGTCACCCACTGGTCCGGATCGGGGTTGACCGGGTTGTGCTCGGAGTTGTCGTACCATGCGGTCACCAGAAGCACCGTACCCGCAGGGAGCAGCGGCGCCACATCGTCCTCGAACAGGTACGTGATGTGCCAGAGCCCGTTCCAGTTGACCTTGCACAGGATCTCGGTGTGGCCATCAGGGAAGACCGCCTCCAGCTGCTGCGACGAGCCTCGCAGGTGCATGTGGCCCCTGCAGCTGTGGATGCGCGTGTTCTGATCGAGGCGCTGGATCCCTTGCGTCACCGCACGGCCGTGCGGCGGGATCACGAGCTGTTGCATCGTCAGCGGCGCGCCGTCCACCATCACCTCGCGCTGCGAGCTCCACTGAACGTCGCCTTCCGTGGCGAAGCGTGGCGTCTCACCCTCGGGGTAGAACCAGAGCCCGACTTCGACCACGTCGTCGGCGACCGCTTCACCCACGGGGTAGTAGTGGATGTTGAAGCTGACCTTGTCACCGGGGGAGACCATCTGACCGGTGTTCTCTGGGTAGATGTCGAAGGGCTTGCCCACGCCGAAGTTCGTGAAGCCGCTGCCGCGCTCCTCCCCAGCAGGAATCAGGTTCGTGTTCGCGTGGTGCACGACCTTGCGGCCCATCGGGTACTGGGGCTTGGTCTCGTTGGCCATCACCCAGCGGGGCCCATCGATCCCGTCCACGACGATCTCGGGGGTCCACCACGAATCCAGCCCACTTTCCGGAACGGAGAACGGGGTCGAGCGAATCACGAGATCGGGCGGCCCGAACTGCTCCGCCAAACGCCATTCCGTGCCCGACGGCAGGCCGGGAACCGGCGGAGCCAGAGCCACATTCCCCTGCACCGCGCCGCCGTCCACCCAGCGCACCACCGTGGCGATCTCTTCGTCGGTGAGGGACACGTCGTTCTTGTACTGCTGGATGCCGACATCGCGATCGATGTGCCAAGGCGGCATCTCGCGCGAAGCGACCATGTCGCGAATGCGCGCGGCGTACCGCCGTGCCGACTGGTAGTCGACCAGCGACATGGGCCCGATACCCTCCGGGCTGTGGCACTCGACGCAGGTCTGGTAGAGAATCGGGGCGACGTGCTCGGCCCAAGTGACCTGCTGGGCGGACGTTGGGCCTGGCACCAGTGCCAGGACTGCAATCGCCCCTGCTGTGGTGGCAATGCGACGAGCCAAAGACATGATGATTCCTCCCTCTGTCATGGAGTGACCGTCACCCTCACGTACCCATTTGTATAGCAACAGTGCTGCACCATCGCGGCCAACGTCTGTAGGGCCGTCACACGCACCATATAGTCGCCCGGCTGAGAGAACGTGGCCCGCGTCGTGGCCGAGCCACCCGTGCCCGGCACTGGGGCCTGCTGGGGGTCGAACGAAACCGCAGCCGGCCCTTGATGGTCGAACCAGAACACCGTGTGCTGCTCACCCGTCAGCGGTGTCACCGTCGTCGACAGCTCGATTGGCTGCCCGACCCGGGCCCTAAGTGGCTGCGGCGCGATCGGCCCACTCCGTCCGCGTCCTTCGGGACCGGATGCGCCCAGGCGCATGGTTGCAGCGAGCGGCGCGCTCGTGACGCCCTCGAGGTTCTCCAGGCGGTAGGAGCTGACCCTGATGCGCCCAGGCACCTTCACCGTCTTCCCGTCGTAGCGGAGCGTCCACACGACATCCTCGTCCTGCCCGAACGTGGCGGGCACGTTCACGACGAACGTCGACTGGTGCCGGTAGTGCCGCTGCTCGCCCTCTCGTCCGCGCGCTGGAGCAGGCATGAAGAACGTGGGCTGCATCCCGTTGTAGCGCGCCGGCTCCAAGAAGTTGTCCGGGCCGATCGGAATGTGGAACGTCTGCTCGAGGTTCAGGTTCATGTAGTCGAAGGCGAGGTCGTACGTCCCATCGGGGTTCGGGTACCAGCCCTCGAACAAAGGAATGAGCGGCTGACCCTTCGGCGCCAGGGTCGAGGCCACGTACCCGTTCGGCCAGTCCGACCAGTGATCCGCGAACTGGCGCTCCTGACCTCCGAACACGTCGGCCTGCGCTGACGCCGGTGCCGACGCGAACGCTGCCCAAGCAGCGAGCCCGAAGAGCACTCGTGCGATCCTCATGCTCCAAACCTCCTGCTCACCGCCCAGCGGTGGTGAGAGAAAACGCCTTCGGCCAGGGCGAACGCTCGCCCCGGCCGAAGGCTCCCTGCGGGCCCCCCACCGACCTCGCTACGACGATTCATCCCTGCGAACGGTCCTACAGGTTGGGGTTGGCGATTTCCTCGAGGAATGGAACTGGAATGCAACCACCGGCCGCGAGCTGGAGTCCGTACTCGTCGGTGGTCGACCACGCCCCTCCCCATCGGATCATGTCGCCTGCATGGTGACCCTGCATCCACAACTCACGCCGCCGCTCCTCGCGGACTGCGTCTCGCTGCTGCGTCGCGGTGAGCGCGGTCCATGTCGCGCCGCTGATCTGGGTGAGCGGCCAGGCCTGCGCCGCCGGCCCACCCGGATGGGGCGTCGGCCCCGCGGCCGGTCCCGCACCGTTGGTGACGATACCCGCGTTGAGACCCGCGGTGTTCGTCCTCAATTGGTTGATTACCGCCAGCGACTGGGTCGGATCTACTTCGGCGATCATCAGCCGGGCTTCACGCCAAGACGAGAACGAGATGGGCGCGCTGCGCGAATTGTATTTCCGCTGCAGCC
>VGVR01000045.1 GCA_016873995.1 Gemmatimonadota bacterium
CCGGGCACGCGTTCCGCGACGACCTGCGCGTCACCGGAAACATCGCCTACACCGATGGCGGCGGTGATTTCGTGCAGCAGGGTTCGAACATCTCAGGCATTCAGCTCGCCGGTCTTCGTACGCCGCCCGAGTTCAACAACCTGCCGTACCTCGATTCGTTGAGCGGCTTCCATCGTAGCTACCGTCTCAAGACGCCGACCAGGTCGACTGGCACGCGCGGCTACGACAATCCGTTCTGGGTCGCCAACGAGATCACGAACACGGCCAACGTGTCCCGCACGTTCGGAAACGTCGGTGCTGAGTACAGCCCGTTCGGGTGGCTCGACGTGACCTACACGCTTGGCGCCGACTACTCGGCAGACGAGCGGCTGACGGTCTTCCCCAAGAGTTCTTCGGACTTCCCGGACGGCAGGCTCGTTCGCGCCGACCTGGTCAAATCCCAGATCGACCATAATCTGGTTGCCACGGCTCGGCACACGATCAACGAGAACATGGAGGGCTCGCTCTCCATCGGTCAGAACCTCAACCACGCCGAGTACCGCCGGTACCAGGTGAACGGTCAGACGCTGATCCTCGGCACCGACCAGCTCGACTTCGTGGTCGACAAGGTTCCGGACGAGTATACCGAGACCGTGCGGACCGACGGTTACTTCGGGCAGGGGACGCTCGATCTGTACGAGCAGCTCTATCTGACCGGCGCGGTGCGACTGGACGGCTCCAATACGTTCGGTCAGGGAGACAAGCGCTTCTTGTACCCGAAGTTCAGCGCCGCCTGGGACGTTTCGCGCTACGTGGAGAGCACGCCGCTCTCGTTCGCCAAGGCACGCTTCGCATACGGCATCGCAGGCAAGCAGCCGCCGATCTACAGCAACGTGAACTCGTTCGTGACTGGCACGGTCACGGACGGCTGGCTCAGCCCCAACGGACTGGAGACGATCTACGCCGGCTTCGACGGGGTCTTGAGTTCCGGTAACCTCGGAAACGAGAACATCGAGCCGGAACGGACGCGCGAGTGGGAAGCGGGCATCGACGTCGCCTTCTTGGACGACCGGCTGAGCCTCGGGGTCACGTACTACAACGCGCTCACGACCGACGCGATCCTGGGCGTGAGCACGCCCCCGAGCACGGGCTACTACAGCGCCTTCAAGAACGCCGGCGAGTTCAGCAACACCGGTCTCGAACTGACCGCTACGCTGAACCTGCTCGAGACCGACATGCTCGGATGGGACGTCAACGCCCAGTGGGCTCGGAACAGCAGCTGCACGCGTGAGCTCGCCGGGTCCGAGGAATTCAGCCTGACCGGCTTCAGCGGCTCGACGAACTCCGTGGTCGCGCCGCGCACGGACCGTGCAGATCCGTATACGACGTGCGAGTTCAAGACGGACACCTTGACGCACTACGGGTATCCAATCGGCGTGTTCTACACGTCGGACTTCGTGCGCTTCGGTAACGGCAGCACGGTGGGTGCCACCGACATCGATAACGCGTTCACGGGCTGGAGCGCCGGCGACATATACCTCGCAGCCAACGGCTACCCGGTTGCGGACCCGATGCTCAGGGTCACGGGAGACGCCAACCCGAACTGGACGGCGAGCTTCCGCAACAACGTTCGCATCGGTAACAACCTCCGCATCTCGGCGCTCCTCGACGTGAAGAATGGCGGCCAGACGTGGAACGGCACCAAGGGCGCGCTCTATTTCTTCGGTACGCACATCGACACCGAGGAGTACCACGGCGCCGGCCAGACCCGCACGTTCGGTCAGGACTACTGGACGCAGTACAGCTACGCAGGGCCTGGCATGGGGGTCCCGGTTCCGATCAACCTCAATTGGTTCCGGGGGCTGGGCTCGTCATTCACCGGGCCGGATGTGGCGGCGATCGAGGGGTCGGGCTTCGTCAAGCTGCGCGACGTGTCGATTGCGTACACACTGCGCGATCAGGGCTGGCTCTCCACGATCGGCTTCTCGACCATGGACGTACAGGTGGTCGGGCGCAACCTGAAGACCTGGACGGACTACACCGGCATCGATCCGGAGAGCAACCTCAACGGCCAAACGCTCGGCCGTGGCATCGACTACTTCAATAACCCACAGACCCGGTCTTGGGGTGTCAACTTCACGATCACGCGCTGAGGCGAGGACCATGAACACCAGAATTAGATCTGGGCGCGTCCTCTCGGTCGCGCTCGCGAGTATGGCCCTAGGCGGCTGTGAGTTCATCACCGCCGTAGATGGGAACCCGAACGCGGTGGCCAAGGCGTCGGTAGACCAGCTGTTCACCGGCATCCAGGTGAACACGTGGTTCTTCGCCGAAGGTCAGTTGTCGCGCATCACGTCGATGTGGACGCAACAGATGACGGGGGTCGACCGGCAGTTCGAGTCGCTAGACAACTACCAGGTAACCGAGGCCGACGGAGACGACGACTTTGGGCGCGTGTACACGTCGGGCGGGCTGGTCGACATCCGCCGGGCGATCGCGCTGGCCGAGGCCGCGGGCCGGGCACCGTACGCTGGGATTCTCAGGATCCACGAGGCGTACTTGGTCGGTATGGCGGCGAGCATCTGGGGAGCCATTCCTTACCGGGAAGCCGTCAACCTGGACATCCCAGAGCCTGTGCTGGATCCACAGGCGCAGGTGTACGGTGACGTGCAGGCTCTGCTAGACAAGGCCATCACGGACCTGGGTGGCACGGGCGCTGGGCCTGGTCCGGTGGACCTGTGGTTCGGCGGCAACACTGCACGCTGGATCGCGGTTGCGCGCACGCTCAAGGCGCGCTTCTTCATGCACCAGGCGGAGGCGAGCAACGCGAGCTATGCACTGGCGCTCGCGCAGGCGAACCAAGGTATCACTGCGGCTGCCGGCACGTGGAAGGTTCAACACTCGACGGCGGCGACGGAGAACAACCTCTGGTATCAGTTCTTCCGTGACCGCTCGGGCTATATCGGGGGCGGCGACTTCCTGGGGCCGTTGATGGCGACCAGCACAGCCTATGGGGCACCGGATCCGCGGGTCTCGCGGTACTTCTCGCAGCTCGGCGCGAGCTATGTCTTCGTTACGGACATTCGGTCGCTCCTGTCGAGCACTGGGTTCGGGTCGTCCAGCTATGACTTCCCGATCGTCACGTGCGCCGAGAACCAATTCATCATCGCCGAGGCGACGCTCGGGTCCGGCGGTACTGCCGCCGCGGCACGGACGGCGGCTGACGCGGCGCTCGACTGTGAAGAGGCGGAGCACGGTCTGAGTTCCATAGCGTTGGCCGCGCAGCAGGCGGCGAACGACGCGCTCACCGGTACGGTACTGCGCAACGAGATCATGCGGCAGAAGTACATCGCCCTGTTCCTGAACATCGAGTCGTACAACGACTGGAAGCGCACCTGCCAACCGGCTATCCGCCAGCGGGCTGGCGGCGTGCCGGGGCGCCTCTACTATGGCCTGTCGGAACGGCAGACGAATCCGAATATTCCGGCGCCCAGCTCGCAGCCGCCCCGGAATGCGAACGACCCCGCCGCCTGCCCGTGATCGGGTAGGTTGCTGCGGCCGCAGGACGACGAGCCGGCCACCCTTCGGGGTGGCCGGCTCCCGTTTGTGGCAGCGGGGTATACCTGTGCATGAGAACGCTTCGACTACTCGCTGTGGCTGTGCTCGTGCCGATGGTCACGGGAGCGGGGTGCTACCACTACGTTCCCGTCCAGATGGTCGCGCACCCCCAGGGTACGCCGTTGCGTGCCTCGTTGGGCACCATGTCCGCGTTCGAGCTGTACGCGATCACGGTGAACAACATCGACCAAGTAGAGGGTGAGCTGGTCCGCCTGGACGGTGCCGACATGGTGCTGTCGGCTACCTGGCTCCATGCGGTGACTGGGAACGGGTATGCCGGCAATGGTTGGACGGTGCGGATCCCCCAGGCGAACGTGACCGCCGTGGAGGAAAAGCGCTTCTCCTGGTGGCGGAGTGGGGTCGTCATTGGTGCGGTCGTCGCCGGAACCACGCTGGGGTTCGAAGCCCTGGGCGTGAACGTCTATGGCGGTCTCAGTGGGGGCGGGGGAGGGACCCAGAAGTAGATCCTCTGCACCACGAGTTGCCCAGGTAGCGCCCGGAGTTGCGGTGCTGCCGCTGATCATCACGAAGCTGGTTGGCTGGGCCGTGGCGCTCTTCTACGATCTGGAGCGCACGGGGCCGACGTGGCCGCTCGCCAAGGCGCCGCTCTTCGAGCAGGCGCTAGTGGGTGCGGTGCTCCGAGGGCTGGGTGGTCTGCCGGTCTATCGCAAACAGAACGAGCCGGAGCTGATGCACCTGAACGAGCGCACCTTCGGTGCGGCGATCGAGGCTCTGCAGGCGGCGGTGCGGTGCAGATCTAACCTGAGGGACACAGCCATTCCGAGCCTGCCATGGCGCCATTGCGCACGGGTGCGGCCCGCATCGCGCTACTGGCCGAGGCCCGAAGGGACTGGAAGCTCGGTCTGCGCGTGCAGCCCGTCGGGCCCACGTATAGCCGGAAGCATGTCCTCCGCGGTCGCGCCCTCGCGGCGTTCGGCGAACCGTTCGAGGTCGCTTCGCTGCGCGCGGGGTACGAGCGGGATGAGCGCGGGCCCGTACGCAACCTCACCGCGACCATCCAGGAGAGGCTGGAGCGGCTCACGCTGAAGACGGCGAGGATGCCCGAGCCGGTCGACGTCGCAGAACGTCTCTACGCACGCCAGAAGAGGCTCGCGGGCTGGGCGGGAGCGGGAGCCGATGGCGGGGCGCGGCGGCTTCCCCGCCGGCGTCGGTTTGCACGGGGCCTCCGGTGGTTGCGCGAGACCGACCCTGTGCGTCTGCAGGCGCTGCGTGCAGACGTCCGGCGCTACCTGCAGCTGCTGACGCTCTTCGGGGCCAGGGAGGGGGTGATGTCCCGAGGCGCTACAAGCGCACTACGGTGCTCCGTTATGCGGCCCGCCAGCTGTTCATGCTCCTGCTCGTGTTGCCGGTGGCGCTCACGGGCATGGTGCTGTGGCTTCCCCCGTACGATTTCACCCGCTACGTGGCCCCCGTTTCCGCCCGAAGCTCGACCAAGTCGCCACCCACAAGCTGGGCGCGGCGCTCCTGGCCTTCCCGGGCTGGCTCGTCGTACTAGTCGTCGGGACGTGGTGGGTCTGGGGAGGGCGATCGGCGCTGCTCACCGTGCTACTCCTTCAGGTAGCCGGCCTGGCCGCGATCGCATGGCGCGATCGCCAGGCCGAGGTGCGGCAGGACGTACGCGTGTTCGTCCGGGCCCGGCGTCTGGCGCGCGGCCTAGATCGCCTGGTCGAGCAGCGCGCCCGCCTGGTGGAGGAGTTCGACCGGCTCTGGGAGGAGTGGCGAGCCACGTCGGTGTGGTAGTACTTCGCCCAGGCGTTTGGCTCGGCAGGCTCTTGGCGACCCCCGGTGTGCGCTCTATCCTCGGGCCTGTCGGTGTGGCGGCGAGGGGGGGTGGAAGGGGACTGGTGTCTCCGGCGGTCTTCAAAACCGTGCAGCCCGGCTGAACCCCGGGTCGGTGGGTTCGATTCCCACACGCTCCCGCCAGCCGCGGCACCAGTGCGGCGGCTGCTCGACTACCTCGGCAACGGAACGCGGACCGCCGCCTCGAGCCCGCCAGTGGCCGAGGGCGCCACCTGCACGTCGATGGGCGCGGGGAAACGCGCCAGGTGCGCTGACACGAATGCGTCCGCGCCGGTCAAGAAGACCATGAAGATTCCGAACGCCAGCAGGTCTTCCTGCTGATTCTCGCGCGAGGCGGAAAGCGCCTCGAGACCCTGCAGGACGTCGTCTCCGTCGAGCGCCGCGGCGATGGCGGCGGGATCGGTGACACCGCTGGAGGCGAGGCCTGCCCGTAGAAAGCTCTCGCGGAACGCAGCGCGCTCGCGTGCGTCGCCCAAGCGGGCCCTCGTGCGAAGGAACGTGTATGCCGTCAGCGACTCGAACGCGAAGTAGAACGCGCCGCGCGTGTAGGAGCCGATTGCGGCGTGTCCCCAGCCCGGCAGCACCATCGCCCGCACGAGCGCGCCACGGGGCGAGATCCTGAGCGGCGCCTGCGGCGACTCCACGGACGGGCTGGCCGCCGCGCGAGGGACGTCCTGCGCCGAAACCGACGTCCCCCACGCGACGCCCCCGAGCGCGACGAGCGCACCCGTCATCCACGCGAGATCCCTGTTGGCCCTCATCGACGGCCCTCCCATTCCGCCAGCACCGGCTCCTCTCCCGGCGTGAGCGTCAGATAGCTCCGGTGCTTCACCCAGTCTCCGGTGTTCGCATACCAGCGGCCCGGTGCTGCCTCGCGCAGCAACGGAACGTGGCTGTGACCCAGCACGATGAGGTCGAGTTCCGGCTCGGCCCTGAGCCGGTCGAGCGCCCACGCTTCCAGGGCGGCAGAACGAGCAAGGTGGCCTTCGGTGTACACGTGCCATTGGTGCCCCGTGCGCGAGACGCTCCGTGCCAGCCGGTCGCCGAGCGCCGGCGGGAGCGCGCCGAACGCGCGCAGCGTGAATCGGCTTCGCAGCACGCCACTGAGCGCCCGATAGCCGAGGTCACCCCGGCCCAGGCCGTCGCCGTGCGCGAGCAGCGTGCGAAGCCCTCCGAGGGTGCGCACGACCGGCTCCTGCAGGAACTCCACGCCGACCTGCTCGCGCAGGTACGCGCCGCCCCACCAGTCGTGGTTCCCGCCCATGAGCGTCACCGGCACGCCGCGGTCCACGGTGCTCCGAAGGAGCGCCAGGACCTCGTCGTAGCCGCGCGTCGTTCCCGTCCGATACTCGAACCAGAAGTCGAAGAGGTCGCCGTTCAGGACGACCTGGGACGCCTCACATGCCGCGAACGACAGCCACTGGAGGAACGCCCGCTCCTGCTCGGGGGTGGATCCCCCGAGATGGGCATCGGACGCGATCAGGACGGGCTTGGTGGCGGTCACCCTCGAAAGTAGCACGTCGCAATTGGATCGTGGGCCGCCGGGGCCGAGCGCGAACCGACGCCGGCGCGAGGGGGTAAAGCTGGTCATGGCGACTGCCCTCTCTCGGACGCGACGCGTGCGCGCGTGCGTGGTCCTGCCGCTGCTGCTGGCCGCCGGGGGGTGTCCGGCGGCTAGGCCTGCCGTGATCGGGCCGGTCGGGGACCCGGAGCAGGCGGCCGACGAGCTCGTCGGTCAGACCGGACTCGAGGAGCCGCTCCGTATCGTCTTCGGCTGGCAACTCAACGACGGAGGCCAGCGAGTGGAGGGGCGGGGAGTGGCCCGCGTCGAGCCGCCCTACCGCGCGCGTCTGGACCTCTTCCTCGACAACGGCGAGACCGTCGTGAGCGCGGCGCTCGTCGATGGCGAGCTGCGGCTGCCCCCGGGCTCACCGGACGATATCTTGCCCCCGCCCGATCTCATGTGGGGCGTGCTCGGCATCTTCCACCCGCTCGGGGAGATGCGGTTGCTCGGGGCCGACCGCCTCGAGGGTGAAGGCATGCGACTCCGCTACGGCTACCCGAACGGCAGGGAGATCCACTTCGGCGTGATGCAGGGATTCTTGAGCACTCTGGAGCTGCTCGACGACGGACACGTGGTCGAGCGCGTCGACGTATCGTCGCGGCGTGAGGCACGCTACCCGCTGGAAGCGACCTACCGCAATCTGACCGCGTTCCGCGAGCTGAAGCTCGTGCGCGAGTCTCTGGCTGCCGTGCCGCCCTTCGATCCCGAGATCTGGGATCCGGCCGAGTAGTATGTCGCGAACTTCGCTGGGGATGCGGGTCGCTTGCGCGATCATGTTGATCGGGACCATGACGGGCTGCAACTATTCGTTCCGCGCGGGCTCCTTCCCACCGGCGCATATCCGCACCATCGCCATTGAGCCGTTCGGCAACGAGACGCCGCGCTTCGAGGTATCGGCCGAGCTCTACGATCAGCTCCTGCGCAATCTGCCCAGCGCGCTGGGCATCCGGACCGCCGGCGCAGACGTCGCCGACGCCATCGTGCGGGGAGCCATCACGCGCTACGACGTGCAGGCCCCGAACTATACGTCGGCGGGGTCTGGTCAAGCCGCGCAGGTGCTGCAGCGCCAGGTGAGCATCGGGGTCCGCGTCGAGATCGTGGATTTGGTCGAGAACGTGATCCTGTGGGAGTCGGGCAGCGTGATTGGGCAGGGGCAGTTCGCCGAAGGTGCGCCGGAGGACGGCGGGCGGCGCGAAGCCATCGAGATCCTCGTCCAGAGGATCGTGGACGGGGCCCAGTCCAACTGGTAGGTTCTTCGCCCTTCGGCACCCCGAGCAGAGGCCACCGCCCGTGACGGCCAGGCTGGCGACCCATCCGGATGTGGCGGCGCGCGCCGCCGACGTGCGCGACCGGCTGGTTGCGGCCGGAGTGGACGTCGAGCCGATCGATTCCGGCGACAGTGGGGGCGCGGCCAGCCGATGTCCCCTGGCGCGCATCCGCGAGCGGACCGCGGACCTCGCGCTGGTCGGGATCCGGGCGCTGCGGGGCACGGCCTCGGACGGCCTCACGCTCCTCGCGGTCCTTCCGCGAGAAGATCCGCGGGATGTGCTCGTGGTCTGGAGGCGCCAGCCGACTCCGCTGCGGTCGCTTCCGGCCGGCACCCGCGTCGGCACTGCGGGGCCCCGGCGACGCGCGTTCCTGCTCGCGCATCGGCCCGACGTCGAGGCGGTGGACCTCACGGACGACGATGTGTCCGATGTCGATCACCTGGATGCCGCGGTGCTGGCCTCGGGTCGCGCCAGACGCGCGGGCCTCGCGGGGCGGATCGGAGAGGTCTTAGACGCGCGCTCCTGGCTCCCCGAACCAGGTCAGGGGATGCTGGCCCTCGTCGCGCGCCACCCGATCGCCGAGGTGACGGGGCTCGACCACCTACCCACGCGCACTGCTCTGCGAGCGGAGCTCGCCCTCCTCGACGCGCTCGAGGCACCGGACGACTCCGCCCTCGGATGCCTCGCTCAGCCCTCCGGCAGACTGGTCCGGCTCTGGGCCGCCGTGCTGGGCGCGGACGGGACGCGTCTGGTCCGCTCCGACCTCACGGCACCGCTCGACGAGCCCGAGCTGCTCGGGGCGTCGGTGGCCCGTCAGCTGCGGTTGCGCGGAGCCGACATGGTGATCCAGGGCGTTGGCCGATGAAGCCGAGGTCGCCGGCGGCCAAAGTGCTGTCCCAATGCCAGCTGGTCGAGCGGTTCGGGCCGGGGCGGTCACAGCGCGTCGTGTTCACGAACGGGTGCTTCGAGCTGCTGCATGCGGGGCACGTGACGTACCTCGATCGCGCACGCGCTCTGGGCGATGCGCTCGTGGTCGGGGTGAACACGGATGCTTCCGCGCGTCGGCTCGGGAAGGGTGCAGGGCGCCCCATCGTCGAGCAGGATGACCGCGCACTCGTCGTCGCGGCGCTCGAATCGGTGGACGCCGTGTGTCTCTTCGACGAGGACACCCCGGAGCGGCTCATCTCCGAGATCGTACCGGATGTGTTGGTGAAGGGCGCAGATTGGCGGCCGGAGGACGTGGTCGGCCGCGAGGTGGTGGAGACGGCGGGTGGCCACGTCGAGCTGATCCCGATCCTCGAGCATCGATCCACGACCGAAATGCTCCGCCGTGCGCGGGAGGCGACATGACCGCAGGTCGTACAGGAGGGCGCAGGGCCGACCAGGCACGCCCGATCTCGATCGAGACCGGGGTCGCACCCTACGCAGAAGGATCCTGTTTGATCTCCACCGGCGAGACCCGCGTGCTGTGCGCGGCCTCCGTGACGCAGGGCGTGGAGCGTTGGCGGGAGAAGAGCGGGGCAGGGTGGGTCACCGCGGAGTACGCCCTGCTCCCGCGCTCGACGCATACGCGCACCAGCCGCGAGCGCACCGGAGCCAAGGGGCGCACGCAGGAGATCCAGAGGCTCATCGGTCGCTCGCTCCGGTCCGTCACTGACATGAGTCGCATGGGTCTCTACACCATCACGGTCGACTGCGATGTCATGCAGGCCGACGGCGGCACGCGCACCGCCTCGATCACGGGCGCCTACGTGGCGCTCGGACTGGCGTGCCGGTGGATGCTCGCGGAGGGCATCGTGGAGAGCAGCCCGTTGCTCGAGCCCGTCGCCGCGGTGAGCGTCGGCATCGTCGACGCGGCTGCCGTGCTCGACCTCGACTACGGCGAGGATTCGCGCGCGCAGGTCGACATGAACGTGGTCGGCACGCGGAGGGGCGCACTCGTGGAGGTGCAGGGAACGGCTGAAGGCGACCCGTTCAGCCGCGAGCAGCTCGATGCGCTGCTCGACTTGGCCACCGCGGGCCTCGAGACGCTTTTCGCGGCGCAGGCCCGGGCGCTCGACTCGGCGCGATGAAGCTGCTCGTCGCAACGCGGAGCGCTCACAAGGTCGGCGAGATCCGCGAGATCCTGGCTGACGTGCGGGGGCTCGAGCTGCTCGATCTCGGGCAGGCGGGCGTGGCGCAGAGCCCGGCCGAGGATCACCTCGAGCCCCACGCCACGTTCGAGGAGAACGCCCTCTCCAAGGCACGCTACTTCCACCAGCTGACCGGCTTGCCCACGGTCGCCGACGACTCGGGCCTCGCCGTGGACGCGTTGGGAGGGGCGCCGGGAGTCCTCTCGAAACGGTTCGCCCCAGACGAGGGACTCGAGGGTTTGGAGCGGGACCTCGCGAACAACCGGTACTTGATCGCCCAGCTCGAGGGCGTCCCCCCGGAACGTCGCGGAGCACATTACGTGTGTGTGGCCGCGCTCGTGGAGTCCGGCCAGCCGCCCGTCGTGTTTCGGGGCGAGGCCCCCGGCCGGATCGTCGACGAGCCCCGCGGGCGTGGCGGCTTCGGGTACGATCCGCACGTCGTCGATCCATCGTCCGGGAAGACGTACGCGGAGCTCGCGCCGGAGGCGAAGAACGAACGCAGCCATCGGGGGAGAGCGTTCGCGGCACTCGGGGCGGCGCTGCGCCAACGAGGCGCCTGACCACCTTGCAGCAGGCTCGCTTCGACCCGGCCGCGATCGGACCCACCGAGGACGAGGCGCGCCTGCGCATCGAGTGGCGGGACGGGGAGGTGTCCGAGTACTGGCCGCGCGACCTCAGGCTCCTCTGTCCCTGCGCCGGGTGCGTGGACGAGCTCACAGGGGTGCGGACGCTCCGGCCCGAGGCTGTAGGTGACGACGTGTATCCCACTGCCATTCATTACGTTGGGCGCTACGCCCTCCAGTTCATCTGGAGCGACGGTCATTCGACCGGGATCTACACGTTCGAGTACCTGAGGCAGGTCGGAGAAGCTCGGGCGGGCTCGTGAGCTAGACCGCGCACCCTCCTTCCGGTAGGCGGTGCGCACCTGGGTGCGGGTGGGGTGGCTCGGGTTAGGCGGTCCGGCCGGGCAGATCGCCGTCATGCCGCGCGATGCGCCCGGGCGGCTCTCCAGTGACGATCGGTGGGCGCCCTCTTCTGGACTCGGCTCGGGGTGGCGCCTATTCGGCACCGTCAGCCGGCCACTCGTCCTCCCGACCGTGGAGTCTTTGCAGGACCAGGCACCGGCTCCATCTTCAGCCGGGTCGGCGGCGGGCATAGGGTTCTTGGCAGGATTCTGCGGACGCCCGTGCGGCACTGCGGCGCAGAAGTGACATGCTGGCGAGCACGTACGGGGCGTGGCGCAGTCCGGTAGCGCACCTGCTTTGGGAGCAGGTGGTCCCCGGTTCGAATCCGGGCGCCCCGATTGGATAGGCTTCAGTCCGCAGGGTGGTTGGCGCCCGGCCTCGCAGCGGTTCGAGCCGAGGTGTGCGGGCGCCGACAGCGGCCCCGGTGTGCACCGCCGAGACGATTGAGCGCAGCGAGATGCATCCGGTCCGGGCGCCCCGACTCGTTAGGCTTCAGTTCGACGGTGGTGGGCCCCCGGCCTTGCAGCGGCGACGAGGGCGGTCCTCGGGGTCTTGGGGGCGCGCGAGTCAAGCTCAGCCCGTGGGGCCTGGCCCTGGTCCCCTTCAAGATCCTGGACAATCGGCCGACACCGACTCCAGTCCAGGATGTGGCTACACGAACACGCCGGAGGTGCGAAATGAGCGCCGACGTTCCACGCCACGATGCGAGCCACAGGGGCGCGCCACCGCACCCCGACGAGGTTCGACGTCTGCAGGCGCTGTGCTCGTTGGGAATCCTCGATATGCCTCCGAGCGAGCGCTTCGACCGCCTGACACGCCTGGCGGCGCGCCTGTTCCAGGTGCCCATCTCGCTCGTCAGCCTGGTCGAGGCCGATCGGCAATGGTTCAAGTCGAGCGTGGGTGTTGCCGCCACCGAAACGCCCCGCGAGCAGTCCTTCTGCGCGCACGCGATCTTGGACGACGGCGTGACGGTCGTCCCGGACGCAACCCAGGACTCGCGCTTCCGAGACAACCCATTAGTCACCGGGGAGCCTGAGATCCGTTTTTACGCCGGTTGCCCGATTCGGAGTGTGGATGGGCTTCCGCTGGGGACCTTGTGTATCGTCGACAGCAGGCCGAGGGATTTCGACCCGGATGACGTGCGAGCCCTTCGCGACCTGGGCGAGATCGTCGAGCAGGAGATCCGCACCCTCTCGCTCTCGACGATCGATGAGCTCACCGGCCTCACCAACCGTCGAGGGCTCGAGGCGATCGCTCTGCACGTTCTCGGATTCTGCGCACGGATCGGCCTTCCAGCCACGCTCATGCTTTTCGATCTGGACGGCTTCAAGGCTGTGAACGACCGGCAGGGCCATGCGGCGGGTGACCGCGTGCTCCAGGGCTTCGCACATGCGCTCATGTCGACCTTTCGGGACTGCGACGTCGTCGCGCGGCTCGGCGGAGACGAATTCTGTGTGCTGCTCAGTGGAGCGAGTGAAGCCGAAGTCATGCCGAGGCTCTCGGACCTGGAGGGGCACGTCGCTCGATGCGTTGGACCTCAGAACATCGGGTTCAGTGTCGGCGTGCACCCTTGCGAGGCCGTCGGGGACGTTGACCTCGCAAGCCTGCTTCACGAGGCGGACAAGAAGATGTATGCGCACAAAGCCTCCAACCGGGCCGTAGCACTGTAGTTGCCGGGTAGGCTCGCGGCGCGCTATGCCGCGTCCGGTTCGTCGGCAGAGCCAAGACGTCTCGAGCACCGTCCATTGTGGTGGCCGCCCGTCGGGTCTCGTTGTGCTTCGAACCGAGATTTCGAGCCGAGCGACTAGCGCGGTGGTTGAGGTGTTGCCCTCCCGCCGCGCCACGACAAGCTTGTCTCCCCCCGGACCGCCCTAGATCTTCGGGCGGCGCGCGGATAGCCAGACCTCATGACCGCAGCCCGCCAAGGACGGCACGCAGCCTGAGATCGCCCACGACATTGGGGGGAGCAAGCGGCAGAGCTCGCGACTCGGTTCTCGCGGGCGGCCGGCCCCGGGCTGAGAAGCCGTCTCGCTGGGTTCGGTTCCGGCGCTCGCTGGGCCCAGAGCGACTGTTGGTCCTGTCGTTTGCCGGCTTGATCGTGCTCGGGACCGTGGGCTTTCAGGTACTTCCCGGGATCTACACGGGCGAGGGCCTTTCGTGGTTGGACGCGCTCTTCACCGCGACGAGCGCCATCTGCGTGACCGGGCTGGTCGTCGTGGACACTGCCACCTACTTCACGCCCATTGGGCACGCCTACATCGCGTTGTTGATCCAGGTCGGTGGCCTGGGGATCATCACGTTCACGACCTTGCTCATGCTCGCCCTGGGACGGCGACTCTCGTTGCACCACCAGGCGGTCAGCGCGGGAGGCGCGGAGGTCGCGCCGGACGTCGACTTTCGCCAGCTCGTGCGGAACGTCGTGCGGTTCACTTTGGCGCTCGAAGCGGTTGGCGCCCTGATTCTGTTCGTCGCGTGGCTCCCGAGCCTCGGGCTGGGTGCCCTGGGACACGCGTTGTTCCACGCTGTGAGCGCGTTCTGTAACGCCGGATTCTCGACGTTTTCCGACAACCTGATCGGCTTCCAGTCTGCGCCCATCACCCTCGCCACGGTCATGGGCCTCATCGTCGCAGGCGGTGTCGGATTCCTGGTGCTCGAGGAGCTGCACATCGCCTGGCGGGCGCGGGGGCGGGGACAGCGCGTGCGCCTCTCTCTCCACAGCCAGCTCGTGCTGGGCACCACGGCGGTGGTGCTGCTCGGTGGGTGGGTCGTCTGCGGCATCCTCGAGTGGGACAACACGCTGGCCGGGCTCGGCATCTGGGACCGCATCGTGAACGCACTCTTCCAGAGCGTCACGCCGCGCACCGCCGGCTTCAACAGCGTCGACTACGCCGCCACGACGGACGAGACAGGCTTCATCACGATCCTCCTCATGTCGATCGGGGGGTCCCCGGGCTCCACGGCCGGTGGGCTCAAGACGACGACGGTGGCGGCGATCGGCTTCCTGGCCCTGGCTCGTTTACGCGGGGGCGAACGCGCTCACGCGCTGAACCGCACCATCCCGGACGACACCATTCAACGCGCGGTCGGGCTCTTCGCCGTCAGCTTCGGCATCGTCACCCTCGGAATCCTGCTGCTCGCCGTGACCCAGGAGCAGGGATTCGCCGCAGGCGGCCCTACGTTCCTCCACTACATGTTCGAAGCGGTGAGCGCTTTCAACACCGTGGGTCTGTCGATGGGTACCACGGACGATCTCGACGCCGCCGGCAGGTGGATCATCATTATGCTCATGTACGTGGGCCGCGTCGGTCCGCTCGCGATCGCCGCCGCGATCTCACTCAGTCGCGCGACCACCGACAAGGGCTTCCGCTACGCTTACGAGGACGTGCTCATCGGATGAAACGATTCATCGTCGTGGGGCTCGGGAATTTCGGGGCCAGCGTGGCCGCCACGCTCTGTGCCGCAGGCCACGACGTGGCCGCCATCGATACGGATGCGGAGCGGGTCGACCAGATGGCCCGCAAGGTCACGCGGGCGGCGGTCGGGGATGGCGCCGACGTGCGCACGCTGAAGCGAATCGGGGCGGAGGATGCGGACGCCGCGGTCATCAGTACGGGCGACGACATCACCGCGAGCGCGCTCACGGCCCTGGTGATGCGGGACCTCGGCATCGAGGAGGTCTATGTGAAGGTGGTCTCCTACGACCACGCTCGCTTGATCGAGAAGATCGGCGTCACCGAGACCATCTTTCCCGAGCACGAGTCGGGCATGCGGCTCGCCAAGCGGATCGCCGCTCACACTCTGCTCAATTACGTGCAGCTCAGTCCGGGGTTCGGGGTCCAGGAGATGGCGGTTCCCGAGGAGTGGATCGGCAAGACCCTCAGAGACCTGGAGCTGCCGCGAAAGCACGGGATCTCGGTGGTCGCCGTGCACGATCTGCTCATGGATCGCATCCAGGCTGCCCCCGATCCCGACGCGGTGCTCAAGGAGTCCGATACGCTCCTGGTTGCAGGGTCGGACGAGGCGCTGGCCCAGGCCGCAGGCCCGGAGTAGCCTACTGCAGGCTCGTCTTGCGCCCGGGCGCCCCCCCCCCCTGGTAGCCTGGAGGGAGCGGCGTGGAAGTACGTTCCCGTGGCCTTTCCGAGGTGCTCCTCCATGAAGAACGCGCGGTCCCACGGCTTCACCCTCGTGGAGCTCCTGATCGTGGTCGTCGTGATTGGTATCCTGGCCACGATCGCGATCCCGAAGTTCTCGCGGATGCGCGAGAAACCGTACATCGCCGCAGTCACGTCGGACCTCAAGAACCTCGCGAGCCAGCAAGAGATCTACCTCTCCAATCAGTACAGCTACGCCGCCGCGCTCACCGATATGCCCGAGTACCGGGCGAGCGACAACGTGGTCATCTCGATCAACGAGGCCACGGGCACCGGCTGGGCGGCGACGGGCACCCACTCCGGGCTGGCTGGCGCCCAGTGTGGCATCTACTTCGGGTCGGGCTCAGCGTCGAACGCGACCCCAGCCACCAGCCCCGGCACCGTCGTCTGTAACTGATCGGCGCCGCCGACGGCGACGGGACCGTCCGCGAGGGGCCTCGTCGTGTCAGCATCGGGTGGTGGCGACCCAGGGCACTCCGGGCGACACGACGCGACGGGTTTCGCCTACGCCCGCCAGCGATACCGCGACGGTCCAGCTCAGCCCACGGAGCGAGGCCGCGGGGGCTAGCGACGAGTGCCCAACCGGGCGCGCGCTAGGTCAGTGCGACGAAATTGTCGGACCATGGCGACCATCCTTCGAAATCGTCATCTTGGCTCGTCGATCGTACTGATGCGAAGGGTGGCCCATGAGCGTCACGAACGTCCGCAAGCTGTCGAGCCTCCTCGACATCTCCCAGAGACTCTCGTCTGCGCTCGACTTCAGGACGGCGCTCATCCAGGTGCTCGAGCTGCTGGAGGAGAACCACGGCGCAGTCGCCGGGACGGTCACGCTCCTGGACGAGCAGACCGGCGAGCTTCGGATCGAGGCGGCGACGGGCATCTCCTGGCAAGCCCAGCGGCGGGCCAAGTTCAAGATTGGGGAGGGCGTGACGGGGAGGGTGGTCGAGAGCGGCCGACCCGTGGTCGTTCCGCGGGTGAGCCAGGAG
>VGVR01000046.1 GCA_016873995.1 Gemmatimonadota bacterium
TGGCCGCGTATGCGGCCGCCAGGACCTGCGCCCGGTCGGCGCGGATCTCCTCGGCCTTCCCGTAGTGCATCGCAGCGGGCGTGACGAACCCGATGCCCGAATGCCGGTGGTCGTGGTTGTACCAGCGGAAGAACGGCTGGCAGAACGACCTGGCGTGGAGTATGGAGTCGAACCGGTCGGGGAAGTCCGGTCGGTACTTGAGCGTGCGGAACTGCGCCTCCGAGTAGGGGTTGTCGGTCGAGGTGTAGGGCCGGGAGTGGGTCTTGGCCACACCGAGGTCGGCGAGCAGGAAGGCGACCGGCTTGGAGGTCATCGAACTGCCTCGGTCGGCATGGACGGTGAGCTGCCCGGGCTTGACTCCCTGCTGCTCGATCGCCTGGGCGATCAAGTGCTCAGCGACGCGAGCAGACTCGCGATCCTGGACCGTCCAGGCGACGACGTACCTCGAGAAGACGTCCATGACGACGTAGAGGTAGAAGTAGGTCCACTTCGCCGGGCACAGCACCTTTGTGATGTCCCACGAGTACAACTCGTTGGGCCGGGTCGCGAGCAGCTCGGGTTTGGCGTAGGCGGGACTGACCCCTCTGGTAGGGACGAGGCCGGCGTGCCGCAGCCTGCTTGCGTCCCCGTTTGCGTGAGAACGCGACCAAAACCCCTTCGTCACGCTGCTTGCGCCAGGCCGTCAGGTGCGAGGTGTACAGCCCCTCCCGGCGCAGAAGCTCCCCGATCTCGCCGGGCTTCGTGCAGGCGTCAGCCTCACGCAGAACGCGCAGTTTGTACTCGGCCTTGAACCGGCGGCGCTGCGCCCGCTCCATCAGCTCCGGGTCCGGCGCCTCAACCGACGGCGCGCTCCCGTTCTTCCCTCTCGTATCCTTCATCGACATCCCGTGTTCCGATCTCGCCCCCATGACCAGTAATTGCAGCTCTCATGATCGTCTCACGGGATTTTGGCAGAGAGCAGGTCGCCGGTGCCTTCGGAGTACCAATCGAGCGAGTCTTCATGCGGGAGAACGGGCAGACGACTGATCGATTCGATGACTCGCGGTACAGCTGACCTCGTCGTCCTATCGTTAGCCATTACTCCCCTGGCAGAACATGCAACAGGCCACGGTCGATCAGGGCGCGGAAGTGGCTCGTGACGCTTGCCGCCAGGGCTGGGTCGCGGACGAGCAGGCCGATCTCGATGTTGCGATCGAGAGCGGCTTCGGTGAGGTTGGCGGAAGTGACGAACACGGTCTCATCGTCCGCGACCACGGCCTTGGCGTGCAGCACGCCGCCCGGGCCTTCGATATCCAGGGCACGCGGATCGTAAAGCACCCGCGGCCGGCGGGACCCGGGCCAGTCGGCGTTCCAGAACCGCTCGGCGAACCTCCGCACGAGCTGTTCCGATCCGGTGACGTCGCCCCTCCTGCGCTGGATGTTAAGCAGCAGCGTGACGGTGAGCGTCGGCAGCGAGTCCATCCGGCGGGCCACGACGTCGAAGGCCCTCGGGCCGTCGAAGAACGCGTACGTGCTTACCCAGATCGAGCGAACGGCAGAGCCGAGCAACTCGTCGTAGACCCGTCGCGTGTCGCGCGCATGAACGCCCGGCACTTCGGGTCCTGACCACACGAGATCCGGTCGTGGCACGCGGGAGGTCGCGGCGTCGACGGTGCGGATCCAGGCTGCCGCGCCGGTCCCCGAGATTCCCATTCGGTCCAACTCGACCAGCGCCGTCGCGACTCCCTCACCGCCCTCCTGCCTGCCGAGAACCGACCGCACGGAAGGAACGGAAAACGGCATCGTGAGAAGTCCTGATTCGAGGGCGCTGGCGACCCGCTTGCGCAGATGAGACGGCAGGTCGTGAATAACCTCGATCATGACGTCGCCTCGAAGAAGGCCGCATCGGGAACACCGAGCACCGGGACGACGAGTGCCCGGTCCAAGTAGTCGTTCCGCATCTCACATGAGGTCTCGGCGACCAACGCGCAACCGTGGCAGGCCGCCCCATGGAGCCAGCGCTTTTCCATGCTCGTGCCAGGCGCATGCTGGGCACAGATTGGGTCGTTGGAGCACAGCGCGCACATCCGCAGCGCCAACAAGAGATGACTCTCGATGTGCCGCGCTTCTTGCACCAATCCGCCGAGAGTCCCGTCAGCGTCCGGGCTCCCTGTATAGAGGAGGATCCCGAAGCGCTCCGCCTGAGTATCTGCGTAGATGCGCTCCCGGATGGAACTGGCCGGATAGCCGCAGCGCATGGCGAGTGACTGGATCAGCAGATGCGACAGCGTGTGCAGCAGCACGTACGGGCCGCCCGGGAACGGGCGCTTGGCCTTGCGATCCTCCATCCAGAGCTTGTGTCCGGTCGCCAGGTCCTTGAGCCGCTGTACGACCTCCGGCCGGCCGAGCCACGCCTTCACTGCACTGGCGCGAATCTGCAGGAACACGCCTTCACCGCGATTCTCGACCGCGGGAAACCACTGCGGCTCCAGCGCAATCTGCGCGCGCTCCACGTCGGTCTCGTACTCCCCGTTGATGTCGGGCGTGACGGCCTCGAAGCGCGTGAACCCCACGAGGGCCAGGATCTCCCGCAACCGATGTACCTGGATCACCGCTTCGATCCCCGCGAAGCGCTCGGAGCGGCGCCATGATCGGTCCGGCAAGCGGCGCGCGTGGAAGTTGGGGTCCACTGGCACGTCGTCCCCGAAGCCCTCGGGTGCGGCGAGAAGCGCGTCGAGCTCGACCTGCTTGACGGGCCGCTCGACTTCCCCACCGCCTTTGATCTGTTTAATGGCCTCGAGGATGTCAGCGTCCGCAAACGGCGCGAGCTTCGCCGTGACGTGCGGCAGGCGTTTGAATACAGACAGCGATGCGATGGAGTCCACTGCCTGCAGCAGGTCCCATAGCTCACGGACGGCAGTTTCCACCGCCGTCCCGCGATCCGGGAGCGAGAGCACGCTCACGACCTGCGGGAAGTAGGCATTAGAGGCCGTCCGGATGAGCAGGCGGCTCAGAAGCTTGCAGTCCTCGTTCGAGTTCCTGCCGAGCCACGGACGGGCGCCTTGGCAGGTGTCGAGCGGATTCAACTCGATGACAGACGCTTCATACAGCTCGCGCCGTTTGCGGCACTCGCAGCGCACGGCAAGGTCGGCAAGGTCACCACTAGTGCCGAGTTCGTCGAGCCAGAGTTGCTGTTTGCAGTTGTCCTCGGGGCCGTGCACAAAGCGGAACCAGTTGATGTCGTCAATGTGTCCCTTCGGGCAGCCCCGCACGAAGCGCGTGGCGACAACCGTGCGGCCATCGAAGCGCCCTTTCTCGTCGAGCTTCTTGCGATTCACCAGCCGTCTTGATCGCTCGCGCTCTTCGCTACCACCCGCCTCCTGCACGACAAACCACTCGGGAAACCGCCAGGCGCCGATGCCCTTGGCCGACTCCCGCGGATCGTTTGACTCGGGAGGCGGCGCGAACAGCCTGGGCGCCGCCACGCCCGTCATGATCTGTAGCTTGCGAGCCAGCCGGGGCTCGACGATTTCCTCGAGGTCGCTCGTCTTCGGCCAGGTGTCGAGGCCACCGACGATCGCCGAATGCCTGGGCAGGTCGATCAGCGCGCCGGGCCCATAGGTGGTGATGACCTGTCCGCGGCGGATCTGCCCATGGGCCTTGCGACTCACGTGCGGTCCTCCACCTGCATGCCGCTCAGGTCCTTCAGGAACAAATTGACCTCGGGCTCGACGTCGCGGAGCGAGCGATTCGCGCGAAACTTCCGGTGGTGCTCGGACTCGAAGTGCTCGTCCAGCATCTCCCGCAGGAGCGGCTTCGGCGGCTTCGGCTGCTTCAGCTCGTACTTCTGGTACTGCATCTCGACCCCGGCGGCCCGGTAGTCCTCAAAGATCTTCCGCCAGGAGTCGAGCAGGTCCACCACTCGGTTCTGCACACTCCGCAGGCGTTCCTCGCGTTCCGCCTCATCCGCGAACGGCTGCTGGCGGACGCGCTCGAGGAAGGCGTCGAGCAGCCTCCGCTCCAGGTCCGTCCGGACCTCTGCGATCCGCTCGACTCCGCCCGGGCGAGTCAGTCGAGGCTCGACGTGTCGAGCCAGGCTCACCATCGCGCCGGCGAAGCCGCGATCGAGCGCGCGCGCCGAGAAGGGCGTGACGCTACCCACCTCCACGGAGCGGTAGAACGTCTCGTGGTAGTGCCGGAACCGTTCGTAATGGGAGCGGTCGCGCGGCTTGTGGATGTTGAGGAGGGTTACGACGAGGCCGGGTCCCTCATCCGTTCGACCGACTCGGCTTGTGGCCTGGATGTACTCGGCGTGGGTCTTCGGCTGACCGAGGACGACCATGAGCCCGAGCCTCGGGATGTCGAGACCCACCGAGATCATGTTGGTCGCGATGGCGCAGTCCACATGCTGCTTGATGTCGTGGAAGCCCACCCCCAGCCGCCGGCGTGCCTCGGCCACCTTGTCGGTCGGCACTCGCGAGGTCAGCTCCACGATCTCCGAGAAGTTCTTGCGGTCTTGGAAGAACCCGCGTTCTTCACCGACACGCTTGCGGATGCCGTAGGACTTGATGGTGTTCTGAACCTGTTCCTCGAGAATCCGGCGTGCGCCGCCCAGCTCGCGCAGGCTGTTGAAGTAGCCGAGGAGCGTCATATAGGGATCGGCAGGATTGTGGAGATTGTTGTGTCCACCCGCATCGCGGTAGCACCGCTCGGCAGCGCCCATGAGCGCGAGCAACGCCTTCCGCATCATGACCTTCGGATTCCGTCCCTGGGACGCGATCCCGAGGTAGAGCCGCGCGGGAGCCTCCGTGGCTGGCATCGTCTTGGCGAAGAATGAGTCCCGCCGGTCTGGGCCAGGTGGCGGAAACACCTGCGTGAGGGGACGCGCGAAGAGCGCCTGGATCTGGTCCTGGGCCCGCCGCACGGTAGCGGTCGACGCAATGATCTTGGGCCGCACCGCACGGCCGTCGATCTCGCGGACGCAGAGCGCCTCGATCGCAGCCTCGTAAAGGCCGGCCATCGTGCCGAGCGGCCCCGAGATCAGGTGAAGCTCGTCCTGGATGACTAGATCGGGAGGGTGGAGCGGCGTTGCGAGGCGCGTGCCCCTGCCCGGCTCAGCGGCTGCGTAGAAACCCTTCCCGTCAGATCTGTCCGCACCACCGAGCAGCGCCCCCGCCTCCCCGACCCACGGGAGTGACGCGAACTTGTCCACCGTCGCGATGAGGAACGCCGGCAGCCGCCGGTAGAGCGGCTCGTCTACAGCGACGATCGGCAGCCCTCGGCGTGCGAAGTCGCATTCGAAGTTGATACAGACAATGCGGAGCTGGCTGGGGTGATCCTCGTCCGCTCGGTCCTTGTCGTCGAGCAAGGCGAAGGACTCAGGCCCGAATCGCGTCCCGCACCATGGGCAGTCCTCGAGAGGAATCGGCGAGGGCTTGCTCTTCGGGTCGGCCTTGAATTGCCGGACTTTGGTGCGCGCGGAATCCGAACGACCGTCGCCCTTCTTTCCGAGGATGTTGGGAGTTGCCGCCTTCCCCACCCAGAGCCCAATCTCGAAGGGCCATTCGCCGTAGCGCGCGACCTGCTTCTCGCGCTCTAGTTCGAGCGCGCACACGAGCCCCGCGGCACGCGCGAGTTGATCGAGCGTGAGGAGCCGCAGCGTGTAGCGCATGATCACGCTCACCCCGGCGCCCGAGCGCCCTTGCTCGCCCGGGTGGCGCAGTCGTCGCAGCACCATCGCAAACGCCGCGAGGCCCAGGTACGCCTCGGTCTTGCCGCCGCCCGTCGGGAAGAAAAGCAGATCCACTGTCTCGCGATGCGGGTCGCGTGGATCGGCGAGGCCGGGAAGATTCAGCAGGATGAAGGCAAGCTGGAATGCGCGCCAGCTCGGCGCCTTGTTCTTGAATTGGTCGGCGAGCCGCTTGCGGAGCGCCCGCGCGACGGCGCGGTTCGCCACCCGGAAGGCGTCGAGAGCGTCGGCGTCGCGGCCCAGAACCCTGATGCCGCACTCGATGCGGTCGGCGGCGATGCCCGCGAAGCGCAGCAGCTCCGTGGCGGTGTCGCGCCGCGCTCCCTGAAGAGCCGCGATGCCCGCTCGCCGAGCTTCGATCCAGCTGCGGTACTGGGCCACCAGCGGTCGCAGCGCCGACTCGGCAGCGGCGCCATCGGCGAGCGCCCCGAGCGCTTCCATCGAGAGCGCGACACCCGGCACGTCCACCTCGGTCGCCGTCTTCTCCACCTCGGCGCTCGGGATCCACGTCGTGCGCAGCAGGCGACAATCGCGGTCGACGATCTCCCACTCCGCCGAGACGCCATGGCCGGTCGCGTACTCGGGCGTGTCGACGTAGTGGAGATCCGCCACCCGCTCGTCCCACTCCGCGGCCCGCGCGCCGCGCAGGTCCGGCCGCGGCACGAAGGGGTGGTCGCTTCGCACCGCGAGCTCGGGTTGGAAGACGTAGGCGACGTCGGGCTCGCCTTGTTTAGGCGCAACGGGAGTGCGGTGGTTCACGAGAAAGACGGAGACCGAGCGTGTCCCCTGCGGGAGGTCCCTTTCGAGATCCTGCGCGGAGATCACCCGCTCGACCACGTGGAGCTGGAGCCCGCCGGAACCGGGGACGTTGTGCACCACCGGTTCGGTCGCCCCCGTGAGCGCCACCGCGACCGTCACCTCGCGCGGATGCCGCTGCCAGACCGATAGCGGCTTGCCGTCCGGCCCCTCGATCTCCTTCTGCTCGTAGTCGCCCCAGCGCACGGTCACGGTGAGGGCACGCGTCTCCTTCGGCACGAGGAAGCTCAGGCCCATCGAGGACGGGAAAAAGCCCTTCTTCGCGGCCTTGCGCTCCTCGTTCGACTCCTCGGCGAGGCCCGCCGACTCCGGGATCTCGCCCCCCATGTCGTCGTCCTCGTCGGCGTCGGCGCTTTTCTCAGGGGCGCTGCCCGACGGGATCAGGAAGCCGGTCAGGTACCAGTTCGAGGGGTGCACCCAGCCCTGCAGCAGCTCCTCTGCCAGCGCGTGCCCGGCCCAGGGGCCAACGAGGTCGAGCTTCAGGGCCTCGACCAGTCGCGCGCGCACCGCAAGGGAGTCGGCAGGCACAGTGCTCTCAACTCGCGTGGTCATGAAAAGAGGTCCTCCGTATCCGATTCCTTGGGCGCGCGTTTCGCCGACGCCTTCTTGCCTTGCTTCTTCGTGGCGGCGGCGCTGGAGCGGGCCTCCTCCTTCGCGCGCTCGGCGTTGAGCTCGAGCAGCCGGGCGAGCACCTCGTCGCGGACCTCGTCGGGCCAGCGATACCGGTACGGCTTTTTCTTGTCGCCCCACTCATCCTCGTCGATCTCGTAGTCGAGGAGGAACTTGCAGTCGGTCGGGATGTCGCTCCAGCCGTAGGCGTCGAGAACGGCGCGGTCTATGGCGGCGTGCAGCTCGCGGAGCTTCACGATTTCCGGGTCGCGCTCGTCGGGATCGTGGAAGCGGTTGTAGATCTTGGTCAGGCCCTCGTCGTTCCGGACCATGAGAGCGGCGCGGAACTCGTAGTAAGCCTTGCCATCAGCTTCGAGAGTGGGGCGGGTCTCCCAGTTCTCCGGGAAGGGAAAGGTCTCAAAGCAGTCCGAGGGCGTGTACGAAAAACCGTCTCCCCGCGTTCCGCCACAGAATCGCACCCACTCCTCGTGGACACGGCTCTGGAGCGCTCCAAAAGAAGCGTAGCAATCCAGATTCAGGACTATCAACTTCTGAGAGTAGATGATCCCGGTGGGGAGGAAGGCGAACGACAGGTACGCTGACACTTTCGATGCAGCAAGTACGCGGGTCTTCTCCTTGATTGCCTCGTAGAACTCTGGCCTGTGCGCCTGGTAAGCCCACCAGCGCCTCTTCAAAGGCCGATTTACCGGCGTATCCGCCAACGAATCGCGATAGGGCTTCACCTTCTCTCGAACAACTGCGACAAGCGGAAGGAACGGCTTCAGTGCCACCTCGTCCCTTAGATCACTCAAGAAGATTACCCATCGGCGTGGCATATGCGTCGGCGAATTGACCAGCTCGCTTCCACCGATATAGCGGTAAATCCGCGAGCTCAATTCAGGATGGGCCGCAAGGATTTCATCCCGCAACTTTAGCGGGTTGGCCTGTTCGTCATTATCATCAAACAGAAAACCCTGGCCATATATCTTCGATCCCTCTGTGTGCAATGGACCCAGCGCGCCCAGACGCTGAGGATCATCATCCGGCCCTAGGTGCTTCAGGAATGCTGAGATTCTCTCGCAACGGCGCCCATCTATCTCGGGGATGCGATCATAGTGACCCTTAATGATGTTCAGAATCGAGACGATCACTGTTGCTCGACCTGGCCACGGCAATCGTCGTGTGGTGCGGTAGATTTCGCCTCCGGCCTTCAGGATCGGAAGTAATCCGCCGTTCCGAGTGTCGCCCACCGCTATAGAACTGGTCGCTATGAGCCCTAACGTCCCTCCTGGACAGAGCAACGCAAAAGCGCGGCGGAAAAAGTATGCGACAAGATCACAGTAATGTGCGGCTGGTGCATAGTGAGTAGTCAACCACGCGAAGTAGGGGACACCGTTTGCGCCACTGATCAGCTGGCCGCCCATAAATGGTGGATTCCCTACGAATCCATCAAAACCAGGATTCTCCCGCTCGAACACCTCCGGAAACTCGACCTCCCAATGGAACGGCGCGAGCGGCTGGTCGGCGTGCCGCCACTCCTCGAGCCAGCCGCGGTAGCGCTCCGCCTCACCGCTGACGACGGCGCTCGCGTACTCGCTACGCTTCGCCTCGCGCTCCTTCGGTTTCTCTCCCTCGAAGAACGCTGCCAGCACCAGGTCCCCAAAGAGGCGGGCCTTGCCGAGCTCCAACTGCGCCTCGTCCCACAGGTCGCGTAGCTCATAGTCGGAGACGTTATCTTCCGCCTCGCGGATGCGCTGGCGAAGCGCGGCGACCTTCGCCACGTGCTCGCGCACCTGCATGGTTTCGAACCCTGCCTGAAAGCGCGGCGCGTCCGGCTCCCAGTGGAAGGCCTCGATCTGCTTTCGCGAGAGCCCGACCAAAGAGTCGCCGTGTCGTAGCGCGTGGTCGACGAAGGTGAGCGCGTGATCCTTCGCAAGTGTCACGAGCCAGAGCGAAACCTTGGCAAGGTCCACCGCCACCGGGTTCCGATCCACACCGTAGAGGCATCGCTGCGCGATGAGTCTGCGCGCGAAGATCACCTCGTCCTCGTCGGGTGGGACCGCGGGCACCTCGCCGTGGGCGTGCCAGGCCTCGACCAGCGCGTCGCCGAGCTGGCGACAGGCCTCGACCAGGAACGCCCCCGATCCCATCGCCGGGTCGCAGACCTTGAGGTCGAGGATCTGCGCAGGTCGGGGCGGCCGGCCGTCGGCCCCGCGCAGTCGCGCAAGGATCGGCTCGAGCGTCGTGCGCACGATCGGCTCGGTCAGCGCGCGCGGGGTGTAGTGCGAGCCCGAGCGGCGCCGCTCCTCGCTCGGCTGGAGCACCATTGCGCCCTTCGGCACCAGGTCCGGCGTCGCGGCGCCGTCGATCACTGGCAGAAGCGCCGAGTGCAGGTCCTCGAGCGTTGCGGCCCCGGCCGTGGCCTTCTTGACGGTGTCGGTGAGCTTGCGGTCGGCCTGGGTCTCGAGCCACTTGTCGCGCTTGGTCGCGGGCTCGCCCAGCAGCGCCTCGAGGTCCACCGCCGTGGGCGCGCCCTGCTTCTTCTGGGCCTTGATCGCCACCGAGCGGCCGGTCGCGGTCTCAAGCCGGAAGCCCATCATCGTCTCGTAGACCGAGCCGATCTGCTCCACGTCGAGCGCGCGGTAGGAGATGCGCTCGCCGTCGAGGATTAGGAGCTTCTCGAGCGCCCGGTAGATGGTGCCGTCGGGGACGAGCGGCGGCTCGATGCGCTCGTGCATCTGGCGCGCGCCGCCGATGGGGCGGCCCTCGAGGAACTTGAACCGGTCGGGGTCGAAGAGGACGCCGTGGCGCTTGGGCAGCCGCATGGCGCCCGCGTCGGCGCCGTCGTGGATCAGGCGGAAGAGGACGAGGAGCTGCGCCCAGGCGCCGAAGCGCTGGTCCATCGTGTCCGGGAAGAGCGCGGCGTCCTCGCGCAGGCGCTCGTAGAGGCCCGCGAGCGAGTAGTAGCGCAGGAAGGTCTCGTCCTCGGGCAGCATGTCCCGCTCTTCGGCGTAGAGCAGGAAGACGAGCCGCAGGATGACGGTGAGGAGCGCGCGGTAGACCTCGTCGGGATGCTCGGCGAGCTGCTCGCGCAGCAGCTTACCCTTCGAGGCATCGTGCGCGGCCTGGAAGCCGCGCAGCAGCTCGTAGAGGGCGTGGAGAACCTGCTGGGCCAGGCGTTCGCTGACCTCGTTCTGGAACTTGCGGCTGTCCTCGAGCAGGGCGGCGAGGCGCTGTGCGCGCGGCAGGCTGAGAAGCCGCGGCTGGCCGAGGAGCAGGCGCAGGGCCGTCGAGATCGGCCGTCCCGCGGTCTGCACCATCTCCGCAACGCGGAAGTCGAGCCAGCCCGAGCTTTCGCCGCGCGGCGCGGAGAGGAGGCGGAGTGCGCGGCCGTTGAAGAGAAGACCAGCGGGGACGCCGGTCTGGCGCAGCAGACGCTCCATGCGGCCGTGAGCCGAGGCCTCCAACTGTCCGCCTGCGCGGACGACGCGGTCCAGGTCCTCGCCGGGCTCGACGGCGCGCACGAGGAGCTGCCAGGCGGGAGCACCTTCCTTCGGCTCGAGCTCGCGCACCGCGAAGTCGGGGCGCAGCGTCTCGCCATAGTCCGGGAGCGGCACCTCGAGCTCGGGCGGGATCGGGCTCTCGGCGGTGCCGGCGTAGCCCCTGGGCGAGAAGCTCCAGCCGAGGACCGATTCGGCGAAGGCACGGAAGTCGGGCACGTGCGGGACGGTGCCATCCTTCGGGTCGAAGGTCCGGTCCACGGCGCAGGCGCGCAGGAGCCGTTGCCCTTCGGCGTCGCGCCGGTCGAGGATCGCTCCCGCGCGGACCAGCGCCGGCGCCGAGACCACGAGACCCGTCGGCCGGACGAAGCCGAGCCACTCGAGGTGCGCCAGGACTTCGGGGTCGAGCCTGGGGCTGGCCATCAGTTCGACTCCGGCCACAGGTAGACGAGCCCGACCGGCTCGACGCGCCGCGCGCGCACCTCGTAGAACTCGCGGATGCGCGTGGGCTCCTGCGCCAGGTCGTGGTCGAACTGCTCGAGGCGGGCGCGCCAGGAGCGCATGTCCGATTCGAGCTGGCGCTTCTCGTCGTCGCCGAAGTCGAAAGTGAGTTGCTTGAACTGGCCCTCGTGCTTGGCGAGCTCTTCGCGCACGCGCTCGCGTTGCCGCTCGAGGGTCTCACGCAGGTCCTTTTCCTCTCGCTCGCCGCGCTTCCTGAGCTTGTCGATCGCGAGCGCCGCCAGCTCCTCGGCGCGCGGCTCGAGCTGCGGCAGGAGCTCCTCGATGTCGCGGAGGGCTGCGGCGAGAAGCTTCTTCTGGATCGCCTCGCCGAGCGCGTGGCGACGGGGTTCGCCGAGCGAACGGTCGAGAAGCTCGAGCGTCTTCGCCTCTGCTTCCCGCGCGTAGGCCGCGAGCTTCCCCTTGCGCTGGGACGGCTCGACCCAACGCGCGGCAAGAGGCACCAGTTCCTCGTGGAGCCGCTCGGCGCCTCGTCCATAGAGCGACAGGCGGCCGAGCAGGATCACGCGGGGGATCGAGTCCGACGCCTGCGCGAGGCAGGCGCGCGAGAGGTCGTGATGAATGAACCCCTGCGAGCGGAAGCGCGCGAGCAGACGCTGCGCCACGCGCTGCTCCAGATGCAGGTGGACGGTGTCCTCGGTGAGCACGCCGGCGTCCTCGAAGACCACCGGCCGGATGGGCGCCTCGCGCCGCCAGTCGGCGACCTTCTGATTCTGCTGGCGCGGCGCGCGGAGCGTATCGAGGGTGGCGGCCCAGCTCGGGTCGGTCCCGGCACGGCGGTCGAGCGGCGGGAAGGCCCAGACCGGGCTGCCATGCTCGTCCCGGCTCTCCGTGAGTGAGCCGGCCCCCAGCAGCTCGAGGGAGCAGGAGAGGGCGTCGCGGAAAGGCGCCGACTCGAACCCTACCCACTTGCGCGACGCTTCGAGCAGGGTCCGACAATGCTCGATCTGAGCCTTTAGTTCTTCCTGACGTTCACGGGCGGCCTCGAACTCCTCCTCGGTGACGCGTTTCTTCTCCGCATCGATATCCGCCCGCTCGATCTCGCGGGCGAGCCGCTCGGCATCGCGGTGGCGGATGCCCTGACCGAGGCGGCGCTCGATGTCGTCGTCGATCACCTTGGAGAGGCTGCCCAGTTCCCTCTTGATGGTCTCCGTCTTCCTCACCAGCACCTCGAGCACGCGGTCCTCGATCCGCTGCGGCAGCGCGAAGTAATGGCAGCGAACCTCGGCGGCCGGCTGGAGCTTTCGGTCAATTCGGCCGTTGCGTTGCTCGATACGGCCCGGGTTCCACGGGAGATCGAAGTGGAACAGGTCCGTGCAGTGCGCCTGGAAGTTGAGACCCTCGCGCGCGGCATCGGTGGCGAGCAGGATGCGCAGAGGGTCCTTGGCGGGGTCGGTATTGAACCGGCGCTGGATCTCTTTCCGCCGCGCACCGCTCGTGAGACCGTCGATTACCTCAATCCGTTCGTCGGCGCGATCGGTGCCTTCAATGGCCTCCTCCAGAATGTCCTTCAGGTAGCGCTTCGTCCCTTCGCGGTTCTCGGTGAAGATCAGGACGCGGCGGTTGTTCCATTTGGGTGGTGCGCCTCTCGGTGACTGGCCGAAGGGCGGGAGATCCAGGCAGAGGTTCGCGCGCATCCAATCGATGAGCCGCCGGACCTTGGCATCCGGCAAGTGCCGCGACTTCTCTGCGATCGCTTGCATCTGATCGAGGATCGCCTGCTCCTTGCGCCAGATCGTCTCTGCCGACGCATCTCGCGGGGATTCGGCTTCGGCTAAGGCCGTGATGGCCTCGACTTCCGTAGCCTCTTCAGCCTCCTGCTCCTCGGGGGTCCACTCGGCGCGCTCGTCGTCGGCGTCCGGGGCGATGGTGAAAAGCTGTGCGCTGTCGTCGTTCTTGAAGGTCTTGGTGGCCGTCGGTTGCGCCTTCTCCCACTGCCTCGCCACCGTCGCCCGGTGCACCTTTAGGCTGCGGGCAAAGGCTTCGATCGAGGAGAGAAGTCGCTGCTGAAGGCCGACGACTAGGAGGCCGGCGGAGGCCTGCGCTCGGCGCGAGGTGCTCGCGAAACGCTCCTCGCGCGCCGTGCGGTACTCGTCGAGCAGTCGTGACAACACAAGCTCGGGTGCATCGGCAGGCAGGCCCTCGATGGCGACGCGTTCGACGATGCGCCTGGGGAACCCACCCTGGACTTCGCGAATGTCCTCCTTGAGACGGCGCACCATTACGTCTTCCAGCGCCTTCTTGCCCCGTACTTTGACGCCGCGCGTGAAGCGGTAGGGGTCGAGCAGCTCGAGGAGCGTGGAGAAGCTGTTGGAGTGGCCGTTGTGCGGTGTGGCGGACAGGAACAGCCGGTGCTCGAAGCGGCCGGTGAGGTCTCGTACCGCGCGGGTGAACTTTGTCTCGATGCCGTAGCGGCCGCCGCTTGACGGCGCAGCGTGGTGCGCCTCGTCAAGGATCAGCAGGCTGCCTGGCAACATTGGCCCGAGCCATTCCCGCATAAGATCGGTGTAGGTCGGGTCAATCAGCAGGTTGTGTGAGACCAGGAAGCGACTGTGCGTACGCCAGGGGTTAACGCCGAAGCCGCGCTCGCGACGCATCCTCGTCAGATAGGCGCGGTCGAGGATCTCGAATACAAGGCCGAAGCGCTCCTCGAGTTCGGCCTTCCACTGTTCGAGCACCGAGGGCGGAGCGGCGACGACAATGGTCTTGGCTTTCTTCCGTAGCAGCAGTTCGCGCGCAATGAGACCTGCTTCAATCGTTTTGCCAAGCCCGGTGTCGTCGGCGATGAACAGACTTACACGCGGAAGCCGAAGCGCCTTTCGCAGGGGCTCCATCTGGTAGGCGTCGATCTTGATCCCGGCGCGGAACGGGGCCTGGAAGAGACTTGGGTCCGTGGCCGTGATGCAGTTCCAGCGCAGGGTGTGGAGGAAGGCGGCAAACTCGCGCGGAGCGTCGAAGCCCTTGGCTGCGAGATCACTCCAACCCTCTTCTTCCAGGATCCTCCGGTCGATTTCATAGTCCCAGAAGACGTCCAGCGTCTGGCCTTGGGCGTCATCGTCGGCGCAGGCGAGGCGTACGAGCGCGGACTGGCCGGGAACCGGTGAATCGATCACCTCCTCGACCAGCCAGCGCCGAGAGCGCACCTGAACCAACTCTCCAGGTTCGGGGAGGCGTTCGGGAAGTGAGGTACTTGTGGGCGCGGTCATCGGGCGTCCTCGCCGAGGAAGCGCTGCTGCCGCAGCATCAGATGCAGGCGCCTTGTCGCCGCCACCGCGGCTCCATTGCCGCCAGCCCGCGCCGGTGCGTGATGCGCCATGTATACATCTCCCCTGCCGGTGGGCTCTCCCGGTAGCCGTAGCCAACCCACCGAACATCCCGCGGGCGCATCATAGCGCGTTGGTCTCGGCGAACAACGGGGCCCACGCAACCTAGGGAGCCTGCGAGGCTTTGCAGCGCCCACGGGGCGGAGGGAAGGGGATCCGTCTGCTGGACCTGGCGAGATCCTTTGCTGCAGACATGGCTACACGCGGCACGGGGAGAGCCGCTGGCTGATGCGGCCGGGATGAGGAGAGACACGAGTCCGCTAGACCCCGTGAACGGCTGAATCCGTTGTTGTTAGCCCAACGTGGACGATCATGGCGGCGTCGTTGTGACTGTAGGTCATAGCGCCGAGTTCGAGGAGACCTACCGGAAGTCCTTGCCGGTCAAGATGAATTCGAAGCGGTCACTCTCGGCTGCGACGCGACGAACGACGTACTGGAGCTCTTTGGACGTTAGTCCGGCCTTGGGCACCCAGCCCTGGGCACGTACGAGTCCGCGCGCATCGACCCGAAAACTTACGAGCTGTGCGGCGCGATTGTGAAGCCACACGCGGAGCGGAAGATCCTTCATTTCCCTGATCGACGCTGCTCTCACCACGACTGCGTGCACCTCGATTGCGGTCTCAGTCTCGCAAATCCGAACGCGGTGCTTCCTCCCGTTCTCGAAGCTGACGACCACGTCGTCACCGTCGAACTGGATCTGAGGACCTGCGCACAGCAAACGCCAGTTACTCGACATCGCCTATTTCCTCGCGCAGGTCCGCCTCGAAGACCTCGAGGGTGGTGTCGCGTTCGTCCTCGAAGAGCTCGCGCTTCATGCGGTCGGCTTGCATCGCAACTCGGCGCAACAGCAAGCCCACGCCAGCGCCGGAAGGCACCTGGCCACGCACCGCTGGCCGACCGCGTGGGTGGCGGTTTGCTCAAGCCCGGTTGCTACAGAATCTGCTACAACGGACCGGGCGGGACCCCGACGGTTGCTATCTGTGCAGATACGGATAGAGCTGGTCGGGGAGCCGGGATTCGAACCCCGCGGGCACGCCGGGCAGGTGGACCGGCCACTGTACGCCGATGATGAAATGGTCGCCTGGGATCTCGATCGCTTCGACGATGCCGTCCTCGATGGCGAAGGCGCTCGACATCAGGGAGCCGCCGGCTGGGCTTGGCCGGCGCAGGGATGGGCCAGTACGAGTACCTCTTCCGCCCGGTCTCCAAGCACCAGCGATACCAGGTCCAACAGCAAGCCTGGAGCCGACTGAACTCCGTGCGTTTCCGGTGGGTCTGGCCCGCCAGGAGGGTAAGGTGCCACCCCGCCCCCGATCATGGCCTGTTTTGAGGCCAACCCGTGCAGGGGGAGCGGTGTGCGCCGTGCGGCGGGTCCAGCGTCCTCTCAGGTTCAACGGTGCCCACGGTGCAAGGGGGCGGCAAGGCGAATCGGCACCTGGGCGTCGCGTTGCGAGCGCTGTTCCTGGTGGGCGGACCTTCGGCGCGTGGAGCCAAAATCCCCCGCTGCGGTTGAAGGTGAAGGTGCATAGCTGGGCGGTTGTGAGCCATAAACAGGTGTTTATGGCGCGGCAGATGGGGTGGGGTGGTGCCAATTTCGGTGCCACTTGTGCGCGAGCGCCGCGGAATCTGCGCGGCCCGTTTTCGGTGTCACGCATAGCTGATTCAGGTTCAACAGTGGGCGCACAGGCGGCGCATGGCGACCGACGCAATCCAAAGCTGGGGCGACACTTTTAATCTGAAGGTCGAGGGTTCGATTCCCTCACGGCCCACCATATCTGGCTCAGATACGATCAACCGACCCCCGTTCGGGGGCGTTTTTGCCCTGTCTTCTACCTGCGGCACCACCCTGTCGCTCATGAGCTGCAGAGTTCGCTCGCGTCTT
>VGVR01000047.1 GCA_016873995.1 Gemmatimonadota bacterium
TGGTGTTGATGGGTCTTCGAACAACCACATCGTACCACGAACCCCGCAGGGTGCGCTCCCCGCCTCCACCCCCACGCCGCGCCTCTCTACCTACTCCGCTCTACCCACAGATTCCACGGTAGAACCGCTTTTCGCTCGCTTCGACGCCGATCCCGACTGCTGCTGGCTTCCGTGAACTGTCCCAACTGCTCGGCCTCCATGGATCCCCTCGCGATGGCGGGGATCTACGGTGCGGACGTCGAGCTCGACCTGTGCTTCGCGTGCCATGTCCTCTGGCTCGACCATCGCGAGAGCATCCAGCTCTCGCCGAAGGGGACGATGGACCTCTTCAGGGTGCTGCACGAGCACCGAGACGATCCGCGGCACGCGCTCCGCGACAAGCTCTCCTGCCGCCGCTGCAAGCGCCGCCTCACACTGAGCCGCGACATCGGCAAAGGCGGCCGCTTCTCCTACTACGCGTGCCCGCAGAAGCACGGACGCCTGACGCCGTTCTCGGAGTTCTTGAAGGAGAAGCAGTTCGTGCGCGAGCTCAGCGCGACGGAGCAGAATCGAGTCCGCGCGGAGCTGAAGCACGTGCAGTGCTCGAGCTGCGGCGCGCCCGTCGACTTGATGCAGTCGTTCCAGTGCGGACATTGCGGATCGCCCATCGCGGTCCTGGATGCCGACGCGGTCGAGAAGACGCTCGCGGAGCTGGAGCGTGCGGATGCGCGCAACGCCGGCGATCCGGTGGCGCGGGAGAACAAGGCACGCGCGCTTGCGGCGATGGAGGCGCTCAGAACCCGTCCCGAGTTCCCGTGGGAGCGCGGGCCCCGCAGCGTGCGGGGCGTGAGCGGCGAGCTGGGTGTCGACCTGTTGTCCGCCTCGATCGGCGCGCTGATCTCTAAGCTCTTGTGACCAACGTCGATCGACGCGAGGCGATGGCGGCTTCGCTGGAGGGGGCGGCGCGAGTGTCCGAACTCTCCGCGCCGGCGATCGACCTCGTTGTCCGCGCATACGCTCTCGGCATGCGACCTCGGGCAGCGGTGCTCGATGAGCACGACCCGGCGTTCCTCCATCCTGGTCGATCCGTGCTCGTCCTCCTCCAGGACGTCGGCCCGCTCCCGGGCGAGGTGCTTGCAGCGGCTGCCGTGCACGAGTCCGAGGAGGCTCGCTTCCGCACGTCGCTCGAGCACGTGCGCGTGGAGCTCGGGGACGCAGTCGCGGACCTCGTCGGGTCGCTTCCGCTCCCCGGCGACGAGGCGCTGGCGGAGCGACTCGTGACGCTCGACGACGACGCACGACTCGTGGCCTTGGCGGAGCGCCTCGACCACCTGCGCCACGCGCACCTGCGACACGACCCGGCGTGGTGGCGCGCGCTCCAGACCGAAGTCGAGTCGGCGTGGGCACCGGTGGCGGAGCGCACGCACCCGCGCTTGACGGACCGCTATCGAGCGTGGCTGCGGGCGATGGGGCGGAGGTTGGGGTGACGGCGGCGCGCATCGTGGAGGCGCTCCGCGAGGGGGCCCGAGGCGCTCGCGCGGTCGTCGCAGCCACGATGGCGCTTGCCTGCTTACCGGCCGGCGCGGCCGCCCAACAGGCGCGCCTCACCGTTTGCGTCCAGAGCGAAGAGGCTCCCGTCGCAGGGGCGGAAGTGACTGCGGGCACGCTCCGCGCGCTCACGGACGACGGCGGGGCTGCCCGCCTCCAGCTCGTCGCGGGCGAGCACGACGTACGCGTGACCTCGCTCGGCCACGCTCCTGCCGAGCTGCGTGTGGTTCTGGCCGCCGGAGCCGACACGACGGTAGTCGTGAGCCTCGAGGTGGAGGCACTCGAAACGGAGCCAATCCTCGTGCTGTCGACGCGCACCGAGCGGCGCATCGAGGACGTGCCGCTGCGCGTCGAGGTCGTGTCGCGCGAGGAAGTCGAAGAGAAGTTGCTGATGACGCCGGGCGACATCGCCATGCTCCTCAACGAGACAGCCGGGCTACGCATGCAGCCCACGGCGCCCTCGCTCGGCGGCGCGAGCGTGCGCATCCAGGGGCTGCGCGGTCGCTATACGCAAATTCTCGCCGACGGGCTCCCGCTCTACGGGGGCCAGGCGGGCGCGCTCGGTCCGCTCCAGATACCCCCGATGGATCTGGGCCAGGTCGAGGTCATCAAGGGCGCCGCGTCCGCGCTCTACGGCGCCACCGCACTCGGAGGTGTCGTCAACCTGATCTCGCGCGGCCCGGATCCCTCGCGCGAGGAGCTCCTCAACCAGACGACGCTCGGCGGGACCGACGCGGTCGCGTGGCTCGCAGACGAGCCGGGGGAGCGGTGGGGGTACACGCTCCTGGGGAGCCTGCACCGCCAGGGCCGCGCCGACGTCGACGACGACGGTTGGGCTGACCTTCCGGGCTATCGCCGTGCGGTCGTCCGACCGCGGCTCTTCCGCACCGGTGCGGGCGGCGGGTCGCTGTTTCTGACGGTGGGTCTCATGGCCGAGGACCGCGAGGGGGGCACGCTTCCCGGGCGCACGACACCGGCGGGGACGTCGTTCGCGGAGGAGTTGACCACACGCAGGCTGGACGCGGGCGTGGTGGGCCGCCGTGTGCTGTCAGGTTCCACGCTGCTCACGGTGCGCGCTTCGGCCATGGGCCAACGCCACCGGCACGAGTTCGGGCCGGCCCTCGAGCGGGATGCCCACGCCACCGCCTTCGTCGAGGGTTCGCTCGCCGGACTCGGCGGCGCCCACGCCTGGGTGCTCGGTGCCGCGCTGCAGCACGAGCGTTACGACGGCAGGGACGTCTCTGCGTTCGACCTCCGCTATACCGTGCCCGCGCTCTTCGCCCAGGACGAGTACGCTCCTGCGGACTGGCTGACTGACGCTCTCTGCGAGCGCGCGCCTCGATCGGCACAGCGAATACGGCACGTTCGCGAATCCACGCCTGTCGGCTTTGGTGCGACCCGGCGAGTGGACGATTCGCGCGTCGGCCGGGTCCGGGTATTTCGCGCCGTCGCCCTTCACCGACGAGACGGAGGCTCTGGGCCTCGGACGCCTGAATCCATTCGGACAGCTCGAGGCCGAGCGCGCCCTGAGCGGCATGCTCGACGTCGGGCGCAGCGTCGGGGAGCTCGAGGTGAACGCGACGCTCTTCGGCTCGCGGATCCGAGACGCGCTCGTGGTCGCCGAGGATGGCGCCGGGATGCTGTCGATGAGCAACGCGGCCGACCCCGTGCGCACCTGGGGCACCGAGCTGCTCGCGCGGCTCGAGCGTGGTCCGATACACCTGACTGCGACGCACGTCTTCACGCGCTCGACCGAGCCGACCCCGGTCGCCGCCGGACGACGGGAAGTGCCACTCACGCCGCGGCATACGGTCGGCGTCCTCGGCGCCTGGGAGAGTGAGGTGGCGGGACGCGCGGGCTTCGAGGTCTACTACACGGGCCGCCAGGAGCTCGAGGACAATCCGTACCGGAGCAGCTCGAGCCCGTATGTGGTGCTCGGGTTCCTCGTCGAGCGTCGCTTCGGGCCGGCGCGCTTCTTCCTGAACGCAGAGAACGTCTTGGACACCCGCCAGACCGGATACGACCGGCTCGTGCTGCCCTCGCAGACGCCGGAAGGGCGTTGGATCACGGACGTGTGGGCGCCGCTCGACGGGCGTGTGTTCAATGGAGGCGTGAGGGTCGAGTGGTGAAGGCCCGCTCGTCTCCGCTCCCTCGAGCGATGCTACTCGATCTGGACGACACCATCCTCGACGATACTGGCGGCGCCCCCCAGTCGTGGCGCGAAGCCTGCTGGGCGCACGCACACCTGATGGACCAGATCGAGCCGTCGGAGCTGCTCGGCGCCATCGACGAGGTGCGCCGCTGGTATTGGTCGGACGCCGAGCGTCACCGTCTCGGGAGGCTCGACCTCGACGCGGCGACGCGCGACGTGGTCGGCATGGCGGCCGCACGCCTGGGAGCCGATCTGGGGGAGGCGACGACGCTCATAGCGCGAGACTACCGTGCTCGCCGCGACGCCCTGCTGCGGCCGCTCGCGGACGCGGTGGAGACGGTGGAGTGGCTGCGCGCGTCCGGTTGCCGGCTCGCGCTCCTCACCAACGGAGCGGCGGCGCCGCAGCGTCGGAAGGTGGAGCGGTTCGACCTCGCCCGGCTCTTCGAGCTGGTCCTGATCGAGGGAGAGGTCGGATACGGGAAGCCCGATCCGCGCATCTACGAGCGCGCGCTCGACGCCTTGTCCGCGGCGCCGGAAGAGACCTGGAGGGTCGGCGACAACCTCGAGTGGGACGTGGCGCAGCCGCAGCGTATGGGCTTGTCCGCCATCTGGATCGACCGCGCGGGGAAGGGCGTACCGGCGGAGCGAGATGTGCGGCCGGACCGCGTGATCGGTAGCTTGGCGGAGCTGAGGCACTCGGCGGTGCTGGACGCGCCGTGACGAAGCGCGCGAGCATCGAGAGTCGGGCGAAGGCGCTGCTCGCTGAGGTCCCCTTGGTGCTGCGCGCTTTGCGGGATCCGCGCACTCCCTGGCTCGCGCGCCTGCTGGGGCTCGCCACGCTCGCGTACGCCCTCAGCCCGATCGATCTCATCCCGGACTTCATTCCCGTTCTCGGGCAGCTGGACGACCTGATCGTCGTGCCGCTCGGGGTGGCGCTCGTCATCCGCATGATCCCGCGGGAGGTCATGGACGAAGCGCGGCGGCAGGGGGACGCGACGGCCGACTCGACGGCATCCCTCGGGCGAGTCGGCGTCGTTCTGACCGCGCTGACCTGGGTGTTCGTGCTGACGACATTCGGCGTCTGGATCGCCGGCATCGTGCGCTGAGCGCGTCCGATAGGTGCTGCGGGGGACGGGGTCGGCTGGTAGCCGACTCGCGCCGTAGGCTGTAGCATCCCCCTCGCTCATGGCTGCCCCCGCACTCCCCCTCCGCCAGCTTTCGCACCGCGTCATCGCCGCCCTGATGGCGCTGGCGTACGCGCTCCCCCTCGCGGGGGGCGCGGTCGCGAACATGGGCCACGGGGCGTTCCACGTGATCGAGCGTCTCCAGGAGCGCCAAGCCCAGGCGGCGGCGCTCGGGCTCGTCCACCTCGGCGAGCGTGCGTCGTTCACTCATACGCACGACGGCGTGACGCACTCACACGCCGGGGCCGTCGACGCCCTGCTCGTGGCGGCGGAGCAGGCGGACGAGCAGACCGAAGCGGCGCCGGCCACGGTGAAGCTTTCGGTCCACACACCGGCGAGCGCCGTGCAGGTCACCATCCTGCTTGCGGTCACGAGCTTCGTGCGCGCCATCGACGCCTCCCTTCCCGTGCATCCCCTACCGCTTCCGCCCGTCCCTCCTCCGCGCGCCTGATCCTCCTCTCGCGTCGCGCACCCTGAGGACCTGACCGCCGATCTGTCGGCGGCGTGTCCGGCTCGACCGTCCGCGAGGCGGGCGAGCGCGGTGCATCCATTCGATCACACTGCTGGACGGAGGAAGGATGCGTTTGTCTTCATACGTGGCGGTCGCCGCCGCGTCACTCGTCGTCGTGGTCTTGCCGGCTCCCACGTCCGGTCAGAACGCACCCGACGACACCACCACCGTGTACGTCCTCGACCCGATCACCGTCCGGGGGCCTATGGACAACCTCGTCGGCCAGGTCAGCACGGCATCGGTCGGATACGTCGGGGCGAGGGACCTGCGGTTGCGTCCGCTCTCCCGGGAAGGCGAGCTGCTCGAGACTGTCCCCGGGATGATCCTCACGCAGCACAGCGGCGGCGGTAAATCGAATCAGATGTTCGTACGGGGCTTCAACCTGGATCACGGCACGGACTTCTCGACGAAGCTCGATGGGATGCCGATCAACCTGCCGACGCACGCGCACGGGCACGGGTATACGGATCTGAACTTCCTCGTGCCGGAGCTCGTGGACCACATCGAGTACTCGCTCGGCAACTACTACGCGGAGATCGGCGACTTCGGCAGCGCGGGGGGTGCGGAGTTCCGCCTCCGGCGCAGTCTGGACGCTCCTCTGTTCGAGGTCGGGTGGGGCGCGAACAGCCACCGAAGAGTGCTCGCCGCTGCGTCCACGTCCGGAGCGGTCGGCACGCTGCTCGCCGGGGGCGAGCTGCACAACTACGACGGTCCTTGGGAGTCTCCCGAGCGTCTGCGCAAGCGGAGCGGGATGCTCCGTTACACGCGCGAAGGCAGGACGAGCAGCTTCTCGCTGCTCGCACTCGCCTACCGCAACGAGTGGAACTCCACGGACCAGATCCCCATGCGAGCCGTGCAGTCCGGATCGATCGGTCGATTCGGGCAGGTCGACCCGACGCTCGGGGGTGAGGGCGCGCGCTACAGCTTGTCCGCCGCCTGGGATCGCTCGACCGCCACGTCGAATCAGAAGGTAGACGTGTACGTCGCGCGCTACTCCCTGGATTTGTTCTCCAACTTCACCTACTTCCTCGGCGACCCGACGGATGGCGACCAGATCCGGCAGCAGGACCGCGGGCGGTGGATCATGGGTGCGAATGCGGCGCACCTCCAGCCTCTCGACCTCTTCGGGCGCGAGCATCGCCTGACGGTGGGAACGCAAATGCGTGGCGACTTCGCCGGTATCGCGCTCTCGCGGACGAGCCGCCGCCAGCTGCTGACCGACGTGCGCGCGGACGATGTCACGCAACTCAGTGTGGGCGGATACGCCGAGCTCGTGTCGACGTGGTCCCGTCGCTTCAGGTCGACGCTGGGCCTCCGCGGGGACGCCTATCGATTCCACGTTTCCAGCCAGCGCGTAGAGAACGTCGGCACCACCAGCGACCACATCGTCAGCCCGAAAGTGTCGCTCACCTTCGGCCCTTGGGCCGGCACCGAGGTGTACGTGAGCGGCGGGATCGGCTTCCACAGCAACGATGCGCGTGGCACGGTCACGACGGTGGATCCGAACACGGGGGGTCCCGTGGATCCCGTGGATCCGCTCGTGCCGTCGCAGGGTGCCGAGATCGGCTTGCGGTCGGAGCCGCTACGAGGACTCCAGGCCACCGGGGCGCTCTGGATGATCGAGCTGGCGAGTGAATTGCTCTTCGTCGGCGACGCAGGCACGACGGAGCCAAGCGACCGGAGCCGGCGCGTAGGCGTCACGATGACCAGTTTCTACCGCATCACGGAAGAGTGGAGCGCCGACCTCGACCTGTCCCTGGCCCGGGCTCGACTCCTGGGTGTGGCGCCGGACCAGGATCGGATTCCGGGTGCGCTCGAGAACGTGGTCGCGGCGGGCTTCGGCTACGAGCCTACGGGCAACGGAGTGTTCGGGTCGATGCGCGTGCGCAGGTTCGGAGGGTATCCGCTGATCGAAAACGGAACCGTGCGTGCCCAGACCAACTCGCTGGTGAACGCCAGCGTCGGCTACCGGTGGGGGGAAGCCCGACTCACCGTATCGGTGCTCAACCTGCTCGACGAAGACCACTCGGACGTGCAGTACTACTACGCCTCGCGGCTTCCGGGTGAGCCGGCCGGGGGTGTGGACGATGTGCACTTCCATCCGGCGGAGCCCAGGCAGCTGCGGGTGGGGGTGAGCTGGGGGCTGTAGGAGGGTGGCGTGGCAGGAAGATGAGGGCGGGGGCGATTGCGTCGCCACGCCCCCGCGCGCATCGTGGCGCGATCTGAGGAGGATCGATGAACCTGCGTTGGCATGGAGTCGTGGCTGGCTGCCTCGGGATACTGCCCGCCGCGCTCGGCGCCCAGGTCGGCGGGAATCTCGCCGCCCCGCCGCCGGTGGACGTACAGCTGCAGATCACGACCGGCGAGAACGGCCCGGTGCTCTCACCCACCGAGATCGAGCTGGTCACTGGTGAGTACTACCGACTGAACGTGACCGCGGACGGCAGGGCCGACTGGCGTCTCGAGGTGGACGCGCTGCTCGAGAACTCGCACCTGCGACTGCTCACCATCGCCGGCATCGAAGTCCACCTTCAGTCGATGGGCTTCCGCGGCATCGAGTTCGATACGGAAGGAACGGCACAGTTCAGCTTCGTGCCCATCCGTCCGGGGACCTATGAGTTCACGGTCGGCACGCCGCCGCCGCCCACGCCGCGGCCCGGAGGTGGACCGGACGATGCGCGGCGCGCGGTGGGGAGGTTCGTGGTGAGGTAGGGCGTCCTGCCGCCTACCGCGTCCGGTTCCACATCCTGCCGAGCTGGTGGCCCGCTGCTAGGCTGCGGCCGCGCCACGTCCTACTCGAGTGTGACGCACTGCCCATCCAGGTCTCCTCGGGCGTCATCGATAGGCCGTCGAGCCCGCGCTCCGTATGGGCTTGTCGGTCATCTGGATCGACCGTGCGGGGAAGGGCGTACCGGCGGAGCGAGATGTGCGACCGGACCGCGTGATCGGAAGCTTGGCGGAGTTGAGGCTGTCTAGACCCAGCTTCGGGTGACGGTGACCCAGGCCCACGCCTGCACTCGGGCCGGGGCGTGCTACTGCTCCGAGGCTTCCAGAACGCGAGGCAACACGCCGCCGGGTCTACCGAAGTGCGGCACGACAGTACCGACGCCTCCACGGTTCGGGTTGACGAAGCGCGCGAGCGCTCCCGAGTAGTAGAGGCATCCGGCTTCGGAGGGCGGGCGTTGATTCACGAAGGCCTCGGCGCTGTCCAACGCCGCGAGCCATTCCCGTTTCAGGACCTCGAGGTCGATCGGCTCGACCAGGTGGAGGCGTTGCAGGTCTTCCGGCCTGATTCTGCCCCGACGGCGCAGGAGCTCGAGGAGCGAGAGGGGCGAAAAGCCGGGGTCCTTACCCGCCGCCGCCCACACCAACGGACCGAGCTCCAACGTGCGCTGATGGCAGTGCAGGGTGTCGAGCAGATCACGAGGCTCCTGGCGGCCGGCGAGGGCCAACACCTTGTTGATCGCGAGGTCGACCGGGTGGAGCTGGAACCCGAACTCGTCACTGCGAATCACCGGCATGAAGCGCCAGCTCGAGTCGTGACCCCACTCGATCTTGGTCGCGTCCGGACCTCGCCGCACGACGGCACGGATGTAACCAGGCTGGGTCAGCTCGGGCTCGACCGCGTAGCCACGCGCGACGAGCGTGCCGCGATCGGCCTCGTAGGCGGATGCGACCCGCTCCGGCGTGTCGTGGAAGAAATCGAGATAATTGCTGTACCTGCGGGTATGCGGCTCGGCCAGGATCGCGGCGGCCCCGGCGAGATAGCTGTCCTCTCTCCGGTTGCCGGCCAGCAGCCGACCGAGCTCCGCTTGGTAAGGCGTCAGCGGCATAGCCTCGCCGCCACCTCCCAGGCCTCCCAGCCGCCGTGCTAAGGACGGGTGCGGTCGCCATGGCTCAACTCGCCTGCGCGGCGTGCTGGATGGCGTTGACGATGTGCTGGTAGCCCGTGCAGCGGCACAGGTTGCCGCTTATGCCCTCTCGGATCTCGCGCTCGCTCGGCGAAGGGTTGTCCACCAGCAGGTTCACCGCCGACATGATCATGCCGGGCGTGCAGTAGCCGCACTGCAGGCCGTGCTCCTCCCAGAAGCCGCGCTGGAGCGGATGCAATTCACCCTCGGGAGCCAGCCCCTCGATCGTGGTGACCGTGGAGCCATCCGCCTGCACCGCGAAGACCGTGCAGGCCTTCGCGCTGCGGCCGTCGATGAGCACGGTGCACGCACCGCACTGGCTGGTATCGCACCCGACGTGCGTTCCCGTCAGGTTGAGCTGCTCGCGCAGGAAATGCACGAGAAGGAGCCGCGGCTCGACGTGCGCCGTGCGCGGCTTGCCGTTGACGCCGATGGTGATCTTGACCATGGGCGGCATGTTAGCTACTGGCGCGGCGTTCGGCTACCTCGCGGGGCTGGCGGACGCTACGCCTGTACGACGCCTCGATCGCAGAGGCGGACAGCATCGAACTCGCGCGAGCGCTGCTCGGGCGGGTGGAGCGATGGTGCGCCCCTCTTTCTCCGCCTTCTGACGATCGTGCTGTCAGCCAGGGTGCTGAAGACCTGCCCCGCGATCAGAACGAGAGCAGGTACGTCATCTTGATGAGCAGTTGATGGTCGCGGATTTCGTTCACGAACGGCGCCGCCGTGAGCGGGACATCCCGGCGGAGCCCATCGTACACGACGTAGATGTCGGAGCCCGGACGGAAGATGTAGCGCAGCCGTGCGCTCGTGCTCCACTGGTCGGTGGCGGAGTTGCGCTGCGTCAGACTCCGGAGAGAGAGCGTCGGCGAATACGCGTAGTCGATCTGGAATGACGCGATGTCCACGGTGAACGACCCGGCGGGAAGGTCGACCTCGTTCCTTGAGAACGAAGCCGAGGTTGCGAGCTGGCTCGACACCCGCAGGCTCGCGTTCACGGACGCGTCCGTTCGGTCGCCGCCATAGTACGTCTGCGGGCCGAAGCTCACCCCGGCCGCGACGCGCCGTGCGGGGTTCGAGTTGAACGAGAAGTTCCAGTCGTGGAAGTCGTAGTCGCCGGGCGCGATCGGCACGTTGTTCACGCGGAACTGATTGTCGATGCGCTCGAAGTACCGATTATGAAAGACGTTCAGGTACGCGCCGTTGTCGAACCGCGTGCCGACCATCATGTGCCAGTGCGTGCTCATCTTTCGGCCGGACTGGTCGGTGATGTACGTGTAGTTGGTCATTGGCTCCATCATGCGGATGCCCCACCGACCCGGACGGGGGTTGTACTCGAAGTGGATCTTGGACCGGAGCATGTCGTTCCGCGGCACGAAGCCGACCTCGGGATTGAAGTTCTTCCCGAGACCGGTGAACTCGCCGTAGACCCGCCACGACTGGTCCAGCCAGCCCGCGCGGAAATGGCCGCCGATGTCGCTCCCGCTGACGCCGGGGGTGGACGTGTTGGCGATGAAGCCGTCCATGGTGAGCGAGGGCGTCACGACCACGTTCATGTCGGCGGCGAACGTGCGGTTGAAGCGGCGGCGCTCGCCCGGCACGCTGCGCATCGCTTCCTTGTTGACGACGATGCCGCCGAACTGGGAGCGGCCGACGTCCCGCGAATAGCGCGCGACCAGGAAGTTCTCCCCCGGCTGCCCGAAGGCGTCGTCGGTCTGGAGGTCCATGACCGCGATGTTGTTCGAGCCCACCTTTCCCGTGAGTCGCGCGCCGCCGAGGATCGGCACGTTCGCACCCGTGCTCGTGAGGCCGATGCGGCGGCTGAAGAAGAGGTCGGCGATGCGGCCGAGGCTGTTCGGCGTGCCGACGGCGAACTGCCCGGCGTTCTCGAGGAAGAACTCACGCTTCTCGGGGAAGAAGAGCGCGAAGCGGGTGAGGTTCACGCGCTCGTCGTCGACTTCGGCCTGGGCGAAGTCCGTGTTCACCGTCACGTCGAGGTTCAAGCTCGCGGTGACGCCGTACTTGAGGTCGAGCCCGAACTCGCCGCGCGTCGAGTCGGCGGTGGCGCCGAGGTTGGTGCGCTGGCGGCCGCCGCCCAGCACATAGGGCTTCACCCGCAGGTCGAGCCCCCGGTCGAGCGCCTGGAGGTCGTTCAGGCTGCCGGCCAGACTCACGCGCGTCAGGCCGAACGCGCGCGGGATCGGGGCCCAATACACCTCCTCGTTCTTGCGCCGGATGTTGCGCATGAAGTTGATCCCCCACGACTGCGGATCGGACTCGGGGAAGCGGAGATTCACCATCGGGATCTCCAGCTCGGCGGTCCACCCGTCGTCCGTCGTACGTGCGGCGACGGACCACACGCCGTCCCAGTTGCGGTTGATCGCCGACGAGCTCGCGCGGCGGTCGCGCCCGCCCTCGTCGAAGACCTGCTGGTCGAGCTGCGCGCCGAGCGGATTCACCGCGAACATGTACGCCGAGCGGGAGTCCTGGAACGTGTCCAGTATGACCTGGAAGTTGTCCTCATCGAGGATCCGCTCGGCGTCGCGCCGCATCTCCGAAGCCACCACGCGGGCCGGCTCCGAATCGAAGGCGTGCACCGCCAGGAAGAGGCGCCCGCCGTCGTAGAGGACGCGGACTTCAGTGCGCTCGGTCGCAGGCGCGCCTTCGCTCGGCTCCTGCTGGATGAAGGCGTCGATGACGGACGCGGTCTGCCAGATTGCCTCGTCGAGCACCCCGTCGATGCTTGGCCGGGCGACCACGCGCACGGCGTTCATGGAGTACGCTTCCCGGCTCCCTTCCTGCGCGGAGAGGGCCGGAGCGGCCAGGGGGAGGAGGGCGAGGGCCCACAGGCGGGCACGCTTCGATGGCGACATCATTCGTCTTTGGTCCGTCTGTTGGGATTCACCAGCCGCACAGCATGACACCAAGCCGGGTCGGATTGCTAGGGAGCCGGCGGCCCTCGTTGCGGGCTCCTCGGCGCCGTGCGGCGTCTGCGTCTCGCCAGCTCCGGCCGTTCTGGCGAGCGTGATAGGCCCGACCTACGTTCACGCCCGAGAAAGGTTGCGGCCGTCGTTCGGCCGTGCTTGGCCGTCCCACGGCCCCACAAGGAGATCCCTCATGAAGAGATTGGTACCGGTGGTGCTCGTCGCCCTGGCGGTCGCCGCGCCGATCGGGCTCGCGGCCCAGCAGCCGATGACGGCGACGTACATCACCAAGGAAATGATCGACCACGTCAACCGTCTGCCGGGCGTGGACCGTCAGATCATCAGCCGCGACATCGGCGAGCTGAACTTGGCGGTGGGTATCGTGCACCGCGGGCCCACGGGTCAGGCGGCCGCGGGCGGCGCAGGTGCGCCCGGCGGGGGCGGGGCCGCTGGCGGGCGTCAAGGTGGCGGTGGCGGAGGCGGTGGCGGTGGCGGCGGCCGCGGTGCCGCAGCTCAGGCGCAGCCGTGCGGGGTGACGTCCGGTACGCCCAGTGGCGCGACCGGCATCGCACACGACGGTCAGACCGAGACGTATGTCATCGTGTCCGGCTCCGGCATCCTCATCACGGGCGGCCAGATCATGAACGGCTCGCGCTCGGCTCCGAACAGCAACGTGACGCTCGTGTTGAACGGTCCATCGTGCAGCGGGCAGATCGTAGGTGAGGTCGTGAGCCGCGAGGTGAGGGTCGGCGACGTCATCATCATCCCGGCCGGCGTGCCGCACGGCTGGTCGAGCATCCCGGATCACGTCGACTACCTGAGCATCCGTCCCGATCCGGAACGGTACATCGACGAGTACGTGAACCCGGCGCTGGGCCTGAACCTGCGCTAGCGACCGTTCCGCAGTCGAAGTCGCAGTCGGCGCCCTCCCGAGATCCATCGGGAGGGCGCCTTTGCGTCTACCAGCGTCCGCCGGGATAGGGTTGGCCGGACCACCAGGCCACGTCGGGCCGGTGCGACCAGAGGATGCCGCGCAGGAGGAGCTCGGGCTCGTCGTTCAGCCACGTGAGCAAGCTGCGCGCCTCGTCGGGGCCGAGCGGGCCGGGGTCCTGGGTCGCCCAGGCCTCACGCGCTCCTCGGAGCGGACCGGTGCGCTCTCCGGGGTTGTCCGCCGCTCGGGGATCCTCGGGCTCGAGACCGGACTCGGCCGGCGAGTTTTCGGAGCGGGCGAGCTCGGGGTTGTTCATGGCGACCTCGTCATCGCTCTCGCTGGTGCTGTTCGACCTGCCGGTCTCCTCGCCAGGCGGAGTCATGGCGTCGAGTCGGCGCTGCGCCACCGCCAGGTTCCAGCGCACGTCGTCGTCGGTCGGGTCGAGCCGGAGCGCGAGCCGGTTCGCCTCGATCGACTCCACGAGCATCATGCGGATCGAGTCCTGCGTCATCAGACCGCCGAGCCGGAGGATCAGATGATACCCGAGGTTGTAGAGGCTCCGCTTGCGCGTGTCGCGATCGTCCGCCTCCGCAGAGCGGCGGAGGGTCGCGCCGGCCGAGTCCGGGTCGATGCCCATCAGCGCGGTGCCGAGGTTGTACGCAACCGCCTCGTTACGCCCGGCCGAGCGCGCATAGGTCGCCGCGGCGCGCTCCACGTCACCCTCGTGGTAGAGGCGGTTGGCGCGCTCGACGCTGCGACGGTCCATGAGGGAGAATCCCGCAACCAGCAGTGCAGTCACGGCGAGGACCGCGCCCGCACGGCGGACGAGCTGCTGGCGGGGCGTCACGCGACCCTCCGGGCACGCGCCACCGAGAGGCGCGGAAGCGAGGCGTCGAGCAGGCTCTCCAGGAGAACGAGCAGGAGCGCGGCGAGCCCGAGCACGAACGGTAGGTCGTAGCGAGCCCAGGCCGGCCTGGCCGCCGCACCGGGTGTCAGGGCGAGCGGTGGTGGTGCGGAGATCTCGGCCTGGAGCACCCCGAGGTCGAGGTCCGCGTCCGCGAGCGCGTAGCGTCCGCCGCCGCGATTGGCGAGCGCGCGCAGCGCGCCCTCGTCCAGACGGGATGACGCCCTCGCACCCGAAGCGGTGGTCACCGGGCCCCCGAGCTGGTAGGTGCCAGCCGGCAGGCTCATCCCCGCGCCGCGGCTGGTCCCCACGCCGACGACGTACAGGTCGATGCCCAGCGCGCGGACCGAGTCGGCGGCTGCGAGCAGCGCTTGCTCGGGCTCCCCGTCGTCTCCATCGGAGATGACGACGATGCGGCGCCGCCCGATCCGGGCAGCAGAGTCTGCCGGCGAGTCGAGCAGGGCGGCGGCATCCAGGATGCCGACCGAGCCCAGGGTGCCGGGATCGTAGGCGCTTGTAATGAT
>VGVR01000048.1 GCA_016873995.1 Gemmatimonadota bacterium
CCTCGAGGTTGCGCCAGGGACCACGCCTGCTGATGAGCTCGGTCTTGTAGAGACCGATGATGGACTCGGCCATGGCGTTGTCGTAGGAGTCGCCGCGGCTGCCGACCGACGGCTCGATGCCTGCCTCCGCCAAACGCCCATTCAGGCATCCCGACGGCGCAATCGCTCACCCCGCACGGCGCCATCACCCCCTGACGGCCTCTCTGCCTCGCGCCCCCTCCCACTCTAGACCGTTTGGATTTCCTATCCGCTATCCGCTCCGCCGCTTCGCGCTCCCGGCCGGCGTCTCCCCGGCGATCCGCCCGTCAGGCCCGACCTCGCGGATCACGTGCCGCTCGATATCATCCTGCAGGTAGATCTGCCCTGGCCCACCCTCGGCCGTCACACCGGCCTGGAGGCTCATCACCTCGAAGAAAGAATCGGCCCGGGTTAGGTCGACTACATAACCGATGTCCTTGAGCGAACCGATCGTCACCACGCTCAGTGGGTTGCCGGTCTCGCCGCTGTTCAGATACCCCGTCATCAGCTCGGAACGGAGCACCCCCTCGCGCCAATGTGAGTTGATGGTGCCGCCGCCACACGACTGCGGGGTGTTGTTGGTGCAGTTCTCGACCGGCACTTTCGCACCGCCCGGCACCTGCTGCCCCGCTCCCGTATAGTTGGTGCCCCCCACGGCGTTGAAACTGGCGATTGCCTCGGGGCCGTTGAAGTGCGTGTCCAGCTTGGTGGAAGTCGTCGACGACAGCTGGAGGAACTCCTTCGAGCTCCAGAGCGTCCCGATCCCGAGCACGTGGCCCATCTCGTGCAGGATCACCGCACCGAGGGTGCCGCTCGACTGGAGGCTCGGTAGGTCGGAGGTGTCGAAGCGCATCGAGCCGAGCGCGGTCAGGCCACCGGTGGTCCGGACGAGGCAGGGGCCCGCCGACCCGAGCGTCGCTCCGGCACCGTCGATGTTCTCCAGACGCACGACGATGATAAGGTCGTCCAGCGCCTCCTGGATGGCAGTCGGTGAATTGCAGACCCCCACCGCCGACGAGAAGTTCGTGATGTTCGGCAGGTCGCCCGTGATGATCGTCTCCCAGCGCGTCGCCGCCTGCCCGAACGCCGTGAGCTGATTCGCCGTCGGCATGTTCACGAACCGCAGGCTGATGTCGAAGCCTGACGTGGACGCCTTCCCCGTCGCCGAGAAGATCACCGGCGCGATCGACGCGTTCGCTGCGCCACCGAGCGTGGCCGACACGACGTTCGGTCCCGCCGCGAGGGTCCAGCTCCCGAGCGTCGCGATCCCGGACGCGTTCGTCGTCGCGTTCGCGCCGGCGATGCTCCCGACGCCCGGCACGGTTTCGAAGGTCACAGGAACGCCACGCACCCCGTTCTCGCACTCATCTAGGACTTCGACGCTCGGCGCGGTCGGAACCGTCGATCCCGGCGCCGCGACGGCGCCGTTCCCGGCCTTCGCGCGGTAGATCACCGGCTCGCCGGCTCGGCACCCGGTCACGCTGAGCGCGTACGTACCTCGCTCATTGGGCTCCCATGTGGTCGCCCGGATCAGATAGGAACCGGGATCGATGGTGATCGTGAGCCGCGAATCCCGAATGACGCCATCCTGGATGTCATCGTTGAGTGAGATGAAGACCCCATTGCTCGCGTTGTACAGGAAAACGTACGGATCGACTATGCCGATCTGCTTCGTCATCGAGATGATGACCGTCGTGCGCGATGCGAGATCGAACCGGTAGAGGTCAAAACGCGAGTTCTGCGAGGTGTTCGGTGGCGGAGTCCAGCTGCAATCGGCGTCGGTGATCGCTCCGGTCACCGTGTCGGGCACGAAGATGGGCGTCGCCCCCGCCGCGACGCAGGGATCCTCGACCGCGGTCGCGGTGAAGGTCACGGCGAGAGACTCGAAGGACGCCCGCAGCGTCTGTTCCCCACTGCTCGGCCCGACGAGCCAGGCCCCGACCGTCGCGACGCCCGACTCATTCGTGACGGCGCTCCCACCGGTGACGGACCCACCGCCCCGCACCACCGAGAACGTGACCGTGCGCCCCGCCACGGGATTCGCGTCGGCGTCGAGGAGCTGCACGGCCGGTGCGACCGCAACCGCCGTGCCCACCTTCGCCCACTGGCCACTCGCCTCGACGCCCGGCGCCATCCGCATCTGTGCGGGCCGTCCCCCGGTCGCAGTCGCAGTGAAGAGCGTTTCCTGCCCCCAGACGCTCGCCGTGAGAAGCGGTCTCGCGGTGGCGCTGCTGCCGAGCCGCCAGACCGTCTGCCCCTCGCCGTTCCCTCCCGCCTGGACGTCCTTCGTCGTCACCGACGCGGTAGCGTCGAGCGAGCCCCCGCCCGAGATGATGGCGAAGGTGATGGTCGCGTTGGGGATCGGGGTCCCGAGACGGTCGACGGCGCGCGCGATGACGGGCTGCGCGAGAGTTGAGAGCACCGTCCCGATTTGCCCGTTCCCGGAGACCGCGACCGGCGCGACCGGCACCTGCGCGACGGTCACCGTGGCGGTCGCCGTGGCGCCATCGACGTTCGCGGTGATGGTCGCGGCACCGTTGCTGACCGCGGTCACGAGACCTGCCCCGGTGACGGTGGCGACCCCAGCGGCGCTCGAAGTGTAGGTCACGACGATGCCGACCATCGGCTGGCCTTTCTGGTCGGCGACGGAGACGCTGAGTTGCCCCGTCGCCCCGATGGCATCGAGCGTCAGGGCGGTGCTGTTCAAGACCACGGTCGTCGCCTTGGGTGGCTCGGTCGGTGACTCGCAGGCGTAGAGACCAAGGCCCACGAAAAGGGTGACGACGACGATACGAGCGAGCGAGTGAGGCACAGTTAGGATTTACGCTGCGGTGCCACAAACGTCAACGCCATTCCTGGAGTTGACCCCTCCGGACGGACAGTTTCGCGTTGGGCTCTCAAGCGGCGGGTCGCTCACTCTTTTCGAAGTTGATGGGTGATTTCTGTCCGAGGGCGGAGTGCCGGCGGTGCGGGTTGTACCAGCCCTTGATGAAGTCGAACACGGCCATCATGGCCTCGGCCTGATTCTGGAACCGCTTCGTCTCTAGGAGCTCGCACTCGAGCCTCGCGAAAAGCTCTCGCACATCGCGTTGTCGCACGCGTCGCCAACCGAGCCCATCGAAGGACGAACGCGGGCTTCCTTGCACCGAAGCCCGAACTGGATCGACGTATACTGCGTTCCCTGGTGCGAATGATGGATCACCTGCTCTGGCCGCCGTTGCCAGAGCGCCATGTTGAGCGCCTTGAGCACAAGCTCGGTTCTAAGGTGCGTCTCCATCGACTAGCCGACGACACGACGGCTCCGCGCATCGACCACCACGGCCAGAAAGAGAGATCCGGACCAGGTCGGCATGGATGTGATATCGGCGACCCAGAGCTGATCTGGGCCCTCGGCCGTGAACTTCCGCTCGACGAGATCAGGAGCGGGGCGAACGTCGCGATCTCGCTTGGTCGTGCGCCACTTCCGGCGCCGCGTCGCGCCTACGATCCCGTGCTCCTGCATCAGGCGGCCCACGCGCTTGTGGTTGACCAGCACGCCGGACTCGCGGAGTTCCGCGTAAAAACGCGACTTACCGTAGATCTCGCGGCTGAAGCGGCGCGCTTCACGGATCCGATCGAGCAGCGCGGCGTTCGCCACCGCACGGTTCGAGCGCCGGCCTCGGAGCCCATGAATCACCGCCCGGTCTCCCTCGCGCTCCCACTCCCGGTGCAAGCGCCGAAAGTGCTGCGCCGTCAGCCCCACCAGCTCCGCTCCGCGCTGGGCCGTCACCAGTCCATCCCTCACTTGTCTCAGTACGGCCAGTCGATCCCGGTCCCGCTGGCTGAAGCTCCGCATCTCCTCCCCCGAAGAGGTCCGTTCGTCTCAGCTCCAACGAACACTCTCGGACAGAGGACATTCCTATCTCAAACAAACCGGACCTCTCTACTTAAAGCCTACAAGCATGGGCTAGCCGTACTTGTGCGCAACGCGGGCGCGCCGCACACTCCGCGCCACCATGACCCCCGAGCGCTTCCATCGACTGCGCGCGGCGCTCACGCGTCGGCAGCCCGACCTGACGGTGGTCATGGACCGGGTGCACAAGTCGCACAACTTCTCGGCGATTCTCCGGAGCTGCGACGCGGTCGGCGTGCTCAATGCGCACGTGGTCGCGACCGAGGGTGCGGTCGCGGTGCACAATGCGACCTCGGCGGGCACGAAGAAGTGGATCGGCGTGCGGTCGCACGGGACCGTCGTGGAAGCCGTCCACTTCCTGAAGGGACGCGGCTTCCGACTGCTCGCCGCGCACCCCTCGGCCTCGTCGCGGGACTACCGCGAGGTGGACTACACGGTCCCCACGGCCATCATCCTCGGCGCGGAGCTGCACGGCGTGTCCCCCGAGGCGCTCGAGCTCGCCGACGTGCTCGTGACGATTCCGATGGTGGGGCTGGTGCACTCGCTCAACGTCTCGGTCGCCACGGGCCTGGTTCTCTTCGAGGCCCAGCGGCAGCGAGCGACCGCCGGCATGTACGACCGGAGCCGACTCTCGGACGAAGAGTTCGAGCGCCGCCTCTTCGAGTGGGCGCATCCGACGTTGGCCCGTAAGCGGCGCGCGCTCGGGCGTCCGTATCCGGCGCTCGGGCCCGACGGGGACGTCCTTCCGGACTAGCGGGCCCCGCCCCGCTCGGGGACTAGCCGAGGCCGCGCCGCGCCGCGCGACACCGCTCCGAACTCGAACCCCTCAACCCTCCCGACCCAGCTGGAACCGCAGCGACTCCTCCACACCCTCGTAGAAGAACCGGAACCCCGCTTTCGTCGCCTTCACCGGGTGCACGCGCTGCCCCCACAGCAGCGCTTCCGTCCCCAGCTGGCCGAACATCGCTTTCACGGCGAGCGCGGGAACGGGTACGACAGTCGGCCGACCCAGCGCCCTGCCCAGAGCAGCGGTGAACGTCGCGTTGGTGACGGGATGGGGCGCGGTGGCGTTCACCGGCCCGGCCAGGGACTCGGTGTAGAGCGCGTGCACGATGAGCGCGACGAGGTCGTCGAGGTCGATCCAGCTCAGATATTGGCGCCCGGACCCGAGCCGCCCGCCCACACCCATCTTGAAGGGAAGCAGCATCTGGCCGAGCGCACCGCCCGCCGGTGACAGCGCGACGCCACCGCGGAGCAGCACCACCCGGATGCCCGCACGCTCGGCAGCACGAGCGGCGCCTTCCCACGCACGACACACGTCTGCCAAGAATCCCTTCCCGGCCGCGGCACCCTCGTCGAGCACGTCCTCCCCGCGGTCGCCGTAGTACCCGACGGCCGACGCCGACACCAGCACGCGCGGACCGGACGGCATACCCGCCAGAGTTCGCGCCAGGAGCTCGGTGCCCTGCACGCGGCTTTCGCGGATGGAGCGCATGCGGTCCTCGGTCCACCGCCCGGCGGCGATCGACGTGCCGGCGAGGTGGACGACCGCATCCGCTTCGGCCAAGCGCGCTACGTCCACTTCACCCGTGGCCGGGTTCCAGTAGATCGCCCCCTCCCCCACGCGGCGACTGTCGCGGACGAACGCGAGGACACGGTGCCCTCCCGAAGTGAGGAAGTGCGTGAGGTTGCGCGCTATCATCCCCGAAGCGCCGGTGATCGCGACCGTGAGCCGCGCCCTCTCGCGGAACTCTGCGTGCCGGGCGAGGTCGGTGAACAAGCGTCGGTAGCGGAAACGGAAGAGCCTGCCTAGCTCACGCTTGAGGAACGCAGGGCCGAGCGTCGCGCCGGCGGACCCGAGCGGTGGCTCGACCTCGATGTCGTCCTCGACGCGCGTGCCCCCCTCCGGGAGCGGCGAGAACCGGTGCGTGTGCACCCAACTCTTGAGGGGCCCGGCGGTCTGCTCGTCGCGGAACTGACGGCCCTGCTCGTAGTCACGGTGGCGCAGATCCCACCTGAAGCTCGTGGGCCCGCGATGTACGCGCAGTCGCACCACCCCGCCGTCGCGGATACCACCCTCGCGATGGAGTACCTCGACCTCACCCCAGGGCGGCGTGAGCCGCTCGAGGGCCCCCGGGCGCTCGTGCCAGTCGAACACGCTGGCGGGGTCGTGACCAGGCAGATCCGTGCTGTACGTGAGTCGCATGCTCAGGTGGTCGCTCCGCTGAAGCCCTTGCGTGTCATCTTGCCCCACCCCTGCACGCCGCGGATCGCCGAGATGGTGCCCTTGACGCGCCACCAGGTGTTGAGCTGCCGGTATCCCACGTTCTCGAGCGTCGCGAGCTCGCGCATGGCGTCCGCGTAGGCGGACTCCAGCTCGGGAAGCAGTGCGCCCGCGGTCTCGACACTGCCGTCGAGCGCCGCGCCCTCCATCCGCGTCGCGAGCGTTCGCAACGTTTCCGCGCCGATGTTCGCAGCGCTCGATTTGAGCGAGTGTGCGCCGCGCTCCGCCTCTTGCAGGTCCGTCCCCGTCACTCCGGCCCGGATCTGATCCATGCGCGTGCCCGAGTTCTTCAGGAAGAGTGGCACCATCTGCCCCGCCAGCTTTTCCCCACCCCACTCGCGCAGTCGCTCGAGGGCCTGCGGGTCGATGATCTGCGCGTCGGCCATGTTCCTGGGGAGGGTTACAGGGGGTCGGTGCTGGACTTGAGTCTAGCTTCGGCCTCGCGCCGAAGCCAAGCATTTCGCGGGCGTCAGGGAGGCGTTGGCACCGCCCCGGACTCAGCCGCCTTCCGAATCGCGCGCACCCCCTCCGCCGCCCCTCCGACATGCCGGTACACGGCGGAGCCCGCGACCAAGACCGTCGCCCCCACGGCCGCCACGGTGGCCGCGTTGCCCACGTCGATGCCTCCGTCGACCTCCAGCTCGCCACGGGAGCCGGCGGCGTCCAGCAGCCGACGTGCCTCCTCGAGCTTCTCGGTGCTCGTCGGGATATACGACTGGCCGCCGAACCCCGGCTGGACCGACATGACCAGGAGCAGGTCGATGTCAGCGAGCACGTGACGCACCGTCTCGAGCGGAGTCGCGGGATTCACGGCGACGCCCGCCTTCACGCCCAGAGAATGGATGCGCGCAATGACCCTGCGGAGGTCCGGGCACGTCTCCTGGTGCACCGTGAGGACGTCCGCCCCGGCCTTCGCGAACGCCTCGAGGTACCGCTCGGGCTCCGCGATCATGAGGTGCACGTCGAGCGGTAGCTTCGTGGCCCGGCGTGCACTCTCGGTGACCACCGGACCGATGGTGATGTTGGGCACGAAGTGCCCGTCCATCACGTCCACGTGGATCCAGTCGGCTCCTCCAGCCTCGACCGCACGGATCTCCTCGCCCAGGCGGGAGAAGTCACAGGAGAGGATCGAAGGCGCGACCTTCAGAGTCATAGCGGGCGGAGCAACACGTCGACACCGTGGTCCGTGGCGACGAGCGCCTCGTGCGCGAGCCCGAGGAAGAGCCCGGTCTCGACCACGCCCGCGCGGTGCGCGAGCGCGTCCTCCAGCGCCGGCGCATCCTCGATGCCCTCGCTGAACCGGCAGTCGAGCACGTAGAGGCCGTTGTCCGTGGTCGCAGGTGCGCCGTCGGCGTGCGTGCGGAGTGCCGCTCGCCCGCCCCACTCGGCCAGGAAGCGCACGTGCGCCTCCCACCCCCATCGCACCACCTCGATCGGCAGAGCGAACGTGCTCCCCAGGCGCGCCACGCGCTTCTTGGCGTCCGCGATGATCAACACGCGGTCGGACGCCTGTGCGACCATCTTCTCGCGCAGCAGCGCACCGCCCCCGCCCTTGATCAGATCGAGCGCGTCCGAGATCTCGTCGGCGCCATCGATCGTGAGATCGATGCGCTCGCGCTCAGCGAGCCCGACCAGGGGAATGCCCAGCTCCTTGGCACGGCGCTCGGTCTGCAGGGAGGTAGCCACCCCGACGATGTCCGTCAGCGTACGCGCGGCGAGCGCAGAGCCGAGGTGATCGAGCAGGTGCGCCACCGTGCTCCCCGTGCCGAGGCCGAGCACCATGCCGCTCCTGACCTGGCGCAGCGCGGCCTCGGCCGCCCGCCGCTTCTGACCCTCGATGTGCTGCGTCGGTGGCTGCATTCCTCACCGTCGGATCGGGACGCCGAGGGGCACGCGCGGCTCGCCGTGGCCAGGGCGACCGAATGTATCCAGGGGGCGGGCGGCGTTCCAGGCGGCCCCACGCCGTTGACACTCGCCCGGGTACGAGGGCCTTTTTCGAACCCGGAACTTCAGTCGCGGAGGACGTCGAGCCGCGGGAGCAGGCGCATGATCATCGTGACCAGAAGCGGTGTGACCCAGGAGGAGGTGGATCACATCCGTGAGCGCGTGGAGTCGTTCGGGCTCCGCACCCACGTATCCCAGGGCGAGCACCGCACCGTGATCGGGTGCGTGGGGGACGAGGAGCGCCTCCAGCACGTGTCGCTTCTGTCGATTCCAGGCGTCGAGGCCGTGCACGCGGTCATGAAGCCGTACAAGCTCGCGTCACGCGAGTTCGCGGCGGAGCCCACGCGCATCCCGCTCGGGGGCGTCGACATCGGGGGCAAAGAGGTGATGGTCATCGCCGGACCCTGTTCCGTCGAAGGCAAGGACATGCTGCTCCGCACGGCGAGGGCCGTCCGAGCCGAGGGCGCCCGCGCGCTCCGCGGCGGGGCGTTCAAGCCCCGCACCTCTCCCTACTCGTTCCGCGGACTCGGCGAGCAGGGGCTGGAGATGCTTGCCCAGGTGCGGACGGAGACCGGCCTGCCGATCGTCACGGAGGTGATGGACACGAGACAGGTCGACCTGGTCGCGTCGTACGCCGACATGCTTCAGATCGGCGCGCGCAACATGCAGAACTACAACCTGCTGATGGAGGTGGGTCGACTGCGCCGACCCATTCTGCTCAAGCGAGGCATGTCCGCCACGGTCGAGGACCTGCTGCTCGCCGCCGAGTACGTCATGAGCCAGGGCAACCCCAACGTGGTGCTCTGCGAACGGGGCATCCGTACCTTCGGCACGGCCACGCGCAACACGTTCGACCTCGCGGCGATCCCCGTGCTGAAGCAGGAGACGCACCTGCCGGTCTTGGCCGACCCCTCGCACGCGGGTGGGCGACGCGACCTGGTCGCGCCCTTGGCCTACGCTGCGATCGCCGCAGGCGCGGACGGTCTCCTCGTCGAGGTCCACCCCGAGCCCGAGTCGGCGACGTCGGACGGCGACCAGTCGCTCGACTTCGACCAGTTCGCGAGCCTGATGAAGACGCTCCGGCCGTTCGTGGCAGCCGCCGGAAGGACGCTCGCGAGCTGAGCGTGCGGCGCCGCTGACGCCGACGTAGGTTCCCGCCGCTCTTCAACGTGGATCAGGAGCAGACGTGGAGCCATCCGGCCGGGGCGTCCTGGAATCCCCCGCGTACCGGTACTACTGGACGCAACCGCAGAGCATGCGGTACAGCCCGCCCTTCCGCGCCCTCGTGGACAGCCTGATCGCGGCTCAGTGATCCGCTAGGACTCGGCGGCCAGCTTCGCCAGTCGTTCGTTCGCCTCCACCAGTTGCGCTCGCACCGCCCGCTCCGACGTTCCACCCGCCACGTCGCGCGCGTCGGTCGAGGCCTTCCAGTCGAAGACGCCGCGCACGTCGGCCTCGAATGCCTCGTGCTCGGCGCGCAGAGCCGCGAGGTCGAGTGCCGAGAGCGCGACGCCGAGCGTCTCGGCCTTCCGCACCAGGCGCCCGATCACCTCGTGGCTCGTGCGGAACGGCACGCCGCGCCGCACCAGATAGTCCGCCAGGTCGGTCGCTAGCAGCTGCGCGTCCATGTCGGCGTGCATGCGTTCGGGCTTCAGCTCGGCCGTCGCCACCGCACCCGCAACGGCGGGGAGCGTGAGCAGCAGCGTATCCACCGTATCGAAGAGCGTCTCCTTGTCTTCCTGGAGATCCCGGTTGTACCCGGTGGGCAGCCCCTTCAGGAGCGTCAGCACCGACGTGAGGTTGCCGACCAGTCTACCCGACTTGCCGCGTGCCAACTCGGCGACATCCGGGTTCCGCTTCTGCGGCATCAGGCTCGAGCCCGTGCTGTAGCCGTCGGACAGGCGCACGAACCCGAACTCCTTGCTCGAGAAGAGGACCAGGTCCTCGCCGAGCCGCGACAGGTGCACCCCGAGCATGGCGCCCGCGTACGCGAAATCGCAGATCCAGTCGCGGTCGGACACGGCGTCGAGCGAGTTCTCGCTCGAGCGCGCAAAGCCGAGCTCCCGCCGGAGCATCTCGCGGTCGATCGGGAACGGACACCCCGCGATCGCACCGGACCCGAGCGGCAGCACCGATGCGGCGGCCTTGGCCGCGCGCAGACGCTCTCCGTCCCGCAGGAAGGCGAAGAAGTGGCTGAGCGCCCAGTGCGCCGCGCGGATGGGCTGCGCCTGCTGCATGTGCGTGTAGCCGGGCATCACCGCGTCGACCCCCTGCTCCGCCAGAGCGTGCAGGGCGCGCAGCAGGCCCAGCAGCTCGTCGGTGACCCGGTCGGCAGCCGTCATCCCGTACAGCCGCACGCCCGTCGACGACTGGTCGTTGCGTGACCGGCCGGTGTGCAGCTTGCCCGCAACGGGGCCGGCGGCCTCGCCGAGCATGCGCTCGACGACCGAGTGGATGTCCTCCTCGGGCGCGCCGGCGAGACCTTCCTTGGCGATGCGCGCGTGCACTCGCGCCAGCCCCTCCACGATCGCGTCGCGCTCGGCTGCGGTCAGGACGCCCGCCTTCCCCAGGGCGCCCGCCCACGCGACGCTGCCGCGGATGTCTTCCGCCCAGAGCCGTCCGTCGACGCCGAGGCTGAGGTTGAAGGGGACCATCTCGGCGGCCATGCCGCTCTCGAAGCGGCCACCCCAGAGCCCGCCGGCGGGCTTATCGCCCCCCGCCCCGCCGTCCCCGGCTATAGCGCCCCCGCCTCGATCACCTCGTCGATGAGCTTCGAGACGGCGTCGCCGTTGCGCGCCGCCTGATCTACCGCCGTCTGCGCCCGAACCGGGAGGCCGAACAGCCTGATGAAGCCGGCCGCATCCGCCTGGTCGTACGTAGCCGACGCGCCGAAGCTGGCGAGGTCGTGCCGGTAGAGCGACAGCGGGCTCGTGCGCGAGACCGCAGTCGCCGAGCCTTTGAAGAGCTTCACTTTCACGGAGCCCGTGACGTTCTTCGACATCACGTCGCTCATAGCCTGCATGGCCTCGCGCTCTGGCGTCCACCAACGGCCCTCGTAGACCATGTCCGCCCAGCGAGCGGCCATCTGGTCCTTCAGCCCCTCGATGCGCCGGTCGATGGTGAGCGCCTCGAGGTCCTTGATCGCGGTGTGCAGGATCGTGCCGCCCGGTGTCTCGTAGACACCGCGAGACTTCATGCCGACCAATCGGTTCTCGACCACGTCCGCGCGGCCGACGCCGTGGCGCGAGCCGATCTCGTTGAGCAGCTGCAAGAGCGCGACCGCGCCCAAAGCGTCACCGTTCACCGTGACGGGGACGCCGCCCTCGAAGCCGACCTGAACGTATTCGGGCTTGTTCGGCGCCTTCTCGGGGGACACGGTCCACTTGTACATGTCCTCTTCGGGCTCGAACGCCGGGTCCTCGAGCGGACCGCCCTCGTGCGAGATGTGCCAGAGATTCTCGTCGCGCGAGTAGAGCTTGGTCTCGTCGACGCCCTCGAGCTGGATCTTACGGGCGCGTGCGTACGCGAGCGCGTCCTCACGCGACTTGATGGTCCATTCCCTCCACGGAGCGACGACCTTGAGCCCAGGGGCGAGCGCAGCGTAGGCGAGCTCGAAGCGGACCTGGTCGTTTCCCTTGCCCGTGCAACCGTGCGCGAGCGCGTCGGCGCCGACCTTGAGCGCCACCTCGACTTGTGCCTTGGCGAGCAGCGGACGCGCGATCGCAGTCCCGAGCAGGTACTTCCGACCGTACACCGCGCCGATCTTGAGCGTGGGGAACGCGAAGTCCTCGACGAACTCACGGCGCAGGTCTTCGGCGTAGAGCGCGGAGGCGCCAGTCGCGATCGCCTTCCTGTCGAGTCCACCCAGACCGCCGGGCTGCCCGACGTCGCCCGCCATGCAAATGACTTCGGCGTCGTAGTTCTCGCGGAGCCAGGGCACGATCACGGAGGTATCGAGCCCACCCGAGTATCCGAGGACGACCTTCATACTCTCACTCGCTCCGAGCGCACTTCGCGTCACGAAGGCGCTTCTCTGTGAAAAAGGGCCCGGGGGGTCAGAAGTCCGAGCGCTTCCCGCCGAAGCAGCCCGGGGGGCCCCTTGCCCCGAACCTCCGCCCCCGGTCCCTGATCAGGTTCCGTGGATAGTGGCATAAATATGCACTCGAAATGCATGACGTCAATCCTCGGCCCGCCTCGCTTCAAGCCTGTAGAACAAGGAAAAAGGCCAGGACCCGTGCGTGTCCCGGCCTGCATATTACCCACAAAAGGGCAGCGTCCGGACCGCCCATCTCGAGAGGGAGGCCCCATCGAAGCAGCTATTCCGAGGGGTCCAGCCCCGCCATGCGCTCGATCCTGCCGCGCAGGTCGCTCAATGCATCGGGATTGCGAAGGATGATGAGGATCGTGTCGTCGCCGGCGAGGGTCCCGACCACCTCGGGCCACTCCTCCCAATCGATCGCGGCCGCGACCGTCTGGGCGGCGCCCTTCAGGGTGTGGATGACCAGCAGGTGATCCACGCCGTCGACGCTCCGGAACAGCGTGGGCAGGAGCGACTCAAGCGGCGGGGTGCTCTCCCACTCCTCGGGGAGCGAGTAGTGAGCCGTGCCGTCCGCGTCGGGAACCTTCACCAGCCGCAGCTCGCGTATGTCCCGGGACAGCGTGGCCTGCGTCACCTCGGTGCCGCGCTCGAGGAGGAGCTCGCGCAGCGCCTCTTGGCTGCTCACGCGACTCTCCTTGATGACGTCCAGGATCTGGGCGTGGCGCTCGCGCTTGCTCACGCGACGACTCCCGCAATCATGCTCTTCAAGCGCTCCGGCTCGAATCCCACGCTGCGATCGACTTCCTTGCCGTCGCGAATGACGACCAGCGTCGGGATGCTGCGGATGCCGAACCTCATCGACACGTTCGGCGCGCGGTCGGTGTCGACCTTCGCGACCAGCAGCCTGCCCATGTGCTGGCGGGCGAGCTCGTCGACGAACGGCGCCACCATGCGACAGGGGCCGCACCAGTCGGCATAGAAGTCGACCAGCACGGGCACCTCGGCACCTTCGACCGTGGCCGCGAAATCGTCGTCGCTCACCTTTACCGGTCGATCCAGGAGGATCGGCCGCCCGCACTCGCCGCACGTGGGGCGATCCGCGGCGCGCGCGACGTCCACGCGGTTCAGCTTGTCGCAGAATGCGCAGCGGACGGTGACGCGGGTCGTCGAGTTGGTCACGGCCATGAGGATCCTGGAGGTCGATCGGGACTGCCAAGTGCCGACAAGGGTACCCGAGCCCGTTCCCGGGTTCCTCGGTCTACCAAGCAGACCGGGCCCGGCAGGCATCGCCTGCCGGGCCCGGATACGGCCGAACCGACCGGGTCTAGAACAAGTCGTAGCGGACGCTGAGCATCGCGAAACGGCCGATCCGCGGCACGCCCGGGAACGACCGATAGCCCGCGTCGAAGACGTTGTTCACCACGAGCTGCACGGTCGCGTCGGTGGTGGGCACCTTGTACGCAGCGTTGAGGTCGAAGAGCGGACGCCCGTTGTCGCCGAGTCCAGGAATGAGTCCCCACAGACCGCGGCCCTCGACGCAGTCCTCCACGAAGATGCCCATGCCGCCGATGCAACGGGTCCCGACGTACCCAGACGACTCGGCCGGGAACTCGCTCTGGAAACGCCAGCGCAGACCGCCCGTGAGCCCCTGCGTCAGGTTCCGGTAGGCGATACCGAGCGAGCCCTTCCACTCGGGTGAGTTCAGCGCGATCGGGGCCTGA
>VGVR01000049.1 GCA_016873995.1 Gemmatimonadota bacterium
CGTGCAGACCCGAACGGGCGAGCGCGTCGGCGAGCGCCGCACTCGCCCCCGTGAGCGAGCCGTCGGCGGCGCGCGCGCGGAACAGCTCGACCCAGCGCGCGAGCCCGAAGCGCGCGAGCGCGCCGCGCACGACGCGCGCCCGTTCGCCCTCGCTCTGCGGCGTCACGACGCCGCTCTGGTTCGCACCGTGCCAGCGCACGCGCACCAGCCGTTCGCGCACGAAGGCCGCGGGCGCCCACGGCAGCATCCGCAGCCAGAGGTCGTAGTCCTGCGCGATGCGCAGCGCGGGGTCGAAGCCGCCGACGACGCGCGCGAGGTCGCGGTCGAACAGGACGCCCGGCGCGCACAGGAAGTTCCGCTCGAGGAGATCGCGCAGGATCTCGTCACGGCCCTCGGGCACGTGGTCGAACCACGCCTGCGGCGCGGGATCGGGATACGGCGCACCCTGCGCGTCCACCACGGTCGGCAGCGCGAACACGAGCCGCGCACCGGGCGCCGCGTCCGCGGCGGCGAGCTGTCGCGCGAGGCAGTCCGGCTCGAGCGCGTCGTCCGACGGCAGAAAGCGCACCCAGCGTCCGCGAGCGCGCGCGAGCCCGCGGTTCAGCGTGCTCGACAGTCCGGCGTTGGCCTGGGCGACGATCTCGAGCCTCGGGTCGGAGATCCGCGCGAGGCGGGCGAGACTGTCGTCGGTCGAGCCGTCGTCGATGACGACCACCTCGATGTCGCGCTCGGTCTGGGCGAGCGCGCTCGACACCGCCTCCTCCACCCACGCGGCGTGGTTGAAGCTGGGAACGACGATGGTCGCGCGCACCTCGCGCACTTCGCGCGGGGTCTCAGCCACCCGCGCGCACCCGCTCGTGCAACGACAGGCGCTCCAGCAGCGCTGGCGGCAGCCGGCGCGCGCGGCCGCCGAGCCAGCGACCGCCGAACGCCGCGAGATGATACGCGAGCGCCCGCGCTCCCCAGCGGAGCGCGACGCGCGCGCGCGAGCGGCCCCGCAGCCGTGCCCAGAAGGACACGTCGCGCCGCGTCTCCCGCCACGCGGCCTCGACGGCGCCGACGAGCGTCAGGTCGTCCTCCTGTCCGAGGTCCTCGTGCATCGCGCGCGCGTGATCGAAGTGGCGCTGCAGGTTCGTCCACGCGGGGTACGCGTGCGAGTGCAGGATCAGGGACGCCGGCACCAGCGCCGTGCGGAAGCCCGCCTCGAGGACGCCGCGTGCCCACGCCTGATCCTCGGCGAACGCCACCTCGGGAAACGGCCGTCGCAGGAGAACCTCGCGCCGAAAGGCCGAGCTGTTGTTCGAGAACCAGTAGAAGCGCTCGGGGTGCGCGGCCCAGTCGGGGTTGCCGCGCGCCGCGCAGACCAGCGGCGGGGACTCCGCCGACAGGTCGTGGAACAGCGGGAACTCGGCGAGCGTGCGCCACTCCATCGGGTGGCAGTCCGGACGCGGCGCGTGCCGGCTCCACACGCCCGCGAGCAGCGGATCGTCCATCAGCGCCGCGACGAGCGGCGCGAGCCAGTGGTCGCCGGCCGGCGTCGCGTCCTGCGTGAGGAACACGATCACGTCCCCCTTCGCCTCGCGGGCCGCGAGGTTGCGCGTGCGACCGTGCGCGAAATCGGCGGGCGCGATCCGTCGCGTGCGCACGTGGTGACGCGCGAGGATCTCGAGCGTGCCGTCGGTCGAGCCCGAGTCGACGGCGAGGATCTCGGCGAGCGTGAACGGCCCCGCCTGCGCGCGTACTGCGCGCAGCGAGCCGTCGAGCCAGGCGGCGCCGTTCTTGGTCACGTACGCGACGCTCACCGTGGGAACGCCGTGCGCCTCGTCCGCGCGCCGGCGTGCCCGCGCGAAGACCTCCTCGAGCCGCGCGACGCCCGCGTCGACGTCGGGAAAGCACGCCGGCGCCGCTGCGAGCTTCGCGACCAGCTCGGGCTGCGCGCACAGCCGCTCGAGCGCAGAGCGCAGCGCGGCGCCGTCGTCGGGTGCCACCAGCAACGCGTCGCGCTCGTGCACCAGCCCTTCGGCGGGTCCGCCCGTCGCGGGCGCGACGACCGCGAGGCCGGCAGCGCGCGCCTCGCGCACGACGCGCGAGTAGGACTCGTCGCAGCGCGAGGGCAGCACCAGCACGTCGGCCTCGTCGAGGATCGCGCCGAGGTCGTCCGGCGGGAACGCGCCGTCCCATCGCGCCGGCAGGTCGTGCGTTCGCGCCTGCAGGTCGCGAACGTAGTCCTCGTGGCCGGCGACGCCGCCGCCGCGGATCGACAGCTCCCATCCGGACGGCCCCAGGGCCCGCAGCGCATCGATCAGCAGATCGAGCCCCTTGTGCGGCAGCCACGTGCCGACGAACAGCAGGCGCAGGCGATCATCGGCGCGACGCTGCGCTCGCCGTCGTCTCGCAGTCTCCGTCGCCGTGCCGCGGCGGATCCCGGGCTCGACGACGTCGATGCGTCCCTCGAGGAACGGCATCGCCTCGACGTGGCGCGCGGCGAGCGCGCGCGACGGCGCGACCACGGCGTGCGCGACGTCGAGCGCACGCGCCATGAACTCGAAGCGTGCGCGGGGCTCGCCGGCAGGCGCACGATCCGCGAGGCAAGGCTCGCAGCGCGCGCCAAGGTCCGGACCGGAGCATCGGCGGCCCTCGCGGTCGAGGAGGAAGATGCGATTGCAGAGGTGGAACGCGTCGTGCAGGGACAGCACGACCGCACAGCCGGCGTCGCGCGCGACGCGCATCAGGTTCGGCGACAGCAGGATCGTGTGCTGGACGTGCACGACGTCCGGACGGTGCGCGGCGAGAAAGTCCCGGAAGGCGTCGTCGAAGCGGTGCGTGTCCTCGTACTCGAGGAAGGACGCGCGCGGGCCGAAGTTGCTCACCACGCGCCGCACCGGGATGCCACCGACCTGCTCGTCCGAGGTCGCGCCGTCCTCCCGCGACGGGTCCAGCGCGCGCGCGAATACCGCGACCGCGTGGCCGCGCGCCGCCAGGGCTTCCGCCTGCTCCTTCGCGACCAGCTCGACGCCGGCCGTCTCGACCGGCGGGTATCCGTGCACGACGACGGCGATGCGCACGACGGCGCCTTGTAGCGAACCCCGCCGATGCGGCCAACGTGGGGCTGGATGGACCCGTCAAGCGTCGGGCGACCGACCGCCGACGGCGACCTCGAGCGTCCGCACGAACGCATCCCAGCGGGCGCGCGCGCACATCGCGTCGATCGCGGCGGGGTCGAAGCGCTGGCCCTGCCGGATCCGCTCGAGCGCGGCCACGAGCCCCGACACGTCGTCGGGAGCGACCAGCAACCCCGTCTCGCCCTCGCGCACCGCCTCGGGAAGCCCGCCGACGCGCGTCGTCACCACGCCGCGGCCGTGCGCGTAGGCGAGCGGGACGACGCCCGACTGCGTCCCCGAGCGGTACGGCAGCACGACCGCGGTCGCGGCCGCCATGTAGCGCGCGACGTCTTCCGCCGGCAGATAGCGGTCGTCGATGCGCACGCGGCCGGCGAGCGGCGGCGACGCAATCGAGCGATCCGCCGCGTCGCGATCGACGTACCACTCGCCGGCGATCACGGCGCGCCATGGGGCCCCGACCGCGCCGAGTCGTGCGAGCGCCGCGAGCAGCACGTCCACGCCCTTGTACTCGCGCACGTAGCCCACGAAGAGAAACAGCAGCTCTCCGTCGGCGAGCCCGAGCGACGCGCGCGCCTCGGCTTCCGCCGCACGCGACACCGTCGTTGCGGCCGGAGCGGGATGCGGCACGTGACGAATCGCGGACGGCACCCCGAGCGCCGCGAGGGCGTCCCGTTCGCTCCCCGCGTGGGTCAAGCATAGGTCTTCGGCCGCGTAGCCGAGCTTCGCGAGCGGCCGCCAGAGCAGCGGACTGCCCTCGTGCGGCAGCGCGTTGTGCACCATCCAGACGACGCGCGAGCCGCGTCGCCGGAGCACGCGCGCCACCGTCGCCAGCGCCGGAGCGAAGAACGGGTGCCAGCGCTGCAGCACGACCACGTCGGGCCGCCACGATGCGAGCCAGCCGGCAGCCCGCAGCCAGCTCCACGGCAGGCACGAATCGATGCGCGCGCTGCGCTCGATGCCGCGCAACGCGGCCGGCTCCGGATCCGGGTCGAGCTGGGTGCGACCCGGGAAGGCGATCGACGGGTAGAGACGCGCGTACGACAGCACGCGCACCTCGTGGCCGCGCGAGCGGGCGGCGAGCGTCATCTCGGACGTGTGCTGTGCAATCCCGCCTCGGAGCGGGTGTATCGGGCCGACGATCGCGAGTCGCATCGCCCGTTCAGCCTCTGATCGCCGTGCGCGGACGTCTACACGAAGAACCACCTCGACGGCTGCGACGCCGACGGAGTCGCAAGCTGCACGAGAATCGTAGTCGGCTGGCCGGCGACAACTCCACAGCGGCGTCCCTGCTTCGCCATACAACAAAAGAAGGCATCATGTGCGCACGCCCGACTGCGACACACCGCTTGCGAAGCGATCTGCCGGCATCACGCGACGCAGATCGAGAGTACCATGCGCCTTGTTGTAGACGCGATCGGCGCGGGAACAGCAGTGCCAGATCCTGCAGTGCTGCAAGACGGACGGTGAGCGAACTCGACGACGCCGGTTCGGACTTACCGAGCAGCTTCGGCACGGGCGTTGCTGCATCCCGACTTGATCTTTTGGGGTGAGCCTCGATGCAGACCAAGAATCGCACGATCGCAGTCTCCACGTTCGCAGCGTTCGCCATAACGATTTTCCATTTGTCTTTGATTGCTCCGGCGATGGCCATCGGCTCGAGCAACGGATGGGACTCAGATCGATGTCTCGATCGCTCCGCGCAACAGGAGGACCTGCTGCAATCGTGCCTCCTTGGCTGTGCACAGTCCGCTTCGCCTCAGCTTCAGCAGTGTGAGCACGCGTGTCAGCGCCGTGCGGACGACGCGATCCGCGCCCTGCGTACGCGCTCCGGCTGCAGTGTCGACGGCTTCGAGCCACAGCCACTGAGGGACCTGGAGCCCGTGCTCCGGATCGTGGACACGCCTTCGGGGAAGATCGTCAGCAAGGTGGCGCTTCTCGATGGTGATGCGATCTTCGAGGGCGACATCGTCGCCCGGTCCGTCGTGCCACCGCCGTCCGGAAGCTTCGTCACGGCGACCACCCAGGGCGCTGTTCGCACCATCAGCGACGCACGGTGGCCGGCCATGACCATTCCCTACTGGATCGATCGGCGCCTCCCGTGGCCCGAGCGAGTTGGTGATGCGATCCGGCATTGGGAGGCGAACACGCGCGTCCGCTTTCGAGCCATCACCGCGCAGGAGAAGCTTCTCGCGATCGGCGACTTCGTCGAGTTCACGACTGGCCCGGGATGCACCTCGGCCGTTGGTCGACAGGGCGGCAGTCAACCGATCAAGCTCGCCCTCGGCTGCGCGACGGCGAACGTGGTGCACGAGATCGGCCACGCGATCGGGCTCTGGCACGAGCAGAGCCGCGTCGACCGGGACGAGTACATCCGGATTCACTGGGACAACCTGCGACCCGGTATGGAGTTCAACTTTACCACGTACCGGCAGATGGCGGCGGACGGAATCGATCTCGGGCCCTTCGACTTCGACTCGATCATGATCTACCCGTCGTTCATCCGCGACCCGTCTTACGTGTTCGACACGGAGCGGCCAACGATCACGCGCCACGACGGCTCGGCGTGGGCACGAACGAGTCGACTTTCAGAGGGCGACGCCGCCGCCGTCCACCTGCTGTATCGTTCACCCGTCTGGATCGCGTCACTCGACGGGCCGGCTTCAAGCGCCAAGGAGCCGGACGATGGGCGATCGCGCGCGCACAAGGTATTCTGCCTCGCTCATCAAAATTGCCTCACGGGTGACGTCGATGGCGACGCGCGCGACGACTTGATCGCGGTCGACATGACGAGACCGCATCGCGCGTGGGCCGTCCTTTCGGATGGCATAGGATTCACGCCAAATCCGGGGGCAGAGGCATGGAGCGAGGACATCGCACCGCGCGCCCGGGTCTTTCTGCTGGGCGACGTGAGCGGCGACGGCAAAAGCGATCTGGTCGCACTGCGTGGCGGGCGCGCCTGCACTGCGCGAACCTCCGGCTGCACCGACCGCGAATCGCTAGGTGACGTGTTCGTTGCACTCTCGGACGGCCGCCGGTTCCAGCCGGCGGTGCCCTGGCACGATCTCCTTTGCACCAACGAGTGGAGCTGCCACTTGGGCGACGTCGATGGCGACGGCCGAGCAGACCTGGTCGCGTTTCCCAAGCGACGCAAGGCTCGCGGCGTGTGGGTAGCCCGTTCGACCGGCAGGAGCTTTTCCGATCCGGTTCTCTGGCACCCACTGGCCTGCTCATCCGAGGAGACCTGCGAACTCGGTGACGTCGACGGAGATTCGCGTGCCGATGTCGTGATCCTCGACACGGTCGAGAACCGCATCCAGGTGGCCCGCTCGACCGGTTTCGGCTTCGTAGCCGACACGTCCTTGACCAGCGACGCGCTCGCCGGCTCGGACACTTTCGACGTCGGCGACTTGAACGCAGACGGTCGCGCCGACGTCATCGGCTTTGCACGAAGGGACGGCGTCGTTCGTATCGCGTGGTCGGCGGCAACCGCGTTTCACGCGGGAGCACCTCGCTACGACGTCTGCTTGGCCGGCGAGTCCTGCTCTCTGGCCGATGTCTCCGGGGACGGATCGAGCGAAGTGGTCGCCCACCAGCCGTGACGATCAGAGTCCCGGAAGGTCGCTCCCCGGCGGAGGCGGCGCCACGCGTTGTACCGGGATTCGGAACGTAATGGGGTGTTCGCCGTCGGTCGTCACGTCGATCGTCCCGTCGAGAGGACCATTACCAAGAGGCTCCTTTGAGGAGACCCGCAGCTTGAAAGACCGCGCCGGTTTCGTCGAAGCGAGGTCGACGGCGAGGCCCGGAACCGTAGTCTCTACGCGTTGGATCGTCACGTCTCGAACACTCATGAGGTGGATCGTGAACGGCGTGATCTGCCCTGCCGGATCAGGCGAGAGTATGGCAGCTGCGGGCAGCGATGACAGCAGTGGCGTCATGAATCCGTTCACCGGGACGGCAAGCTCCTTCTGCTTCGGGTGATCGGTGACAACCAGCAGCTTTCCGCTGCCCGCCTTCGCCGCGGTCGAGGGAAGGGTCGCGACGATTCGCCACTGGCTTCCGGACACACCCTCTCGCCGTTCCTCGGGCTTGGCTTCGGCGAACGTGGCTTCAACCCCCGTAGTCGTGGGATCGATTCGAAGCACGCGAAAACTCGCACCGTCTGACGTCGAGACGGTCAAGACGACCGTCTGCGCCGGGTCCCCTTCGAGCAGCGCGTAGCGCACGGCCGGTGGACTGGCGATCAGAGCGGGCCGCACGTTGACGGAGAGTCGCAGCGACAGGTCGGCAGCCTGGGGGTCGTTCGTCGTGACGGGGATGCGGAACGTCGCACTCCCGGTGATCGCATCGGTGTCGATGGAAGCTACGATGGTCGCGTCCTTTCCTGGCGCCACCGGTGCTCCGTGCACCTCGGTGCGCACCGCCGGTGTGCTAGGAGTGACCTGTCCCACCTCGATCTCCAGCGGCTCCGCGCCCGCGTTCCGAACGACGAAGTTCGCGACCGCCCCGTCGCCCTTGCCACGGATTCCGAGGTCGATCGCGGTCCGCTCAACGACCGCGCGCGCTGGCTTCCCGGGCTCGCTGCCCAGCGCCGGCGACGGCGCTCGCACGAACAGAATAAAGGCCAACACGGAGGCCTCGACGAGTACAACCGCGACGGGACGAGCACACCAACGACGCCACACAGGATCTCGCATCAGACGTCTCTCCTACCGGAGGTCTCGCATGACGTCGAGGACGGCGGTGTCATGCCGGCGCCGATCCTGCCGACGAGTGGGCGTCCACGCCTTGCGCGCTAGAGTCCGGTCGCACGCCGCGCAGGGCAAGACCGAGCAGAAGCCCTGTGGTGATCCCGTCCACCGGATCGCGCAGGAAGTAGTGCACGAGGTTGTGCGCCAGCAGACCGAGGACGCCGGCCATGGCGCCGCAGGTAACCCCGCGCCACTCGGGTGTGGCGTTGGGGAGTCGGCGCCACGCCATCCACAGCGGCTCAGCGAAAAACACCACCCCGAGAAGAAGGCCGATCAGTCCCACTTCGACAGCCAGCTGCAGGGGGAGCGAGTGTGCGTGTGACCTAAACCAGAACCGGCTGACGGAGAGTGGTGCCATGCCCACGGCAAGCGCCCAGTTTCCTCCACCGACGCCGAGCAGAGGGCGTTCCTCCAGCAGCGACCATGCGTAGTCGTAGATGAGAGTGCGCGTTCCGATCCCCCCATGGGCGATGAACGCCCATGTCGCGACGACCGCACCGGCACATAGCCCACCGGCGAGCACCCATGCGGCCCGACGGCGCGTCGTCGCCGAGATCGAGAGCCACGCAGCTACGACGATACCCCCGCCAACCATCGTGGCGAGCCCCGCCTTCGAGTCGGTCCCCCAGACTCCGAGACACGCGACGCCGACTCCGAACAGACATGCCTTGGGAAGAACGCGATTGGCAGCGCAGCCGACGAGCAGGAGGCCGATCTGCTCAACGAACTCCGCAAGACGGTTGGGATGCCAGAACAGGGCTCGACCGCGTACCATGGACACCAAGTCGATCGCCCGGTTCCGCAGGATCTCCGGATCCCCGAGCGGCGCAATGATGCGCAGCCGCTCTGCCGCTCCCCAGAGCGCCATGGGTACCATCGCTGCGAGCCCGCTCACCACGACGCGCCGCGGCCGCAGCGTGTCGTCCGCGATCACGAGCGCCATCGCAAGCCAAACGATCAGCCACTTGCCTGCCGCAGGCAGAACGAACACCGGCTGCCTGGCCCACGCCGCCGAGGCGGCGAACCAGCACGGTAGTGCGAGGGTTGCCAGGACAAGCCACGGCTCCTCCGACAGCGTCGTGACGACCTGTCGTGCACGTCCCAGTACGACGCCGACGAATATGAGCGTCGCCAGCTCGACCTCCGGAAACAACGGAACGCGGAGCGGAACCAGAAAGAGCACGAGTGGGAACACCGCGGACGGCCACCAGCGCGCGATGAACGCCGCTAGCACGACCACGGCACCAGGCTGGAGCCACTCCACGAGATCGACCGTCACCGGGCCGGCCGCGCGCGCCGCACGTTCCCTGGTGCGGGAGCGTCTGTCATGGCGGACAGGGCTCCGCTGACGACGCAGGCTGCCAGTGCACGACAGGGTGGACCAATCCCCCATCGTCTCGGCCGCCAACCACTTCGAAGAAAATCTCCACGGTGTCATACAACCGGGTGCCGGTCTCATCCAGCGCGTGGGCCCGAAGCCTGTAGCGCTCCGGGGCGAGCGGCAGGTCGGAGAACCAGATCCGGTAGCGGTAGTGTTCCTCGTCGATGCGCTCCGCCGGGGCGCCATCCATGTCGCTCGCAAGGCCGTAGACGGGCGTGAGGTCGTGGCGCGTGATCCCGACGAAGAGCTGAGGCACGCCGGCCGGCGCATGCAAGTCGACCGTGACGAGCACGGTCGCGCCTTTCGGCAGGCTCGTGGTGTCCACACCCGCCTCGTCCTGGAGGCGCAGCGCGACCACCTCGAAGGGAAGATGCGTGCGCTCCCCTGGGGCGTGGGATCTACCCGCGACCCCTTCGGCCTCCGTTCCGCGGCCATCGCCGCCGAGCGAGTCGCGATACGCGCGGATGACTGCACGTGACTCGCCCATGTCTCGCGGTCGCCCGTGATCGATCCACAACGTACGGGCACAGAGCCGCTGCACCTGGGAAAGATCGTGCGAGCAGAGAACGAGAGTGCCACCCGAGCTCATGAACCGATCCAGCCATCGGTCGCATCGGCGTTGAAATCCTTCATCCCCCACGGACAAGATCTCGTCGGTCACCAGTACATCGGGCTCGAGAAGCGTCGCCACCGCAAACCCGAGTCTGAGACGCATTCCCTCCGAGTAGATCCTGATGGGGCGATCGAAGAACTGGCCGATGTCCGCGAAAGCGGCGACCTCGGCCAACCTGGCGCGCGCCTCGCGCCGGCTCATCCCGGCCTGAAGGACCAGCGCGGCTTCCGCGTTCTCGCGCCCCGTTTCCAGGGGATGGAAGCCGACCCCGAGATCGAGCAGCGACGCGACGGAGGCCCGGCGCTCGACCGAGCCCTCGGACGGCCGCGCAATTCCGGCGATCAACCGGAGGAGCGTCGACTTGCCGGCCCCGTTCGAACCAATCACGCCGAGCGATTGCCCCCGATCGAGCGAGAAAGCGACATTGCGGACCGCCCAAAGCCCGCCGGTCCGAGGTGGCGCCCCCCGAACGGATAGCTGCCGAACGAGGCGTCGGAAGTGCGACTTCGGCAGTGCGTAGTGCTTGCCGAGATCACGCACGACCAAGGCAGATGTGCCGTGTACCGCCAACGCGGCTTCGGTCACAAGGCATCCTCCGGACGCCACGTACGCTCCCAACCTTCGGCGAGCGGCACCGCGCGCACGGCTTTGATGAAGGCGTCGATGTTCATCGAGGACTTGAAACGGGCCGCGAGCTCGTCTACCCGCCGGAGGAAAATCTCCTTGCGGTACTTCTCGTTCAGGACCTGCTCGACCTTGCCCCGGCACTCGGCGGATGGAATATCGCGTGCCTCCTCACGCTCGATCATTTTGTAGACGACCTTTCCCTGGCCGGTATCGATCGCGGGCGTACGCTCACCCACGGAGAGCTTCGCGATCACCTCGCCGTGCGGCGATTCGAGAATCCTGGTGACCTCGAGCCATCCCATGTCGCCGCCCTTGGCCTTAGCCGTGTAGTCGGACCTCTCGTCGGCCACCTGGGCAAAGTCGTCTCCTGCGGCCAAGCGCTTCTCGATCTCAGCGAAACGCTGATTCGCCAGGTCGATCTCTCCGGGCGACGCATTCCTTCCAATGACCACGCCGACACGAGCGATGCGGTAACGGGCCGGTGCACGGCAGAAATCGGCATTCATCCGCCGGTACTGGTCCACCTCCTCGTCCGTGACGTGAAACTGTTCCGTCGCGGTCTTGTGGATGTAGTGCGCAGCGATCATGTCGCGCTCCCGAGCGGCGGCCGCAGCTCCGAGGCCCGGATTCTGCGCCAGGAAGCCGTCGTCCTGTGCCGCCTTCGCGAACAGAACTCGCGAGTACCAATCGACGGCAAAGATCCGCGCAGAATTGTCGTCGGCCTTCAGTCGCTGGAGCAGCGGTGGCGGAAGATACGCGAACTCGGCCGTCAGTTCCGACGCGACAACACGGAGATCGCCAACCTCGACGACAGGAGCCTGGTCGGCGCCTCCGCTGAGCCGCGGCATCTGCCATGCAAAGATCAGTGCTGCAGCGCCAAGAACGAGCTGCCCTCCGGTCCTCATCGTGTCCCTCCTCCGCTGCCGGTTCGGAGGGCATAACGGTTCGCGCAGAGCGATTCCAGACGCGAGAAGCGTCACGAACGGCATCGTTTCGCCGGTGCGTTACGTTTTGGTTGCTGCAGCGGAAGTCCTTGGCGGAATAGCGACCCGTTTCCGCATGTTGGATGATGGCCGGGCGCTTGCTTCGACCTGCCACCGGCCGGGCCATCCACGAAGCGGGTTCGAATACCCCCGCTGCCGAGTTGACAGCCGGCCTAGACGCAAGTAAGAACTCAAAGCGAAGCCGCCCAGGCAAGGAGGATGCTGATGATGCTGCTGCTGCTGCTGCGAAGCAGGACGCTGCTGGTGCGGACCGTTTCGTTTCTCACGATGGCGCTGGCACCTGCTCTGGTGACCGCGCAGACGCCGACACCCACGCCCGACCTCAAGTTGCGCTTTCCGGGGAGCTTGATGATCGGCGATACTCCGTGCGGCGAGATGTACTTGTCCGTCGAACCGAGAGCAGCGAGCGAGCGCCGCTTCGTGTGGCACATCGACAACTGCGCCCCGCTGGAAGAATTGGTTTCGGGCAACCCGGTGGCCACGCCGACTCCGAGGCCTACGGCAACGCCCATCGGGACGCCGCCGGGCGACCCGGAGTTGTGCCCCGACGGTTACTTGACGGAAAGCGCCTCGAAAACCGATATTTGGTACGGGTTGACCGTGGATGTTCCCAACGGCGCCACCAAGCGGTTCTGCGCGCCGATCATGGCGCCGTTGGTCAATTACCACCCCAAACAGATCACGTTCTCGTGGTACGACGTCAGCGACCAGGATTGCGGAGCCCTGAACGTCCACGTCGATGCAGTGGATCTGCCGCTTCGCCCGCGTGGTGGAACCGGCCACTCGGCGAGCGGGAATTACGTTTACTATGGCCAGATCGGGTCTCGCTCGATGCCTGAGCAGACAGCGCCAGGCATCTACGTGATGACTCTCGTTGGCGGGCCGTCTTCCTGCACTCGTTATCGCATCGCTTGGAAAGCGGACTGATCGAGGTTTGGAGGACCCTCAAAGAGAGGGGTCGCGAACGCGGCTCCTCTCTTTGAGTTCTGGCGGCCCCTTTCGCGCGGGTAGCCCTGGGGTCGATTGAAATCGACTCTCGACGCAACGGACGTAGCTGTCCCCGAGTTCGCGGAAGCGAACGGGTGAGTGCCTTCTCCGGGCCGATCGCATCGGCCCAGCGGATCATGCGCGACGGCGTCCACGTCCAGCGCAGTGTCGAGATCGACGACGCCGTGGCGCTTGTCGTCGTGCGTGTGGCGCGCGGCGCGACCAGAGCGCAAGGGAAAGCGGTTGCTGCGTGCGCTCCAGAGCCTGGATCGACGTCTTCTCGTCGACGCTGAGCACGACCGGATGCTGCGGGGGATTCAGGTACAGCCCGACCACGTCCTGGACCTTGGCGACGAAGGCAGGATCCCGGCTGACCTTGTACGTCCTCGTGAGATGCGGCTTGAGATCGTTGCGCCGCAGAATGTCCGAGACGCAGCCTGCGCTAAGGCCGACTTCCTTGCCCAAAGGGCGCGTCGTCCATCGTGTACGACCGGCGGGTGGCGGCAACATTGCGAGCTCGATCACGCGCTCGACCGTCGCGGGAGGCACGGCATGATCCCTTCGCCCCGCCTTCGGTCGCGTCTGCAGCCCGCGACACCCGACTCGACGAACTGTCCTCGAATTCGCGAGACGGCTTCCACGGTCAAGCTCAGGCGCTGCGCGATCTCCTGACCCGAGACTCCGTCCGCGCTCCACAGCACGACGTGCGCACGCCTCACCACACCAGCCGATTCAGAAGCGCGCGCCACGAGACTCTGCAGCTCGCGGCGCTGCTTCGGCGAGAGAGCGATCTCCAAGGCCTGACCCATCGCACCCTGGACGCCCTCTGGTCCAACTGATTCAATGTGGCCTACGGTGCACTAGTGCACCGCTGTTGAGATGCGATCAAGCATTTTGCGATGAGAACGGATGATAGCCTGTGCGGGCTTGGTCCAAGCGAACGGTGTCGGATTGCGATTCCACGCGCGCATGAACGCGGCAAGGTGC
>VGVR01000050.1 GCA_016873995.1 Gemmatimonadota bacterium
CGGTGATGGATCTGCTCAAGGAGCTGCACGCGGAGGGCGCGACCATTTGCATGGTGACGCACGATCCGCGCTACGCGCACGTGGCCGACCGCGCCATCCACCTCTTCGACGGCCAGGTCGTCAGCGAGGACCAAGCGCAGAAGCACGCGCTCGAGGAAGCCGGCTTCGACGTGGTGCAGTAGCAGGCCCCAAGAACTGGCGCCATCACGGTCGCCCACGTACTGGCGGCCGAAGGCGCCCAAGCGCATGCCGAAGCCGTCGGGCAATGGGCGCCGTCGGCTTGGATGGCGTGGGCCGAGCACCACGAGACGGTGCGAAGGTGGATTTGCGCGGCCTAGCGGCGACTACGACGGGCGGCGGCGAGGTGGGCGGAGGGCAGCTTGCCCGGCTTGCTGCAAGCGAGGCTGGTCCGCATTATGCCCGCGCGACGGAAGCCACAATGATCACCGTCCCATGGCACGAGGCGAGTCACTCCCGACATTGTAGCCGAGTCGTCTCGCGTGCCTTGGCGGCGCATCCTCGCCGAGAGCGTCTTGATCGTGGCGTCGATCCTGCTGGCGCTGGCTGCCGATGCGTGGTGGGACAGCCGGGGCAACCGGGCGCGTGAGCGGGTCCTCTTGGGCAGCATGGTCGACGAGTTCGAGGCCAGCCGGCCCCTGTTGCAGGACCGAGTTGTCCTGACGCGGATGATGGTCGCTGGCAACGAGGCGCTGCTCGAGCTTGCGCGGACCGCGGGCGCGGCCCCGATCGCCGTCCCCGACTCGCTCGTCATCTCCGTGCTCGGTGGACCGACCTACGAGCCGACGCTGAATTCGCTCGACGCCGCCATGGCCTCCGGGGACATCGAGTTGATCAGGAGTACGCGTCTGCGTACGGAGCTGGCGGATTGGCGACGCCGGCTCGCAGACACGACGGAGGACGAGCTGGAGGTTCGTCGGATTACGAACGAACAGGTCGTGCCGCTGTTGGGGCGCTCCGTGAGCCTCGCGCCGTACTTCGCGCGCGTATTGCCTTGGTCGGAGGGAGAGACGATGGAGGGTGCCGATCCGAGGGGCGTGCCCACGCAACTCGTCATGTCGAGCGAACTCGTTGGGGTGCTCTCGCTCCGCTTGTTCTATGCCCGGTTCGCGGCGGTCGACCTGGAGGAACTGCTTGCTTCGTTGGATGGGATCGTCGTCCTGCTCGAGGATGATCTGGACCCGTAACTTCGTTGCCCGCATGGTAGCCGCCTGGTTGGCAGCCGTTCGGTGCAGTCCTTGACCGCCATGACGACGCTTGCAGACCGCGCCCGTGGCGCACTGCTCGGCCTGGCGTGCGGAGACGCGACCGGCGCCAGCGTCGAGTTCTTGCCGCGGGGCAGCTTCTCGCCGCTCACCGACATGGTAGGGGGCGGGCAGTTTCGTCTGGCGCCCGGACAATGGACCGACGACACCTCGATGGCGCTCTGTCTCGCCGAGAGTCTGCTCGAGTCCGGTGGCTTCGACCCGAGCGATCAACTCCATCGATACGTGCAGTGGTACCGGCATGGGCACATGAGCGCTACGGGGAGGTGTTTCGACATCGGGAACACCGTGCGCCGGGCGCTGCATGCGTTCGAGAGGACGGGCGAGCCCTTCCACGGACCGACCGAGCCGTCGTCCGCCGGCAACGGGTCGATCATGCGACTGGCACCGGTGGTGCTCGCCTACTTCCCGGACCAGAGTCGCGTGAGGCACTTCGCGGCGGAGAGCTCACGCACGACTCACGGAGCGGAGCAGGCCGTCGCTTCGTGCGAGATACTCGCGGACATCCTGGCAGCGCTGCTCGCCGGCGAGAGCAAGGAGACCGCGGCCCTGTCCGCTGCGTTGCCGGCTGGGGCGTCAGCCAGGCTGGAGGGCATCGTGCGGGGGGCGTATCGCGACAAGACGGAGTCCGCGATTCGGGGCAGCGGGTACGTGGTCGACAGCCTCGAGGCCGCCCTCTGGTGCTTCTGGGCGTCGAGCTCCTTCTCCGAGGCCGTGCTGCGGGCCGCAAACTTGGGCGACGACGCCGACACCACTGCCGCGGTCTGCGGTCAGCTCGCGGGCGCGCACTGGGGACACCTCGCCATCCCCCGTCCATGGCGCGAGCGGCTCACGATGGCCGCCGAGATCGAAGCCTACGCGGACAAGTTGTTGGCCGCGACGTTCTGACTACATTGGCCGCCCTCCAGGGAGGCGCCATGCCACGTGTCGTTCACTTCGAGATTCATGCCACCGAGCCCGAGCGGCTCAGCCGCTTCTACGCGGAGCTCCTCGGCTGGAAGATCCAGAAGTGGGGCGAGAACCCCTACTGGCTGATCGACTCGGGCCCGGCGGATCAGCCGGGCATCAATGGTGGACTCCTCCCGCGGCGGGGTGCGCCGCCGACAGACGGGCAGAGCGTGAATGCGTTCGTCTGCACGGTCGAGGTCCCTGACCTCGACGGAACGCTCGCCCGCGCGCTCGAGCTCGGCGCTTCGACGGCGCTCCCGAAGATGGCCATTCCAGGGGTCGGACTGCTCTCGTACATCAAGGACCCGGACGGCAACATTCTCGGGCTGCTGCAGCCCGAGGCGCGCGCGGGGTGACCGGTAGGCCTCCGGGGCGCCGCCGCCGACCGCGCGCTGCCGGCGACTGACACGGCCGTCAGCGGTCGTGCGTGGCGTCGATTCGCTTGGACAGGAGCGCGACCTGTAGCTCCACCCGTCTCAGGTCCCGCGCGAGGGCGATCCGCGCCATGTCGATCCAGTACCACACCTTGATCGCGGTGACGTCGATGACCTGCGAGGGGGTCCTGTTCGTCACATCCTATAGAGTGGTGCGAGACACGCTCTTGGTTCAAATAGGTACCGCTCGAACGCTCGGTCGAGTAAGATCGGCGACCTGCACCCCACCTCGGAGGGTCTGCGATGTTCCCTCGCGCGTTCCTGCTGGGCCTCGCTGTCGGGCTCGCCGTCCCCGCCACCGCGAGCGCGCAGATCTGCCGCGGCTCTGCGCCTCTCGCCGGTATGTGGCTGGCGAACGCCAACGGGAGCGTGGTCTTCTTCGACGGTGGGAAGACGTCGAGCGGAGGCGTCACGGTGGGGTCCTCGCTATTCGCGTCGGGCTCGTTCAGCCGCAACGAGTACAACAATCCGATCGGTCTGCATCTGGATGTGGTCTCGGGCTCCCTCGGCTACGAAAGGGCACTGGCGGACACCCCGGTCAGCTTCTGCCCACTCGTCGGCATCGGATACGGTTACGACTACGAGCTCCTGGGGGTCGACTTAACGACGTTCACCACCTCGGTGGGCTTGGGCTTCGGATCCAAGGTCGAGGTGGAGCCAAACGTGTTCGTGGTGCCCGGCGCGGAGCTGACTCTCCTGCGCGAGCGACACAGGCTCGACGACGGCGTCTCGGGCGCGTCGACGACTCACGACACGTACGGCGTCCTGGCCGTCTCCCTGGGGTTTCTCATGTTCCGCCAGCGCATGTCGCTAGCCCCGATCGTCCAGGTTCCGATCGCCGCCGACGGCGGGTCGTTCTCCGCCGGGGTCTCGGCGGTGATGTCGGTCGGCGGAGGGCCCAACTGACCGTGCGGTCTCGGCAAAGTCGTGATCGGCGGGCTCGTCTGGACCGCGCTCAGCTCGTGCGCGATCTACGATCTCACGTTCTTGGCGTAGCGAAATGACGACGACGAGGGCGGCCGAGGTGGCGAATGGGATGAGTCATGGCGTGGGCCTGCTGTGCGCGATCGCGGCGACGCCCCTGCTGATCGTGGGTGCAGTGGCACGCGGCGGTGCGGCGGACATCGTCGCCGGGAGTGTCTTCGGCGCCAGCCTCATCCTTCTCTATCTGACATCGACCGCGTTCCACCTCGCGCAACGCTCGGAGCTCCGCGGCCTGCTGCAGCGCTGCGATCACGCGGCGATCTTCGTGCTCATCGCGGGCACCTACACGCCATTCACGCTCGGTGTGCTCGAGGGGCCGTGGGGGTGGACGCTCTTCGGCCTGGTGTGGGGCGTGGCTGCGGTGGGGGTCGCCACCAAGCTGTTCGCTGGCGTGCGCTGGCCGCGGGTGTCGCTCGCGGCTTACCTGATCATGGGATGGCTCGTGCTCATCGCGATCCGTCCGCTCGTGGCTCGTATCGAGACGGCCGGACTCGCCTGGCTGGTGCTCGGAGGCCTGATGTACTCGGTGGGTGCCGCGTTCTACGCGCGGCCCGCGCTACGCCACAGCCACTTCGTGTGGCACCTGTTCGTGCTCGCAGGCTCCACGTGTCACTTCTTCGCTGCTCTCTGGTACGCGAGCTAGTGGCTCGTCCCCGAAGTCCGGCGGATTCGGCCGCCGCAGCATCCGGCCCCGGTCTGCGTCGGCTGCGGCGGCTTCACGGTGGCTACTCTTCCAGCTGCGGATACTCTCCCGGCACGTTGTAGGCACGCACGTTGAGCTTGGGATCATTCTGATCCTTGCGCTCGGCCATGAGGAAAGTGTAGTAGCCGCACGAGCGGCCGGTCGGGTTCTGTCGGCAGATCGACGGGCGTGCTGCGTGGATGGTGCAGAGCCGCGTCTTGGCATCGAGGAACTGGCAGGCGCTGCCGAATATCTTGTCCTTTTGATGCCGTAGCACGCGCTCACGCTCGGTCCACCCGGGCTTGGTGAACTTGCGGCGCGCGCCGATTTCGGTGAGGCCGAAGTGCTTCGCGAGCCGCTGGACGTCCCGCTTGGTGACGGGGATGCGCGGGTAGGTGCAGCAGTACGACGGGCAGTTGTGGCAGTCGTAGAAGATAGGAAGGGTCATGCGCGAAGCTACAGCATTGCGCAGCGCACCTGGTAGGCCGTAGACATGGCGGATGAAGGCCCTCTTCGCCGCGGCGGCGCTCGTCGCCGTCCCCCTGTCGGCCCAGCCGGTGCCCGACGCCCTCCTCACCCGGGCGGAGCGAACCGAGTACCGAGAGACGAGCAGCTACGCGGACGTGGTCGCGCTCGCCGATCGACTGTCGTCCCCTTCGGGTGACGACGTGCACCTCACGGTCATGGGCTTCTCGTACGAGGGGAGGCGGCTCCCTCTGATCGTCGTCGGAGCGCCCTCAGCCCGCCCGGACGACGTCCGCGCCACCGGCAAGATCCGCGTCTACATCCAGGGGAACATCCACGCGGGCGAGGTCGAGGGGAAAGAAGCCGTGTTGATGTTGGTGCGCGACTACCTGGACGGGATGTACGCGGCGACATGGGCAGACGACCTGGTCCTGCTGATCGCGCCGATCTACAACGCGGACGGGAACGAGTACGTGGCGCTCGACAACCGCCCTCTCCAGTACGGGCCGATCGGTGGCATGGGGACGCGCGCGAACGCGCAGGGCCTCGACCTGAACCGCGACCACATGAAGCTCGACTCGCCCGAGGCGCGCGCGTTCGCGGAGATGATGACCGACTACGACCCGCATGTCGTCATCGATCTGCATACCACGAACGGCACCGACCACGCGTACCACCTCACGTACGCCACGCCGCTCCACCCCAACACGCCCGGCGCGATCGACGCGTTCCTGCGCGAGCGCTGGATTCCCGAGGTGACGCGGCGCGTCGAGCGTGCGCGCGGCTGGAAGTTCTACTACTACGGCAACCTGGGCGGAAACCCGGCGGGGTGGTACACGTTCGACCACCGGCCCCGCTTCAACAACAACTACGTCGGTCTCCGGAATCGCATCGCGATCCTGAGCGAGGCGTACGCGTACCTGACGTTCGAGGACCGCGTGCGCATGACGCGCGTGTTCGTGGACGAGGTGCTCGGGTTCGCGGGGGAGCACGCGGCGGAGATCCGCGAGGTGGTCGCGGCGGCGGACGCCGCCCCGGTGACCGGGCGCCAGCTCGCCGTTCGCGCGGGGTTCCGGCGCTCGCCCGAGCCCGTGAGCATCCTGCTCGGTGCCGTGCGCGAGGAGCCGCACCCCGTCACGGGACTCCCCATGCACCTGCGCCTCGACATGGAGACGCCGACGTCGATGTACGAGTACGGGGCGTTCGACGCGACGGAGACGGCTGTCGCGCCTCTCGCCTACTACGTGCTTCCCGAAGCCGACGAGGCCATTGGGCGCCTCCGCATGCATGGGATTCGCACGGAACGCCTGTCTGCTCCGCAGGAAGTGATCGTCGAGCGCTTCCGCATCGACTCGACGGCCGTCGCGGCCCGCCCGTTCCAGGCGCGGACGGAGCGCGAGCTGTTCGGTGCGTGGGTGTCGGCGACCGAGACGCTACCTGTCGGAACCCTCGTCGTGCCGTTGGATCAGCAGCTGGCCCGGCTGGCGTTCACGCTGCTCGAGCCGCGCTCGGACGACGGGCTCTTGGGCTGGGCCTTCTTCGACGAGCAGATCGCGCGTGGCGACTACCCCGTACGGAGGGCGCCCGCCCGGTAGCTCGCCACACTCGCCGCTCAGGGTGAGGCCCGGGCCCGCCTCAGTCATGGTCGACGCGGTGGAACACGTGCACCTCGCGATCCTTGAGGTGCGCCAGGATCGCGTCGAAGCACTCCTTCCGCCTTCCGACCGTCTCGGGCGGAACGAGCCCGGGTTCCTGCCAGAGGCCGTTCGCCGGGAGGTGCACCATCGCCGTACAGGTGTAGCCGGTGGTGCGCGCCATGGACGACGTCTCGGTGTCCGTGTGGTAGTAGTCGAGCACGTTGTACGTGTGGCGGACGTGCTTGCCGTCCTTGGTGCCCTCGATCACGAGGCGCATGACGGTGAGGTCGGGCTCGCCGTCCTCGAAGTGCCAGGCATTGAAGAGGAGCGTTTCGGTCACGTCGCGCGGGCGGACCATGCCGGAGGCGACCTGGATCTCCTCCGTCGAGAAGAAGCCCGCCTCGCGGAGTACGCGCATGCGCTCGGCGTGTCCGGGATAGCGCAGCGTCTTCTCCACCATGTTGGGTGTCCTGCACGTCTTCAGCAGCGAGCGGAGCCCATCGGTGTTGAACGCCTCGAGCGATCCCAGTCCGTGGAACTCGACCAGCCCGACCTCCGACAGGGCGGACAGGGTGACTTCGACGCCATGACGGCGTAGGCGCGCGGGGCGCATGTACTCCTCGATGACGTCGCCGGGCGAGAAGAGCTCCTTGCACTCCCAGGGCCACGCGCGCTCCACCGGCAGACCGCCGACGAGGCAGTGGAACGACGAGGTGTCGTCGAGTTCGGCCTCCATGCGCCCGAGCACCAGGTTCGAGAGCCCGGGCGCGATCCCGCAGTCGACCAGACACGGAACGCCGGCTTGTTTGGCGAGCGCGTCGAGTCCGAACGCATCCTGGGGAAAGAACGAGATGTCGACCATCGGCCGGCCGGACTCGAGCACCCGCTGCACGGTCTGGTAGCCGAGGAAACCGGGCACCGCGCCGACGACCAGGTCCGCGTCCTTCACGGCCTTCGTGACGGTCTTCGGATCGGAGAGGTCGGCGATGACCCCGTCGGCTCCGACGTCCGTGAGGCGCTCGACACGGATGGGGTCGACGTCGACCACCAACACCGAGAAGTCGTCTTCGGCGGCGAGGTCGCGCACGATTGCGCCCCCCACTCGGCCGCCGCCCAACACCACGATGCGCAGAGCTTCCTCCACTGCCTTGAGGTCCCGATCGGACCAAAAATCACGAAGGAATTCGGAGGGTGTGCAAGGGGGGCTGGGTGGTCCGTCCTATAGGGCAGACGGACCAATAGAGGGAGGTGCGTGTGGGCACGAGGAGCGGCGTGGTGCGGGCTTTCCTGAGGGCGGCGATGGCGGCGGCGATCGTGGTGACGGGTGCGCCGGCAGTTTCGGCGCAGGGGTGGATCGAGCACGGCGTGGACCGGGGCGGCTTCGCCGTCGACCGGACGCGCAGCGAAGTGCTCGTTCGTATCGAGGGGCGCGTGGCCCACATCGAGGTGTCGGAGTGGTTCGTGAACCACGGCCGCCGGCTCGCGGAGGGTGACTATCTCTATCCGCTCCCCGGAGAGGCGGTCTTCCAGGGCTTCTCTCTCTTCCAGGGCGACGCGGAGCTGCGGGGCGAGATCATGGATGGGGACAGGGCCCGTCACATCTACGAGGAGATCGTGCGTAGGCGGGCCGATCCGGCGCTCATCGAGCTGGCCGGACACGGCCTGCTCCGCGCGCGCATCTTCCCGATTCAGCCGGGTGAAGAGAGGCGCGTGACGCTCCGCTACACGCAGGTGCTCGAGCGGGCGGGGAACGCGCTGCAGCTGCTGTACGCGGGTGCTGTGCGTCAGACCGGCGACGTGCACCGCGGCGACGTGCGCCCAGCTGGCGACGTGCGCCCAGCCGGCGACGTGCGCCCACAAGACGGCGACGCCGCGCAACACGGCCGCGAGCCCGAGCGGCGTCCGCGCCCCGAACACACCCGTTCGCGCTTCGAGGTGCGTGTCGCGGACGCGTCGCACTTCCTGGAGCCGTTCTCGCCCACGCACGACATCGATGTCGATCGGCGCGGGGAGAGCATGACCGTCACCGTGGACGAGGAGGTCTTCGGCCGCTTGTCGATGTTCTTCCCGCTCGCGGGAGACGCGGTGGGGCTCTCGGTGGCGACGCATCGCCCGCCGGGGGAGGATGGATACTTCATGCTGACCCTGTCGCCCAGCTTGGACACGGGCGCGCGCCAGCCGCGCGACGTGACGGTCGTGCTCGACGTGTCGGGCTCCATGTCCGGCGAAAAGATCGAGCAGGCGCGCCAGGCGCTGCAGCAGCTCCTCGGCACGCTCGCATCCGAGGACCGCTTCCGCCTGGTCGCGTTCTCCAACGCGGTGCGCGTGCATTCGAGCGACTGGACGCCCGCACGCGGCGCGGGGCTCGAGCGAGCTCGCAGGTGGGTCGACGACCTCGTGGCGGACGGCGGCACCAACATCGCCGGTGCGCTCGAGGAGGCGTTCCGCCTGGAGAGCCCGCGCGGGCGCCTCCCCGTCGTGCTCTTCCTGACCGACGGGCTCCCGTCCGTGGGAGATGAGTCACCCGAGCGCCTCGCCGACCTGGCGGAGCGGCGTGTCGGCCGCGCGCGTGTGTTCGCGTTCGGCGTGGGGCACGACGTGAACACGCATCTGCTCGACCGGTTGGGTGAGGCCGGCAGAGGCGACACCGACTACGTGCAGCCCGGCGAGAACGTCGAGCGCGTGATCTCGATCCTGGCGGCGAAGATCCGGAACCCGGTGCTGACCGAGCTGGAGCTCGACGGCGCTCGCTTCGACATCGCTGAAGTGTATCCGGTGCGCCTGCCGGACGTGTTCGCCGGCGAGGAGCTGGTGCTCTTCGGTCGGTTCGCGGAAGACGGGCGCGGTCGCATCACGGTGCGGGGTGAGCGAACCGGCCGTCCGCTCCAGTTCTCGACGGACGTGACGTTCCCTCGCGAGTCGGACGAGAACGCGTATACCCCGCGCCTCTGGGCGGCGCGGAAGCTGGGGCACCTGGAGCGGCAGATCTGGACGGAGGGCGAGACGGGCAGCTTGGTCGAAGAGATCCGCACGCTCGCGCTGCGCTACGGCCTGCCGAGCCGGTACACGGCGTATCTGGTGCAGGAGCCGGACATGGTTGCGGGGCGGCCGGTGCCCGTGCCGATGCCAGGCAGTGGGGGAGGTGGCGGGTGGCGCGGGGACCCGGGCATCGGCTTCAATCGGGCGAATGCGCCCTCCACGCCGGCTGCGGCGAGCGGAGCCGGCGCGGTACAGGCGGCGGAGTCGGCGCGCCAGCGCAGGGCGGCGAGGAACGAGGCCGATCTGAAGGCGGCCGAAGACGAGATCCTGGCCGATCTCGCGGGCCGGAGCGACACTCGTGCCTTGGGCGGCCGCGTGTTCGTCCTGCGGGACGGAGCGTGGACCGACACCGCGCATGCGAACCAGAGGGTGATCCGCGTGAAGACCTTCAGCGCCGCGTACTTCGAGCTGCTTAGGGCGTTGCCCGAGCTCGAGGCGGTGCTGCGGGAGGGTGGTGAGGTGGTCGTGGCGGGCGCGCGGGTGAGCGTGCGGGTTGGGAGCGACGGCAACGAATCGATGACCCCGACCGAGCTACGGGAGCTGGTGGCCGGCTTCCGCGGCCAGTGAACCCGCAGTGACGGAGAACCAAGGCGATCCGTGAGCATCGACTGGAATGACCTCTACCGGAGCACGTTCCCGGACCTGGTCCGCTTCCTCCACCGCAAAGTGTGGGACGCGGAGCGGGCCCGGGACCTCGCCCAGGAGGCGTTCGTGCGGGCGCTGCAGCACGAGCCCAAGCGCCCCCGCGCGTGGCTCTTCCAGGTGGCGGCGAACCTCGCGCGCGACGAAGCCCGCACGGTCATTCGGCGCAGGAAGCACCTCGTGCTGCTCAAGGGCGAGGCGGAGAGTCGGGAGGAGTCGATGAAGGACGCGGCGGCCGAGATGGCCGAGCGCGAGCAATGGGGGAAGGTGCGTGAGGCGCTCGACGCGCTCTCGGAGACGGATCGCGAGGTCCTCCTTCTCTGGGACGCGGGACAGAGCTACACGGAGATCGCCAACCAGACGGGGCTCGCGGTAGGCGCGGTCGGCACGACGCTCGCCCGCGCGCGCAAGCGGCTGGCAGAGGCATATCAGCAAAAGGAGCAATTCGATGTCGCACGTCGATGAAGGTGCGCTGCATGCGTACTTGGACGGCGCACTCGACGAGTATCCGGCAGCGGAGGCACGTCGCATCCGGGAGCACGTCGAGACGTGTGCCATGTGCATGGAGAGGCTGGCGGAGGAGCGAAAGGTGCGCGAGGACGCGAACGCGATCCTCGGATTGGCGGCGCCGCAGGTCGAGGTGCCCACGTTCGAGGAGCTGCGCGCGTACGTCGTGCGCACCACCAAGGCGGAGCGCAGCACAATGTCCGTGCGCCTGTACCGCATGAGCTGGGCGGCCTCGGTCGTGCTCGCGCTCGGGACGGGGTGGATGCTCCGCGGCGGTGAAGCCGTGCCCATCGCGCCGCTCGAGCGCGCTGGAGGCGCGGACGTGGCCGCGACGGCGCAGGAAGCCGCGGCGGCGCCCGCGGCGGATGACGCGCTCCAGCTGGAAGAATCAGAGCGGGCGGCGTCTGCGCTCGAGGCGCAGACGACGGGTCCCTCCGAGCCCGCCCCGGCCGCGGCAGGCCGTGTCGCGGACACGGGCGCGCGAGCCGAGGTGGC
>VGVR01000051.1 GCA_016873995.1 Gemmatimonadota bacterium
GGCTTGGGGGCCGCAGGCGGCGGCGGAGCGGCAGCGGGCCGTGCCGGCGACGGGACGGGCTCAGGACGTGCCTCCTCCATGGCCTCCTGCATGGCCTGCGAGGGGCCGGAGCCGAAGTCGGTCAAACCCGCCTCGACCGCAGGAGCCTCCGACTCGTCGAAGCTCATCATCGGAAGCTCGGTGACAGGCTCCTCTTCGGCCGGCGCGGGCTCGTCGAAGCCCATCATGGGCAGCTCGATCGGGGCTTCCTCCTGCTTCGCATCGGCCTCGTAGAAGCTCATCATCGGGAGGTCGAAGCCGCCGCCCTCTTCCTCTTGCGCCTCCTCCTCCGCGCCGGCGGGCTCCTCGATGCTCATCGTCGGGAGGTCGAAGCCACCCTCTTCTTCTTCCTCCTGGATGCCGCCACCAGCGGGAACCGACAGCTGGAGGTCCTCCGGCTTGGCCATGGAGAAGTCACTGGCCTCGGCCTTCGCCCTCGCCTCCGCCGCGCCGCCGAGCTCGATTTCACCGAACGACGCCTCGATCTCCCCGTCGGCGGACACGCTGCTCCCTGCGCCGGCGGCCAGTGCGGAGCCGAGGTCGGCATTCGGGTCCAAGGCCAGGATCTTCTTCTCGATGCCCTTGGCGAGGTCGACCTCGCCCGACTGCGACAGGTGCCGGTACGCGACGAGCAGCTGCTGGACGGCCTCGCCGGTGCGCTTGTTGGAGGCCATCTGGTCCGCCACCGTGATGCGCACCTGCACATCGTCGGGGGCGAGATCGCAGAACTCGACGAGCGCGCGGAACGACTCGTCGAGGTTGCCCGACTTCTGCATGCGCTCGGCGTACGTGAGGAAGTTCGCGCGCGCGTCGGGCAAGAAGCCCTGCTCCGCACGGATCTGGCCGATCTTGAGATAGACCTGGGGCCGATTCGGCGCGCTGCGGATGATCTTCTTGCAGACGGCAATGGCGTTGTTCGGGAGGAACGCCTCGCGGTACAGGTCGACGGCCTGCTCGAAGTACTCGACGGCCTTGTCTACCTTCCCGACCCGGACGAACAGGTCGCACACCCGGTTGACCAAGCCGATGTCGGTCTGCTCATCCTGCGAGAGCTCCTCGATGGCCTTCGTGTACTGCTCGAGCGCCTTGTCCCACTCCTCGTTCTGCTCGTGGCGACGGGCCTGTTGCTTGAGCGACTCGATGCTCATTCGGCGCTGTCCGGGATCTCCGTGTGCCCGCTCGTGTGCTCCCGGACGTACTGGGATACACGACGGGACAGGACCCGGGCGGGTCCCAGGTCAGGAAGGAGTAATCTGTTTACCGCCGCCGGATGCACAAGGGTATCGGGGAGCATGCCAATGACCTCGGTCTCTGCGACACGGCCACCGCGCTTGGCGATTTCGCGGTCGATCGCCTCGAAGACGGCCACCGGGGACGTGCGATCCGGGTCCTCCAGATTCATCGAAATCTGCACGCGATCCTGTCGCGGCAAGTGAATGCCGAGCGCTCGCAGCCCCTGAAAGCCCCCACCCCGCTCACGGATCTGCGCGGCTACCGCGCGCGCGTCCTCGAGACCCACGCCCTCGACGTACACGTTCCAGGCGAGCAGAACCTCGCGGGCACCCACGCAGGTCGCGCCAGCAGTCGGGTGCGGGAAACGGGCCCCGGGCGGCTCATCGGCGACCAGCCCGCCTGGGAATCCTGCTCGCATCGCTTCGAACCCGCCCCTGCGCAGCTCGGCGAGCCCGCGCGCGGGAGGACTGGAAGCCACCGCATAGTAGAACACGGGGACGCCGAGCTCGCCCACACGCCGCCCAACCCTATGCGCCACGGCGACTGCGTCTTCCATGCACGCACCGGCCAGCGGCACGAAAGGAAGCACATCCAGCGCGCCGATGCGCGGGTGCACCCCCACGTGGGATCGCAGGTCGATGTGCTCCAGGGCGAAGCGAGCCGCAGCGAGGGCCGACTCCTCCACGCTCTTCTCGTCACCGATGAAGGTGATCACCGAGCGGTGGTGGTCGGGATCCGCCGACCAGTCGAGCACATCGGCGCCGGCGGCCGCGATCGTGTCGACGAGGGCACGCACCTTGGAGAGGTCCCTGCCCTCGGAGAAGTTCGGCACGCACTCGAGTACCTTGAGCATGCGGTAAACTAGCCTGAAAAGCAGGGGGCCCGGACGCCGCTCGGCATCCGGGCCCCATCCCGCGACCGTTCGCGAGTCGTTCCGCCTTACTCGCCCGGCGCGACGACGAGCGCCGGGTTACCCGGCTGCAGCTGGTAGGCCCAATCGAAGATCATGATCGGATCGTTACTCTGATCGTAGCCGAGCAGCACGACGCGGATGGCGCCGTAATGCGCGAGCCCGTCGTCACCAATCACCCGCAACACGTAGGTAGTCTGGGGATCGAGCTGCATGTCCGCCGTCGAGTAGCCAGAGGTCGGAGCCACGGACACGTCCGCGCAGCCCGCATCGGCCGCCACGCCGCACTTCAGTGCCGTGGTCGCGAAGCCCGTCTGGTGGATCGACGTCCCTGGCCCAGGCACGAGCCACCAGCCGTTCACGTAGGTCTCCAGGCGGAAGTGACGCGACGCCGCGGTCCCGCTGCGAATCGGGTTGGTAGCTTCGTTGGTAACGAACCGGAAGCCAGACGTCGTAGGCTTCGCGAAGAAGTCGTACACCCACTCCCCCGTGAAATCGGGGCGAGGTGTGCCCGAGGCGGATGCGCTCCCACCGCTCTCGTGCCCGTCGTCGTCGACGGAGGTCACGAAGTACGTGTAGGTCGTCCCGTTCGCGGCGAGCAGGTCGAGGAAGCCCTCGGAGTCGGTCTCTCCCAGCAAGTAGCTCGTGGCTCCCGCCTGCTGATACACGCGGTAGAACGCGAAGTCGGCGGCTGTGCGGGCGGCGTTCCCCCAGGTGAAGAAATTGGCGTCGTCGAGCGCGATCACGTACGGCGCATCAGGGACCGGAGGGGGGGTGGGGGTCGGCACGAAGACCTGCACCGTGGAAGCGGAGGCCGTCTCGATGCCCGAGTCGGGGTCGACCGCGCTCACGTAGTACAGGTAGGTTTGGCCGGGAGAGACGTTCCAGTCCTCGTACGAGCAGAGCCCGCCGGAGCAGCTGGTGACTTCCGCGATCATGTAGTAGTTCGCGTCGCTCGTGCGGCGCGAGTACACACGAAACGCCTCACCGTCCCATCCTGGGGCGAGCTCCCACTCGACGGTAACGGCGCCCGCGTAGTACCGAACCGCGAGGGCGCGAGGGGCTTCGGGAGTCCCCCCCGCGACCGGCACGAGAACGTCGTTGTCGCATGCCGAGAGCGAACCCGTCAGAAGCAGGGTGACGATCGCCGCGCGCCTCATGGCTTCCTCCTCATTTGATCCCATTGTCGGAGGGGGACGCCTCGGTCTTGACCCACCCAGGCCTCACCCGCCTCTCCCGCCAGGAGGAATGCACGCAGCGTACCAATCGCCAACCAATTGTCGACAAAGGAGTTACCGCAAAGGGACGACGGTGCGACCGTCCCCCGGCGAGGACACACCTGAGGTCGACCGGAGACAGGATAGCCGGACGGAGTCCGCGGCGAGCGGCTCGTCCCCGAAGTCCCTTGGAATTCGGGGACGAACCACTAGCGACGCTGGCTCGGGATCCCCAGATCGAGGTTCTGCTGGTCGTAGTCGAACTTCAGATCCCGGTTCGCCAGCAGGGACACCTCGAAGCGGAAGCTCCAGTTGCCCGTGGCCGTCTGCAGGAAGTCGAAGTTCGCTTGCCACTCGTGCAGGTCGCGCGTGAGCCGGATGGAGTGGTCGTTGAAAGACCCGGCCTCGAGGTCGTAGGCGGTCTGCCAGGCGAGCGTCCACGCATCGGTCGGCTGGAGCTGGAGCGACCCCGTGATCATCTGGCTCGAAGTCAGGCTCCCGTCGCGGGGGCGTTGCAGCGAATACGAGAAATTCGCGTTCCATCCGCCGGCGCTCGCCCGCGTCGCCGCCGGGAGCGGACGGCCCATCGCGCTCCCATTCGGGACGATGCTGGATTCGTCCGTCGCGCCCGGGATACCGGGAAGCCCAACCGGACCCTGAGGTCCCGCAGTAGGACCCTCGCTGGTGGCGCCACGCGACAAGCCGAGCCAGCGGAAGAGGGCGGAGCTCGAGCCCAACGAGAACGACAGATTGACCTGAGCGAGGTGGGGCGCGAAGCGCCGAGAGGCGATCGCTGATCCACTCTTGGTGTCCGCGAACAGCTCGTGGTCCATCGAGACCGTGAGCCCCCGCAGGATATCCGACGAGATCTGGTTCGAGAGCCGCCTGGTCTCGAAGCCCTGCAGGAAGCTCCCGGTGGAGTCGGCCTGCACGAAGTCGTAGCGGACCACGCTGGTGCGCAGCGCAAGCAGGCTGACGATCTGAGCTTGCTGCACCCTCCGCGGGCCCGTCTGGGCGTCACTCGTGGCCAGAGACGAGCCGACCCCCTCGGTGAGGCTCGTGGCCGGCGCGGGACCGGCCGCAGTGGACGCATCGACCGCAGTGGCGCTGGAATCGGCCCCGGGCGCAGGCGTATCCGACCGCCGCTTGGCCTCCCACGTTTGATTGAGCGTGACCGCGACGACGTTCTGCGGCCGCAGCACGCGCGAGCCGAACACGTTCCTTTGTAGCTGGGTCGGAGAAGACTCGGGGCTCCACTGGTAGTCGAACGACGGCGAGATCTTGTGACGCACCGCCTCGAAGGCGGCGAAGCCAGGGTAGAACCCGTAGATGTCGGTCTTCAGGTTGGCGCCGAACGAGACGCGCGAGGGAGCGGACACGAAGTCGTTGGCGAACGTGGAGGTGTCCGCTCGGAACAGGTTGCCCGAAATCCCGAGCCGTGGGGTCAACGTGGTCGAGCCGATGAGCTGCTGCTGGTAGTTCACCGAGGTCGACCATCCGAGGTTCGCCTGCGCAATGTCACGCGCGGGGGCCCCAGTGACCAGGAGCGCCTTGTCGGCACTGTCACCGAAAGCGAGGAGCGCCTCGGGCACACCCAGCGTCTCGTCCTGGGAGAAGTCGACCGACTGCGAGAACGTGAGTCGGCCGAGACTCAGGTTGCTGGATAGCCCGCCACCGGTGCGCGCCGTGCTCGCCTGTGCGATCGTGAACGTGTCAGGCCGGAGCCGATCCACCGTGTTACGGCGAACGTTGCTCGAGCCCGACCACGTCATGTTGTTCCAGAAGTGCGAGTCCGTGGGCGCGGAGCGAAAGAGCGTGATCGGCGAGAGGGAGAGGTTGGCGGAGGGGAGCGTCCACTCGGTGCGGTCGTCCGACAGATACTGCTGCCGGTTGGCCGAGATCGAGACGGCCCCCCAACCAAAGCGACGGTTGAGACCGCCCTCGGAGTCGATCGACTGCGTTACCTCACGCGGGTTGAACGAGTTTTCTCGAACGAACGCGTTGCTCGACGCATATCGACCGGACAGTCGGAGGTCGGTGCGCTCGTCGGGCTGCCAGGAGTGCTGCGTGTCGAAAGAGAGCTCGGTCGAGCCACCCTCACGCCAGTAGCGTCGTACGTTCGTGGTGCCCTGCAGGAAGTTCCGATTGAAGCGGTACTGCATCGAGCCGGTGACGCTGAAAAACGTTTGGCTGAACCAATCCATGGCCACGAGCGCGTCGGAGTAGTCGCTCATCGCCCAATAGAAGCCGATGTTGCTCACGCGGCGCCGATAGCCGCCCGACGTGCGCACGATGTCGTTCATCGAGAACCGCGGCGTGAGGAGCCCCGAGGCCCGGCCGGACGACAGACTCTGAGCGATGAACGGCAACCAGAACACCGGCACGTCTCCAAAACGCAGTCGCACCCCGCGCGCCACCAGCACTCGGCCTCCGACGATCTTGATTTCGTCGGTCTCGAAGTGCGAGTGCGGAACCGTCAGGTCGCACGAGGTGAAGCGGGCGTGCGACATGAACGAAGAGTCCTGGGCTGCGAACGGCATGTCGCCGCGCACCAGCCACTTCTGGCCCTGCTGCATGTACGAGGTCTGGGCATCGAGCGCAGACCCGCGCCCCTGGTCGAGGTCGTACACCATCTGCGGGGACTCGACCGGATCGCCCGTAGGCGGCGTGAACGTGGTCATCCCGCGCATCTGTACCAAGCCGGTCGTTTGGTCGAACGTGATGGACGTGTCGGCCTCGACCTGCATCCCCTCCTGTACCACCCTGGCTCGCTGTGCGCTGTCCGCCCGCAGCACCAAGACGCGCTCTTCCGCGCGGAAGTCCGCCGACGCCCCGCGGTACTCCGTGAGCGAGTAGCCGGGCATGGTCATGAGCGCCGTCGCTATGGAGTCGAGGCCAGCCCCCGCCCCGGGTCGGACGCCTGCGGCAGCCTCGGCGAGACGCAACGAGTCCTGCACGTAGAGCACGCTGTCGGCGCCCGGCGCGCGCCCGAGCCGGCGCAGACGATCGAAGATCTGCAAACGGGTGGAGTCGGTCTGCTGGGGCGCCGCAGCCGCGCCGCCCTGTGCCCCACCCGACCCCGCTTGTCCCGCGACCCGCCCGGGCGCGGCAGTCGCGACCAGTCCAACCGCGAGCGCCGCGAACCTGAGCCGCGCTCGCATCACGGCGCCTCCACCGCTCCGGTCGAGGTGTCGAGGCCGGCGGCGTACTCCTCCGCGCGCCTCTTCTTCCCGCGATAGATGCCCACGGAGAGAATGATCCCCAGCTCATACAAGAAGATGAGCGGCACCATCATCATGATGGTGAGCGTGATGATGTCGCCCGGCGTGAGGAAGCTCGCCAGGATCGTGATGATCACGATGGCGTGGCGGCGCTTGGAGCGCAGGAACGCCGGCGTGACGAGCCCCAGCACGCTCAGGCCCATGATTACGACCGGCAGCTCGAACACCGCCCCGAACGCGAGCAGCAGCTTCACGACGAAGCCGATGGTCGCGTTGATCTCGAGCTGCCCCTGCAGCGCCTCCGTCTCGATGGCCTGGAAGAACGCGAGCGTGACCGGAAGGGCGATGAAGTACGCGAGCGCAGCGCCGGCGATGAAGAGGCCGAGCCCGAGGTAGAGCGCAGGAATCACCGCGCGCTTTTCGCGCTTCTCGAGCGCCGGGGACAGGAACGCCCAGATGTGGTAGACGACGATCGGAAACGAGAGAATCAGACCGCAGTATATGCCGAGCTTCATCGTGATGAAAAACGGATCGGCCGGCGACAGATAGATGAGGCGCAACGTCGGGTCGCTGCGCGCATCCCGGATGGGCGCGAGCAGGAAGTCGAGCACCGGGTAGTTGAACACGATCAAGAGCCCGACGATCGTGCCCACGGCCATGGCGAGGAGCGCCCAAAGGATGCGCCACCTGAGCTCCTCCAGGTGCTCCAAGAAGGGCATCTCGCCTCGCGGATTACGCTCACGCGCCATGGTGCTATATCCTGCTCAGGTCGCTCAGCCGGCGGCGCTCACAAAGGGAGCTCGACCTGGTTCTTGCGGAGCTCCTCGCGCGCCTGCGCGGCGGCCATTTCGTCGACGAATTCCTGGAACTCGCCCGCATCTTGGAAGTTCCGATAGACCGACGCGAAGCGGACGTACGCCACACGGTCGAGCGGCCGCAGCAGGTCCATGACCCGCGCCCCGAGTCGCACGCTGGGCTCCTCGAGCCCTGCCGCCCGCGACAGCTCGTCCTCGATACGATCGACGAGCTGTTCCATCTGCGAAGCGGAAACCGGGCGCTTGGCGCAAGCCACACGAATGCTCTCCAGCAGCTTGCCGCGGTCGAACGCCTCCACCGCACCGGAGCGCTTCAGCACCTGGATGGGCAGCTCCTCCACGTACTCGTAGGTGGTGAAGCGAGCGCCACACACGACGCACTCGCGGCGCCGCCGGACCGCCCTTCCTCCGCGACTCGCCCGCGTGTCGACCACCCGGTTCTCGGTGGCGTCGCACCCCGGACACCGCATGGGTCAGCTAGCGGGTCGCAACCGACGCCGCTACCGCAGCTCCTCGAGCATATCCCGCGCGAGCATGGCAATCGTGGCGTCGGGATACGTGTTCACGATGCGCTCCAGAGTGGCCCGCGCGTCGTCCTGGTCACCCGCCTCCGACTGGAGCACCGCGATCCGATAGAGCGCGTCCGGCACTTTGGCCGCCGTCGGGAAGAGCGTCAGGATCTCCTGGAAAGCCTCGAGCGCGTCGTCGGGCCTGTCGAGCTGCGTGAGGATGTCCGCTAGGTAGAAGTGCGCGTCGGGTGCGAGCGCGTGTGTCGGATAGTCCTCGAGGAACTGCTCGTACGCGCGTTGCGCGGTGCCGAAGCTGCCGCGCTGATGCTGCTCGCGAGCGATGTTCCAGAGCTGCTCTGCGTTCCCGCCGGTGCCACCCACCGTCTCAGGATTGGTTGGCGCCGTTTGGGCGGAGTCCGTCGATGGCGGGGGCGCCGACGGCCCCGTGGGGAGCCGGCGGATGTTCGCCAGCTGATCGCGCACGCTCGCGATACCGCGCTGGTTCTCTCCCGTGAGGGCCTCGAGCCGAGCGAGAGTCTGCGTGATTGCCTGGACCTGCCGGGTGATCTCGCCGCGGAAGTCGAAGAGCTGATCGGCCTGAGTGCGCAGGGTGTCCTGCGTCGACGAGTTCAGAAAACGCAACTCAGCGAGCAGGGAATCCTGCCGCGCCGCGAGCGCGCGCACTTCGTCACCCAGCTCGGCCTGCAGCGTCCTGATGTCGCCCTTGGTCGCGCACCCGGCGAGCGCGAGCGCCAGGGCTACGGAGGCCAGGGGCTGGAGCCGATCTCTATGCCTCATATAGACAGGGACCCCTCCCCCGGAGACTACCCGGGGGAGGGGCCACGAGGTCATCCGTTCAGTTGCCGGGGTTGATCGCGTTGGCACCTGCGGTGATCACGAACTGACCACGCCGGTTCCGGGCCCACGCGGCCTCGGTCTGACCCTGCTGGAGCGGCCGACCCTCGCCGAACGAAACGATCTCGAAGTTGGCCTGGGAGAGCCCGAAGCCCACCAGGAACTGACGGATCGACTCGGCGCGGCGGTTGCCGAGCGCCAGGTTGTATTCCGTCGAGCCGCGCTCGTCGGCATGTCCCTCGATGCGGAGCCGTACCTGCGGGCTCGCACGGAGGATGTCCACCTTGCGGCGGAGCACCGCGGCCGCGTCGTCGCGGACGTTCGACATGTCGTAGTCGAAGAAGACCATATCCTCGAGTGTGGCGCGGGCGGCAGCCACCCGGCGCTCACGCTCCGCAGCCGCAGCACGCTCCGCTGCGAGACGCGCGGCCTCAGCCTGAGCGGCTTCCTGTGCGCGGCGCACGGAGTCCTGATAGGCGCGCAGCGAATCTTGGTTGGCTTGAGGCGGGGGGGGCGGCGGCGGCGGCGGCGGATCTCCTCCGCACGCGCCCGCTAGCACCATCGCGGCCACGACGGGCGTAATGAAGCGACGGACGATCATCACGAACCTCTCTTTGGACAGAAAGTGGTCACTTTGGCGGCCGCCGACCGCGGCGCGCAAGACGAAAGTAATGCCCTGCCCCTCCCGGAAAAACCCTGTT
>VGVR01000052.1 GCA_016873995.1 Gemmatimonadota bacterium
CGGTGATGGATCTGCTCAAGGAGCTGCACGCGGAGGGCGCGACCATTTGCATGGTGACGCACGATCCGCGCTACGCGCACGTGGCCGACCGCGCCATCCACCTCTTCGACGGCCAGGTCGTCAGCGAAGACGACGCGCGCAAAGCGCAGGAGCTCGAGCAGGCGGGCTTCGACCTGCGGTAGGGGCGGGCGACCGGCATCCACGATGAGCGAGCTAGTTCGCGACGTACGTTACGCGGTCCGCGCGTTGGCGCGCACGCCGGGGTTCACCGCGGTCGTGGTCGCGACGCTGGGACTCGGCATCGGCGCCAACACGGCGATCTTCAGCGTCGTGAATGCGGTGCTGCTCGAGCAGCTCCCCTATGGGGAGCCGGAGCGACTCGTGTCCGTGTGGGCGGACGTGAGCGAGCGTGGCGGGCCGGCGGACGAGTGGCTGAACTACGAGGACTTCGCGGACCTCGCCGCCGAGCCGAACCTGTTCGAGGCACTCGCCACCTGGAGCCCGTGGGAGCCCACGCTCACCGGGTCGGGCGACCCCGAGGTGATCGACGCCGCGATGCTGTCCCACCAGATGCTCGGCGGCGTGCTCGGCGCCGACCCCGTCGAGGGTCGCCTCTTCCAGGCGAGCGACGACGTGCCCGGCGCGCCAGGCGTCGTCGTGCTCTCATACGTCGCGTGGCAGCTGCGCTTCGGCGCCGATCCCGCGGTGGTGGGTCGCACGCTCACGTTCGGGGAGAGGCCGTACACGGTCGTCGGTGTGGCTCCACCCGGCTTCCGCCTGCCGTTCCTGCCCGAGGCGGAGCTGTACCGCGCCGTCGGTGTGGTCGGCGAGCTCGGATGCGGGAGGGGGTGCTTCGGCACCCGCGTGGTCGGTCGCCTGGCGGCGGACGTGCCGCTCGCGACGGCGGGCGAGCGCGCCCGCGACCTGGGCGCTCGAATCGAGGAGGCCTATCCCGACACCAATACCGGCATGACGTTCTCCGTGATCGGACTCCAGGATCAGCTCACCGGCGGGTCCGCTGCGCGGCTTTGGGTCTTGCTCGGAGCGGTGGGCGCGCTCTTGCTCATCGCGTGCACGAACGTGGCGAACCTCCTGCTCGTGCGGGGCGCGGGCAGAGAGGGGGAGATCGGGGTTCGCGTCGCACTCGGTGCCGGTCGACTGCGCATCCTTCGTGAGCTGCTCGCCGAGAGTCTGGTGTTGGCGGCCCTGGGCGGTGCACTGGGCCTGACGCTGGCGAGCTGGGGCACCGACGCACTGCTCGCGATTGCGCCGCGCGCTGCGCTCTCGCGCATGGACGAGGTCGCGCTCGATGGGCGCGTGCTCCTCTTCACCAGCGGTGTGACTCTGCTCACCGGGCTGCTCTTCGGGCTCGTGCCCGCTTTGCGCTCATCCCGTGCCGGCCTCTACCAGAGCATCCGTGCGCACGGTGGGGCGGTCGGAGATCGTGGTCGGCTGCGGAGTGGCCTCGTCGTGGCGGAAGTGGCGGCGGCGCTCGTGCTACTCGTGGGTGCCGGACTCCTGCTGCGGAGCTTCCAGCGACTCGACACCGCCGACCTCGGTTTCGATCGACCCGCCGGCCTGCTCACGTTCCGCGTCGCGCTTCCCGGGAGTCGATATGGCGATCCCCAGGGCCGACTCGAGTTCTTCGCGACGCTCGTCGGGCGCGTGGAGGCGATTCCCGGGGTCGACAGGGCAGGGGCCGTGAATGCGCTCCCGCTCGGCGGCGCGAACACGGACGTCGACGTCTACATCGAGGGAGAAGCTCCTCCCGATCCCGGTGTGCCGCAGGCGGCTTGGTTGCGTCCCGTGGTGGGGGAGTACTTCGAGACCATGGGGCTCGAGGTGATCGACGGCCGCGGCCCGTCCGTCTCGGACGACGAGCAGGCCACCCCCGTGGTCGTCATCAACGAGAGCTTCGCGCGGAGGCACTTCGACGGCGACGCGATCGGGCGGCGCATCACGTTCGGTGCGAGCGACGAACCCACGTGGTGGACCATCGTCGGCGTCGCGCGTGACGTGCGGCACTTCGCGATCAGGGAGGGGAGCGCGGCGGGTCCCGACCCGACGCGTCAGGCAGACGCTCCGGCGGCGTACTTCTCTTATGCGCAGTCGTACAGTCTGTTCGGCCCGGGCGCCATGTTCATCACCGCGCGCGTGGCGGGTGATCCCAGCGCGCTGGTTCCCGAAGTCCGCAGGGCGCTCGCAGATCTCGACCCCAACCTGGCGGCATCCAGTATCGCGCCCCTCCAGGCGCTGGTGGATGACGCGCTCGCGCCCGACCGGTTCGTCGCGGTGCTGCTCGCGTTGTTCGCTGCCACCGCGCTCCTGCTGGCCGCCCTCGGGATCTACGGCGTGGTGTCGTACGGTGTGAACCGGCGGCTCCGTGAGATGGGGATCCGCCGCGCGCTCGGTGCGGAGGGTGGTGAGCTCGGACTCATGCTCGTGCGCGGAGGACTCGCCCTCGCACTCCTGGGCATCGTGTTGGGAGGCCTCGGCGGCCTCGCGCTCACGCGTGTACTCCAAGGCCTGCTCTACGACGTCGACGCCACCGATCCGGCGACGTTCGCGGGCACCGCGGTGCTCCTGGCCGTGGTAGCCGCGTTTGCGAGCTGGATTCCCACGCGGCGCCTGCGCCGCGCCGACCCGGTCGCGGTCCTCAGGTCGGAGTAGGCCGGCGGCGCACCTTCGAGTCGGGCTCGATACATCGTGCCCGGCGGAGGAGGCTGTGGCCGGGCAGGGGAGACGCCAGATGCGCGGTCGCTGCCCCTTGTCGCGATCAAGGCAGGCCGCCCGTAAGGTCGCAATGCACTCAGGGCAGCGTGCATAAGCGACACCACGCTCGCACTTCGGCGATGTCCGAGCGTTAGCCCGCAGCCGCCGTCGCAAACCCCCGTGGCGGGCGCCGCCGACGCGACTATCTTGCCGTTGTCGGCGACCTGCGCCGATTGAGGGGTTTGCAGTTCAGATATGGGTTAGACGGCTCACCGACGTCGATCTGGCGGACTTGCCGACCGTCCGTGTCGTGAGTACAATGTGATTACGCTACTCACTCGACGGTTGACCCATGAAGACTAAGCTCGTCCGCATCGGCAATTCCCGCGGAGTCCGCATTCCGAAGCCTCTCCTCGAACAGGCCGGACTCGAAGAGGACGTGGAGCTGCAGGTCGTCCGTACTGGGATCATGATTCGCGGAACCGCTTCGCCCCGGGCGGGCTGGGCTCAGGCTGCGGAGAAGATCCGAGCCCGAGGCGAGGACGTTTTGCTGGACGAACCCGTGGCTACCGACTTTGATGACTCGGAGTGGAAGTGGTAGCCGCAGCTCCGTCTCGAGGCGACGTGTTTCTTGTCTCGCTAGACCCGACTTTGGGCCATGAAATCAAGAAGGCGCGGCCGTGCGTCATCGTGTCGCCGGACGAACTCAACCACCGTCTGAGCACGTTCATCGTGGCACCTATGACCACGGGCGGCCATCCGTACCCGTTTCGCCTCGCGTGCCGCTTCGAGGGAAAGGACGGCTTCGTCGTTCTCGATCAGCTTCGTACTGTCGACCGCGGCCCTCTCGTGAAGCGCCTGGGACGAATCACACCTGTTACGCTGGCAAAGGCGCTCGGAGGCCTGCGTGAGATGTTCGCGGAGTAGCTGAGCCGTATAACCCGCGCTTGCTGCTGACGCGGAAGACCCTGGTGGATCCACAGCACTCGCCTTGCAGCTCGCGCTGTGGGTCGCCATCATGCCCGCGCAGTAGAAGCGCAAGTCGTTAGGCAGCGCCCGTTATCTCGTCGCGCCGGCGCGGGAGGTCGAAACTCTGACCACATGGAAATAGCCGACGAGATTGTCTCCGCACGCAGTTGTGGCGTCGTCCACTGCGGTCTCTAGCCGCAAGCTGGAAGCCCGTCACTCAAGCCACCTTCGATACAGGCGTGTTGATCTTGGGCCCTCAATTCTCCGGATGTCTTTGGGTTGAGGACGAGGATTGAGCCAGATGCTCGCCCTGTTCGCATTCCGAGGAGGCCCCTTGCTCCGAACCCCGAACCTGATACGTCAGGCGGTTGAGTAAGCGAAGCGATTTGCTCCTCACGATGCGGCGCGAGTACATTGCTCGTGCAAGTCAATTCGAAGTCGTTAGATGGCACGAACTGACGCAGGCGTAACCTCAACCTGGGGGCGTGCCATGCGGTGTCGAGCAGGGGTCGCGGTGTTGTGCGCAATCTCGATTGCTGGCTGCACATCGGCGGGACGCCATAATCCAGACGGTGAGCGCGGGGAGAGTGGCGGGGCAGACGGCATCCCCACGTGACCGTGGAGGCCCAACCGCCGCTTCATAGCAACTGTCCCGCATCCCGGGCGAAGCCGTGCTCGGGCACGCCGCAGGATGCCCTTCGACGCTCCCTCGATCGAGGCCGCATGCGCGACCCCGCACAGCACGCACGCCACCGCGCCAGTCTGCTGATGCCATTGCTGGCTGCATGGACTGCGGCCTGCGAGGGGACGCCGGTGGCGCCGTCGGACGCGGGCCTGTTCACGTTTTCGCCCGTGGCGCTCGTTGCCGTGGACACGATCAATCCCCTCGGGCATATGACAACGCCGTTCAACGTGCTGCCGCAGGGGCGGATCTACTTCGTGCTGCGCAACCGCAGCGCGATGAACCCGGTGGTGGCGCCGGCCTCCGGGACGGTCACGTGGATGCTTGGACCCAAACCCGACTACCGCGTGGAAGTGCAGGTCTCGCCGACGCTCAAGTGGTACGTGGATCATGTGCTGCCGGAGCCGGGCATCGCCGTTGGCGTGACGGTTGCCGCCGGCCAGACGGTCGCTCGGCATTCCGGCGCGACGTGCTGCGTGGACTTCGGCGTGCTGAACACGCAGCTGGTGCTGGCGGGCTACCTGGAGCGCGGACGCTACTCGCCCGAGACATTGCACGCCGACGCGCCGCTCAAGTACTTCGCGGAGCCATTGCGTGGCGAGATGTACGCGCGGGTGAACCGGTTCGCCGGGGACCGTGACGGCAAGCATGACTTCGACGTTGCGGGGCGGCTGTCGGGCAACTGGTTCCTGGCCGGCACGCCCGTGGCCGGCAGCCTGCTGCCGGAGAACTGGGCTCGCCAGTTGGCGTTCGCCTACAGCAACACGCACCCGGCCACGGTGCTGATTTCCGTGGGAGGGACGCTCCCGCTCCAGAATCTCCTGGCGGTGCATGATGGCGCCCCAGACCCGGTGACCGTCTCCGAGAGCAGCGGCGCCGTCACCTACCGCCTGTACCAGAAGTCACCGCCGGTCAGTGAGGGCAATCTCAAGGGATCGACTCCACTCGGGGTGATGCTGGTGCAGTTGATCGCGCCCGACCGGATCCGCGTGGAGATTGCTGTCGGTGCAGCGGCCACGCTGACGTCTTTCTCGGATGCCGCCTTGGTATACACCCGGTAAGACGTCGGCAGTTCGCGGCCTGCGACCGGCAGCCGCGACAGCAGCTCGCGTTCGAGCTGAATGTCGCCGACACACGCCTGCGCGTGGTGGTGGGGCACGCCGAGGCCGTGCAGTGGGTCACCGTTCCATTGCGTAAGGGTTCGTGTGCGTATTGCGCCCGACACGACGGACTGACAGGATCTACCATTGATGCGCACGGTCTCAACGCTTGCCGCTGCGTGCGCTGCCTTGCTCGTCAGCGCGTGCAATGATTCGTCGCCCACCGGATCGTCCGTCACGGCTGCGATCGCATGTCCTCCCGCGATCGGCGCCGCTGATCTCACCGGATACTCGGTCACACCGGTCACGTCCACGTACGCCACGGCCGGCGCAGCCGGCGGTTTCTTCTCCACCGGGCAGGCCGCCGACGTGATGCTCTCGGGCCTGGGCTTCGACAATACCGGCGGCGCGCTGCTCTTCAACCACCCGCGGTCGCTCGCCTCCGACGGCACCCGCCTGGCGCTCTCCGACGGCAACAACAACCGCGTGCTCATTTGGAACGTGGCGCCGACCGCCAGCACGCCGCCCGACCTCGTCCTTGGACAGCCGGACTTCACGCACAACGCGCCCGGCAGCGGGCTGGCACAGATGCGCTGGCCGGGCCAGGTGGCGTTCACGCCGGACGGCAAGCTGCTCGTGGCCGACAGCTACAATGATCGTGTCCTGGTGTGGCTCACGGTGCCCACCGCCAGCGGCGCGCCGGCCGATTTCGCCATTACCCACTCGTCGCTGCGCTGGCCGTGGGGCGTGTGGAGCGACGGCACGCGCCTGGTCGTGTCGTCCACCGGGAGCGCGAGGGTGCTCGTCTGGGCCGCGTTCCCCGCCTCGGGATTCGTAGCGCCGTCGTTCCAGATCACGGGCAGCGGCATCGGAACGCCACGCACCGTCACGAGCAACGGCACAGCGCTCATCGTCGGCGACCACAACGCCAACGGTTCAAGCGTGGGCAACTGGTTCTGGACGACGTTTCCCACGTCGGCGGCGTCGGCGCCGCAGTTCTTCAGGTCGGACCCCACCGACGCCAACGCCGCTTGGATGCAGGGGACTTATCACGCCGACGGACGCCTGCTGCTGCTGGGAGGCCGTTCGCTCAATGTCTGGAATACCACCCCAACGAGCGCCACCACGGCGCCCAACCTCATTGTCACGGGCTACCAATTCAGCGGCGGCGATGGCGGCGCCGTGGCCGTTGCCGGTGGACGAACCTACGTAGTGGAGTACAACGGCAACCGCATCGCCGCCTATTCGGACGTGCCCTCCACTGCGTCGCGCGTGCCGGATTTCGCGATCGGCAGCCCGAGCCTGACCACCAACACGCTGCTGGCCAACTATTTCATCACCAACGCCGTGCCCGCGGTGGCGGGCGGTCGCCTGTATGTGTCGTCCGACTTTGACCGGAAGCTGTCCGTCTGGAACACGCGGCCCGGTACGTCAGGCGCGTGGCCGAACTGGGTGTACACGCTGCCGTTCTCGCCCTGGGACAACGCGGCGACGGACACGATGTTCGCGCTCGCGGGGCAGAAGACGGTGGCCATCTGGAAGGGACCGCCGGCCAATGGTTCCCTGCCCGACATCGTACTGCGCAACACGGCCGGGAGCGTAGCGCTGCAGAGCGTGATGGGTGTGGCGATCGACTCGAAGTACTTCTACCTCGCCGACTTCGGCGCCAACAAAGTGTACGCGTGGCGTGGCGTGCCCACGGGCACCTGCGCGCCAGCGGTGACGCTGGACGTTCCGTCGCCGGGCCGGATTTCCAGCGACGGCACCTGGTTCGCGATCACGCCGCGCGCCAACCCGCCCGTCGTGCGCCTGTATCGTGTTTCAGACCTGGCCACCACCGCGGCGTACGCCAGCGTGGGTGGGTCGCCGATGTTCAACCTGCCGGAGGACGCACAGGTGAGTCGCGGCAGCCTGTTTGTCGCCAGTACGCCCAACAACGTGGTGCACGTCTGGCGCGACGCGGCGACGGCGGCGACGGGGCTCCCAGCCGAGATCATCCTGGGAGCCGCCAGCGCGACGCCCGTGCCGCCGCCGACCATTGGCGCGAGCACCTTCTTCTGGCCCGGGGCGGTGGCCTGGGACGGCAGCTACCTGTGGGTAGGTGAGTTCAAGTTCTCGAACCGCGTGCTGCGATTCACCGCCCATTAACTCCCGCACAGGCCCCCGCCCCTCCCCCCGCTCGCGCACCACCCCAGGCCGATCTCCTCACGGACTGCCTCGATCAGACGCCCACCGTCGATCCGCTCGAGCCCAACCCCGTCCCCGAATTCGAGCGGGACCAGTCCGTCCCCGACGAGCTCGACCCCTGAGACCGAACCCCTGAGTCGCTGGCCCTGAGCGCCGGCTACCGAGCACAGCTCCAGCACCCATTCAGGCATCCCGACGGCGCAATCGCCCACCCCGCACGGCGCCATCACCCCCTGACGGCCTCTCTGCCTCGCGCCCCCTCCCACTCTAGACCGTTTGGATTTCCTATCCGCACGCCGCGCCGCTCGACCAGCTGGTCGAGGTTCGGGGGCGTCTGGGCCGAGAGGGCGGCTTGCACGCCCAGGAGCAGACAGACGGCCAAGAACGGGGATCGCAGCATGGGACTCCGCTCATTCGGTGTTGGGTCGCGACCTAATACACACCTCAAGGTCCGAGAAGGTTGTCGGCCACTGAGGATCGCTGGAACGATGCGTCAGCGCAGCTCCCTGAATGCGCTGTCCGCGAACGTGTTCAGCGCAGGAGCTCCCAGGACGACCATCGCGAGCCCGAGCAGTTCGATGCCACTTAGCCCGTTGCTCCCGGCGTGGATCGTAGCGATCGCAAAACCGGGCACGAAGACGGGGAGAGAATAAAGAACCGATCGCCCGAGGCTACCTCGGGAGCGGGGAGTCGAGCCCGCCACGCGTCCGCCTAGCGCCCCGCCAAAAGATGGCAGGACCGCCATCACGACGCCGGTCGTGAGGAGGAGGCCCGCGCCACACGCGTTCTGCCCACGGTAGAAGCGCCTCGTACCGAGATCCATGCACTGGCTCGCGACTGCGGAGGCAGCA
>VGVR01000053.1 GCA_016873995.1 Gemmatimonadota bacterium
GCACGGATCGCCCCTCATGCGGTCCGCCCGATGCCGTTCGTGCTCCCTCTCGGCGGACGCCGCGGGGGCACGCGTCGCGGACCATTGGCCATGCGCCTCGGGTTTGCCCTCGATGCGCTGGTCGCCCTCGACCGCAATCGCGACGTGCCGCCGAGCCTTCGGATACCCTCAGGACAGGTGCTGTCACGGACCCGGGCGCTCGAACGGTTTCCGATGCTGACGGTCCACGACGCATCGGCGTTCGCGTGCTGGTATGACTACGTCACCGTCGATGCCGATCGTCTGACGCTATCATGGGCCTTTCTCGCGGCCTCGAACGCCGCCACGCTCGCCAACTACGTGCAAGCGACATCACTGATCCTCGATCAGCGTCGCATCACCGGTGTTGCCGCGACTGACGTCCTGACCGGCCGCAGCCTCGAGATCGCGGCCCACATGACGGTCAATGCCACCGGCGGGAGCCTCGACACCCTCCTCGAGCCGGCCCGGACCGCGACGCGGACGCCCATGCTCCTCACACTGAACTTGGTCACCGCGTTGCCGGTTGGGCCGATGGCGCTCGGCGGCTACGCGCCGTCCGGTCAAACGTTGTTCATGGTGCCGTGGTTCGGTAAGGCCCTCTTCGGCACCTGGGAGATCGGCCGCGCGGGTTCGATCGAGCGCGGCCTGGTCGACGAAGCGCATGTCACGACCTTGCTGGCGGAGGTGAACGCCGCCTTCCCAGGGCGGACGGTCACCCGCGGTGATGTCACGCTGATTCATCGCGGGGCGGTGCCTGCCGCACAGGATAGGCGTGGCCAGCTTCGCCTCGAAGGTCAGCAGGCGGTCCACGATCATGGATTCGGAGGCAATCTCCTGCACGGCCTGCTCAGCGTCGCGGGTACGAAGTACACGACGGCTCGCTCGACGGCCGAGTACGTCGTCGATCACGTGTTTCAGAAGCTGGGACGACCGCTCGTCCGCTCCAAGACCGCGGTCACGTTCCTGCCGGGCTCCCACTTCGGGACACGCGCCCGCAGCGACCCGCGCGAGTACGGGCCACTCGAGCGGGTGACGCCCGACATCAGGGCGCACCTCATCGCGACGTACGGATCGTCACACGAGCTCGTCGAGCGGCTCGCGGGACGGCCGCACATGAGCGAGCCGCTCAGCCGTGATCCTCTGGTCATCGCCGCACAGGTCGTGTGGGCCGTGCGTCACGAAATGGCGGTCACGCTGGTCGACGTCGTCAGGCGGCGTACACTCCTCGGCGCCACCGCGCACCCCGGACCGCACATTGCGGGGCGTGTCGCACAATTGATAGCGACCGAGGTCGGATGGACGCCGGAGCGGGTTCGCGCGGAACTCGACTCCTTGACGCGCGCCTACGATCACGCGCCGCCCGCCGCCGAGCCGGCTACGGGATCCTGAAGGCGTCGAAGACGTAGGTGAGCCCGCCCGAGATGCCGATCCGCGGATCAATCCCGTGCAGGCCGAAAAACACCTTCCCGTCCAGGCGTACTGGACCTCGCGTGTAACGAGCACCGAGCCCCACCTGTCCCCTGGTCTCGGTCCCCGGGAACACGGGGGCCTCGCGCGTCGACACGCGGCCGTTGACCTCGCCTACAAACTCGGTCTGATGCGTGACGGCACGCGCCAGCGACAGCCCGTAGGTCACGACGTCGTTCTGCCGATGGCCGACGACCGGATCCGGCAGGATCCCGAAACCAGCATTGGCGACGATCCGGATCGATTGGACCGTCTTGCCGATCAGAATCGCGCCGTAGAACTCGGTCGTATCGAGGCCGAGGCCGCTCTCGTTGGACGCGTTTGGAAGCTTGGTTGCGACACGCAGTGTCACCGCCGGGTGCCCGATCCCCTCCGGCACCAGCCGCACCTTCGTGCCCACGACGATGTCACCGACATCGCTCGTTCTCGTGCCCCGTGCGGTGAGCAGGCTCGAGAGTGGGGCTGGCCGGCGCTGGTCGATTGCGAGCGTCTCGAGCACGCTTCCATCGATCTGCAGCTCGGCAATCGTGCTCAAGCCAATACTCAGCCCGAGCGTGGGTACGCGCCACAGCTTGCCCTCGAGGCCCGAAGCGGGATACTTCTGCGCGCGCGCGAAGTCGATTCCGCTCTCGATGAGCACCCGACCCGCCCCAATAGGCTCCGGATCCTCGGTCAGAAGCGGCCGTTGTTGGGCGAAAGTGGTCGCTGGCAGCGCAAGCCCGAGGAGTGCAAACACGGCGGAGCGCAGAGTGGTGGACATGCAGGCGTTTCTCCTCAGACCGCGTGAGACGTACCCGGAGACGCATCCGGCGACGCGCCTGCCGCTCCGGCGCGTTGCCGGCTGTCGAGCCAGACCGCCACCGGACCATCGTTGACCAGCGCCACCTGCATCGTCGCCTGGAAGTGGCCGGCCGCCACCTGTACACCGGCGGTCTCGATGGCACGCACCACGGCTTCGTAGATGGGACGGGCTACATCGGGAGGTGCCGCGCGGTCGAACGACGGGCGACGGCCGCGGCGACAGTCCGCGGCCAGCGTGAAATTGGACACGATGAGCACGCCGCCGCCGTGCTCGCGCATCGACCGTGTCATCCGCCGGTCGGGTGCCAGCGGATCCTCGAAGACGCGCAAGTCACACACCTTCGCCGCGATGTAACGCACGTCGGCCGGACCGTCGCCACGCTCGACCGCCACGAAGACAACCAGCCCCGGACCGACGCGACCGGCTTCCCGAGACCTGCCGTCCTCGATGACCGTGACACTGGCCGACGTCACGCGCTGCAGCAGCGCCTTCATGCCGGGGCGTTGGGGCCGGGCACCTCACGCACGGACCGCAGCGACAGGACGAGAGGCCGGAGCTCCGCTGGCGGGTTGAGTCGCACATCGAGCAGATGCCGTGGCGCGACGTTGCCGAGTGCCTTGAGCATCGACTGCTTGACGCCAGGGTGCTCAATCTCGAGCTCGGTCAGCAACCGCTTGATTCGTTGGCGCTGCAGACTGAGATCGCCGCATACCGAGCAGCAACAGCTGATGATCGGAAGCCCACACTCCTTGGCGTAGAGCCGCGCCTCGTCCTCACCCGCATAGACGAGCGGACGGATGACCACGTGTCGCTCGTTGTCGGACACGAGCTTCGCGGGCATCGCCTTCAGGGTCCCGGCGAAGAAGAGGTTCAGGAGCAACGTCTCGATGAAATCGTCGGCGTGATGCCCTAGGGCGATCTTGGTCGCCCCAACCTCATCGGCCAGGCGATACAACACACCGCGTCTCATTCGGGCGCAGAGCGAGCACGGCGTCTCGGTTGGCTTCAAGAGATCGTCGATGACCTCCCCGATCGCGGTGTGCTCGATCCGATACTCCCATCCCCGCTCCTCGCACGTGCGTGCGATGACATCGTGCTTGTAGTCCCGATACCCCGAGTCGACGTTCACCGCAACGAGCGAGAACTTGATGGGCGCACGCCGGCTCAGAACGTCGAGCATCTGGAGGAGCGCCCAACTATCCTTTCCACCCGAGACGCCGACCATGATGCGGTCGCCATCCTGTATGAGGTGGTGGTCGACAATGGCCTTCGTGACCTTCTTGGCCAGTCGGGCTTCGAGCTCGGTTCGATAGCTCACAGGTGAATTCTATCTAACGGAGGCTCCGGGGTGACTGCAGCTACTCCGATGGGCCGACGCGACGGTCGAGCACGCGGGCGGGCACACCAACCGAGACGGCCCCGGCGGGCACATCTCGCCGGACGACGGCACCCGCCCCGACGATCGCGCGATCGCCAACCGTGACACCGTCCAGGATCGTCGCGCCGGCGCCGAGCCAGGCACCGCGTCCGATCGAGACGCCCCGTGACGTCCGCCCCTGCTGCAGCACGGCGGCGGTAGGGCTCGTGATGTCGTGATCGCCGCCGATGATGTAGGCGTAAGCCGCAAGCAACGCGTCGCGCCCGATTCGAACCCGGCTCGCCGAGAAGATCTCGCAGTTGAATCCGACATTGGCGCCGTCCTCGATCTCGACGTCGCCGTTCTTGCACGAGACAATGGTGTTGCGTCCGATGAAGACGCCCGACCCGATGCGGATCCCGCGGTTGCTCTGCCCTTTTGCGTCCAGCAGGCAGTTGTCGTCGATGACTACGTCGTCGCCGATGTGGATCTTGTGGGGGTGCCGAAGCACCACGTTCTGTCCGAAGACGACACGGCGGCCACAGGTTCCGAGCAGGTAAGGATAGAGGAGCTTGCGAAGGACCAGTCCCAGCGCGCCGACTCGCGCCTGGGCGAGCGTCACCACGAGCTCGTAACCGACCAGGGCGGCGAGCCCAGGTCGGCCGACGATAAGCTCCTGGTATTTCTGCCGGCTCGAGCGGCCAGGCGCAAAGAGCTGGTCCTGCGCCCGGGCGATGGACGACTCCTGACCTGCCACCTGATCCGCGGTGCCTGGACGATCAGGCATGCTCACAGCCACCCTTCAGCTTGGTACCAATCAAGCGTCCGGCGGATGCCCTCCCTCAACGACATCTCCGGAGCGAACCCCAGCTCGGCCCGCGCGCGGCTGATGTCGAACGCCCGACTCTTCGTGTAGAAGTCTACGCGGCGACGATAGAGCGGCGGCTCGAGCCCAACTGGGGCGCAGACCGCCTCGCAGAGCGCGCCGGCGAGCCAAAACGGCCAGACGGGCAAGTGGATCGTGGACGGTTTGACGCCTGCGACCTCGGCGATGAGGCGCACGAGCTCGTTCAACGTCGTCACCTCCCCGCCCGCCAGGATGTAGGTGCGCCCGGCCGCGCGAGGCTCGGACCCACAGAGGAGGAAGCCTCTCACGAGGTCGTCGATGTAAGTGAGATGGTAGTAGATCTCACCGCTGCCCAGGATGGGGAACCGACGCCGGACCACACCCCGAAAGAGCTTGAGCAGCCGGCGGTCCCCCGGCCCGTAGATCCCGCTTGGACGGACGATCACGATTTCGGTCCCCGTGCGTGCGCCAACATCCCGTGCGATTTGCTCGCCCTCCAGCTTCGTGACCTGATACACGTCCCCGGGACGAAGGGGCGCGTCTTCGGTCGCCGGCGGTCGCTCGATATCGCCGTGCACCCCGACGGTGCTGCAGTGCACGACCCGCCTGACACGATTGCGGGCTGCCGCCTCGATGAGCCGCCCCACCGCCGTGGCGTTTACGGCTCGGTAGGCGTCCACCGGTAGGCCTGCCTGGCGATACAGGGCCGCCACGTGGAAGATGACCTCGACGTTCCGCGTGGCGTCCACGAGCGTGCCGGGTTGGGCGAGGTCGCCCGCGACGAGCTCGACGCCGGTCACGTGTGCGGCCCGCTTCGGGTCGCGCACCAGCGCCCGGACCTCGTCGCCACGCGCGACGAGCGCCCGGGCGAGATGTCCGCCGGTGAAGCCCGTGACCCCTGTGACTAGCGCGCGCACCGCTCCGCCACGACGGTCACCGGGGAGCCCAGCCAGGTGAGGAGGCCGAGACGGTCCAATGCGTTCTCGAGGGTCAGCGTGAAGCGGACCGATCCGACCGCCTTGTGAAAAGCAATGGGCAGCACGAACTGCCGGTGGGCCGAGCGCAGACGAAAGCCATGCTGCGCGAGCGCCGCATCAATCGCGCGCGGCGAGAAGACCTGGTACGGCTCCGTGCGGACACCCACGCGCGCGAGCAGACGTCTCGTCGCCGACTGCACCCGAGCGACGCTCCAGGACGAGGGGTAATCGAAGATAACCAGCTGATCGGCGACCCGGCACAGCTCAGCGATGCAGCGCTTGGGATCCGGCGCGTGCATGAGCACCCGCAGGCTGACCACGACGTCGAACGAACGCTCGGGAAATGACAGTGCGTGCGCGTCACCAGCCTGAAAGCTCACGCGCACGCCTTCCTCGGCCGCACGGCGTCTCGCCTCGGCCAGCATCTCATCCGAGGCGTCGACCCCAATCACGCGCGCCCCTCCACGCGCCAAGAGCAGCGCGGCTCGACCGGTGCCAGTCCCGACGTCGAGGATGGGACGATTCTGGATGCGCCCGACGAAGTTCGCCAGGACGCGCGCCTGCGTGGACGCCACCAGCTCCCCGATCGGTCCCCCGAAGCGCTTGTCATCGAACGTGCGTGCCGTGACCGGGTCGCGGTAGTGCGTGTAGCTGTAATGGTCGCGAGACGCCGAGCTCACGCGACACCTGTGACGGCGGCAGAAGACGCCGGCTGGCCGGCCAGCGCCAGGCAGGCCTCGCGCGTGCGCTCCAGGTACGCGTCGTAGCTGTATTTCGTCTCCGCCAGCTCCTGTGCCCGTGCGCCTCGGGCTGCGCCCCAGGCCGGGTCCTCGAGGACGCGCAGCATGCCGCCCGCAAAGGCGTCCGCGGTCGGCTCGGTCAAGACGGCCGTGTCGTCGGTGAGCACCTGCGTGTGGGTCAACAGGCGTGTGGCCACGATGGCGCGGCCCGAGCGGAGGTACTGATAAATCTTGAGCGGCGTGTTGGTACCCCGGCTCCGGGGCGACACGAGCACGGTACCCGCCCGCAGATACGCTGGAATCTCGCGCGCCGGTCGCTCGCCGGCGAAGATCGTCACCTCGCTGACGCCCGCGGCCTGCGCCTGCGCCCGCGCCTGTGCGACCTGCTCGGGCTGGCCGCCGGCCAAGAGGAGGCGGGCGTCAGGCCGTCGCTCGTGCACCTTGGCCATCGCGGCAAAGAGGAGATCGAGGCCCTGGTATGCCTCGAAGGTGCCGGTGTAGACGACAAGCGGCGTGACCTCGGACAGCCCATGGGCGCGGCGGATGTCGGCGACTTCCGACTGCGAGCGGAGCCCTTCGGCCGAACCGGGGGCGTTCTCGATCAGAATCACGCGCGCACCGGGATCGATGGCGCGGACGGTGTCGACCAGGGCCGGACAAATCACGATGACCACACGCGACCAACGCACCATCAGACGCTCGAGGCCGACAAAGAGCGCGCCGAGCAGCCGGGAGCCGCTGAACGCGAAGTTCGAGAGCTGCTGCGGGAGGCTCGAGTGCATGTCGTAGAGGTGCGGCAGACGTAGCGCCGCCGCCAGCAGCACACCGATGAGCCCGCCCTCCTCGTGAGAGTGGATCGCGTCGTAGGGCTGCGCGAGCGCCCGCCGCACCGCCGTCACAGCCAGGAGCGCGTCGAGCGGCACCTTCGCGCGCGAAGGACCGATCTTGACGCCATGCACGAAGGGCGGCCGCGGGCAACGAAAGACCCGTAGACCCGGCATGGTGACGTCCTGGCCGAAAGGATACGTGACCAAATCGACCCGATGTCCCAGGTCCGTCAGCGCGCGGATCCGGTGGAACTCACTGAAGGGCGTGCCGCGCGGCTCGAAGAACGGCTGCGGGGCGATCATCAGAATCCGCATGGGCTGGCGTGATTTTCGCACGAAACCGTAGTAGAGTCCTCGCGCGTCCCCCTGACATGCGCCGCGATTCTGCCGTCACTGAGCGGCGTCGGCGCGCGCTCACCGTGATGCGCGTCGCCATCAGCGTGCTCCTGCTCGTCGCGTTGTTCTGGCAGGTGGACCTGGCCGACGTGTGGGCGAGCATCAAGAACGCCTCGTTTTCCTGGTTGGGGATCGCGCTGGGTGTCTACTTCGTGCACGTCCTGGCGAGCACGTGGCGCTGGCACCTGCTGCTGTCCGCACAGGATGTGCACGTCCCCCAGCTCGAGCTCTTCCGGTCGCTCCTCGTCTCGTATTTCTTCAACAATTTCCTGCCAAGCAACATCGGCGGCGACGTCGTTCGCATCAGCGACACGGCGAAGCCCGCGCGGTCGAAAACACTCGCGACGCTGGTCATCTTGGCCGACCGCGTACTCGGCGTCATCGGACTGTTCCTCGTGGCGGCCATCGCCGCGACCGCGGCGGCGAGCCGAGCTCCGGGGTCCCCGGTTCTTCCCTTTTGGCTCTGGCTTCTGCTCGGGTGCGGTGCCGCGGCTGTGCTGCCCGCGCTCGTTGCGCCGACCGGCGTCGGACGGTTGCTCGGTCCGCTCACGATTCTCCATCCGGAGTGGGTGGGCGACCGCATCGACACGGTGACCGCCACGCTCGAGCGCTTTCGGGCGCGCCCGGGCGTCCTCGCCAGCTGCTTCACCGGCGCCGTGCTGGTCCAGACGCTGATCGTCTGCTTCTATGTGGCCGTCGGCCACGCGCTTCGAATCCCCATCGGGGTCGCCGAGCTCGCCGTCATCGTGCCCATCTCGCTTGTCCTGCAGATGCTCCCGGTTTCGGTCAACGGATTCGGAGTACGCGAGGCGGCCTTTTCCTTCTACTTCACCCGCCTGGGGCTTCCGGTGCACTCCGCGGTCCTCCTGTCGCTCGTCGCCACGTTCCTCACCATGCTCTTCTCCCTGAGCTGGCTCGCTGTCTACGTGTCGCGCAGCGCCAAGAACGTGGCGGTGTCGACTGCTGGGTAGGCCCGCGTCATCACGGCCGTCCCCGTGTCCACCTGAGCGCCCTTCGAGCGCGGTGTAGAATCGCCGCGCGTTCAT
>VGVR01000054.1 GCA_016873995.1 Gemmatimonadota bacterium
GGCCCGGACGTCGCCCGCGCACGCCCGCCTCGTAGCAGGACTCGAGCTCGAGCATGCCGCCGGTCGAACTCCCGACCGCGACCGCGATCCGGTCCGACGGCACGGAATCGAGCGCGAGCCCGCTCGCCGCCACCGCCTCCTCCGCCGCCACGAGGGCAAGCCGATCGGATCGCGAGGCGCGGACCCGCGCACTGCGTGCGAGCCGGGCCGCCTCGGGAATGCAGTCGACCTCCGCCGCGACGAGACCATCCGGGAGACTGCTGGTATCGAGCAGGCGCAGCGGGCGGATCAGCGTCTCGGACGCGCGCAGCGCCGCGCGCAGGTGCGCCACCGAGGGCCCGGCAGCCGTGATCGCGCCCAGCCCGGTGACGAAGACTCGCCTACGATCGCCCATGCTGGGGCCGGGTCGCCGCAGGCCGCACGTCGAACGGTGCGGGATCCCCCGAAAGATGACGTACGGCCGCGCGGATGGCTTCGGGATCTCGCGTGACGTCCTGGTGCGGATTCTCGCTCCACGGCGGCAGGCGAACGTGGTTCGCACCGAGGCTCGCGTCGTAGCGGGCCGCGTACGCCGCGAACCCGGGCTCGAGAAAGCCGACCAGCGGTGCCTGCGGCGCGTGCGGATCGCGCTCGACGACGACGTTCAGCTCGGACCCGCTGCCGAGGTGCTGCACCATGGCCTCGCTCGCCCGGCGGTCGTACATCTCGGCCATCAGCGCGCCGTACGGGTTGTAGTCCTCCGCCATGTCGATCAGGTACGAGTTGCGCACGAGGTAGAGCAACGCCGGGAAGGCGATCAGCCGCATCGGGCCGTCGTCTACCCAGCGCGCGCGATGGGACCCGGCGAGGGGCGGCGCGAGGTTGACGATGCGCGCCCCGCGAAAGACGCCCTCCTCGTCGTCGAGCACCGCCTTGCGCAGGACGGTCGTGCCGTCCGACCAGGCGACGACGTGGAGCGCGCCGGACGCGTCCGCGCCGGCGCGCCATTCCCGGATCCGATCGGCGAGCCAGGCGGCCTTCCGGGCCGTCGGCCGGAACGAGTCGTAGAGCACGAAGACGACGTTGTGCGTCTGCGCGAACGCCTCGAGGTAGGGGGCGAAGGTGTCGAACGGCCCGCGATCGGAGCCGTGCACCAGAAGCAGCGTCGGACGCTCGGCGACGATCTCGTTGAAGTGATAGGCGCGCTCGGTCCGCGCGAGCGCCTGGAGCACGTCGCGAAAGGCGGGCTCATCGGGCGCACTCGCATCCTGGAGGAGCACGCGCAGCCGGCCGAGCGGCATCGCGTCGCGAGCGGACGCCAGGGTATCGTCGAGCGCGTCCGCCGCGGCGCGAAGAGTGGCTCGGTCGGTCGTCTCCGGCGCACACAGGGCGGCCGCGATCGCAGCGCGCAGCGGGGCGACCACCTGCTCGGGGGTCGACGCGTAGACGACTTCCTGTGGCGGCGGAACGTTCGGCTGGGGAACGGTCGGGCAGCCCCATGCGTGGACCATGGCGAGGCGGCCGTGCGCCCCCTGGCACGACCAGAGGAAAGACGCGGACGCAGCGGCGAGGAGCCTCGCCGCACTCGTGGTAAGTCGCAACGGTTCGAGTTAACAGCCTTCTCGTCCGTGCGTCAAAGGCAGGCTCCCGGACGATTCGGGACGACATCCCTCGCGAAGCTCATGGCTCTTCACCGGTCCTCAGCGAGATGGCGGCACTCGCCCCGGCCTCGATCGCACGACGGCGATGGCCCCTCCTGGCCACCGGCCGCGCTCTCGTGGGGCCGGTGCGTCCGCCGCATCCCGTCGAGTGCGGCGGCACCGGTGATGTATCTCAGCTTCGACGACGGCCCCGACCCGGAGGCGACGCCTGCGGTCCTCCACGCGCTGGCCGAGCAGGGCTGCACGGCGACCTTCTTCCTCGTCGCGGAACGTGCCGAGCGCGCACACGGGCTGGTCTCCCGGATCCTCGAGGCCGGTCACGCGATCGGCAATCACTCGCTGGACCACAGGTGGAACGTCTACTTCCGCGGGCCGCGCGCCATGCTGCGCTGGATCGACGAGGCGGAGCGGCGACTGCAGGACCTCTCCGGCAGGGAGACCGTCGGATTCCGCTCGCCCGCCGGCGTCCGGACGCCGCACCTGCACTGGTCCCTGCGGAAGCTCGACATCCCGCTCGTGCACTGGGACGTGCGCTTCTTCGACCGCGCGTTCGCCTGGACCGAGTCGCGCGCCAGGCACGGCCTCGCCGGCGCCGGTCCCGGGAGCATCGTGCTCCTGCACGACACGCACGCGCCCCCGCATCTCGACGGCTTCCTGCGGACACTCGGGCTCTTCCTCGCGGAAGCCCGGCGTCGCGGCTTCCGCTTCGCTCCGCTCGACCGCTCCCTCGTGCGGCAGGCGCTGCCTTGATGCGCTCCCTCGTGCGGCGGGCGCTGCGTTGACGCGCTCCCTCGGTGCGACTGAGCGCGCCTGCGAACCCCCCGCCTAAGGGCGGGGGGTTCGCAGGCCCCGGAAGGGGCCTAACCCGGATTTCTCCCTCGGGCGACACACAAAACCGGCCACTGATGGACACCTGACAACCGGCCAACGGAGCTGAGCGCGCCGGGACGTTGACGGCGGCGACGGGAGACGACCCCGCGCCGGGATGGCCAACGTCTTGAGCAAGGAGAAGCGCGAACAAGTCCTGGCCCTGGGCCGACTCGGGTGGACGCTGCGTCGCATCGAGGAGGCGACGGGCGTCCGGCGCGAGACCGCGAGCGGCTACCTGAAGGTGGCCGGGATCGCGGTGCGCGAGCCCGGCCGGTGGGGCCGTGCGGCAAATCCGGCCATAGAGGTGTCCACCGACTCCGCGCCGGGTCGCGCGCCGAGCGCGAGCGCATGCGAGCCGTACCGGGAGGAGATCGAGGCGGCGCTCGGGCTCAAGCGCAACGCCGTCGCGATCTACCAGGACCTCGTCACGCAGCACGGCTTCACGGCGAAGTACGCGAGCGTGCGGCGTTTCATCCGCAAGCTGCGCGGCGGTCGTCCGCCGGAGCCCTTCGGGGTGATCACGACCGCTCCCGGCGAGGAGGCGCAGGTCGACTACGGCGACGGGCCGATGGTGCGCGACGCGGCGACGGGGAAGTACCGGCGCGTCCGCCTCTTCGTCTTGACGCTCGCGTACAGCCGGAAGGCGGTGCGGCTGCTGACGCCGCACTCGTCGACGAAGACGTGGGCGCAGCTGCACGAGGAGGCGTTTCGTCGTCTCGGTGGTGTCGTGCAGTGGGTCGTGCTCGACAATCTGCGCGAGGGCGTGCTGAAGCCCGACATCTATGACCCCGAACTGAACCCGCTCTACCGCGACGTGCTGCGCCACTACGGCGTCGTCGCGCTGCCCGCTCGCGTGGGCGATCCGAACCGCAAGGGCAAGGTCGAGTCGGCGGTCGGGCACACGAAGCGCACGCCGCTCAGGGGCATGCGCTTCGAGAGCATCGAGCAGGCGCAGGCCTACCTCGACCGCTGGGACCGGACGTGGGCCGACACGCGCATCCACGGCACGACGAAGCGCCAGGTCGCGGCGATGTTTGCCGAGGAGAAGCCATCGCTCCGGGCGCTGCCGGTCGAGCCGTTTCGCTACTACGAGTGGGGCACGCGCACCGTGCATCTCGACGGGCACGTCGAGGTGGCCGGTGCGTACTACGAGGCACTGCCCGGTCGGATCGGAACGCGCATCCACGTGCAGTGGGACGAGCGCTGCGTGCGGCTGCTCGATCCGGTCACCGGGCAGCTGCTGCGCGAGCATGCGCGGATCTCGCGCGGTCGCTACACGCCGCGCAGCGAGACGAGCAAGCGGACGCCGCTCACGACGGTACAGCTGCTCGGTCGCGCGAAGTCGGCGGGCAAGTCGATCGGCGCGCTCGCCGACGCGATGCACGGGCAGGACGGCGAGATCGCCGTGCGGCGCATCCTCGGCCTGCTGTCGCTCGCGCGTCGGCACGGGGCTGCGACCGTCGACGAGGCGTGCGCCGCTGCCTTCGAGCTCGGTGCGCCGACCTACCGCTTCGTCCGCCGCTACCTTGAACGCCACCTCGTCCCGCGTCTCACCCTGCGTCAGGTCGACCCGCTGATCCGCGAGCTGACGCACTACCGCGACGTCATCGAACGCATGGCCGTCGCGAAGGAGAACCCTTGAACCTGATCGAGTTCGACCGCGCCCTCACACAACTCCGCCTCGGCGGTGTAGGCGGTCAAGTACGTTCGTGATCCACCGCGGCAGGAGTCGCAGACTGCGCCACCGCGAGCGCGGCGCACCGGGTGGCGGAGCGGGGTGTGGGCGCAGAAACGGGCTTCCCGAACACGCTCACCTGGTGAAGAGTCGCGGGGACGGGAAAGTGGCCCGCAGGAGATCCAGGAGAAGGAGGGGCCCGCCACGGTGCAACCGTGCGGGCCCCGGCCGGTGTGTGCAGCTTCGCTTCGCAACTCAGCTCACCAGCGATGCGCGGATGGAACGATACCGCCGCGCCGTAGCCCGAGAGGCCAGGCCGATGACGAAGCAGGAAACGATGGTCAAGGCGATCGAGGGCCGGATCACGTGGATCCAGGCGGCTGACATCCTCGGGATCACGGCGCGCCACATGCACCGGATCAAGACACGCTACAAGGAGTTCGGCCTTGATGCGCTGCGCGACCACCGGGCGGGCCAGCCGCGGCGACGGCGGATCCCGCTGGCCACGGTGGAGAAGCTGTCGTACACATGTACGCTGCTGACGTTGCAGGCCGCCGGGCTGGCCGAGAAGGCCCCGGCGCGGGGCAAGTACCGGCGTCGACGCGAGCGCCGGCCGATGCGCGGCATGCTGCTCCACCTCGACGCCTCGACGCACGCCCGGCTGGGTGAGGACCGCCCCATGGCTACAATCAAGACGGGGGAGGTTCAGCCTCCCGCTGCGCTTGCCGGTGGCGCACTGCGACTCCGAGCTTCGATGTGCGCTTGCTCGGTTCGCCCAATTCTCCGCTTCCTTGCCTGCGGATACGTTGCGATCGTCAGCGGGTCACTGCACAGCCGACGAGGGCTGCTGGGGCGATGACCCAGCGCGAACGCTCAACCTGTTCTTGATCTCTGGGGGCGGGTCCTCAAGCAGAATGCACCTCCGCTCTTCATCGGTGGTCATAGGACCCCAGTTCAGCCTGTAGACCCACCCGGCGCTCTCTTCGCGGTAGCTACAAAGATAAGCGCGTTGATTGCAGACCACGATCCATGAATCGACAGGAGCGTCTCCCAGCGCGGCTATGTCGCTAGCGTCAAACACATCCTCGACAGTCAGCGATACACATGGCACTTGGCCGTAGGTCTGTTCGATGGCCCAACGCTTGTAGCGGTGCGGGCCACAGGCCGTTACCAGGACTGCGGCAAGGACGACCCAGCAGATGGTCGAGACCGGACGGCGCATTGGACACTTCCTTCGTGGCGGAGCCTCTGCCAGGCGTCGGCGACAAGTCAACACCCAGTCTCAAGGTGGCTCGGAGCGCGGCCTCGGTCGAGTGCAGCGTTTCTCCTCTCACGTTAGAGTGTTAGAGTTGCGTTGCGCCTGATGGGCTCGGGCGAGCCGTTATGGGGGATGGTCGGGTAGCTCAGCCATTCGGCTTCGCCCCCACGGATCCGAGCGAGCGGTTTCCCGCACTCGGCTCCCCCCGAGGGTGACCCGAGTCATGCAGCAAAGGCGGCACGAGGGTGGGGGATGCGAGCCCTGGGAAGAGGGAAGCGTTTCTGGATCGCGACGAATCGGTCCCATGTCAAGCGTCGCTGGCTGCGACCATAGAGGGCCGCGAACCAGATCCGAACGACTTCGTCGTAGAATCCATCCACGCGATGCCAGTTGCTCGGCAGACCATAGTAGACGTAGTGCCCGCTCAGCACTCGGCACAGCCACCGATGTTGTTCGGCAACAGGCCAGTGCCGTCGCCGCCGGGCCTGCACGCGGAGCGCTCGCAGCTTGCGACTTACCCGGCGCCGATCTGTCTGACGCTTCACCACGTAACTGTCTTTCCGACTCCACGCGCAGTAGTGCGTGAACCCGAGAAAGGCGAACGTCTCCGGTCGCCGCTCGCCACGCCGCCGTCGTCGCTCGGCCGGAAGCCTGCCGAACTCGATCAGGCGCGTCTTGTCCTCGTGAAGCTTCAGCTTGAACTTCGCCAGTCACTCCCCGAGGTCGCTCATCATCCTCCTCGCTTCCGCTTCCGCCTCGAACCCCATGACGAAATCGTCGGCCGCACGCCTGCGCGAGGATCCGCTGCGACACCAACTCCTCGACCGTGTGCTCGATCAGGTCCGGGTTGCGGTGATCCACGAAGCAGCGTGCGAAGCGCCGCAGCATCCCGCTTCCTTCCGCCACCTCGCGCAGCGGCAGGACGCCTCCGTCCGAGATCAGCCGCCCGCTGTCGAACGCCGCCACTACTTGCCGCCCGCCGAATGCTTGGAAGACGAGCTGTTCCGTCCTACACTCCGTCCGCTCCACCCCGCTCCTCCTGTTGGACGTTTTGTTTGTCGCGAACAGGGTTTCGCAGGAGCCGAGCGGGGTGGGCACTTCTCTCGGTGACAAGTCCGGGCAAACACGTCGCGCAGGATGGGACCGCTGCCCTGGGGTGGAATGCTCGTGAGAATCCACGGGGGAATCCTGCTGAGAATCCACAGTCGGGTCTCACGTCCCCGCGAGGATCTCGATATCGTTCCCTGGCAGATCTGCCGCACCAGGTCCCTCACCTCCACCGCCGTGTCACCTCGCAGCACCGGCTTGCGGTACTTCGTCGTAAACACGACATGGTAGTGCAACTCGTAAACGGTGCGGGCTGCCCGGCCGTACGTGCGCATCCCCGACTACGTACCGCAAGCCTCCTGAAGGCTTCACCTAAAGGTGAGGGGTTGCCCCCTCCCAGAAGGGGACACTGAGGTCGCGCCGGAGATGTCACCGCCACGTCGTCAGGCACCGTCGGACGGGAAGCGCGTCGCGCTCGTCGTCGGGGGCAGCCGCGGCATCGGTCGAGCGATCGCGCTACGTCTCGCGCGCTCCGGCTTCGACCTCTGGCTGACCTACCACGGCAGTCACGAGGCGGCCGAGGAGGTCGCGGCGCTGGTCGCCGGGATGGGCCGCGAGTGCACCCTGCTCCGGTTCGACGTGGCGTCCTTCGCCGAGACGACCGGCGCCCTCCAGGCCCGGGCCGAGGAGCGGGCGCCGGATGTCGTCGTCTACAACTCCGGCATCACCCGCGACAAGCTCGTCGTCCGGATGTCCGAGGACGACTGGTCCCAGGTCCTCGCCACGAACTTGACGGGCTTCTACAACGTCACGCGAGCAGTGCTGTTCTCGATGCTGCGCGCGCGACGCGGTCGCATCGTCGCCATCTCGTCGCTCGCCGGCCAGGTCGGCAACGCGGGGCAGATGAACTACGCCGCCTCCAAGGCAGGCCTGATCGGTGCCGTGAAGGCGCTCGCGCTCGAGGTCGGGAAGCGCAACATCCTGGTCAACGCCGTCTCGCCCGGCTTCATCGAGACCGACATGACCGCCGGCATCGACCTCGCACACATGGCGCAGCTCGTACCGCTGCAACGCGTCGGCACCGTCGAGGACGTCGCCTCCGTCGTTCAGTTCCTGTGCTGCGAGGAGCACATGTACATCCACGGCCAGATCATCCCCGTGAACGGCGGGATGGCGACCTGAGCGCTCGCGTCCGCATCCGATGAGGAAGTTCGACGACATCGTCGTGGGCAGCGGGATCGGCGGCATGACGCTGGCGCTGCTGCTCGCGGAGACAGGCCGCTCGGTCCTGCTCGTCGAGAAGAGCCGCGCGATCGGCGGTTCGATGCTGCGCTTCTACCGCGACGGGGCCACACGCTCAGCGCGTCGGGAGCGCTGGAGCGGATCGAGCGCCTGGCGATGATGGAGCGCGGCCGCGTCTTCGAGCAAAGGTCCAGGCCCTCGTCGGACTCGATCGAACCGGCGTCGTCGTGAGCGCCGCATGCGCGTCCTCGACCGTCGCGATCGCGGAAGGTGCGGCGATGATCCGCGCCGGCGAGGCAGAGAGCGTCCTGTTCGTCGCGTGTGACTTCGTGAGCGAGTTCGTCGCTGCCGGCTTCGCTCCCTCGGCGCGCTCGCGCCTGATCGCGCACGGCCGTTCGATCGCGACCGAGAGGCCGCAGCCTCGGAGAGGCTGCGGGCTTCCTCCTCCTGATGGACGAGCACCGCGCGGGCCGAAGCGAGGACGTCTCTTCGATCACCTTCCTGACCGATTGCCTCCTTGCCCCGATCGACACGAAGGCTGCCGGGTAGGGCCGGCCGCTTCTGCCCGGATCCGCCGCCGCGCCGCCGCGACGCTGCGACCTCCCGGCGTTCGCCGAGCGGGCAGCG
>VGVR01000055.1 GCA_016873995.1 Gemmatimonadota bacterium
TTCAAGGGACTGGAGCGCCCGGTGGTGATCCTCACAGGCGTCGATGAAACAACCGAGGAAGAACTTCTCTATGTCGGTCTTACGCGTGCCCGGTCTCACCTCGTCGTGATCGGCTCGCCGGCTGGCCTTTCGAGAATTCGCGGTGCCGGCCCCGACGGTGTATTCCAGGTTCGAATGTGAACCGCCCACAGAAACCAAGCGACCTGAACCCATCATAGTCTTCGCGATGCGCAGGAGCGGGACGAGTTGAACGGCTCGACAGCGTTCGCGCCCCAGTCGACGCCAACTACCCGATCGGACTTCCTGCCATCGTGATCTGGTGCGCCAGATGGAATGCTCGCCAGCGAGGGCGATCGCTTCTCGCAATGTCGATCTTGTGGATCGGGACTGAGTCCGGTTCAATGGAGGGTCCGTCGGTCAAGACAAGCGGCGTCACCTCGACGTCGCGGAAGGCAGGCTCGATACCGCGCAGACGCACAGTATCGTCGGCGGCTGCAACGACTCGCCAGCGCGTCCCGCGCCACCGTACCGTCCGTCCGATTTCGAGCATCATGGCGACAGACTAGTCCCTCTTCTTAGTGGAGCCCGCCCGGGCCGACCATCAAGCGGGGCCGGCGATAGGGGTGACAAGTCCACCTGGTACTGAAGAAGCGCATCAGACGGCAGTCCGGACTGCACGCGGTCCTCAAGTAGCTTCAGCAACTCCTCTTGGCGCGGTTGTCCGAACACGAGCCGGTAGAGCGCGAGGGACCGCTTGAGGTCCTCAAGCCTCTGAGTTTCTCGGCTCAACTGGAACAGCGGAACGCGCCGCTCAATCTTCCAAGGCCCATCGACGACCCAGTAGGGCACGATATCGGAGGTTCCGGCTCCCCGTTCGTCAACACCGCGGCGGAACAGCGCGTCCCAAGGATCTGAGGTGCCGCCCGTCGGCGCGAGCCCGTATTTCGATGCGAGGTTCTTCCGGATGGCGTGACCCTTGTACCGGTGAATCCGGCCCTCGCGCTGCTCGAGGTCAACCGGGTTCGTTGGCAAGTTCCAGTGGTAGACCGCGTGGCAGTAAAGATGGAAGTCGAGGCCTTCTTGGCCGACGGACGTCGACGCAAGGATGAAAGGCCGGAACGGAGAGTTGAAGGCACTCCGCACTTGGTCCTCGCGCGTCGCGTCGCCGCCCTCCTCGGCCTCGCCGTCGCCGAAGCGTAGTGCATAGCGGGAACGCATCCGGCGCTGACGGATGGCAATCTGAGCGTCGTCCTCGACCGCGAACTCGTCGTACGACAGCGCCACTGTGCGCAGCGCAATCGCGTCGTGCATTTGCTCAGCGATGTCCCGAGCCGCTTCCTCACCGGCGCCATCGAGGCCGAGGAATTCGACGAGCACGTGCACGTACTCGTCCACGACGGCTTGCAGGTTGCCGTCGATCGCGTAGTCGAGAACACGCTCCCAGTACGGCTCCGCGGAGTTGACGCCGCGCACGAGAAGTATCGTCTCCGGCATGTTGAACAGCGTCCGGAACGCCGTGGCCGTCCATGCCGCGGCGCCGAGAAGGGGCAGCGAAGCCTTGAATTCGCGCACCGACTCCTTTCGACCGTCGTCTGTACCGTCGTTCGTTCTTGCATGCCTTACATGTCCAACCTCGGGAGCGTCCGGCTGCTCTGGCCATCGTCTGCCGAAAGCGCGTAGCGCGACGACCGCAGGCGAGCCAACGGCGACCTTCGCCATCATTTTGGCCAGATCCGGCGGCGGTGGCCCGAGGTTCTCTGGTGTGCGGAAGAACCTTCGTACCTGATCTACGTGCTGCGCAAAGTGCGTGTCGCCCTCCGCATCAGTCCCGGCCCACGCCCGCCATGCCCAGTCGTCTGTCGCGTCCAGCCACCTTTCCACGCCCGGGCATCGACCTCGGTCCAACAAAAGCGGGGCGGCCCAATACCAACGCTCGTCGACCGTACCGGTCGCCGAAGCAGCTGAAATCGCGGGCTCCAAGAGCCTCGCAATGACTGCCTCCGCCTCCGCGAGAACTTCGTTCGCGCCCGGCAGGCGTCCGTCACGCGCCATAAGCCGACGGCCGACCTCAAGCGGGTCGAACTCCCTGGCCAGCGTGGTACATGGATAGAGAAGCGTGAAGAGCGGCATCCCGGTCAGCCGCTTGTCGTCTTGGGCGAAGCGCAGCAGGGCACGCTGGCGATCCCTGAGCTCGCCGTACCGGACCGACGGATTCCCGAGGCGCACCATCTGCCGCTCCGCGTCGTAACTGCCGATGACGGCGATCGCCTTTGGGACGATCTGCCATGACGAGAACACCAGCGCCTTCGTGAAGCCGTCGATGCCCCGCTCGGCGTAGACGCCCCGGGACGCGTAGTAAGGCAACGAGGCGGGTAGCCAGAGCAGCCGCCACCCTCCGCGTTCCACAGAGTCCCGGAGCAGCGGGCGGAGCCGTGCGTTGCCCGGGTCGACGTGCTCGTACCGTTCGATTGCCTCGGTCCTGAACAGGGCCGCGGTCGCATCGCGCAGCGCCTTGTGCGCTGGCGCGTTTTTGCTAGCGACCGCCCGGCGCAGTTTGCGCTTCAGGTCGTAGTCGTCCATGAAGTTCAGCAGGTATGCGCCCGATTTCCAAAGCTCGAGGCAGTCAGGCGCTTCCAGGGCAGTTGCAACGCGATCGACTAGTGCGTACGCGTGGACGTCGTCCACGTGGATCGGCGATGCCGGCGTGGGAACCTCGATAAGCATCCCATTGCGATTCGCCGACGCCGCCAGGCGTTCGGTCCTGCACATGACCTTCCGCAACCTCCGCTCGATTGCGCTTTTGGCATCGGCGAGATCGTCAGTGCCGAGACAGAGTGCCGCCCGGTAGGCGCGCAGTTCCCTCTCGAATTCAGCCGTCGCTACAGCCGAGTCGAAGAGGAACCCCGTGGTTAAGAGGAAGTCGCTGTAGTGGTTGTCCTCGGCCTCGGCCTCGTGGGCGGACGTATACATCTTGTACGGTGTTGCGGACAGCAGGAGTACACGGGTCCTCTCGCCACGGCCGTCCCGATAGCTGAACAGCTGATTGGCCAAGTCGGCCACCTCTTGAGTGCGCTTGTCGTTCCCTCCATGCAGCAGGTGGCGGAACCGCTGGAACTCGTCGAGGATCACAAGGTCCGGTTTCAACTTTTTGATGCAGCAACTCGCCAGAAGCCGGCGAAGATCGCCTACGAGATCGTATCGCTCGGCCCGGTCATGGTACGGAACGCTTGACCTGACGCGCTGGAACCGCTCGCAAAGGTCTACGAACCGAACGCGCAAATCGGTTGCCCTCTCGAGCTCGGCGGCAAAGGCGACCGCGACGGATTTGTCGATCTCCTGGCGACGATCCCGTCGAAACCTGTCGAGGTAGTCCCTCCACCCCTCCGTTCCCGCGCTGCCCTGCAGGACGTTCTTGGGGCCCGCGCCGCGCAGCTCCCACACGTCCTCGAGCAGGCAGTAGAGGACCGCTCGCTCCTCGACGATACCGGTGCCGCCGGCCACGTCGAACGACGTCCCTGGTGTGAAAGAGATGAGATTAAGTCGACGGGACGCGAGATCCTTCATCTGGAGCGGTAGGAGGGTTAGTCTTGAGGCGAAGGCGAACTCGTCCCATTCGTTGAGCTTGAGCCGGTTGATGTTTTGACGTGCGATGTCTCCATTCGAGCAGATGTACGCCACACTGACGCTCTGCCCCCTGCCCCAGAGGTGTTCGACGGCGCGTGCGACAACTCCGCGGGCGACCAGCGTCTTGCCGAGACCTACCTCGTCTGCGAGCAAGAACCGGTGGACGCGATCCGAGTCCACGTACAGGCGGTCGAACACGTAGTCGACCGACCGGCGTTGGAAATCCTTCAGGCGGGCAAGCGACGCGCGTACGTTGGGACGTTGTCCGGTCATCTCGGCACGTTCCTGCTCGCGACCCGAGCGTCCCAGATGGGCTTCCAGACCTCGTCGAACCCGTCCGGTAGGAGGGCGGCTCCTTCTGGCGTTCGGCGAAGGTCTTCGATCAGGCGGGCTACCGTGTCGAGCTTCTCGGGGGATCGGGCAAACGCTCGCAAGAGTTCCTCGAACAGTGGCACGAAGCCGAGGACGCCAGTACCTCCTTCGCCGGGCCGCTCCGTCTCGCCGAAAAGCAGACTGGGCCCGACCACCGCGATATCCTCGTCGCGCGCGAGTAGGAGGAGAAGGTAGCGCAGGAGTTGCTCGCGATCGCGAAGCACGGATGAGAGCGCCTGCTCGAGTCGGTCTTCGGGCGCTCCCTCGAGCGGAAGGTTCAGAGCGAAGCGGGCGACGACGCGCTTCGCTCCCTCTCCTGCGGCGACCTCAAAGGCCACGAAGGACGAGAGCGAGTGCACGGTCAAATTCGGAAACAAAACCGAGCCATCTTTGCCAAGGGCAGCAACATCGCGCTCGAAGGACTGGTTCAACGCCACAGGCCAGCAGCTTGCCTGCGCTCCGCCGAGATCGATTGGTCGCCCTCCCGGCAGGAAGAGCAGGAGATCGTAGCAGGATCGTTCTGTTGCGGCTTGGACGCGAAGTCGAAGGCCGAGTCGGGCAATCAGACCCCTAGCCGTTTCGACCCGGTCTTCGTTTGCCCTCAAAGGGAGGTCGATGACTCTCTGTTCACCAATCTGGAACGGGCGCAAGAGAGCGCGGAACCCCCCACCGTCTTGCTCGTCTCCGAGGAACGCGTCGATGCCCACATTGCCGCGTTTTTTCTTTCCGCGGAGCTGCACGACGAACTCGACATTGTTCTGGAATGCCGCGGTCGTTGCGTTCGCGGACCCGGTCCAGACCGAGGCATCCCAACCTTGGTCGGCGATGAACAGCTTGGCGTGAAGGCCCCGCACGTCAATGTCGGCCAGGTGGTCGTGGTTGGAGCCGTCCTCGGGCAGTCTTTCGTCGGTCTCTTCTTCGACCGCCGCGTCTTCGAGCACGTAGACGGCTTCGAAGCGATTGAGGATGGCTGGAGCGACCTCTTCGAGGCTCTCGGGACGCGAGATGAGAGTTGATGGCACGCGCTCCGAGAGTTCGCCCAGGAACCCAGCCGTTACGAAAGGCGAAACCACGAGGAGCCTATCGATCCGGCCATCGAGCGGGGACTTCCTCAAGCCGGGCAGTCCGATGGGCCAGAAGTTCACCTCCTCAAAGCCCGACGGCAGCTCGAATTTGGCCCGCCGTACCTCACCAGCCATGTCTAGGATTGCAGCGCGCCGGGCGGACGGCAAATCGTGGCGCACGAGGCCCGGGAGCGCGGCGATGAAGTCACCGAGGGGATGGTTCCGGCTGAAGGCGCGATCTCGATTCGTGAGGATGCCGTCTAGCGCGAGCACAGTGTCCCACGAGCGGTCGCGCGTGAGGTTCCGGCTCAGACAGATGAATCGGTAGAGGACGCCTTCGTCGCCCGTGAAGCGGAGCAGCCAGGTCTTGGCGTGGAAGACTCCGGCCTCGTCGGGCGCGTGCACCTCCGTGATCATCGGTTCGAGGTACGCGAACAACGGGTAGTGCTTCGCGGGTGCCGCGATGTGCCCCTCCTGACAGAAGATCGTGATTCGATCGGCACACCGGCGAATTGCGTGGAGGAGCGTGACAGGGTCTACCGCGAGCTCGCCCCTCACGTCCGCCCAGTCCATCATGGCGAAGCCGAGAGGTACAGAAAGCAGAGTGTGAAGGTCGAGGGAGAGAGTTGTCCCGACGGCCTGATCGAGGGCGAAGCCAGCCGGCGGCCTTAGCGCTTCGAGATAGGTGTGCCGGTTACCTGGAGCGAGCACCCTTCAGCCCTCCAGCCCCTTGAGAATGTCCCCGACGATGACGCGGACCCGGGGCCAGCGGTAGTTGAGAGGCTGGACGCCAGCAGCCCCTGTCCACCGCTCGAGCGCCCGAGGGTTGCCCAAGCGGGCACGCGATCTCTTGAGTTCGCGTTCGCGCTCCCCAACGAGGGTAAGGGCGCGAGTGTCATCGGCGAGGTTCCGGGGCTTGGAAGCGGTCAGCGCGAGATCCAGCCAGTCGTTGACGAACCGTCGCGTCCTGAAGGTCACGCGGGCCCGGGCATATTCCGCGAGTGACCAGAAATCGGCACGGTCCCACGCAGAGAAGGTCTCGGCGTGGCCCAGCAGGAGTTCGCTCCAGGAGTTGAATTGCGTACGGTAGGTGTCAATCCACTTCGCGTTCTTCCGCCTTTCCGCGAGCATGAGGTTGTACAGGAGGGCTGCCCCATGCATCGCCTCAGAGAACAGGCGAGCGTGCTCCAACTGGTGACCGAGTCGCTCCGGAAACGCAGAAGCTTCTGGATGGGTCCACGCAAACTGAGCGTCCTCGGCGGGCTTGGTTTTGCCCACGAGATGACCGAGCAGCGTCGGACCGAGGCCCAGGATTCGCTGCTGCAAATACTCAGCTTCGGGGCGAAGTAGCGAGAAGGACGAGACTTTCAGAAAGTCGGCGGGTGCCTCTGGGATCTCCGGATCCCAAGCAACGGTTGCGGCATCGCCTGGCTCCTCGTCGTCGTCGGGCGCTGCCTCGCGGGAGCGTTGCATCAGCGAAGTCCAAGCCCGATGGTACTGCTCCTGTGACCCCCGGAAGCGGCGGATCCGCCATTTCGCCAGCCCGGCCCAGTAGACGCTGCTCGCGGGCCGCTGGAGCGCGGCGCGCTTCTCGGCGCCGATCGGGCGCTCGCCGCCTTGGACGAGCGCAACGATCAGCTTGTCCTCGTCGGCGCGTGCCTTGCGCGCTACGTCGGCCCCAGATGTAGCGCGCGTTTCGTGCCGCAAGTAAATCCAGGGCACGAACAGGAAGTAGCGCGCACGCGTTTGGATAGTGCTCGTGCCAGGGAACAGGAGGTCCGCGAGTGCATCACGTATGACGCCGAGGCCGAGCTCGTCGCGGGTCTCCTCTTCCTGAAAGAGGTCGATGACTTGCGCCATCCTCCGGCGGTCCTCTTCAGCAAAGTCGACCCAGGCGAAGACCGAGGACATGACTACACCCTCACCTTCGGGCCCGACTCGCCGAGATCGGCCGGTCGCGGCTCGACCCAGCGGATCCGTCCGTCAGCCGTAAACAGTAGGCCACAGCGCAGGCGCCGGCCGTCAATGACGCCCGCGGCGTCAAGGAGGCGCCCGTACGCTCGCACCTGCTCGGCGTACTGCGGGTACTCGCGCTCGACATCTCCCTCGGGCGGCGTGTCGGTCTTGAAGTCGAAAATGTCAACCCGGGTGCCGGTCACGCCGACGAGGTCGATGTAGCCGCCGAAGAGCAGGCCGCCCGTCCCCGCGCCGGCAACCGGGTATTCGATCTGGAGTTCTGGCCCAACCCGCATGGAGAGGCCCTCCGCCTTCAGCGCCCCAATCGCACGCTCCACGTCGGCGCGGGCTTCGTCCCGGCGTTCCGCGAGGCCGGATCGCGAATGATGTCGAACTCCCATTCGAGAGGTTCCAGAGATCCGTGAACCTGGGCCTTGTCCTTTTGCCTCGGCGAGAAGCTTGACCAACCTCTCTCGCGCAGAGGGGCCGCACGATTCCAAGTAAACGTACGGCGTGATGACTGTGCCCATGCGCTCGTTGCGCCCCCCCCCGGAATCCTAGCTTTGGAAACGCTGCGAGCGGTGGCTCAGCCGGCGGATGCCCGGGCCCTCGGTGCCGTCACGCCAGTGCCGGAACAGGGCGGTGTGGACGACTACCCTGTCGCACACCAGCGCGGCGCCGACGACGCCGTTGCCGCGGATCCGCACGTCTTCACCAAGCCCGGGTGAGCGGAAGGGAGTGCGCTCGGCCTTGAGAGGCCCCCGC
>VGVR01000056.1 GCA_016873995.1 Gemmatimonadota bacterium
GTGCTCCAGGACCATCCGGATCGCCCTCTCCCGCACCTCAGGTGCGAACCTCGTCGGTCTTCCCATGACTCCATCCTTTCCAAGAAATGGAGCCTCCGGGAAACCCGGGGCGATTCACGCTTCTTAATGACACTAAACTGGATCCGATAAGACTCATTTAATTCTTGAGTTAAGGGAAGGGTCCTGGGGGAGGCACACCACACGAAAGCCGAGGCTGTGGCTGGCATGGTCGGGCCCACTGAGGGCGCGGTAGGCCGAGCGGCAGTCCCTGGGGTAGTCGAACAAAGAGCCGCCGCGCAGCAGCCTGGACTGATTATCCTCAGCCTCAGAATCCTTGGCAGCGGGGTCGATCCAGGCACGGCCATCAAAGGGAGCCTCGTCATAGGTCTCGTGCCAATGATCCAGGCACCATTCCCATACATTGCCGTGCATGTCATGCAGGCCCCAGGGATTGGCGGGGAACGCCCCCACCGGCGTGGTCTGCTGGCGATCCTCACCCTTGGGGCCATCGGCATAGCTGAAGCTGCCGTTGTAGTTGGCCAACTCCGGTGAGATCGTTTCTCCGCAGGAAAATGGCGTGCTCTCGCCGGCTCGACAGGCGTATTCCCACTGGGCCTCGCTCGGCAGGCTGCAACGCAGGCCACTGCTTCCCGGCAGCAAGGTGTCGAGCCGCCGACAGAACTCCATGGCGTCCTCCCAGCTCACCTGCTCCACTGGCCGCTGGTCGCTGTTGCTCTCCCCCGGCAGGAGGGCGAAGCGGCCGTAGGCACCCTTTCCGTCCGGTTGGAAACGGGAGGGATTCACCGGCAGCTGCCGCTGCCAGCGCTGCCCCAGCGGGGGCACCAAGCGCGCCACCGCCCGCCACTGGGCCTGGGTGATCGGCGTCTGGCCCAGCCAGAAGCCCGCCAGCCGCACTCGATGCTGGGGGCCTTCCTGTTTATTTCGCCCCAGCTCATCCGGCGGGGAGCCCATCACAAACTCGCCGCCAGGGATCCACACCAGCGGCAGGCTGATGCCCTCCCCCAGCGTCAGCAGCGCCCGCTCCAGCCGCAGCGGTTGCCGCTTCACCCGCCAGCCCCCGCCCTGGCGCCGCAGCCGGGCTGTCTCCAGCTCGATGGTGTCGGTGGGCAGGGCGTTTCTGGCGGCGGAAGCTTGCTGCGGTGCTTCGGCAGGGGTTGGCTTGGTCACCAGGGGCTGGCCCTTTTGGGGCTCGTCGCTGTTGGATTTGTCCTTGCGGGGCTCCATTGGCTCGGGTTGGCCCGCCGCCGACCCGCTTCCTTCCTCGGCCGCTTCAGACAGGAAGGGCGGCCGACCCAGGGGCGGTTTGCGGAAGCGGGGTTGATCATGCAGCTCCCGCAGCAGTTGCTCCAATCGCTCGGCGTAAAGCCCGTCGTCGCGGAAGTCGAGCCAGAGGCGGGGGCCGAGGAAATCCGGCAGGAGCGGTTCGCTTGGGTTGTCGCGCACCAGGGGGATGAACTTCACCGTGTCGATGGCGCGGGCCACCTGGCTGGTCACGACCATGCCCTCGTAGCCGGCGCCGCCCTTGCGTTGCTCCGCCTTGCGCACGTAATTGCTGGTGCACACCAGCAACACCCGATCCGCCCGGCGGATCCCGGCCGTACTGTGCGGGCGCGTTAGCAGAGTCGAGCCACGCTCGCGACGTCCGATAAGAGGGCATATGTACAAATCGCGGCTTTGTGCTTCCTCGCCGCATTGCCATCGTCGGCGGCGGTGACTGGGGATTCAACCTCGGCATGGTCGAGGTCCTGCGACGAATCGGACTGAGCCCGGTGACCACCGCCGCCGAGGAGCTCGCGAGCGGTCGTGTGCTGCTGGGCTCGGGAGCGAGCTTCCTCGTCCTCGAAGCAAAGAGCCACGCTCGCCGGCGGCGCCACATACCGGTCGCGGAAGTGCTCGGCTACGGCGAGAGTACGGAATCGGGCGGCTCCCGAACCGAGGCCTACGAGCGCGCCATTGGCGCCGCGCTTCGCATGGCACGGAGCGATCCGGAGGAGCTCTCGTTCGTGCACCTCGACAGCGCCGCGGGCGGCGGCATTGCTCCCGAGGAGCCGGCGATCGCGGCGCTCGCACCTGAGCACGCCGGATCGCTGCACGCGACGACGTCGCGTGCGGCGGTCGGCTACATCCCGTGCGCGGCGGCAGCTTTTGACGTCGGGGTGAGCGCGCTGGCCCTGCGCGCCCGCTTGCTGCCGCCCATGCCGCCCCGGTGGGCGCGGAGTCTGCGCACGCTGCGCGGCGTGGTCGAGGGCGCGCGCGGCGGCGTGTACCGGAAGGCGTTGGCGACCTGTGCCGGATTCGATGGTGCGACGAGCGCCATCGTTCTCGGCTCATCGCTCGGTTGATCGCGATGTCGCGTCGACGGGAAGACCACTCCGTAGCGATCACCGGCATCGGCCTGGTGACGCCGATCGGCCACGATCTCGAGACGTTTCGCGAGCGGCTGTGGAGCAACCGCTCCGGGATCGGCGAGATCGAGCACTTCGACGTGCGCCACTCGCCGACCCGTGCGGGAGGTGAAGTACGAAATTTCCGGCTCGAGACGTATGCGCCGCACGCGCTCTGCCGCGAGATCGAGTCGCTCGACGACCGACGCGTGAGCTTCGGCTGCGCCGCGTTGATCGCCGCGCACGAGAACGCCGGTCTCGCGGGAGTGTACCCGCCGGACCGCATCGGACTGGCTCTCGGGACGGGTGCGATCGCGTACAGCCGACGCGAGCTTAACAACGTCCTCGTTCGTCTCCGGCGCTCGTCCTTGCCGCGTCGGTTTCTCGACCCGATCGCACGAGACATCTCTCCGCGGCGTCATCAAGCGGAGTACACCGCCGAGCGGGTCGGCGCGGCCCTCGGGATCCGCGGGCCCCGGCGCACGCACGTCTCCACCTGCGCCGCGAGCGCCATGGCGATCGGCTCGGGCCTGCAAATGCTGCGTCGTGGTACCGCGGATGCTTGTCTCGTGGGCGGATTCGACTCGCTCCTCACGCCCGGCGGCATTGCGTCGTTCGCGTTGCTCGGAGTGCTGTCGATGGGCGACCGCCCACCCCACCAGCTCCAGCGCCCGTTCGATCGTCACCGGGACGGCATGGTGATCGGCGAAGGGGCGGTTGTGTTCGTCCTCGAGCACTTGGCGAGGGCGCGCGTACGTGGAGCAAGGATCTTCGGCGAGCTGTGCGGCTTCGGCGCCTCGATGGATGGATTTCACATCGTGTCGCCCGAGCCGCGTGGCGCGGGCGCGGCGCGAGCCATTCGCCGCGCGCTCGACGACGCGCGGACGACTCCGGACGAAGTCGGCTACGTGAATGCGCACGGCACCGCGACCGCGCTCAACGATCCGGTCGAGACGCGTGCCATCAAGCAGATATTCGGTAGGCGCGCTCCCAAGCTTCCGTTGAGCTCGTCGAAGCCACTGTTCGGGCACTTGATCGGCGCTGCCGCCGCGATCGAGATGCTGGTGACGCTGCTCGCGCTGCGAGAGCAGCGCATCCCGCCCACGCTGAACCTGCACGATCGCGACCCGGAGTGTGATCTCGACTACGTTCCGCTCAAGAGTCGCAAGGCGCAGTTCGCGCATGCCGTATCCAACTCGTTCGGCTTCGGCGGCTACAACGCCGCGTTGGTCCTCGCGCGCGCGTCATGATCCCGCAACGCATCGCTTTCGTCTTCAGCGGCCAGGGGACCCAGGAGGTGGGGATGATGGCCTGGATGTTCGCGGCCTTTCCCGAGGCCCGGGAGACGATGCAGGAGGCGGCAGCGGTGCTGGCGTACGACCTGGGACGCCTCGTCGCGTCCGGCCCCGAATCGCGCCTGCGACGCACCGAGCATGCTCAGCCGGCCCTGCTCGCGGCCTCGATCGCCCTGCGGCGCGTGCTCGGTCGCGACGTCGCGCCGGCGGTCTGTGCGGGGCACAGCCTCGGCGAGTACTCCGCGTTGGTTGCTACCGAGGCCATCGCGTTCTCCGATGCGTTGCGCCTGGTCGCTTTGCGCGGCCGGCTCATGCAAGAGGCGGTACCGGCGTCCAGGGGCGGGATGCTCGCCGTGCTGGGCATCTCGACGCGTCGGCTGCAGGGCTTGTGCGACCTCGCGCAAGGCGACGGCGTGCTCGAGATTGCCGCCTACAACTGTCCCGGGCAGCGCGTTGTCGCCGGAACTCGGGGCGCGATCCGCAGGCTTGGCCGGGTGCTGGAGCGTGAGAGAGTTGCGGCGCTGCCGCTGGCGGTGAGCGTTCCGTTCCACTGCCGCCTGCTTCGCCCCGTCGTGCGCACAATGAAGAGCGCGCTCGCGCAGGCGTCGATCGTGCGTCCCCGCTGGCCGCTCGTCTCGAGCGTGGACGCCCGCGTCTGCCGAGCGCCTGCCGCGATTCGGCGCCGCCTCGTCGACCAGATCTGCGCACCGGTTCGCTGGGAAAGCACGATCCGACGGCTGGTGGCCGAGGGGGTCACCGGAGTCGTCGAGATCGGTCCGTCGCGCGTGCTGCTCGACCACGTTCGCCGAACGGCGCCACGTCTCGAGCGGTTCGCAGTCACAGGGCCAGGTGACGTCGAGCGCGTGCGCCGCCTCATGCACGGGTGAGCCATGGAAAAGCAACTCTCCCAGGCGACGAACGAAAACATGCAGCGCGTCGCGCTCGTGACCGGCGGATCTCGCGGCATCGGCGCGGCGATCGTCGACCGCCTCGCGGCGACCGGGTACGTGGTCTACTTCAGCTACCTGCAGAACCACGAGGCCGCCGACGACATGACCAAGCGGGCGGGGCGTCGTGGGCAGCGCGTGGTCGCGCGACAGCACAACAACCGCGATGCGGACGACGTGGCGGCGTTCGCCGACGAGGTGCTCAGCACCGAGGGACGGATCGACGTGCTGGTCGCAAACGCGGCGTCAACCGTCTTCCGTCCGTACGCCCACGCCACCGACAAGCATTGGCGCTGGACCTTCGACGTGAACGTGCGCGCGTTCTTGGCCTTGACCCAGCGTGTGCTACCGCACATGGAGGCGCGTGGTGGAGGGCATATCGTCGTCATCTCGTCGGCCGGCGCACGGCGCGCGATTCCCTCGTACTCCCTGCTGGGCGCTTCGAAGGCGGCGCTGGAGTCACTGGTGCGGCACCTCGCCCTCGAGTTCGCCGGTCGCCGCATCGTCATCAACAGCGTGGTTCCGGGGCTCGTGGAAACCGAGGGGGTGCAGGTCTTCACCGATGAAGCCTCCCGCCGTCTCGTCCGGCAGCGGACCCCGGCGGGTCGACTGACCTCCCCGGAGGACGTCGCCGGGGTTGTCGCATTCCTCTGCAGCCCCGACGCTTCCATGATCCACGGGCAGACCGTCGTCGTGGATGGCGGGTACGCCATCGTCGGCTGACTTCGGCGCGCGACGGATGGGTCGAGCGTCGCATGGAGGTAGACATGCTGGATCCCCGGAGAACGAGCATCGCTGCGCTCGCGCTGAGCCTGGCGGCCTGGGCCACCGCAGGCTGGACGTACTTGCGGGTCGAGGGGCTCGAGGCTGAGAAGCGCTGGGCGCGCAACGTCGAGGACCTGAGGATCTCGCTCGAGATCGTCGAGCCGACGAATCAGAGCGAGGCGCATGGCGCGGAGCTTCGTATCGGCGGCAACGTCTCCGTGGCCCACACGCGCGACGCGCCTTCGCCGGACAGCGTCGAGCAGATCCTGACCCAGTCTGAGATCGAGATCGTGCCGATCGCCCGAGCGCTCGGCTATCCGACGCAGTGGTGGGTGCAGATGCGACCGATGGTGCGCCCCGACGGTCGCTTCGACGGCGTCGTGTGGGTCGGCGAGCCGAACGGAGTAGGGGTGGGCCTCGACTTCGAGATCGTCGTTCTCGCCGTCCCGCGCGGATCGCTCCAGAAGGGTGAGACCGTCGCCGAGATCCCGCTGAACTACGCGACCTCCAGCCCGATCAGCGTGAAGCGGGTGTCGTGACGGTAGCGGTGCTGCTGCGCACCGAATCTTGGTACGTTCGTCCGAGATAGTTCAGCGCGCCGTTCGCGTTGAACAGCGACGTCTGGGCAAGGTCGAGGCTCAGTGCGCCAAAGCCCAAACGACGTAGCTTCTCGACCATGCCCAGGGGATGGGCGGTGAACCATGCCCAGCGCTGGATCAGCCGGTCATCGTCCTTCGGACAGCCGATGTCAGGCATCCGCGCGCCATCGAGGAACGCCGTGCTCTTCGCGAGGAAGTGTGCGATCTCCTCGAACGTCGGATCGCCGTAGGCGACGCCGAACTCGGTGATGATCGCTTCGCGCTGGCGAAACCCGTTGTTGGCGAGGAAGGTGCGAAACCGTACGACCTGTGCCTCGAAGATCGCGAGGTTCACGCCGTTTCCTTCGAGGACATGCCCGGTAGCGGTGAACGCATCCGCCGGAATGTCGGCTCCGTAAGCCTTCCGATACGCGGCCGCGACGCCAGCCAGGTACCCCAGACCGCCGGCCCCGCCGACGTAGTCGCGAATGATCGTCGAGCTGTCCGAGAGGATCACCGGCCCGACGGCAATGCGGAACGTCGGGTTGATGCGTAGCAGCATCGAGCGGCACTCGTGAAAGTCCGCGGCATAGCGCTCCGGAGTGCGGCTGTCGTGTTGCGGTCGGTAGCCGATCTCGTTGCCGATCAACCACAAAGTGCCATCGGGGTATGCGCTCGGGCGCGCGCGAATCTGCTCCTCGAGCGCTGCGAGGTACGCGGGCGTCACGGGCTTGTGATCCGTGTAGGCGCACACCATCGGGACAAGCTCGAGCGGGGTGTCGGGGGTCGGCGTCGGCGACCAGTTAAGATACCAGGATGCGCCGGTCGAGGATAGGTCGAAGCTGCCGCCAGCCACAGAGTTCACACCGAAGCGTGGCGCAGCAGGTGGCGTGACGCTCGGGGCTTCTTGACCGGGAAGCAGCAGCGGTGGCCGTCGTTCGCGTAGTCGGAAGAAGGCGCCGCAGCCGATCAAGACGACAAGTGAACCGACGCTCAACAAGACTACGCCGCGTGTCAGCATCGGAGGTCAGTCTCCCACCCGGCGGCGACAGCGATGCGCGTCCGGTCGATCCCCCAGTGGCTCGAGCGCTATACGGCGAGGACAATGCTGTCAACGAACGGGGGGATCCTTCCTAACGTGCGTGCGCCCTCGTACCCGTCCCCCCGCGCTCCGCGAGAAAGCGCGGGTCCGATGTCGCCGCGGAACCCCTGGGGGAACCGTTCCCGTTTTCGCGGGTTCGATAGGTCTTTTTCGGGTCATTTCGGGAACGTCGCGAGTCGCCACAACCGCACGATCTTTCAGTCTTTTCGCGACGTTCGC
>VGVR01000057.1 GCA_016873995.1 Gemmatimonadota bacterium
TCGCGCCACTCGGGGGCTCGGCGGGTGGCCCGAGCCGGCCGCCGCCGCACGCCCTGCGCGACTGCACGTAGAGGATGCCTGTCTCGGGGTCCATGACCGGGCCGCCCGGGATGTTCGTGCCGCCGGTCGCGCTGGGGCACTGCGCCGTCGCGCGGTACTGCGGGTCCTCCGTGTGCACGTACGGCGTGAAGATCGGTCCGAACTTGACGTCGCGAGTACGCTCCACCGCCATCTGGCGCAGTTCGGGCGTGAAGTCGATCAGGTCGTCGATGGAGAGGCCCTGCAGGTCATAAGGCGCAGGCCGCGTCGGGAATGGCTGCGTCGGGCTGTACCACTCGCCGGGCACGTTGCCCGCCGGGACGGGCCGCTCGACGATCGGCCAGATCGGCTCACCCGTCTCGCGGTTGAACGCGTAGACGAACACCTGCTTGGACGTCTGCACGATCGCGGGAATGCGGCGCCCGTTCACCGTCACGTCGGCCAGGATCCCCGTCACGGGCAGATCCCAGTCCCAGATGTCGTGGTGAATCATCTGGAAGTGCCACTTCCTCTGCCCCGTGCGGATGTCGACCGCGACCAAGCTGCTTCCGAACAGGTTGTTGCCCGGACGGAAGCCGCCGAAGTAGTCGTTCGTGGGCGCGTCGGTCGGCAGGTAGACGAGGTTGAGGTTCGGGTCCGCCGAAAGCGGAGCCCATACGTTCACGTTGCCCACGAAGCGCCACGAGTCGTTCTCCCACGTCTCGTTCCCGAACTCGCCGGCTCGGGGGATGGTGTGGAACGTCCACAGGTGACGGCCGGTGCGGGCGTCGAACGCCTGTACGTCGCCCGGCACGTTCTCGATGCGCGAGTACCCACCGCCCTGGTGCGCCGAGTTGCCGACGATGATCACGCCGTTCACCACCAGCGGCGGCGAAGACGTCGTGATGGCGCCGCGCGACAGCTCGATGCCGGTGTTCACGTCGTACGGATGCCCGAGCGTCGCCAGCATGTCGACGGTGCCGGTCGTCGGGAAGCCATCGATCGGGATCTGGCCGCCGAAGCCCTCGATCGGCTGCCCTGACTTCGCATCCAGCGCGTGCAGGAAGAACCCGGGGGTGACGACGTAGATCACCCCCCGGCCGTCGACCTCGGCGTACGCGACACCGCGGCCGTAGTTCTGGCGCGGTGAGCGCTCCCACCGGACGCTGTTGGGCTCACGGAAGGTCCAGAGCGTCTCACCTGTCGCCGGGTCGATCGCGACGACCTGCCGGCGCGTTCCCGCCACGGTATAGAGAATGCCGTCGGCGTAGATCGGCGTGGACCGCATGACGCCGTCGGCCGTGCGGCCGTAGTTGTCGCCTCTCCAGACCCAAGCGGTCTCTAGGGTCTCGAAGTTGCTGGCGTTGATCTGGTCGAGCGGCGAGTAGCGCGTGCCCGCCATGTCGCCCCAGATGTAACGCCACTCCCCATAGGGGTTGCTATTCACCGCAGCCTGTTGCGCGAGCGCGGGGCCTGCGGCGAAAGCGAGGAGCAGGAATGCTCTCGACACGGCCCGGACGGTCGGGTGGAACCCGTCGTGCATGGAAGCCTCACTGCGGATGGTGGAACGCGACCGGGATGCTAAGACGCGCGCTGAAAGGGCGCCATCCCGCGCCTCGGGCTGCACGGGTGGGGGCCCGAGCGTCAGCCCAAGGAGGGCGGCCGCCCGCCACGGCGACGGCGCGAGCGTCAGGACCCTTCAGGGCCTCGGGGACTCAGGGGTCGATTTCGGTTCGGGACATCTCGGTCACGCCCTTGGTCCAAGACGCGTAGAACCTGGCCGCCCGCTCCAGCCCCTCCACCGAGATCGACTCGAGCACGTCGCCACTGGTGTGATAGAGCGGACCGGCGTGGATTGCCTGTACGCGCGGGACGCCGAGCGAGGCGTAGCCCCCGAGGTCCCCCGCGACGGACGTGGAGTACTGTGGGCGGAGCGCGAAGCCGAACCGCGCCTTCGCTCGATCCGTGAGCGCCAGCAGCGGGGGCGCCATGTTCGTGACGCCCCACCCCATCGACTGCTCCGCGCGCTGGACCTCGAATGATCCGGGATCGACGAGGAACTGCGCGATGTGCTCGAGGTTGAGCACGAGGACCGCTCGACCCGTGAGCTCCGGGTTCATGGCGACGAAATGGCTCGGGCCGTTGAGGCCCGTGCTGTGGTGTCCGCCGCTGGCGACGAACAAGAGCGTCCGCGCGGGCCGGTTCTCGGGGCGCGCGAAATGGCGCGCGAGCGCGACGAGCACGGCTAGGCCGTCGCCGTTGTCACCCGCTGCGTCGTACCACCCGTCGAGGTGTGCGTTCACGATGACGATCTCGCTCGAGACGCCCGGCACGATGCCCATCACGTTCTGCGCCGAGAGGCCCGTGCGCGCGGTGGCGTCGAGGTAGAGGCGGATGCGCAGGTCGTCGAGCTTGCCGGCGCGGGCCGCGCGCTCCGACACGTCGCGGAGGAAGGCGCCGTCCTCGCTGCCGATGTTGAAGCAGACGCGGCATCCGCCGAAGTCCCGCACGTGCATGTTGCCTGCTTGATCGATGTAGTTCAGGACGGCCACCGCGCCGCGACGATAGAGCTCAGCCGCTCCCTCTCCGACGGCGTCACGCTGCCCGAATGCGCCGCTGGCGGGCTGGATGCGCTGGACCGCGACTTTGTCGGTCACATCGTGGTCCAGCAGAGAGCCCGCATCGCCGGCGAAGATCACGGGGGCCGTGAGCAAGCGACCGGGGATCTCGGCGCCGCGGGCGGGCACCGCCGACCCCAACACGACGTCGCGCGTGTCCACGCCCAGGGCGGGGTCGGCGAGCACGCGTACCTCCCAGTGGTCGGGCCACCACATGGCGCTTCCCTTGTCGGCGCTGTATCGCTGCACCGCCACGTCTCGGAGGCCAGCCTCGCGGAAGCGCGCGGCGACCCAGTCGGCTGTCTCGACGGCGGACCGGAAGCCGGATACGCGGCCCCACATGAGGTCACCGCGCGCGCGGCTGGCGTGCGCGAATCCGACGATCTCGGCGAGGTCCTGGTAGATGCGCGTGCCGTCCAGGTCGCGGGCGCCCTCTTCGCCAGACGGTACCGTTGCCGCGGGTGCGCTGAAGTGTCCGTCGTCGAGAACCGCGTGCTGCCCGGGCGCCGCCAGACCGTTCGGTACGTGCGCGCCGAGCCAGGCTGACGACGACTGTGCGTCGGCCGCGCTCGCCAGCGCGAAGCACAGGGCTGCCGTCGGGAACGCGGGAGTGAGGATCGGTTGGAGGCGCATGGCGACTTCCTCCCGTGCTGCGGGGGAACTGCAAGTGCCCTGCATTCTGCGGGTGGTATGCGATGGTCCGCAAACCGCCCGCTATGGCCGCCTCACTCGACGCCAGCGAGCTCCTTCGCGCGCGCCCACACGCGGTCGAACATCGGCTCGGTCAACTTGCCGGTGAACGTATTCTGCTGACTCGGGTGGTACGAGCCGAGCAGCGTGCGCGCATTCGGCAGAGGGGCCTCGGCCAGGTGCGCGAAGCGGGGGCGGGGGGGTCGTAGTGACGGCGCCCCAGACGCCGAAGAGACTCGCCACGCCGTGTCGAACGCGATGGCGCCGAGCGCTACGATGACCCGCACGCGCTCGAGCACGGCCATCTCCTCCTCCAGCCAGGTGCGACAGGTCCTTTGTTCGTCCGGTGTCGGCTTGTTGGCCGGCGGAGCGCACCGCACGGCTGCCGTGATCAGGGCGGAGCGGAGCCGTAGGCGGTCATTCCGACCCGTCGAGCCTGGCTGGTTGGCGAGTCCCGCCCGGTGCAGCGCGCGGTAGAGCCAGTCCCCGGAGCGATCGCCGGTGAACATGCGGCCGGTGCGGTTGGCTCCATGCGCCGCGGGCGCGAGGCCCACGACGAGGATCCGCGCCCGTGGGTCTCCGAACGCCGGTACGGGTTTCCCCCAGTAGGCTTCGTCGCGGAACGCCGCGCGCTTCTCCTGCGCGACTCGCTCGCGCCACTCGACGAGTCGGGGGCAACGGCGACATCGGACCAGCCGCCGCTCGATCGCATCCAGGTTGGATTCGCTCAGAGTGCCCTCGTGCGACCGTGGGTGGAGGGGCCGACTCGGAAGATGGCCGTGGTGCTCGCTCGTGTCGTTGCGCTACAATAGCCGCCAGCATCACGCCCCGCAGACCCCGTCACACGCGAGAGATGAGCGCGCGCGACCTCGATTCGACCGCAGAGTGGAACGCGTACTGACCCGGTCGGCCGTCGCCGCCCCCCCCCGTGAGCCTCATCGGCCGGTGTGCGGTGGTGACGGGGGGCGGGCGCGGCATTGGGGCTGCCACAGCGATCGCGCTCGCCGAGGCCGGTGCCGCGGTCGCGCTCGCCTCCCGCAACGAAGCCCAGGTCGTCGAGGTGGCGTCGCAGCTTCGCCGCGAGGGCAGGCAGGCGTTCGCGTTCCGTTGCGATGTCGCCGATCCCCGTCAGGTCCGCGAGCTCGCCCTCTCCGCGCGCGAGGCCATGGGCCGCGTCGACATCCTGGTGAACAACGCGGGCACCGCCACATCGAACCCGCTCGCGAAGGTCTCGCTGGGTGAGTGGGAGCACATCATGGCGGTGAACGCGACCGGTACGTTCTTGTGCACGCAGGCGATGTACCCGGCGATGGTCGAGCGGCGGTGGGGGCGCATCGTGAACGTGGCCTCGCTCGCCGGTCTCGAGGGCGACCGATACCTCGCCGCCTACGTAGCGGCGAAGCACGCGGTGGTCGGCTTCACCAAGGCGGTTGCGACCGAGGCGGAGGGCACCGGCGTCACCGTCAACGCGGTCTGTCCTGGGTATGTGGATACGCCGCTCACGGACGAGACTATCGCGCGTATCATGCACACGAGCGGGAAGTCTTGGCACGACGCGCTGCGCTCGATTCTGCAACAAGCCGGACAGCCTCGTCTGATTCGGGCGGCGGAGGTGGCCGAGGTGGTCGTGCATCTATGTGCCGATCAGGCTGCAGCGCGGAACGGCGAGGTCGTCGTGCTGGACGGCGGGGAAAGCAGCTAGCGCTCGGCGCCGGCCGCCGCGTCGGAGGCGGCGGGTTCCTCCAACACCGCGCTGTCGCCGACGCGCACGAGTCCGTCGTCGAGCACGATGCCGTGCGCGCCGCCGCTCCATCCCTCGGTGAGCGCAGCGCGGAGTCCGGGGCACTGCTCGTCCATGCGCTCGCAGGGGGTGGTCTCCCCGCGCAGCAGGATCCTCACGCCCCCCAGCTTCAGCACGCGCTTGCGGCTGTCGGCCAGTCGGACGCCGCTCACCATGAAGTTGGCGCGACGCATGGCGGGCTCCGCGTCCGGGTACGCCCGCCGGATACGGTCGAAGGCCTCCTTCTCGATGACGGTGACCTGTCGGTTCGAGCGGCCGAAGCTGGCGTCCGTCTCGATGCCTTTGCCCGCGACCAGGCTCACCTCGAGTGCCGGGTCCATGACGCCCCCGAACGAGCGCTTGATCCAGATCGCGTCGACACGGCCGGGCGTCGCGGAGCGTTCGTCGGCCATCACTCTCCTCCCCATGGTGGCGCCCGTCATGCTCGCGTCGCGGCGTCCGGGACCGTCATGACGCCTTCACTCACCGCCACGGCGTGGCCGCCCACGCGGATCGCGGTGGTGGTGCCGCCCGTACGGTCGGCTTCGATGTGGAGCAGGCTCGGGCGGCCCATTTCGATCCCTTGCTCGGCAACCCACTTCAGTGTCCCCGTGTGCCGCCCGTCGAGCGCGGCGAGGTAGCCGCCGAGCGCAGCGGCGGCCGAGCCGGTCGCCGGGTCCTCGGGCACGCCGGAGCCCGGCGCGAACATGCGCACGTGCACGTCGGCCTCTGCGCCTTCGGCATCCATGCAGATCACGTAGACGTGGTGCGCCCATGTGCCCTCGAGCAGGCGCCCCCAGACGCCTGAGTCCAGTCGGGCACGGCGAACCGCGTCCAAGCTGCGCACGGGGACGATGTAGTAGGGGAGACCGCACGACACGAGTTGGGCCGGAAAGCCTTCCGGGCACACGTCGGCTGCCTCGACACCGATCATGGCCGCGAGCTCGGTGGCGGAGTGCGGCGAAGGGCGGTGCTCCGGAAGCTGCGCGGTCGTGAGCTGGGCGAAGACCGGACGGCCGCCCTCGAAGCGCACGTCCACGGGCACGAGGCCGATGTTCTCGTCGAGCACGAGCCGCGCGTGGTCACGCACGATCGCGGAGGGCTGCAGCCGCGCCGCGAGGAAGAGCGCCGTGCCCACCGTGGGGTGTCCCGCGAACGGGATCTCGACCTTCGGCGTGAAGATGCGGACGCGCGCCGTCGCGCCGGCCCTCTCCGGCGGACCCAGGAAGACGGTCTCCGAGAGGTTCATCTCCCCGGCGATGTGCTGCATGAGCGCGGTCGGTAGGTGGGCGGTGTCGGGGAAGACGCCGAGCTGGTTGCCGCCGAATGCCTCCCGCGTGAAGACGTCGAGCGTGTGGTAGGGGAGGCGCATGGCCGGCTCGTGTGCGCGGGGCCGAGGGCGCGAGCCGCCCTGGACGGCGTGCGTCCGAATCTGCACTGTGCCCGAGGCCGCGACAACGACTCGCGAGGAGCCGCGTGTGAGCATCTACGGCAACCTGGCCACGCTGGTCGTGGTCTTCCACTTCGCGTTCCTGCTCTTCGTCATGTTCGGCGGCCTGCTCGTGCTCAGGTGGCCGAAGGTCGTCTGGCTCCACATCCCGTGCTTCCTGTGGGGGAGCTGGATCGAGGTAAGCGGCGGCATCTGTCCGCTCACTCCCCTCGAGAACAACCTGCGGCGGGCCGCAGGTGAGGCGGAGTACGTCGGCTCGTTCATCGAGCACTACATCATGGCGGTGATGTACCCGGCGGGGCTCACGCGCACGGTGCAGCTCGCGCTCGCGGTCGGGCTCGTGCTGCTGAATGCCGCTGTCTATGGGTGGGTGGTGAGGCGGCGGCGACGCGCGAGGGCGTCGGCCGTGGTGGTCACGTCGTAGCCGCCACCGTACGCTCCGTGCCCTCCCTCCCCCCCTTGCTCCTCCCCAACATGATCCCGTTCACCGCCCACAGCACCGCCGCACCCGCGCCCAGGAGCTGGATGTTCGCCG
>VGVR01000058.1 GCA_016873995.1 Gemmatimonadota bacterium
GCTGCGCGGCGGCCGGCGTCGAGGCTCGGGCGGCTGTCGCCGGCGCCGCGGCGGGTGGCGGCGCGACGACCACCGGCGGCGCTCGATGTCCGTCGAACTGGTCGGGCGTCAGGAGCCCTTCGGCGAGGGCGCGAGACCCTCCGTCGCGAAAGAGCTGTCGCCACTCGGCCGGCACGGACTCCGGATTCCGCGCGAACTCCTCGAACATCGCCTGGGCGTAGGCCGCGTTCTGGCTGTCGAAGAGCGTGTCGTTCCTCATGCGCGGCCGCTACGGGTTGCCGTGGGGTCGGGAAGTGCCTCCGGGGGTGTAACCTACGCCAATCGGTGGGGTCGCAGGAGTCCGCCTCGTCCCCCTGCCGGCGCGAATCACCCGCGGGCGGGTAGCAGCTACCATGACCACCCGAGGATCGGCTCCACACGCGACGCAGCGCGTCCGCGAACGGCACGAGCCCCACGTGCCGGCGCTCGTGCACGAGGGGTGGGAGGTCGAGCTGCCTTGGCTCGTGCAAGGCACGACCACGCGCGGCGCGCTCGGTGGCGGGTTCGACCTCGGCCTCTTCAGCGAGGGCTCGCCGGTGGAGCGCGTGCGCGAGCACTGGGAGCATCTCCTGGCTGTTACGGGCATGGGCGCCGCCATGCACGCACGGCAGGTGCACGGAGCCGACGTGCGCAGACACCACGCATCGCCACCCGGGCTCAACGTGGTGGAGCCGTGCGACGGTCACGCGACCTCCGACCCGGGCGTGCTGCTGGCGGTTACGGTCGCCGACTGCGTGCCGGTCTTCCTGGTGGACCCGTCGACCCGCGCCGTCGCCCTCCTGCACGCGGGGTGGCGGGGAACCGCGGGCGCGGTGCTCGAGCGAGGGCTCGCGCTCATGACGAACGGTGCCTCGGCCAGCGATTTGCGGGTACACCTCGGGCCCGCGATCTGCGGCGACTGCTACGAGGTCGGGCCCGAGGTCTTCGTCGCGCTCGGGGAGCCGACGCCTGCGAGGCCCACGCCGCTCGACTTGCGAGGCGTGTTGGCGCGGCGCGCGATGGCCGCGGGCGTCGATTCGGCGTGTGTGACCGTGTCCGAGCACTGCACCCGCTGCACGGACAGCGGTCTCTTCTCCCATCGAGGCGGGGATCGGGGGCGACAGGTCGGCTACATCGGGGTCCGCGCTTGAGTGATGAGGGGCCCGTCGGGATGCGGCCGTCGGGACTGTGCGATGCGTGCCGCCACCGGCGACTGATCGTGAGCGGGAAGGGCTCTCGGTTCGTGCTGTGCGAGCGCTCGCGCACCGATGGGCAGTACGCGCGGTATCCAGCGCTCCCGGTGCTGCGCTGTGCGGGCTTCGAGGCACGCGGGGACGACGGCGAGGGTGCCTGACGGGGCACCCCGGAGCGGCGCCCTACCTCGCGTCGAGCCCCGCCCGTTCGCTTCTGCCATCGCCATCGCGCGGTGACGACACTCGCGTGGCGGCCCGAACCGAAGGCTCACCCGACCCCGCGGTCGAGGAAGCGCTCCAGCAGTCCCCACGACTCCTCGGGCCGCTCCTCGGCCGGGAGATGCCCGCAGCGCTCCAGCACGTGGAGCCGGGCGCGCGGCAGCTCGCGTGCGAGGCGCTCGCCGATGGCCAACGGCACGACCCGGTCGTCGCGCCCCCACAGGAGCAGCGCGGGTACGTCCAGATCCGGATAGCGCGCGGTGGTCGCGTCCAGGTCCGGGGGCTGAATCTGGCGGGCGGTCTCGAGGAGTGCGCTCACGGCAGCAGCCGAGCCGAGAGGCTCGGCGTACCCGCGCACCTGGTCGGCGCTGACGGCCGAGCGGTCGTAGACGATCTGCTCGAGCACCGCTCGGACGATCAGGGGCGCTCCCAGTGCCTTGAACGCTGCCGACGAGAGCGTCGGGTAGTCGGCCAGGCGGACGAAGGGAGGCATGCGCTGCTCGTATGCCGCGCCCGACACGATGACCAGCCGGCGCAGACGCTCGCCGCCTTCGTCGAGGAGGCGAAGGCCGGTGAGGAGCGAAACGCCGCCCCCCAGTGAGTGGCCGACGAGCGTGAGGTTGCGCAGGTCACGCTCCTGGATCAGGCGGCAAACGAGCGCGGCTTGGTCCGCGGGGGCGTAGAGGCCGTCCTCGGGCTTGGGCGCTCGGCCGAAGCCCTTCAGGTCCGCGGCGACCACGTGTCCGCGCTCGGCGAGCCGCGGCGCCCAGTATCTCCAGGTGAAGGTGCAGGCCCCGTAGCCATGGATGAGCAGGAACGTGTCGACGCCGGGGCCAGGTTCGGCGCCTGAGACTTCGACGTGCAGCGGCAGCGCCGCGGTGCTCACCCGGTGCTGCCCAACGAGATCACGCGACCGCGGCGGCGAGCGAGCTCCTGTGCCACCTCCGGATGGCACGTGAACACGAAGACCTGACGCTGTGCCGCGAGCCCCGCCAGCACCTCGAGACCGCAATCGCGTCGCTCGGCGTCCCAGTTGACGAAGACCTCGTCGACGAAGAGTGGCAACCGCTCGCCGCCGCGGTCGAGGTGATCCACGATGGCGAGCCGAAGCGCCAAGTACGCCTGCTCGAGCGTGCCGGTGGAGACGGGCTTCGACAGCGCGACGGGCGCCGGAAGCCCGGGGCCGACCAGCCGGAAGAGGTGACCGCCCTCGGTCTCGTCCACCACCAGGCGGTCGTAGCGCCCGCCCGTCAGATGCGCGAGGTACGCGCTGGCGCGGCGCAAGAGGTCCGGCTGGTGCTCCTCCCTGAAGCGGCGATCTGCTTCGCGGAGGATGCGTGCGAGCAGCCACTTCCGGTCTCGCTCGCGCGCGAGGCGGGACTCGGTCTCGCGGAGCGTCGCGGCCTCGCTGTCGACGGCGTCCACCGTCTCAAGGTCGCGCAGGTGCGCGATGTTCTGATCGAGTGCTTCGGCGTGGCGTGCCAGCTGCTCGATCTCCTCGCCGAGGGTCTCGATGCGCGCCCGCGCCGACGCCAGCTCGCTGGGGTCCAGCGTGCCCTGCTCGGAAGGGCCAGCCAGGGTCGCAATCTGTTTCTGGAGCTCCCCGAGGTCCGCGTGGCGCAACTGCAGCTCGGCCTCGAGGGCGTCGGCGCGGCGGTGCGCGGCCAAACGCGTGCGGGCAGCCTCGAGGCCGCGTGCCGGGTCACCCGGCGCAAGGGCCGCCCCTCTTCTCTCCAGATCGGCTCGGGCCGCGGCGAGCGACGTGAGCGTCGCATCGACGGCGTGTAGGTCACGCTTCGTCCGCTGGGACTCCCGTTCGGCCTGAATCGCGGCAGCTCGGCTGACCTCCGCGTCCCGTAGGGCGCCGGCGAGCGAGTTGGCGATCGCCTCGGCTCCCCGCTCGCCGACGGCATCGGACCTTCCCAGCTCGCGGATGCAGGCTTGGAGCTGCGCATCGACCTCGTGGATGCGTGAGTGAGCGACGCTCAGTGCGCGAGTACGCTCCTCGCGTTCGTGCAGCATGCCTCGCAAGCGGGCGAGCCCCGCGAGGAGGTCCTCGCCGAGCTGACGGTGCGTCGCCTGCAGGCGCACCCCTCCGAGGAGCGCGAGCGGATCGTCGGCTGGTGCTCCGGGTGCGCGCCGCGCGGGGGCCTGCGGGGGCGTGCGAACCCACAGGCCGACGGCGCCCACCGCCGTGATCGCCGCGCCGAGGGCCGTGATGAGCGCGCTGTCGACGGCCAGGCCCCACGCCAGGACCGCGGCACCCAGCGCCAGCGCCGCCATCGCGGCGCCGCGACCCGTCGTGCTGGTAGGTTCCGCCGGCGGTGCTGGGACCCGTGTGAGCCGGTCCTTCAGGACGTCGACGGGGAGCTTCGCGAGGGGCTCTTGCTGTTCTAGCCACGAGCCCACGAGTAGGCGCGCGCCCGCCGCGTCCAGCCTGGACTCGAGGTCGCGGATCTCCGCCTCCAGCTCCCGCGCGCGGGCGCGGTCGGGGGCGCTCGCCGTCGTGCGTGCGACGGTTGCGGCGATCTGGTCCCGGCGGTCGACGAGCGCGCGAGCCTGCTCGTCGAAGTCTGCCGCGGCGGTCACCTGCTCCGCGAGGTCGGCTTGGAGGGTGGCGCGGCGCGCGTGCTGTGTCTCCATCTCGGCCTGCAGCGTCGCCAGCCGCTCCGCCGGCTCGGCAGGCAGTCCGTCGAGCTGGGCGAGCGCTCCGCCCTGCGCGCGGAGCGCCGCGATGCGGTCGAGCTGCTGCTTGAGCGGCAGCAGGGTCTGCACGCGCTCGACCGCAGCCCGGTCGCGGTGACGCGCAGCGCGGGCCGCATCGAGTCGAGCGAGCACCTCCTCCCGCTCACGCACGAGACGGCGCACTCGCTCGTCCCGCTCGTGAGCCGCGCCGCGCCTCGCGCGTAGCTCACGCGCACCTTGCTGGAGGTCTCGTAGCCGTTGGTTGCCACGGCGGTTCGGCCGCCAGATCTCGCCCGCCTCCTGGTCGAGAGCATCGGCGACGACGCGAGCGGAGCGCAGGTCGGAAGCCCCCATGGAGCCAACTACTTTGTCCTGAATGCGCGCCCACGTCTCGGCGTCGAGCCCGGCCAGCTCCGAGAGCGTGACCGCGAAGACCTGACGAAAGACGCCGCGAGGCACATGCTCCACCCAGGGGAGCGCCTGGTTACGAAGCTCGGCGGTCGCCGCACCGATGGTCAGGCGACCCGACGGTTGCGAACGCAGCTTCCGCTCGACTTCGGCGCAGCCACCTCCGTCGAGCCGGAGGCGGACCCGGCCGGACGCTTCGGAAGCCCCCCACGGTACGTGCGGGTTGGCTTCGCGGGTGGCCGGCTGAAAGCCATAGAGCGCGGTAGTCAGGAACGCGAACAGCGTCGACTTTCCGGCTTCGTTCGGGCCGAGCACGACCACCAGTCCGTCGAGAGGCTCGTGCCCCGTGTCGAGTCCGGCGAGCCGCCCGAAGCCGTCGACCTGGATGCGGTCGATCTTCACGTGCCGGGCGTCTCGACCAGGCGGGCGGCGAGCTCTCCGTCCGCTCCCTCGAGCAACGCGCGCACGTATGCATCGACGGAGCGGGCGTCATCGGTCCCAATGCCGGCGAAGTCGGCGGCCGTAACGTCCAGCTTCGACTCACCGCGGCGCATCGCCGCGCACAACCTGAGTGCTTCACCCAGTACGTCGATGCGCGCGGCGTACTCCCCAAGCGCAAGTACCGGGTGAACGTGCTCGGACGAGACCGTCACTTCCAGTGCACCGAGGACCTCGCGCAGCTCGGAGCCGACGTGCTCGGCATCTTCCTCGGAACGAAGCTCGGACCAGAGCGGAGATGGTCCGGACAACACTACGCGAACCATCCACTCAACGGGTGCCGAAGGACCCTCTCTCCGACGCTCCCCCTCCCACGCCAGTTGAAGGTGACGCAGGAGCTCGTCGAGGGAGCGCACACCCTCGAGTCGGTCGGTCGAGAGCGTCTCCCAGCGCACGGGAGCGAGCGGGCAGAATCTCACGGCCGGTGCATCCCGGTCGGAGAGATCGACGAGTATCGCGCCACGCTCGCCACGTTCGGCGTGTGAGCGACCCTGCAAGCTACCGGCATACGTGACAGGCGGATCTTCCGACAGGCCCTGGCGCTCGTGCACGTGTCCGAGCGCCCAGTAGTCGTAGCCCGACCGGAGCAGGAAGCTGAGCTCCGACGGCGCATAGGGGTGGTGCTCATGCGCGCCGAGGGAGTGGTGCACCTGGGTGTGCAGGAGTGCCACCTGCGGCAGTTCGCCGGATGGGCGGGGGAAGCCGCGCGACAGGTCTGCGCGCTCTTCCGCCGAAGCGTGGCCCGCGGCGGTGACGTATCCGACAGGGTCGCCCGATGCGTCGGCGACCAAGATGCGGCGGGGGGTCGCCTCGGAAACGACGTGCACGTTCTGCGGCCATGCGAGGCGTCGTGGCCCGTTGGGGGCCGCCCCCGGGTCGTGGTTGCCGGTGGCGTAGACCACGGTGATGCCATGGTCACCGAGTCGGGCCATCTGCTCCAGCATGAACCGCTCGGTCTTGAGCGATAGGCGATCCGAATCGAAGAGGTCTCCCGCGACCAGGAAGGCGTGCACCTCCTCGCGAATCGCCAGGTCCACGGCACGTCGGAAGGCCTCCCGCGAGGCCTCACGCAGCCGCTGCCTGACGGACTCCGAGCGCCCCGCGAACGACGTGTCCAGGTGAACGTCGGCGACGTGCAGGAAGCGCATGCGCCAAGGTAGATGAAAGCCCGGGACCGGGGAATTCGAGGATGGGCGCCCACCGTTCCCCCCTACCCGGTTCCAGCATAACGTTGCATCGGGTGGCGGGGTCCCTCGCACAGAAGAGCTCGAGTCGACTCGACATCATGACGGAAACCACGGCGGCGTCCGAGCGCCGCGCCGCCGGCCGCCCCATCAGCCAGTTCGACTGCCAGATCGCCGCGATCGCCCGCGCGCAAGGCGCCAGCGTGGCCACGCGAAACACCGGCGACTACGATGGCTGCGGCGTTGCGGTGATCGACCCGTGGGAACAGGCGAAGGGGCGATAACCGGCATGGACAAGCGCAGCCTCTCAGAACGCGACATCTGCACCAAGTTCATCACGCCGGCCCTGCGCAAGGCCGGATGGGACGAGATGCTGCAAATCCGCGAGGAGGTGAGCTTCACCAAGGGCCGCATCATCGTGCGCGGCAAGCTCGTCAGTCGCGGCCAGGCCAAGCGCGCCGACTACGTCCTCTACTTCAAGCCCAACATTCCGCTGGCGCTCATCGAGGCGAAGGACAACACGCACGGCGTCGGCGACGGCATGCAACAAGGCCTCGAATATGCCGCGACGCTCGACATCCCGTTCGTGTTTTCCTCGAACGGCGACGGCTTTGCCTTCCACGACCGCACCGGCGCAGGCGGCGCGCCCGAGACGAACCTCGCCCTCGACGCCTTCCCATCGCCGGCCGACCTGTGGGCGCGTTACGCCGCATGGAAGGGCCTGACGCCGGAATCCGAGAAGATCGTCCTTCAGGACTATTACG
>VGVR01000059.1 GCA_016873995.1 Gemmatimonadota bacterium
TCGCAGGGCGACGTGCAGGCCGGGTCATTGAGCGTGTAGCCTGCGTACGGAATGAGGTAGGGGATACGCCCGCCTCCGACGCCCCAGTTCCAGCGGTCGTCCAGGTCGCTGTAGAAGGCGGTGCCCCCGATGTCCTTGAACGTGCCCTGGGCCTGGATCGCGACTGCCAGCGACTTGTCTCCGAGCATGTCGCTGAAGAACGCCGAGGTGCCTCCGCCCACGTAGTTGCCGTAGCTGTCCGTGCCCACGCCTATGGTCGGCTGTCCGAGGAAGTCGAGGGAGAGGCCGGGCCGATACCCTTCGGCCTCCTCCGGCTCGAAGACGCCCGCGGGGAGCAAGCCCGTGTTCGCATCGGCCAGGTACGTGGCGACGCGGCTGAAGCGATCGGGGGCGGCCGGAGGCAGGCGTCGCCCCGGCTGGAGCTGCGGCTGATCCACCACCGTGACCGCAGGTCCACCGGCGTTGGCGTCGACCGTGTAGACGTGGAACTCGAGCGAGTCGAATACCGTGTAGGCTGCGAGCCCTGACGCGGCCACGGACATCGCCGGAGAGAGGTACGTGTGGCCGGTGACGCCGGTCGCCAGGTTCGTGATTCGACGGGTGCCGCCCGTGGCGAGCGTCAGCTCGTAGATATCGCTGAAGCCGTCCTGGTCGGAAACGAAGTAGATGCGCGTCCCGTCCGCGGAGTACTGCGGGTTGATGTGCTTGACGTTGCCGAACACGGGAACGACGGTCACGGCGCGCGTGGCGATGTCGATCGTGGCGAGTTGGAACGCACTGTAGGTGAGCGCCTCGAAGTTGGTCTCGGGGCCGCGGTCCGACGTGAACGCGAGCGTGCGTCCATCCGGCGACCACGCCGGCTGGAGGTCACCGAACTTGTCGTCGGTGAGGCGGATGGTTTCCTCTGCCTCGAGGTCATAGAGGAAGAGGTCGCTGATGCCCCCGACCGACCCCGAGAAGGCGATGAATCGACCGTCCGGCGACCAAGCCGGGTTGGCGAGAGCACCGATTCCGTCGTCGGAGAACGAGATGCGATCGGTGACCTCGCCGCTCCCGCTGTCCACGATGACCAGCTCGTTGTCGCCTTGGGCGATCACGGCGTAGGCGAACCGGCGCGAATCGGGCGACCAGGTGCCCGAAGAGTCGATGTAGCGGAGCGCCTGGATGTGGGGATCCGACCCTGCGCTCGACAGCTTGCGGATGATCTCTCCCGTCACGGCGTCGGCCATGTAGAGGTCGATGGTGAAGAGGTCTTTCTCCGAGAGGAACGCCACGTAGCGCCCGTCCGGGCTCATCGAGGGCGACGTGTTCACCCGTCCGGAGCCGGTGCTCGGGGCGAGCAGGAGGTGCCCTTGGTCCGCAGGTGCAGACCGTCCCTCCATCAGCGGGAGGTACTCGCGAGCGACCTGCTCCCTCCACCGGACCGACATGGTGTCCGTCCCCATGCCGATCACCTGCGTGATGGCTCCCTCGAAGCCTATGCGCAGCGAGCGGCGATACACCTCGATCACCGCGTCATCGCCGTAGCGCCCACCGATATAGGCCCACAGCGCCTGACCGAAGCGATAGGGGAAGAAGCGCGACTCGCGCGTCATCTGCCGGATGGTGGGGAGGTCGTCCCGGCGGATCGCGTCGCGGATCCACATGGCGGTGTGCGGGTCGTCGCGCCCCACCGACAGGTACTCCGCCATGCCCTCGATCAACCAGAGCGGCAGCGTCGCCATTCCTTGGAAGCCGCCCGGCCGGGCCTGCGCGATGTTGTACTGGAACTGGTGCACAAGCTCGTGGCCGAGCACGTGGTCCGTGTCCCAGTACGACCCGGTGAGCGGCATGATCACACGGTTCTTCATCGACTCGGTCACGCCACCCGTGCCTTCGCCGATGGCGCCGGAGAGCGTGTTGGTCTGCTGGAAGTCGGGGTGGTCGGCGTAGAGGATGATGGGCTTGGTGGCTTCGAACTCGTGCTGGAACGTGCGTGCGAAGCGCTCGTACCAGCGCTCGCCCATGCGGGCGACGTCCGAGACGGCCGGCGCCATCCCCTGGTAGAAGTGCCAGTCGAAGTGGTCCGACTCCATGACGCGGAACTCGAAGTCGTCGAACTGGACCTTGTTGCGCCCGAATTGCGCCGACGCGGCCGCGGGTAGGGACGTGAGGGCAACCCCGCAGAGGAGGGCTGCCGTCGAGAGTCGGATCATCCGCAGCTGGAAGCGCATCGTCGTCACCATTTCGCGTGAATGGCCGGTCGGGCGTCACACCTCGGCAGACTAGGACGACCCAGCCCGGAGGATTGACACATCATGGATTCAGCCGAGCCGCCCTTCGTTACCCGGGCCCCCGTTCACTGGTCCGGTGGACGCCACGCGGGAACGTGGCTCCCGTGCGCGTTGACCGCCATGGGGAGCGCGTTCGACATTGACGCCATGGCCGCCCGCGTCCCCGCGCTGCTCTTCCTGGCGAGCCTTCTGGCCGCATGTGCTCAGGAGGCCGAGGTCCCCGTGCTGGGCGCTCGCGAGATCGAGTCACCCGCCGGCCCCGAGAGCGGGGAGCCTTTTCTCTCCGCCGACGGCGACCGTGTCTATCTGAGTTGGCTCGAGCGCGCGGAGGGGGGGCACGACCTCCAGTTCGCCGATTACCAGGGCGGGCAGTGGAGCCAGCCGCGGCGAATCGCATGGAGTGACCGCTTCTTCGTGAACTGGGCGGACTTCCCCTCGCTCGCTCCGGGCGCCGACGGCTCCTTGTGGGCGCACTGGCTGGAGCGGGGGGAGGCGGGCGGGTATGACTACGGCGTTCGCGTGGTGCGGTCCGCTGATGGGGGTGCCACCTGGTCGGCGCCTTGGACGCCGCACGACGATGCATCACCGACCGAACACGGCTTCGTCGCATCCCTCCCGATCGAGGGCGCGCATGGGTTCGTGTGGCTCGACGGCCGCCGGTACGCGCCGGGCCCGGGCGGAGAGCAGGCAACCGAAGAAATGACGCTCTACTTCCGCGCGATGGGTGCAGACGGGCCGTCCGGTCCGGAAACCCTCGTGGATGCTCGCGTCTGCGATTGCTGCCAGACCGACGCGGCCCTCACCGCCGCGGGACCCGTGGTCGTGTATCGGGACCGCAGCCCGGAGGAGATCCGCGACATCTACATGACGCGCTGGGTCGACGGTGCCTGGACGGAAGGGAAGCCGGTCCATGCCGATGGATGGGAGACCGGCGCGTGTCCGGTGAATGGGCCCGCGGTTGCCGCGCAGGGGAACGACGTGGCGGTGGCTTGGTTCACCGCGGCCGAAGACGTCCCCCGCGTGAAAGTCGCCTTCTCGCACGACGCCGGTGAGCGCTTCGGCGAGCCCGTGCTCGTGGATGCCGGAAATCCGTCGGGTCGGGTCGACCTGCTCATGCGCGCGGACGGCTCCGTCTTGGTGAGCTGGCTCGAGCGTGTCGGCGAGGATCGAGCCGATGTGCTCGTGCGGCTGATCTCCCCGAACGGGCGCGCCGGTGAGCCAGTCACGGTCAGCGCCTCCTCTTCCGAGCGAGCCAGCGGGTTCCCGCGCATCATCGCCACCGCGGAGGGGAATGTGCTCGTGGCCTGGACGGACGTCGCGGGCCTGGCGCCTACGGTGCGCATGGCCGTCGTCGAGGTGGCTGCCCCGTGAGAGGAGCGCTTGCCTGCGCGGCCGTTGGATGCATCGCGAGCGCGTGCGCGACCGTCGACTTGCCCGGCCCTCGCCTCGGCGAACCGGCGCTGGAGTACGTGACCACCACCTTGGAGGGCGACTCGGTGGCGCTCTCGTCCATGCAGGGAGAGGCGGTGCTGCTCAACCTGTGGGCCACGTGGTGCGTGCCGTGCCGGACGGAAACACCCTACCTCCAGTCGATCCACGAGGAGTACGGGGATCGGGGTCTTCGCGTCGTCGGCGTCTCCCAGGACGTTGGCGAAGCCGCCTCCGACATTCGTGCGTTCGTCACGCAGTTCGGCGTGACGTACACCATCCTCCACGACGCCCGCATGCGCGGGCTCGACCTCTATCAGGTGAACGGCCTTCCGGGGACGTTCCTGATCGATCGCGAGGGGATCCTCCGCTGGATGCAGTTCGGCCCGATCCGCGAGGGTGACCCGGCGTTCCTGCAAGCGCTCGACGACGTGCTGTCTTGACGGGGCCGGACGAGGCTCGCATCGACGAGCTCCTCAGGGACGTCCGGTCGGTGCGAGCACTCGTGATCGGAGACCTCATGCTCGACCGCTACATCGCCGGGAGCGTCGAGCGCGTATCCCCCGAAGCGCCGGTGCCCGTGGTGCGCGTGGAGTCGGAGCGGTCGGCGGTGGGTGGGGCGGGGAACGTGGCGGCGAACATCGTGTCGCTCGGGGGCCGGTGTGTCGTTGTCGGCTGTGTCGGCGCCGATGCGGAAGGGGAAGCGCTGGTGGAGGCGCTCGAGACCGGGGGCGTCGTATGCGCGCACGTGCTCCGCCGCACCGACCGGCCCACCACGGTGAAGACGCGCGTGCTTGCCCAGCACCAGCAGGTGGTCCGTTACGATCGCGAGGTGGATACCGTCGCCGGCGAAGAGCTCTCGGGCGAGTTGGCGCAGCGCCTCGGAGAGGCGGCACAGGGGTGCGACGTGCTGATCGTGCAGGACTACGACAAGGGCGTGCTCGGACCTGCCGTGATCGCGGCCGCTCGGACTGCCGCGGCCGAGCGCGGGATCCCGTGGGTGGTCGACCCAAAGCGTCGCAGCTTCTTCGCCTACGGCGGCGCGACGGTCTTCAAGCCGAACGCGCGGGAGCTCTCCGACGCCCTGGGGGAGGGGATCCAGCCGGGAGATGAGGCGTGGATGGAGGCGACGCGCGCTCGCTTGGGGTGCGAGCATCTTCTGGTCACCCTCGGTGACCGCGGGATGGCGCTCCAGTCCTCCCGCTCGTCGCTGGTCCGCCTCCCGGCCGTGGCGCGGGAGGTCTATGACGTGTCGGGTGCCGGCGACACCGTGACGGCTGCCATCGCACTGGCTCTTGCGGCGGGAGCAACCATTGAGGAGGCGGCCGCCCTCGCGAACCACGCTGCCGCCGTGGAGGTGGCGAAGGCGGGCGTGCAGACCGTATCACCCCAGGAGATCGCCGCCCACGCCCGCGCGCACCGATGACCGTCATTCACGCCATACGATGCGGAGAAGCTCCATGAGCGACCTGAAGGCAATCCACACCCCCAGCGCGCCAGCTGCGATCGGACCCTACTCGCAGGCCATGGTCACCGGTGAATGGGTGTTCTGCTCTGGGCAGATCGCGCTCGTTCCCGAGACGGGCGAGCTCTTGGCCGGGGGAATCACCGAGCAGTCCGAGCGGGTGCTGAGGAACCTCGCGGAGGTTCTCCGAGGGGCGGGTTGTGGCCTCGACGCCGTCGTGAAGACGACCGTCTTCCTGGCCGACATGGCCGACTTCGCAGCGATGAACGAAGTGTACGCCAGGCACTTCGGATCGCATCGGCCCGCGCGCTCCACAATCCAGGCGGCGGGCCTTCCGCGCCGATGCCTGGTCGAGATCGAGTGCATCGCCCGGCGAGGCATTTAGTCCCGGGCGCTCCCTCCCCGGAATGCCTCAGGGGAGGGTCGGTGGCCCCAGTTGTTGCTTGAAGCATGGCCGCCGTATACCTTGCTTACGCCGTAAACAGCTGCGGGGGGCGGCCGTGGGGCCGGCCCCGGCATTGTTGGTCTCAGCTTCGCTTCGTCAGTGGTTCCCTACAAGTCAAACCCCTGCTGGGAGGTTGATGTGAGACCTCTTCTCCATCAGCTGTCTGTGTGCGCGTTCGCGCTAGCGAGCGTGACACTACCGGCCTCCGCCCAAGAGCCGACAACGCTCACCGGGAGCGTGCGCTCGCCTGCCGGCGTTCCGGTGGACGCCGCAACCATCTTCATCGAATCCTTGAACCTGGGCGTTCTCTCGAACCCGCAGGGTCGCTTCATCCTGATCGTACCCGCTTCGCGCAGAGTCGGCGATGCACGCGTCGATCTGCGTGCCAGCCAGATCGGCCGCAGCTCACAGGTGCAGACGATCACGCTCCAGCCGGGCACGCAGGTGGTCGACTTCGTGCTTGCGGACGACCCGCTTCTCCTCGAGGCGATCGTGGTCACCGGCGTCGGTCTCAACGTCGAGCGGCAGAAGCTCGGCGTGACCATCAACTCGGTGACGGCCGACGAAATCGCGCTCAGCCAAGAGGTCAACCTCGTTTCGGCGCTCGCTGGCAAGGCACCGAACGTCCAGGTGACCAGCTCGTCGGGTGACCCGGGCGCCGGCTCGTACATCCGCATCCGCGGTGCGAACTCGTTGCTCGGCTCCAACCAGCCGCTCTTCGTGGTCGACGGCGTTCCGGTCGACAACAGTACCACCGCCATCGAGAGCACCACCGCGGGCACCGTGCTCACGAACCGCGCAGCCGACATCAACCCGAACGACATCGAGAGCATCGAGATCCTGAAGGGCGCGGCTGCTGCCGCCATCTACGGGTCGCGCGCCGCGAACGGCGTGGTCATGATCACGACCAAGCGCGGTCGGCCGGGCACGAGCACCATCCAGTACCGCAGCTCGTTCGCCTGGAATGAGGTCACCAACCTGGTTCCGCTGCAGCGTACATTCGGTCAGGGCCTGGTGAACCCCGCAGCGCCGAACGTCAATACGTCGCCGAACAGCCCTGCGACCTGGGGTCCTGCGCTCCCGACGGGTGCAGTGACATACGACCATGCGGGCGAGCTGTACAAGACGGGTCTCGTCAGCGACCAGTTCCTGACCTGGTCGGGCGGCAACGAGTCCACCGACTACTACCTCTCGGTCGGTCGCCTCGACAACGATGGCACGATTGTTGGGCCGCAGAAATATGAGCGCACCACGGTGCGCCTGCGTGCCGGGCACGCGTTCCGCGACGACCTGCGCGTC
>VGVR01000060.1 GCA_016873995.1 Gemmatimonadota bacterium
GGAGCGGACGCGGTGCGCCGCCTCGCGCTGCTGCTGGACGCGACGGTGCTGCCGGTGCAGGGCCCGCCGGGCACGGGCAAGACGTGGGCCGGAGCGCGGGCGATCGTCGACCTCGTGCGCGCCGGGAAGCGGGTGGGGATCTGCGCGAGCTCGCACCGCGCGATCGTCAACCTGCTCGACGCGGTACTCGATGCCGCGGCCGACGGGTCCGTGACGGTCCGCGCGCTCCAGAAGGCCGCGCCCAAGGACGCCTCGGACCACGCCGGCGTCGTCGTGACCGACGACAACGCCGAGGTTGTGGGCGCGCTCGAGCGCAGGTCGGTGGACGTGGTCGCCGGGACGGTCTGGCTCTTCGCGCGCGCGGAGATGGCGGACACGCTGGATGTACTGGTCATCGACGAGGCGGGCCAGCTGTCGCTCGCCAACGTCGTGGCGGTGGGCGGCGCGGCGCGCAGTCTCATGCTGCTCGGCGATCCCAACCAGCTCGCGCAGCCGTCTCAGACGAGCCACCCCGACGGCGCCGGGCGTTCCGCGTTGGAGCACGCGCTGGGCGGAGGCGCGACCATCCCCGCCGAGCGCGGGGTGTTCCTCGAATTGACCCGCCGGATGCACCCCACGCTCACCGCGTTCATCTCCGCCGCGTTCTACGACGGGCGCCTCGCGGCCCACCCCGACTGCGCGCGCCAGCAGCTGGGCGGCGCCGACGATCTCGCCGGTGCGGGCATCCGCTTCGCACCCGTCGCGCATGCCGGCAACCGCACCACCTCACCCGAGGAGGTGGAGCGTGTGGCCGAGCTGTTCGGGCGCCTGCTCGAACGCGAGTGGACCGACGCGGACGGCCGGGTCCGTCCGCTCCAGATCGAAGACATCCTCGTGGTCGCGCCGTACAACGCGCACGTCGCGCGCTTGCGCGAGGCCTTGCCCAAGGGCGCGCGGGTCGGGACAGTCGACCGCTTCCAGGGGCAGGAAGCGGCCGTCGTGATCTACTCGCTCGCCACCTCGTCGGGCGAGGACATGCCCCGGGGCATCCGGTTCCTCTTCGACCCGCACCGAATGAACGTGGCGCTGTCGCGAGCGCGCGGCCTCGCGATCGTCGTCGCCTGCCCCGCGCTCCTCGCGGTGCGCGTCCGCAACCCCGCCGACATCGCGCGCGTCAATCCGCTCTGCGAGATCGCGACGCCCGCGCGCTAACCGCCCGCGATCGCCCCGAGCACGATGAACGGATCCTCGCCTTTCACCACCGCGTCGGGCAGCGGCGCGTCGAGCTCGTCGTCCGAGTGGTCCTCCTCGTTGAAGAAGAATCGGATCATCGGCCGCCGCACTTGGGTCCGCGAGTCGCGGATCGTGCCGCGCAGCGCAGGATAGGCCGCCTCGAGGAGTGATCGAGCCATTCGGTTTCGTCTAGGATCAGCGCGTCCAGTGCTGACCCAGGAGCGGCCCACCACCCACCGCGGACTCCTTCAATGGGTGGACGAAATGGCACGCATGTGCAAACCCGACCGCATCGTCTGGTGCGACGGGAGCGCCGAAGAGGCCAAGCTCCTCACGCAGCAGGCGGTCGCCGACGGCGTCTTCGAGACGCTGAACCCCGAGAAGCGGCCGGACTCCTACCTCCACCGCTCTAACCCGAACGACGTCGCGCGCGTCGAGGAGCTCACCGTCATCTGCTCCCCCACCAAGGAGGAGGCCGGCCCCACCAACAACTGGATGGCGCCCGACGAGGCGTACCGAAAGCTCGGGGCGATCTTCGACGGCTCCATGAAGGGCCGGACCATGTACGTGGTCCCCTACATCATGGGGCCCGCCGGATCGCCGTTCACGAAGGTGGGGATCGAGCTCACCGACTCGATCTACGTCGCGCTCTCGATGGGGAAGATGAGCCGCATGGGCAAGGTGGCGCTGGACCGCCTCGGCGCCGGCGGCGACTTCAACAAGGGGCTCCACTCCGTCGCCGACTGCGACCCCAAGCGCCGCTGGATCTGCCACTTCCCGCAGGACAACACGATCTGGTCGGTCGGCTCCGGCTACGGCGGCAACGCGCTCCTGGGCAAGAAGTGCCTCGCGCTCCGCATCGCCAGCACCTACGCCCGGCGCGAGGGCTGGCTCGCCGAGCACATGATGATCCTCGAGGCCACCTCGCCCGAGGGCGAGCGCCGCTACGTCGCCGCCGCGTTCCCCAGCGCCTGCGGCAAGACGAACTTCGCCATGCTCGTGCCACCTCCGCTCTTCAGCGGGTGGAAGCTGCGCACCGTCGGCGACGACATCGCGTGGATGCGCGTCGGCGAGGACGGCCGGCTCTGGGCCGTGAACCCCGAGTTCGGTTACTTCGGCGTCGCGCCCGGCACGAACATGAAGACCAACCCCAACGCGATGCGCACCGTGGCGAGCAACTCCTTCTTCACCAACGTCGCGCTCACCGCCGACGGGGACGTGTGGTGGGAAGGCATGGACGGCCCGATCCCCGAAGACCTCATTGACTGGAAGGGCAACCCCTGGACGCCGGCCTCCGGCGAGAAGGCCGCCCACCCCAACAGCCGCTTCACCACGCCGATGAGCAACAACCCCGTGCTATCCGCGTTCGCCGACGACCCGAGGGGCGTGCCGATCGACGCGATCATCTTTGGCGGCCGCCGCGCCACCACCGTGCCGCTCGTGCTGCAGTCGTTCGACTGGAAGCACGGCGTGTACCTCGGCTCGACGATGGGCTCCGAGACCACCGCCGCCGCCGCCGGCCAGGTCGGCGTGGTGCGCCGCGACCCGATGGCGATGCTCCCGTTCCTCGGCTACGACATGGGCAGCTACTTCCAACACTGGCTCGACATGGAGGCACGCATCCCCCGCCCGCCGAAGATCTTCATGGTCAACTGGTTCCGCAAAGGCGCGGACGGCCGCTTCCTGTGGCCGGGCTTCAGCGAGAACATGCGCGTGCTCAAGTGGATCCTCGACCGCAGCGCCGGCAAGGCCGGCGCGAACGAGACGCCGATCGGTTACACGCCGCGGGAGAGCGACCTCGATCTCCGCGAGCTCGATGCGCGGAAGGGCGACGTCGCCGAGGCGCTCAGCATCGACCTGCCGGCCTGGACGCGCGAACTCGAGACGCAGGCCGACTGGTACCGCTCGCTCGGCGGCACGCTCCCCGCTTCGCTGGAGAGCCGGCGGCAGAGCCTGCTGGAGCACATCAGCCGCTCTTAGGCGAGCGCGCCCCTCGCGCGCGCGTACGCCGTGCGGACCGTGCGCGGGCCCGCGCCGGTTCCTACGGAACCTCCTGCGGACCGCGCGCGCAGTCCGCACGGCGCTGCAGGGAGCCCTCGACGACGCAAGCTGCTGCCGCTCGCCCAAAGCGGCGACGTGGAGGATGCAATGGCTCAGATCTATACCTTCGGCGACTGGTGCTGGACTGCGCGGTGTACAACGAGCACGGTGTCACCCCGGGTGGGCTGCTCGCACGCAACGATGATCGGCTGTTTCCCGAGTTCCGCGGACGCGATCTCTCGGCGGCATGGGGTGAGGCGTCGACGTGGTCCACCGCGCGGTGGACGGAGCGACGGTCGCCGGCCTTGCCGCGCAGCGGCGCGGGATCCAGGTACCGGAGCAGGCCGTCGTGCTCCTGAGCGTCGGCGGCAACGACCTCCTCCAGGGACTGATCCTCGGGGGTGCCCGCGACTTCGGCGGCTTCCGTCGATCGCTGCGGGCGGCCTCGCGCACCTCGACCACGCGCGGCTCTTCGTCGCCAACGTCTACGACCCGACGTTCGGCGACGATCGGCGGAACTTCCTGGACATCGGACCCGCCATTTGCCCGGCGAGCGCATGATCAGGTCAACGAGATACTCCGCGAGGAGGCTGGGCGGGCGGGCGCTTGGTCGACCTCCACGCGCACTTCCGGCTACGGATAGTTTGCTAATACAGATGCGCATGTGCTAATATCACCGGGTGCCACGCATCGATGATCTGCGCAGGACCGCTGCGTTGTTCCAGGTCTTGGGTAGTCCGACCCGCCTGGCGATCCTGAGCCGTCTCGAGAAGCGGAGCTTCTCAGTCAACGAGCTGGTTGCTTGGCTGGGGATCTCGCAGCCGCTCGTCTCGCAGCACCTTCGAGTCCTGCGTCAGGAACGCCTCGTGAACATGACTCGGCACGGAAAGGAGTCTTTATACGGATTGAGCGACGCGCACATCTCACACATTGTCGAAGACGCGATACGTCACTCGCGCGAAAGGACCAGGAAATGACACTCTCACACCAGATTCATGAGCCCCACCAGCACCGCCACGCCGCGAACTGTGGCCATGCCAGCGTGCAGGACCGCGACCATACGGACTACCTCCACGACGCTCACCGGCACCGCGATCACGACGCGCATTGGGACGAGTGCGCGGGCAGGCTCCATGCGGAACACGCGTCCCACGACCATGTGCACGGATCCAGCTGCGGCCACGCCTCCGTCGCGCACGATGGACATCAGGACTACGTGCATGACGAGCATCGTCATGCCGCGCACGAACGACACTGGGACGAGCACTAGGGCGAACCTTGGCCCGCCGCCGGTGAGCTGAGCACGAGCTAGACGGGCGAGACCACCGCGGACTTCAGACCCGCGGCGGTCTCGCCCTCGACGTCGCGCTGAGGCAGATCAGCCGCCTTCCACGCGGGTCAGCCGCCTCTCTGTCGCCGGCTAGAAAACGAAGAACGGGCCTTTCGGCCCGTCTTCATTGGTCGCTCACGGTGGGCAGAGAGGGAATCGAACCCCCACAGCCGAAGGCGGCTGATCTACAGCCACCCCTCTCCAGCGAAGCTCAGGCGATCGCTTGGAGCAGCGAGACGCCGTCGAGCCCACCGACGAGCAGCTCGGCGCAGCGCTCGGGGTGCGGCATCAGTCCCACCACGTTGCCCTCACCACTAGCGATGCCGGCGATGTTGTGGATGGCGCCGTTGGGGCTCGCCCCCGCGGTCGCAATGCCTGCGTCGTCGACGTAGCGGAAGACGACCTGGCCCCGGTTCTCCACTTGCGCGACCACGCGCTCGTCTGCCACCCAGTTTCCTTCACCGTGCGCGATCGGCATCCGCAGGAACTGCCCCGTGAGCCCCTTCGCCCAGGCGCTCTCGTGCTCGACCCGCATGCGCACCCAGTCGCAGCGGAACTCGAGGTGGTCGTTGCGCACGAGCGCACCGGGAAGCAGCCCGATTTCGCACAGGATCTGGAACCCGTTGCACGATCCGAGGATCGGCATCCCCTCCGCCGCGGCGCGCTTGAGCTCCGCGGCGGCGGGCGAGATCTTCGCTATCGCGCCGGCGCGGAGGTAGTCGCCGTACGAGAAGCCGCCGGGGAGGATCGCGGCGTCGAAGCCCTTCAGCTTCGCCTCGGCGTGCCAGAGGATCTCTGTCTCGACGCCGGGAACAAGCGAGAACGCGTGCTGGAAGTCGCGCTCGCTCCAGGTCCCGGGGAACCGGAGGAGCGCGACGCGCTTGGTCACGCCGCGGCCACGTCGGCGCTGTAGTCCTCGATCACCGGATTGGCGAGGAGCTCCTTGCCCATCGTGTCCACCGCCGCGCGCGCGGCGGTGAGGTCGGCGGCGTCGAAGTGGACCACGATCTCCTTGCCGGCGCGCACTCCTTCTATGGAGAGGCCGAGCGTGCGGAGCGCGCCGGCCACGGCCTCGCCCTGGGGATCGCGGATCTCGGGCTTGGGACGGACGTGGATGATGGCCTTGAACTTCAAGCCTTGAACTGCTTCCCCGTGATGCGCTCGTAGCACTCGCGGTAGCGCTGGGTCGTGCCCTCCACCACCTGGGCGGGGAGCTCGGGACCCGGGTAGGTCTGGTCCCAGTTGAGGGTCTTGGTGTAGTCGCGCACGAACTGCTTGTCGAACGATGCGGGCGACGAGCCCACCTTGTACTTCTCGGCGTCCCAGTAGCGCGAGGAGTCGGGCGTGAGCGCCTCGTCGATCACGATCAGCGTGCCGTCGAGCATGCCGAACTCGAACTTCGTGTCGGCGAGGATGATCCCGCGGCTCTGCGAGTACTTCTCCGCGGCGACGTAGAGGTTGATCGTCGCGTCCTCGAGCCGGCGGGCGAGGTCGGCGCCGATGCGGTTGGCTAGCTCGGCGCGCGAGATGTTCTCGTCGTGGCCGGAGTCGGCCTTGGTCGCCGGGGTGAAGATCGGCTCGGGGAACTTCTGGCTCTCCAGCAGCCCCGCGACCTGCTTCTCGTTGCACACGGTGCCGGTCTTCTTGTACTCGCTCCACGCGGAGCCGGTGATGTAGCCGCGGGCGACACACTCGAAGTCGACGCGCTGGGCGCGCTTCACCAGCACGGACCGGCGCTCGAGCTCGGCGCGGCTCCGGAACGGCTCGGGGAACTTCGCGCGGTCGGTCTCGACCACGTGGTTCGGCACGATGCCCTTGGTCCGCTCGAACCAGAAGTTGGAGATCTGGGTGAGGATCGCGCCCTTCTCGGGGATCGGCGTGGGCAGCACGACGTCGAACACGGAGAGCCGGTCGCTGGCCACGATCAGCAGCCGGTCGCTCCCGACCTCGTACACGTCGCGGCCCTTGCC
>VGVR01000061.1 GCA_016873995.1 Gemmatimonadota bacterium
CACCCACGAAGGCTTCGAAGGCACCCGCGAAGGTTTCGAAGGCACCCGCGAAGGCTTCCAAGCCGAAGGCCACGCGGCGCTGACTCTCCGCGGTCGGCGACCCGTGAGGCTCGCTCGCCCGCGCAGGTTGCCGCCGTGGGCTGCGGGCCGCAGAGTCGGCGCATGTCCCAGGAGCCGTCGACGAAGGAGCTTCGGGCCGGCCACGAGAACGACGAGGTCGCCCCGCTGCCGCGCAAGAAGCCGGACTGGCTGCGCGTACGCCTGCCCGGCGGTGAGCGCTACGAGTCGCTCAAGCGCACCTTCCGTCGCCTCGATCTCCACACGGTCTGCGAAGAGGCGCGCTGTCCCAACGTCGGCGAATGCTGGGGCGAGGGCACCGCGACGATCATGATCCTCGGCGAGACGTGCACGCGCGGCTGTCGCTTCTGCGCGGTCACGACGGGAGATCCCGGTGGTGTCGTCGATCCGCGCGAGCCCGAGAACACGGCGCGTGCGCTCTCGGAGCTCGATCTCGCGTACGTCGTGCTCACGATGGTCGATCGCGACGATCTCCTCGATGGCGGCGCCGAGCACGTCGCGCGCACCGTGCAGCGCATCAAGCACTACAGCCCCAAGCTCCTCGTGGAGACGCTCGTCGGCGACTTCCAGGGCGTGCGCAACGACGTCGCGACCCTCGTGCGCGATGGGCGGCCCGACGTCTTCGCGCACAACGTCGAGGTGGTGCCGGCCCTTCAGCGCAAGATGCGCGACGCGCGCTGCAGCTGGCCGCGCTCCATCGACGTGCTGCGCTGGGCCAAGGACGAAGGCGCGCAGGTCACCAAGAGCTCGCTCATGGTCGGCTGCGGCGAGAGCGAGAGCGACGTCCTCGAGGCGATGCAGAGCCTGCGCGACGCGGGCGTCGACGTGCTCACGATCGGCCAGTACCTCCGCCCCACGCCCAAGCACGCCGAGGTCGTCCGCTATGTCGAGCCCCGCGAGTTCGATGCATTCCGCGACGCGGGCCTTCGGATGGGCTTCCGCTACGTCGCCTCGGGCGCGCTCGTGCGCTCCAGCTACCGCGCCGCCGAGGCCTTCCTCCGCGGGATCCTCGGCGGCGACGCGAGCGCAGCCGAAGGACACGGCGGCCAGGCCTTCGAAGATCGCTACGGCAAGAAGACCCGCCTCAGCATCCTGCGCTGAGCCGGTGATGGGGGGCGTGGCGTTTCTGGGTGCGGCCGTGCGCTGACACATGGCCGCGCTCGGGACCGGAGCGTTCCTCGACCCGGGCTGCCTGACCGAGCAGAGCGGTACTTCGTTCCGGTGGAGCGGTGTCGCATGCACCGCGGGGTCCGGGACGCTGTTCAACACCTTCCTCGTCGTCCCGGAGGCGCTCTCCGCCTTCACGGCGATGATCGCGTCCGGGCAGACCGTGCGCATCAGCGGCTACGAGATCGAGCGCTACCTGGACTTCTCTCCCGGCGGGGGCTTCTGGTCCGACGGCGGCGACAACGGAATGACCGGACAGGTCTCGCTCTGGGTCACCGAAGTCTGCGTCGAGTGAAAGAACTCGTGGCTCGGGCTCGCGCGCCGCGCGCTACTCTCCGGACGCGAGCGCTCGGCCGGAGCCCACCGGAGCGGACGTTCACCACCCGGACAGGGCCTTCATGCGGACAACGCTCCGCTCTCCGATGCCAACGCGAGGGTTCGGGCCAAGCGCTGGCGTGATTCGATTCGGCCCCGCGATGCGGCTGTCGTTGCGATCCCTGCTGCTCCCGGGGTACCGTTCTCCCCGTTCGGATGTCTTAGGCGCCGTCCGTCTTGCAATCGCGTTGCATCTATGCGACGGAGCCTTCTCCGATGATCGTCTCGATCGCCATCTTCACCGGGCTCCTCGCTTCGGGTAAGACGACGCTGCTGAAGAGCGACGGTGTGCACACCCGTTCCTGCAACACGAGTTGTATCTGTGCAAATGCCGCCGGGCCCATGAGTGATGGGCTGCACGGTAAGGAGTGAGCATGAAAGACCGAGTCTTTACAGAAGAGATGGTGGCCGCAACCCTTCAGACGTGGTGCGACAACGTCGTTCGAATCGGTGAGATCCACGCCAACGGCGGCGACGTGGTTGGGGCGGCCGAACAGGTGCTTACCGACAACTACGACTACGACAAGGGCAAGGTGCTCTTCAAGCCGACCCTCGCCTTCGGCCCGCAGACGTTCCGTCCGACCAAGGAAGGCGCACTTGCATACTTCGTCGGCGGCAACGACCGCTTCCCGAATGACAAGGGCTTCAAGCTCAAGCCGTGGGTCAAGGTCTGGTTCAACAAGCTCGACTGCATTCTCCACGGCGACCTCGCGGTCGTTCAATGCAATGTCCACCTGATCGGGGCGGACGACAATCACATCTTCGTCAACAAGAGCTTCGTCTTCAAGCTCTGCGAGGACGGGAAGATCCGGATCATCCTCCACCAGTCCTCTTTGCCCTATCAGCCAGCGCAATGAGAGCTTGACACTCGCCTGGAGGGTGCCGGCGGACATCGCCGGCGGGATAGGTGCCGCAATGAAGACCTTCGTCGTGCTGACCGCGCACGGCCTTCTGGAGCGTGCATGCTCGGAGCTTTCCGTGCACTTCGGATTCATCAAGCGACATCACGCGCTCTGGCTGCCAGACGAGATGCTCGGGATGTGGGTAGGACCAGAGCCCGAAGTCGTTTTGCCCCACACCTCGGAGACCGATTCGTTCCATTGCTCGTCTCCGCGACGGTTGCTGCACGTCCACAGCACCGTCGGGATCTCGGGCCTGTGGACGATGTGTTACGTCGACGATTCCAGCCTCACTCGCGTTCGACTACTCGACGAGTTGGTAGGAGGCAGCAGCGCGGGCACAGGCGCTACCCGCGGCTCGCGCTTCCTTCCGGTCTTCCCGCGATCGACGTCCGACGAGGCGATTCGTTCCGAGGTTTCGCGACTGTCTGCGCGCTATCCAGACGAGGTCTGTCCTCCGCTGTTCATGAACCCGATGACGGGAGCGCTCTCGCGATCGCACATCGACCATCGCATTCTAGAGCACCGATCCGTTTGAAACGCGGACCATTTCGGGCACTTGGGAGCGGGGGATCGACATGATGGGGGGCACCGTGATCGTCTGGTGCCTCGCGACCGCGCGTGGGTCGTGCCCGGAGGCGACGATGACGATACCGCGGTGGACGCCGTCTAGCGACATCACCAGGCGTGAAGCGTTTCTGCTGAAGCGGCTCCAGCGCACGTTGAAGCTCTACAAGTTTCTTCGCGAGCAGCGCCTCGAGCTGTTCGACGCTGCCTTCCAAGACGAGCTCGCGACGATGTACCGCGACACCGAGGAGGGGAAGCAGGCCGTGCCGCCGGCCCAGCTCGCGATGGCCATCCTGCTGCAGGCCTACACGGGCACCTCGGACGCAGAGGCGATCGAGAATGCGACCGTCGATCCGCGCTGGCGGATGGTGCTCGGGACGCTCAGCCCAGAGGAGGAAGAGCCGCCGTTCTCGCAAGGCACCTTGCAGCGATTCCGGCAGCGCATGATCGCGCACGACATGGATCGTCGCCTGCTCGAGCGCACCGTCGAGCTCGCCATGAAGACGCGGGGCTTCGACTACAAGAAGCTGCCCAAGGACGTGCGCCTCGCCGTGGACTCCCGCCCGCTGACCGGCGCTGGGAAGGTCGAGGATACGTTCAACCGTAAGTCCTCTCGCTACCCCGTCCTGACATCCTGAGCGCCCCGTGGCGAGATCGCCGGCATGAAGACGGCGGCGGGCATGGGCGAGATCGAGGCGATTCGGCGAGCGTTGCGCGGTCGCGAGGCGGGGCCGGGGCGGCGTTACGCGCCGGAGCTCCAGCGGCGCATCGTGCGTTGGGCGGAGCTCCGGCGCGACGGCGGGACCTCGGTCGAGGGGCTGGCGGCCGCACTCGGGATCAGGGTGGACACGCTCCGTCGATGGCTCGGCAGCAGGTCCACTCGAGCCCTCATTCCGGTTCACGTCGTGTCGGAGCCGACGCAGCCGCTCACCTTGACGCTGATCTCGCCCTCCGGATTCCGCGTGGAGGGGCTCGGCGTCACCCAAACAGCCGCCCTGCTGCGCGAGCTCGGATGATCATCGGTACTTCGCGAGCGGTGCGCGTGTTCGCGTACCCGGCGCCCGTCGATCTCCGACGCGGCTACGATGGCCTCTACGGACTCGTGCAGTCCGGGCTCGGGCGCGATCCGCTCTCCGGCGACGTGTTCCTGTTCTGCAACCGGCGTCGCCGCGGGTGCAAGGTGCTGTTCTGGGACGGCACGGGTCTGTGCATCTTCATGAAGCGGCTGGAGAAGGGGACGTTCGCGTCGCTGTGGTGCACGGACGGCGGGCCACTCACGCTCACGTCGAGCGAGCTCGCTCTCTTCATCGAGGGCTGCGAGCTCGTCGGTCGACAGCCGTTGTCTCCCGTCGCCGTCGTGCCGATTCCTCTTGCCCGCGATCTCTCCGCATGATCTACACGGAGCGTGGACCTGCGCGGCGAGAAGGACATCGAGCACCTGCGGCGCATCGCGCTCGTGCAGCAGACGCAGATCCAGCACTTGATGAAGGTACTCGCGGCGCAGAGCAAGGAGCTCGAGTCGCTCAAGGGCAACCCCGAGGAACTCCAGCAGACGCTCGCGCTGCTCGAAGCGCTGACGAAGAAGGCCGAGGCGGAGGCGTCCGCGGTTCGTCCTGAAGGCCCGCCGACCAGCACGGCCGACTCGGGGGAGAGGCCGAAGCCACGGGCGAAGACCGGGCCCACGGAACAGCCAAAGTTGCCCGTGGCACCGGCCCTCTTCGAGCTCCCACCGACCGAGTGCGCGTGCCCGAGCTGCGGCGGCGAGCTCAAGCCGATGGTTGGGCAGTCCGAGGACTCCGAGATGATCGACGTGGTCGAGGTCAGCTACCGACTCGTCCATGTGCAGCGCCAGAAGTACGTGTGCCGCTGCGGCGGAGCCGTCGTCACGGCGCGGGGCCCGGACCGCGCCGCCCCTGGCAGCCGCTACTCGCTTGCCTTCGCCATGAAGGTCGCGCTCGACAAGTACCTCGACCACCTCCCGCTCGCTCGCCAGGAGCGCATCCTCCGGCGACACGGCGTCGAGATCACGACGCAGACGCTCTTCGGCCTCATCGATGCGCCGGCGAAGCGGCTCCAGCTGCCGAGCGACGCTCTCCTTCGGCACGCGTTGTCCTCGGGCGTCATCGGCCTCGATCAAACCAGCTGGATGCGCCTCGACGACCGCGACAAGAATCCCTGGCAGATGTGGTGCATCACTGCACCGGGCGTCGTCGCGCATCGCATCCGCGCGGACAAGAGTGCCGACACGTTCCGGGAGTTGCTCGAGGGCTACCGCGGCACCATCGTGTGCGACGCCGCGAAGACCCACGAGGCTGGGGTGCGCGGCAACGACCACCTGCTCCTCGCGGGATGCTGGGCGCACGCATTCAGGAAGTTCGAGGAGGCATCCGCGGATCACCCGACCGCCGCCGTTGCTCTCGACCTGATCGGCAAGCTCTACGAGGTCGACGCTCGCGCCGGTGACGACCTCGCCCTCCGTGCCGAGTTGCGGCGAACCGAGTCCACCGAAATTCTGGCGACGCTCAGGACCTGGCTCTGGGCCCAGGCGCCGCTGAAGTCGCTCTCGATCGGCAAGGCGTCGGGTTACGTGATCGCCAACTGGGACCGCCTCACCCGCTTCACCACCGACGCCCGGATCCCGCTCGACAACAACGCCACCGAGCGCGCCATCCGCGGGCCCGTGGTCGGCCGCCGCAACCACTTCGGCTCAAAGTCGGAGCGCGGCACCCGAGTCGCGGCGACCTACTACACGCTGATCGAGACCGCGAAGCTCCACGGCGTCGACCCGGCCACGTACCTCGTCGAGGCCGCCCGCGCTGCCGACCGTGGCGTCGCGCTCCTCCCCTGGGAACTCACGCGCTGAGCTGGAGTTCCGGCGAACCCGCGGTCCACCCGCCCGAGAACGGGGTAGCGGGAGGACTTACGTTCAACCTGCTCGGCCACGCGGCGCGCAAGCTCCTCAAGTGCGCAGCCGCGATAGCCGAGCTGGAGCCGGGCGAGGTTGCCGAAGCGATCGACGCGCCTGCGCTGGTCGCGAGCAGCACCAAGCGCGGCCTCGACATCGACTGGAAGGACCCCGAGCAGAAGGCCAGCGCGATTCGGAAGCTCATCGCGCAGATCGACCGACTCGAAGCGTGGGTCCGCCAGCAACTCGGCGACGCCGCCGAGAGTCCGCCGCTGTCGGAGCGGCGTGTGTCAACGTAGTTGTCCGAAATTTCGTCAGTGGACCGGTGTCGCGAGGGGCGCCACGCGCGTCTCACGCTTGATGGGGTTGATGTTGCCGCGCAGGCTGCCTGATGGCGTTTCGGACAGCGTCCGT
>VGVR01000062.1 GCA_016873995.1 Gemmatimonadota bacterium
GCTCGGTCCCATCGGCCATGTTCCCCCGGCCGAGTTCGAAGAGCAGTATTATCGCAGTCTCGAGTCCGCTCCTGCGGCACTCGAGACACTCAACTCACCAAGTCTCCGGTAAAGCCGGCGCGGTTCACCGCGTGCTGCCCCTCCTCCCTGAAGTGGCGGGCGCGCGTGGGCCCGCCCCACCGGCCGGAGCCACGGGAAGGGGTGCCGCGAGACGTGCAGCGTTCCGATTCCCCCAGAGGAGCTTCCTATCCGCCGTCAAAGTCGTGCGTCCACGGTCATCTATACCCCGGGGTGGGCCCGGAGCCTGCCTTGCAGACTCCTGGCGCTGCGCATAGTCTGATCCAATAAGTTTTTTGTGCTTTCGTGCCCAGCCCCCGGAGGGACTCGGTGGCCGCACCACTTCTCGATTCGGAGGCCCAAATGAGTATGCTCGGATGGTCGCAAATGCTGTCTCGGTGCGCGGTCGTGGTGGCCTTGATGGCGGTTAAGGGCATCGGCGCGTCGGCGCAAGTCGGCACGGTCACCGGAAGAGTGATCGACGCACAGACGGGGCAGCCGCTTACTGCAGCTCAGGTGTTCATCGCCGAGCTAGACATCGGCGTGCTATCCCTGCAGAACGGGAACTACACCCTGCAAAATGTGCCGGCTGGAGCGCGCCTCGTCAGGGTGCAGCGGATCGGTTATTCCGAAGCGACACAGACCGCAATGGTGACGGCCGGGCAAACGGTGGTGCTTGACTTCAGAATCAGCGAGCAGGCCCTGCAGCTCGACGAGATCATCATCACGGGCACGCCGGGGGGAACGCAGCGTCGCGCCATTGGAAATTCCGTCGGCCGCGTCGAGGTGAACGAGATCGTGGAGGTCGCCGCCATCGAGAGCGTGCAGGACCTATTGGGGGGCCGCGAGCCCGGATTGAGTTTCCACAGGCAATCGGGAAATGTCGGCACGGGCTCGCAGATCCGGATCCGGGGCGTGGCAAGTGTGAGCATGAAGACGCAGCCCCTCATTTACGTCGATGGCGTGCGCGTGGACAATCAGGCGGCTGGTGGTCCCGAGCTGCGCGACGGTCGGCAGGTTTCCACCCTCGACGACTTCAGCCCCGATGAGATCGAGAGCATCGAGGTGATCAAGGGCCCGGCCGCCGCAACGCTGTATGGAACGGAGGCTTCGGCGGGCGTCATCCAGATCATCACGAAGAAGGGGCAGACCGGCGCTCCTCAGTTCGACGTGTCGACCCGCATCGGACCGACCTGGCTTCGGAATCTCTCCGATATGGTCGGTCTCAGCTACGCGAAAAATACGTCGGGAGAGATCATCAGCTTCAACATCTACGAAGAGGAAAAGAAGGCGGGCCGCAACACATTCCAGACTGGACTTCTCCAGAATTACGCGGGCAGCATGCGGGGAGGCACTGACGCCATCCGCTATTTCCTCTCCATGGACTACGACAAGAACGAGGGGATCGTCAGCTACAACACGCAGGACCAGATGAACTTGCGTGCGAACGTGTCGGTTACCCCCTCCGACGCAATTTCGTTGGACGTGAGCATGGGCTACGTGACGGGCAGCACGAGCTTCATGCAGCAGCGCACGGCCTGGGGTGTATGGGAGCAGTTCCAGTGGGCGAACCCGAAAGGGAAAGAGACGAAGCTCCGCGGCTTTCTCCGGGCTAGGCCCGAAGAGATTTCCGAAGTGAGCGCGACTCGCGACATGAGTCGCTTCACCGGAAGCGCCACGGTGACCCACAGGCCCTTCCCGTGGCTCACACACAAGGGGGTCATCGGCACCGACGTCGTGAACGAGACCAACCAGGTCCTCTTCCCGCGGCAGCCCGAAGGGGCGAACCACGACTTCGGCGCCCTCTCCTTGGGCGAGGTTCTCGTCGACCGGCCCAACCGCCAGTACAACACCTTCGACTACGCGGCAAGTGTAAATTACGGTCTTGGCGAGAACATCACCTTCACATCGTCGGTAGGTGCGCAGTACTATGCGCGGACCGAGGAGGTCGTGACGGCCTCCGGGCGCATCTTCCCCGCACCTCCCATCACGACGGTGTCGGGCGCGGCGCAGACGACGGGACTCCAGACGTTCGTCGAGAACAAGTCGATGGGCGTCTACGTCCAACAGGAGATCGGCCTCAATAACCGACTCTTCCTGACCGGGGCCGTTCGCGGTGACGATAACTCGGCGTTCGGCAAGGATTTTGACGCCGCCGTATACCCGAAGTTCTCGGCGACGTGGGTCGTCTCGGAAGAGGCGTTCTGGGAGCCCTATTCGGACATCGTGAATCAATTCCGCTTTCGCTCGGCCTGGGGTAAGGCCGGACGGCAGCCCGATACCTTCGCCGCTGTCACCCTGTACCGGCCCGAGGTAGGTCCGGAAGGGAAGCCGGCGGTGTCCACTGACGTGCTCGGAAACAGCAGGCTCGGCCCTGAGGTCAGCACGGAGCTCGAGCTAGGCTTCGACGCGGCGTTCCTCGAAGACCGCATTTCGGCGGAGTTCAGCTACTATCGCCAGAAAGTTCGTGACGCGCTGATCAACATCGCCGTTTCACCGGTGTCTGGCTTCACGGGCTCGCAGTCCCAGAACCTCGGTGTTCTTTCGAACTGGGGCTGGGAGCTCTCGACCGACACGCGCGTTCTCGAGCAGGATAAGCTGACATGGAACGTCGGTTTCGGCCTCGCGAGCACGGAGAACCGAGTGGATGACCTTGGGGGAGCCACGCCGACCAACGAGCTCAGAGAAGGTCGGAGCTACCCCTTCATCACGGCGCGCCAGGCCGTGAGGGGCGACATCGACCCGACTACCAAGGCGGTAATCAACCTGGAATGCGATGGAGGAACGGGCTTCGACAGCCGAGAGCTGGGTGGAGCCCCGGTTAACTGCAATACCGCGCCCCTCTTGAAGCTCGGCAATGGCCTCGCGATTCCCAAGTACGAGGCTACGTTGAATACGACCGTGAATTTGTTCGGCAACATCCGGCTCTACGCCATGGCCGAGTGGCGAGGCGAGCACTGGCGTTCCCTCACTGACACGGCCTGCCGTCACCAGTGCTTCTACACGTCGCGGGCAGCAGTCGAGCGCCCGCCTGAGTATGTCTACGTGATCGCGGCAATCGACGGGAGGATCACGAGCAGCCCGTACACGTCTTGGTTCGACGCGTCGTTCGCGAAGCTGCGTGAGATCAGCGCGACCTACACCTTCTCCGACGACCTTGCGCGCCGGATCGGGGCCTCCCGTGCGTCGATCAACGTGGCGGCTCGTAACCCCTGGACGCTGTGGCGGCGGACCGACGAGATAGGCGGGGCGCCGATCACGGATCCGGAGGCGCGCAATGCAGAGTCGCTGACCGCCTCGAACTCCAACGTGCCTCCGTTGACCAGCTTCATGGTCACGGTCCGGGCGTCCTTCTGAGACCAGTCCACATCCTCAATGCAAAGCGAGGTTTCGAACATGGCAACGCAATCCAAATCAGAGAGGGAGCGGGGGCGACTGATCGTGCGATCGTTGCTCAGCGCCGTTGTTGGCTTGACGCTCGGCGCGTGCGAGTCGCTCCTGGAAGTCAGCCTTCCAGGTAACCTGACCGAGGACGACCTCTTCCAGCCCGCGTCTGCCGAGATCCTGGTGAACTCGGCCATCGCCGACTTCGAGTGCGCTTTCTCGATGTATACCGCCATCGTCTCGGGCTCCGAGGACTCCACGTGGAAGACCAGCGGTTACTTCGGGGACATGACCGAGTACCAGACGCTCCGACCCGGGGGCGCTGGCTGCACGCAAAACACGGACGTTGGTACGAACTGGTTCGCGGGATTCCAGAAGTCGCGCCTCCTCTCGGAGACGGCGTACGATTACCTCACTGCGTGGACGGATACCGAGGTTCCCGACCGGACCCGGTTCCTGGCGACCACAGCGGTCTACGCCGGCCTCTTCTATGCGACCACCGGCGAGGTCTACTGCGAGTTCGCGGTCGATGGCCAGGGCCTCATGACGCCGACCGAAACCCTGAAGCGAGCCGAAGACTGGTTCACCAAGGCCCTGGGGCACATTGGAACGGCTGACTTCACCGCCCCCAGCACGACGAGCCTCAAGCAGTTGGCCTACCTTCTGCGAGCGCGTGTGCGTCTCGCCATGGGGGACAAAGCCGGCGCAGCGGCCGACGCAGCCCTGGTCGGGACCGGCTTCGTCGCATGGGTGACACGGGATGCAACCGTGCGCCCGCGCTGGAACGCAGTCAACCAGACGTTCAATGCGTCCAAGTACCGGTCGTTCGCCGGGCCCGTGTACTGGTATGGCCATGACCCCACACGGATCGTCGCCCCCGGCGTCTTGAATCTCACGATTGCCGCGAGCGGCAGGCCAAGCGTGAGCAATGGCACGGCCGATCCACGCGTGCGCATCGTCGACACGGGCGTGCTGTCCCAGGACGGGGTCACGAGACAGTACCGCGCCGACAAGTACACGAACAACGCCGACGATCAGCGCCTAGCAACATGGGCCGAGGCGCAGTACATCCTGGCCGAGGTCGACATCGCCAACAACGCGCTGGCTTCAGCGGTTAGCCGGATCAACGCCGTGCGCACCCGGAGCGGAATCACGACCGCCTTCGCGAGCACGAATTCGGACGATATCTACGCGGTGTTGATCGAGGAACGGAGGCGCGAATTCTTCCTCGAAGGTCGCCACTATGCGGACAAGCTCCGTTACGGCCTCTGGTTCCCGAGGGGACGCGGCTTCAACCACAAGAGCGTCCGCTACCAGTTCCAGTACTGCTTCCTCATGCCGGTATCCGCCTACGAGCTCAACCCCGAGATCACGGAAGGCTACATCGGGCCGGACCTGACGGACTTGAACTATAAGTTCAAGCTGACAGTCAACCGGGTGGCGAATTGGCCGGTTTCGTAGCTCGTTGGTCCTTCGATAGGGTTGCCGGGCTGCATTACGACGTTTGCCGATTGAGACGGGTGACGCGAACCCCGACCCCGCGGGGCGTGCCTCCGGGGGTCGGGGCGGCTCGCCGAGCCACTGGTTTCGTGCTTGTAGCCTGGTGTTCGACCGTGGCATGGCTCGTTCCGTCGCTCTCCGAGGCCCAGGAGAGCGACAGCCCCGGCGACCTCGCGGGGACAGTAGTCGACGCGGCGACGGGGAAGCCCCTCGAGGGCGCGCTCGTAAGCGCCCTCGTCGGCACAGGGTCCACGAGCGCGATCGAAGCCGCCCGAGCGCTGGCCTCTCCTGACGGGAGCTTCCTCCTTCGGGGGGTGCCCGCCGGGGTCGTGATGGTACGGGTCGAGCACTTGGCGTACGGACGTCACGAGCAAATCCTCGCCGTGGACGGCGAGGGCGCGGGTACCCTCCAGATTCGAGTCTCGCCTTCGGCGATCGTCTTGGAGCCCGTGGTCGTGGAAGTGACCGCCGCCGGAGCGTTCGGGGGGAGGGCCTCCCCATCGTCCAGGAACCTCATCACCCGCCCCGTTATCGTCGAGTCGGCTGCCTCGGGGCTCACGTTGGGCGACTTCCTCCGCCGCGAGGTTTCTGGAATCTCGGTCCGTCGCAATGCCCAACTCGGGGGTGACATCTGCATCGAGTTCCGCGGCGCCCGGCGCGGTGAGGGGCCCTGTAATCCGCCGAGCGTGTATCTCGACGGCACGGCCGTTCGCGATCCCCTCGATTTTTTCGGGTACTTTTCCCTGGACGGTCTGGAAAGCGTGCAGTTCATCGCCCCGTCCGAGGCCGGGACGCGCTTCGGTCCCGACGCGGGTTGGGGAGTCCTTCTTCTCCGCACCCGGCGCGCGGGACTCGCGGTGTCGCCCGGAGTCCCGATGGTCAGGAG
>VGVR01000063.1 GCA_016873995.1 Gemmatimonadota bacterium
CAATTCGGTAGTCGCGCAGGCCGCGATGTGGCGCCGGCGGAGGAATCCGCCGGCGGGCGATCACCTCGAGCGCGGGCGTGGTCGCGGTTCGGGCCTACCTGGCAGGCTGAGGACACCCCTCGAGCGGCCAGATCGTTGCTTCGGTGTCGGGAAGCCGCCACAGCCGCCCGACGTAGCGGCCGGTACTGTCGATGTGACAGCGAGCGCACATCGACACGGTGACCCCCGCGTCCTCCTGGCCGATCAGGCGCAGGAACATCCTGGCATGCACCTGGGCTTCTTCGTCGACCGCCGCCGGAACCCGCGCAGCGTCGCGCTCGGGCGTCGGGATGAACACGTCGAAGTGCAGGCGCCGTCCGTCTGCATAGGTGTTGTAGACGACCACGTTCTTGATGGGACCGTCGTACGGGATCAGCGCGGGGCTCATCCGCCGAGTCTCGGCTCGTGCCGCAAGCCTGGCAAGGCGTTCGCGGCGACTCGCGACTCGTCACCCCTCATCCCCTCGGCGCGCGGCCCCCCGCATGTGGTGATCGCCGCCGCGCGTCGGCAGACCGTCCGTGCTGGACTGGCGACCCGGCGGTGAACACGGTTGGCCGGGACCGGGGGCGAGCTCGGCGGGGGCCGGCCAGTCCGGCGACTGCGCGAACCAGAGTGGGGGGACGCCGGCCGTTCGCGAACGGGCGCGTGACCGAGCTCACCTCACGCGCTTCAACCAGCCGTCGACCGAGAACGTGAACATGAGGCGCTCGCGGCTCTTGTCGACGACGAAGTCACTCCGCTTCAAGAGGAAGGTCTGCACTGCTTCGTGGGGACCGGGGCCGTAGCTCGGCCAGGCCGGATGTCCGTTCACGAAGGTGTCCTGGACGATGAGGTAGCTCCCCACGTTCACGATGGGCGCGTACGCCTCGAGCTCGGCGAGCACGTGGTCCTTGTTGTGCAGCGAGTCCAGGATCACGACGACTTTCTTGCCGGCGACCCGCGCCTTCACTTCGCTCACGATCTTCGGATCTGTCGAGCTCCCGAGAAGGAAGTCGACCCGCTTCTGGACGATCGGCAGCTTCTTCGCCTCGCCGGCGTGGTCCTCCACGTCGATCGAGATGATGCGTGCGTCGGGGTTGATCTGCTCGAGGATCGTGGAGAAGACCGCAGCGCTCCCGCCGTACCAGGTGCCTGTCTCGACGATGAAGTCAGGTCGAACCTCGAAGAGGATCTCCTGCGTCACCCAGACATCGAACGGATTCTGCAGCGTGCCCACCCCGAGCCACCGGTTCTGCCAGACCGTCGGCTTCTGCAGCGGGATCCACTGCTCGTAGAAGAGCCTGAGGACCTCCTTCTCGCTCGGCGGCGGGCGTGGCCGAGAGGCCACCGCCAGGCGAACCGAGAGATCCGCGTGCCTCTGGTGCTGGAGCACGTTGTATGAAATCGAACCCGCCGCCACGACGGCAAGGAGTCCCACTGCTGCTCTCATCGCGTGGCCTGGCGCTCGGGGGCGGACCCTAGCTCAGAACGGACTCGAACGGAGCGGAGCATCGCGAGGATTCCACGCGTCGCTCACCCGCCCACATACTCGAGCCACTGGTTGAGCGTGGGTTCGGCGCCGGCAGCGCACGTGCCCGCTCGCTTCGCGAGGCACGTGTTCTCCCAGCAACGGTCGACCGTGTAGCCACGCAGGACCGGCAAGAGTTCCCGCGTGACCAGCACCGCGTTGAACGCCGGCTCGAGCAGTCGAAACAGCCGTCCGTCGGAAGCGTCGTAGAGGGGGATGTCGCGGTGGAGATAGGCGTACCCCCCGGTCCACGCCCAGTGCACGCGCACCAGGGCAACGCCGCAGACGTCCGGATCAGTGCGGAGCCGCTCCATGGCCTCGATGCCGACGGCCTGCTGATGCCACATGGACTCGCCCGGGCGGGTGAAGCCGCACGATCCGTCAGACTCGAATGCCGTCGCCCGCCACCCCGAGAGGGCCGCCCAGGCGACGGCCAGGGCGCACGCCGACACCGCGCGGGGCGCGCGCAGTCGCGCCACGAGCTCGCCGAGACCCTCGGAGGCGAGGAGCACGACCACTGCGACGACGGGATAGGCGAACCGGTACTCCTTCTGCGCGATCGCGGAGTGGGTCGCGAGAGCAGCGACCGCGAAGGCAACCGCCGCCGGGCGGCGCACCGCGCCTGCCACCGCGAGCCCCAGCACCGCGGCCGTCCCCCACGACCAGACCGCCCCGAGCCGCGTGAAGTACGCATGCCAGGGTTTGACGCACAGCCGTGCGCTGTTCCCTTCGATCACGTTGTAGCGCAGGTACTCCCAGAACGATGAGAACGGCCCGGACCACGTGGTCGCGTCCAGGAGCCCAGCGAAGAGCACCGAGGCGCTGGCGCCGGCCAGCAGGCACCGCCACCTTCTCCCGTCTCGTCCGCCCGCCACGGCGAGCGCGACGCCAACGGCGGGCGCGAGATGCACGCGCAAGACGACGGTGAGCCCGAACGCGACGCCCGCGAGCAAGACGCGGCTCGCGCGTTGTTCATCCTCGCTCGCGAGGTAGAGGGCGGCGATCGCGACGTGCGCGGCCACCGCCTCGCTGAAAGCGCGGCTCGAGAAGTACACGAGCTCGAACCACGTGGCAGCGGCCAGGCCCGCGGCGACGGCAGCCGCGACTCCGTGACGCCTGTGCGTCCACCTGAACGCGACGAAGACCGGGGCGAGCGACAACAGCGCCAGCGCCGCCTGCGCCGCGCGCACGTGCCCGAGCCCACCGAACGGTCGCCCGAGCTCCATGGCCGCCGCGAGCGTCCCCGGCAGCAACCACGATCTCGCTCCCGTGCGAAACTCCCAGGGGATCACCCCGTAGCCGAACACCAGGCGATGGGCCTGTTCCATCGTCTGGAAGATCTCGTCCGGCCACGAGATGCTAGGCCACGAGACGGCCACCGTGAGCCTCAGGCCCATCGCGAAGAACAGAACGATGCCGAGCGCGAGAGCGGCGCGTCGATCGGGCGTCACCGCGTAACCGTACAGGAATGGACGCCGTGTGCCCCGCCCCGGCAGGGTGTCCACTGGGGGCATGACGAGGCACACGGCAGCGTGGTGGGCGAAGCGGGTGGACGAGGTCGCTCTGGGCGGCAGCGTTCCGGTCGTGGCCCGGCGGCACGGGGTGAGCGAGCGGACGCTCAAGTGGTGGCGCTCGGAGCTGCGGCGCAGGGCGAGCCTCCCGGAGGCGCCTGAAGCGCCGCGCCTGCTCCCGGTGACGGTCACCGCGGTCCCGGCGAGGTCCGAGCCGCCCGAGCTCGAGGTCGTCGTCGAGCTCGGCGCCGCCCGGGTCACGCTGCGCGGCGCTGTCCGGCCGGAACACCTCGGCGCGCTCATCGCAGGAGCTCGCCCGTGCTGAGCCTCGGCCCTCGCGTCGAGGTCGTGCTCGCGACGGAGCCGGTGGATCTCCGCCGCGGCCACGACGGGCTCGTCACCCTCGTCCGCTCGCTCTGGCAGGCCGACCCGTACAGCGGGACCCTCTTCGTCTTTCTCGGCCGGCGCATGGACCGCGTGAAGGTCCTGTTCTTCAGCTCGGGCGGGTTCGTCGTCCATTACAAGCGGCTGGAGCACGGCCGCTTCGTGCTCCCCCGCGTCCCCGCCGGAGCGGCGCGGGTCGAGCTGGACGGCGCCTCGCTCGCGATGCTGCTGGGCGGGATCGATCTCCGCGCCGTTCGCCGCCTGCCGCGCTGGGCGCCCCCGCAGAATCTTGGTCGAAAGGGGATCGACATTTCTCTCGGGGCATGATCAAAGCTGACTGTTGGCCCCTCCGAGCGACGACGTTCACGCCTGCGCCTGGCGAGAGTTCGCGCTCCACCTCCAGAAGGAGATGGGGACGATGAAGTCCGAGCTGGAGGCGAAGATCGCCGTGCTCGAGCAGGCCTTCGGCCGGCGCTCGGAGAAAAAGCGCAAGATGCCGAAGCTGCCCCGGCCTCCGCGCACCCCGCAGGAGACCGCGGACAGCCGCATCGAGCAGGCGCTCCTCCGCGCCGAGCGTGTCGTGACCGAGGAGAAGTCCGTCCCCGTCCCCGACGACCAGAAGCGGTGCACCGTCTGCGGCGGCGACTCGTTCCGAGCCGTCGGCGACGGCAAGCCCAGCGAGGTCCTGCACTACGTCCCCGGCCACTTCCGCCGCGTCGTCACCCGCCGCGAGACGCTCGCCTGCCGCTGCGGCGGCTGCGTCATCACCGCCCCGGCGCCGGAGCGCTGGTCGGAGAAGACCCGGTACGCCTCGTCCTTCGTGGCGTACCTCGTCGTCTCGAAGTGCCTCGTCGTCACCCCGCACTACCGGCTCGAGCAGGCGCTCCTCTGCACCGGAATGCCGGTCGCCCGCAGCACGATGAATGCGCTGTTCCGGCGCGGCGCGCAGAAGCTCGAGGTACTCCGCGAGCCGCTGTTCGAGGTGCTCAGCGAGGACTTCGTCCTCCACATCGACGAGACCACCTGGAAGCTCACTACCCAGGCCTCCAAGGCCTTCATGTGGGCCTTCGTCGGGCGACAGCTCACCGGCTACCGCTTCGCGCTCACCCGTGGCGGCGACGTCCCGCTCGAGGCCCTCGGCGACTCCGTCGGCGCCATGGTCTGCGACGACTACCGCGGCTACGACCCCATCGCGAAGCGGGGCAACCGCCTGCGGTGCGGCTGCCTGGCGCACGCCCGCCGGAAGTACTTCGAGGCCGGCGACGTCCCCGAGGCCCGCGAGGCCCTCGACCTCGTCGCGGGCATCTATCAGGTCGAGCACGAAGCGGAGCGCCTCGGCGTCGTCGGCACCGCCGCGCACCTCGAGCTCCGCCGGCGCTTCGCCCGCCCGCTGTTCGTGCGCCTGCTCCTCCTCGCCCGCGAGATCCGCCGCGCGCACGGGCCCAAGACCCTCCTCGGCCGCGCGGCGCGGTACACGTGGAAGAACATGGCCCCCCTGGGCCGCTTCCTGCACGACGCGCGCATCCGGCCGGACAACAACCCCGCGGAAAATGCCCTGCGGATCGTCGCCCTCGGGCGGAAGAACTTCCTGTTTGTCCACAGCGAGGAGTCGGGCAAGGAACTCGCACTCCTCTACTCCCTCGTCGTCTCCTGCACCCGCCTCGGCGTGAACCCCGTCGCCTACATCGCGGACGTCCTCGACCGGATCGACGACACCCCCACGTCACAGCTCCGCGAGCTGCTCCCCGACCGGTGGAAGCCCGCTGCCCGCCCCCCGCCGCCCGTCGCCTTCGACGTCACCCCCGACGGATGACGCGAGAAACGCCGTGAAGGTCCACGGCTGGACGGTTACGTATCGACGGGCGTCCTGGGGCGCACATGCAACCGAGTTGCGCGTCTCCGCAACCTCGGATAGCTTCGTTGCCCATGCGTCTCAAGGTCCACGAGCACAGCCACGCGTGCGATTGCGCTGCCCATCGAGCCCCAAAGACCACGGCTCCGAACGCCGGCATGTGGTCCGCGATTCTGCCCGTGCTCGCTTGCGCCGTTTGCCCAGCTTGCCTGACGACGTACGCGAAGCTGTTCTCCGTGCTCGGCGTCGGGTTCGGGCTGAGCGAGTTTCACCACCTGGTGCTTCTCGTCGTCGCGATCAGCGCGTCCATCGGCGTGAGCGCCTGGCGCTCCTGGCGTACGCGGCGCGTTTGGCCGATCGCCATCGCGCTCACGGGCTCCGCGCTCGTCGCCACCGGGCACTTTGCGGGAGACCTCCACGCGGTCGAGTGGGCGGGCGTGCTCCTGCTGCTCGTCGGTGGCCTCAGCGAGCATTTCCGGCTGCGTCGGCAGCAAGCGTCGCTGGTGCCGTC
>VGVR01000064.1 GCA_016873995.1 Gemmatimonadota bacterium
CGCTCGAAGGGTCTGTATCCTCTTGACGCTCGCGATCGGACTCCGCGCGCGGACGCAGCTGGGCCGGCCAGACGCGCCTGCGTATGTCGCCGCCCACTGGCGTCTCGGACAGCAGCTCTACTGCAATCGAGATGACCCGGCGCTCTTCGTCCCAACGCGCACGGGTGGTCGCTGGACACTCAACTTCGGGCGGCCGGCGGCCGTGATCCTGCTCGGAGGCATCCTGGCGTTCGGCCTCGTCGCACCGACGCTGCTCCTCGCCTTGGCGCTGCGGTGAAAGGATGCGGTCCGGCCGTCTAGTGGCTGGTGAAGAAGTGGGCGTTCACGAAGGCGTCGATGAGCGATTGGCCGGCGGCCTCGACCTCGTCGAACCGGATGCCCATGCCGCTGCGACGGTCGCTCCAGACGACTTGCCCCTCGGCGTTGATGTCGTGCTTCGAGCCGGGAAGGCGGAAGCGCACCCCGAGGGGAGACCCGCTGGCGAGCGGGCTCGTCGTACGAATGGCGACGCCGCCCCGACTGAGGTTGAGCATGAGCGCCGCTGCGATGGTGCTTCCGAATCGATACTGAACGGGAGTGCCGAGCACGACTCGCGGACTCTTGCGTCGATTGAAGCTTTCCGGGTAGAGGTGCGGCGCAAGCGACGGCAGGATGTGCTGGACGGCGCTGTACTCGTTCACGTAACCGACAATGCCGAGCGCCGCCAGATCACGAACCTCGTCAGCGCTGGCGATGGTGCCACTGAAGACAAGAATGGGCAGACGACCGCCGTCGAGTTTGCGGATGGCACGGACGAGATCCACCCCAGGCTGGTGCGGCAGCCGGAGATCCAGCAGGATGAGGTCGATCCGTTCCAGGTCGGCGCGCACGCGGGCCAGGAGCTCCGCCGCGCTCTTCACACCGACAGCCTTGTGCCCCGCGTTCTCGAGCGCTGTCTTGAAGCGGTCGCGGACAAACGCCGTGTCATCGGCGACCAACACCGTTTTGGCCGAGGTGACAGCGGCGGTCATCTGCCGTTCTATCGGGATCCGCTTCCCGTACCCTTAGGGCACGGCCAGACCGCGGACTGGGTCGCGCTCCGCCAGTGTGCCAGGGCCCCTCAGGGTCCGTCGAGCTCGCACGGAGGACACGGGAAAAGACGGGCAGGCCTGACTGTCGCGACAGAAGCACATCAGGTCGTCTGGTGGGCGCTTGCGGTCGCCGGTCGCCGAGGCCGGGCGACGCATGTCGGGAGCGTGAGCGCCGGCGAGCGCGAGAATTGCAGTAGTTCGAGCGAGGTCGCTATAATTTTGAGCACCGAACCCCACAGGAGCGCCATGGCCACCTGCCCAGAGTGTGATGCCGAGGTCGATGTCGACGAGGTCGACGCCGACGTCGGAGACGAAGTGAGCTGCCCGGATTGTGGCCAGAACCTCATCGTCAGCGGTACCGATCCGATCGAGCTCGATTTCGCCACCGACGAAGACGAAGACGACGACGATGATGACGACGACAGCGACGAGGACGATCGGGACGAAGGAGACGAGGAAGACGAGGAAGACGAGGACGGCGACGACGGGGACGATTGGGAAGAATGAGCGGCTTAATGAATGAGAAGGAGCAGGCGCTCGAGGGCGTGCTCTCGTCGTTGGGGTCAGTCGTCGTTGCCTACAGCGGGGGCGTCGACAGCGCGTACCTGGCCTATATCGCCCACCGGACGCTCGGCGAGCGCGCCCTTGCGATCACCGCCGACAGTCCCAGCTACCCGGAACGCCATCGCCGGATGGCCTTGGAGGTCGCTCGCCTTGTCGGCCTCCAACACCAGATCATCCACACGCGAGAGCTGGAGCGTCCCGAGTACCGGGCGAATCCCACCAACCGGTGCTACTTCTGCAAGCACGAGCTGTACTCGGAGCTCACCGACCTCGCCGCTGCGCGCGGCGCCACGGTGGTCGACGGGAACAATGCCGACGACCGCGGCGACTACCGTCCCGGTCGGCAGGCGGCACGTGAGTTCGGAGTGCGGAGCCCTCTCGACGAGGTCGAGCTCCGGAAGGACGAGATTCGGGCGCTCGCAAAGCGGGCGGGCCTCCCGATCTGGCGCGAGCCAGCCTCGGCGTGCCTCTCGTCGCGGATTCCGTATGAGAGCGAAGTGACGCACGAGAAGCTCCGGACGATCGAGGCCGCTGAAAGGGCGCTCGGTGACTTGGGCTTCGTTGTCTGCCGTGTTCGCCATCATGACGAGCTCGCCCGGGTCGAGCTCGGGCAGGACGAGCTCGAGCGCGCCCTAGATCCCGAGACTCGAGCCGCGATTGTCAGCGCCCTCAAGCGGGTGGGCTATCGCTACGTCACGCTCGATCTGCAGGGCTACCGCACCGGAAGTCTGAACGAAGGATTACTGCTCCGTCCAGCGTGACCGCCCCTACTCGCGCCGCCGCCGTGCTCGCGCTCGGGTTCCTGGCGTTCCACTTGCCGTTCCTCCCCGCATCGCTCGAAGATCTCGACTCGATCAATTTCGCGCTCGGTCTCCACGAATTCGACGTGGCCAGGCACCAACCGCATCCACCTGGCTATCCAGTCTTCGTGGTCGCCGGGCGCCTGCTCCACATGGTGGTGCAGCCCGAAGCCCACGCGCTGGCGCTGCTGGGGATCATGAGCGCCGCGCTCGCCCTCCCCGCGCTGTTGCAGATCTTCCAGCGGTGGACCGATCCAGGCGCTCCAGCGTGGGTCCCGATGGGCGCGACTGTGCTCGCCACGACCTCGCCGCTCTACTGGATGACGGCTGCGCGCCCGCTCAGCGACATGATGGGATTAGCGGCCGCGCTGTGTGCGCAGGCGTCTGCCCTTGGGGCCCGATCGGACGCCGCGCTCGGTCTCGCTGGGCTCGCCGCGGGCGTGGCGGTCGGCATCAGGTCGCAGGTGGTCTGGCTGACCGTGCCGACGCTGATGCTGGCCGTCGTGGCGCGGCCGTGGACCGGTGCCCGCGTGCGATCCGCGGTGCACGTCGCGGCGGGCTTTCTGGTGGGGGTCCTCGCGTGGGCCGTGCCACTGATTGTGCTCTCAGGCGGTCTTGCCCCCTATCTCTCGGCGCTGGCCAACCAGGGCGCCGAGGACTTCACCGGCGTGGCCATGCTGGCGACCCATCCGTCGCCCCGCCAGCTCGCCTCTGCGCTGCACAACACGTTGATCGCCCCGTGGGCCGCGTGGCCGCTCGGCGCGTGGACCGCCACCGCGGCGTCCGTGGGGCTCGCTGTCCTTGTTCGACGGACGCCACGGCGACTGATGCTGCCCCTCGTGGGCTTCGGTCCGTACGCCATCTTTCATCTGCTTTTCCAGGAACCCGCGACGACGCGCTACGCACTACCGCTCGTCGTTCCGATCGCGTTCTTCGCCGTGTCTGCGTTCGCAGCGCTCCCCGCGCGAATCGGCTCGCTCTTGAGCCTCGGGACCGCGGCCGCAGGACTGCTCCTGACCGGACCAGCCCTGCTCGCCTACGCTCGGACGCCGGCGCCGGCGTTCCGCCTCATCGACGCGATGCGGGCTTCGATGGATGGATCGGCGCCTGACGAGCGTCCGGTCCTCGCCATGCACCGCCGACAGGCGCTCGACATGCGTCGTCCACTCGCATGGTCGCGTGCTCGGGCGAGCGACTTCGACCGCCAACTACCCGCCCCCCCGAAGCACGAATGGCTCGAGCTCGTGAAGCACTGGAACGGCGGTGGTCGGCGCCCGGTCTGGTTCGTGGCGGATCCGCCGCGCAGCGACCTCGCGCTCATCGATCCACGCTCGAGACGCCTCATGGGGCAGTATCGGTGGACCGTCACATGGCCGGCGCTCATCGGCGGTGTCCGGCCGAACGTGATGGACTGGTACCAGGTGGATCCACCCGGGTGGTATCTGGGCGAAGGCTGGGCGCTGACGCCCGAAACGACGGGCGTCGCGCGGGAGGACGGCAAAGGCCCTGGTCGCGGAGGTATCAAGGGCTGGATTCGCCGACGATCGGTTCCGATCAGCCTGCTCATCGGCGGACGCAATTTGAACGGCGCAGGCGCAACGGCATCGGTGTCGGTCACCATGGACGGGCGGCCGCTGCATCGGCTGGACGTCGCACCCGGTTTCTTCCTGGAGCTGCTGGCCGTCGACCCCGTTGCGGCGTCCACCACCACCGGAGACGACTACGTGTCCATCGAGATCCGAGCCGACACCGACCACATCGTCATCGAGCAATTCGACGCACAGCCCCAAGGCGAGGTCGTCTTCGGCTACGGCGACGGTTGGCACGAACTCGAGTACAACCCTTCGACCGGGCGCCTGTGGCGATGGACGTCGGAACGGGCCGTGCTCCGGCTCCGCGCTGACCTCAAGCCGCTCACGCTCCGCCTCCGGGGCACCTTCGAGACCTCAGCGTCCACAGCGCATGTCCGCGTGCGCGTGGGCGATCGGATGATTGCCGAGCGCGACCTTCCCAAGGGCTTCACGTTCGAAGTGCCGATTCCGGCCGATCTCGTCGCCCGAGACGCAGACACGCTGCTCACGCTCGAGACTGACCAGTGGTACGTACCGGCAGACACCAACTGGCGACCGACGGGCGATCGCCGGCACCTCGGCTTGCGGATCTACGAGTGTGAGATCTCGGAAAGACGCAGTCCGTAGGTCTCGGGCCCTGGGTGTAGGTCCGTTCGTGGGCCCTGATCCGCCGTGAGGCCCGGGGTCCTTCGTCCAGGTTTCCGGGCGAGGCAGAGCAGCGAGCTGCCGACGGGATTGTTGAACCACCGCACCCAAGTCGTCTCGAGATGCAGGACCGCCGTGAGCAGCAGGTTGACGGGTGCGGGGGGCACGGTGATGTCCGACTCGGCCTCGGCCTCCTCGGGCAGGCCCCGCCAGCGCTGGTAGGTCCGCACCAGCAGCATCGGGAGGAAGAGTGAGGCGTTGGTGTAGGTGATGCGTTCGATGTGAAAGCCCGCTCCCGTGAGCAGACGGGACAGTGATTGCCGGTTGTAGCGCCGTACCTCCCGGCCGAGGACCGAGTGATCGCCCTTCAGGCAGTCGAGCGCGGCCACGTTGACGACGGCGTACCCGCCCGGCTTCAGGACCCGAAACATCTCGGTTACGGCGGCCCGTTCCACGGATTCCGGCAGCCCGTAGAGGACGTCGAACGAGGTCACCACGTCGAAGGCGCTCGTGAGGAGCGGGGCGTCCGCTACGCTGGCCTGGACCAGCCGGGTGCGGCCCGCCTGACGTCCCAGCCGCAGCCCCACGAAGGTCAGGTCGAACCCGTAGGCTCGCCCGAATTGCCCGAGCAGGTTCAGGTTCGCGCCGGTCCCGCACCCAAAGTCCACGAGCCTTGCGTCCGATATACCGTGTGTTGCACGTCGGAGCAGTGGTGTGACGAAGCGACGGAAACCGCGGAACCAGAAGTGGCGGGTTTCGGCGCGCGCCGTCGCTAGCAAGAGTTGATCCATTTCACGCATGATCCGCTGCTCGTCGGGTACGGTGATGCACAAAGTTGTGCAGACCTGGGAACTTTCGTTGACACCGCAGCAACGGGCTCTGTAAGCTGCGGGCACTCAAACATGTTTGAGGAGTGTGCCTGATGATTCGCCTTCGTCGAGCGGCGCCGGTGTTCTTGCTCGTGATCCTGGTTGCAGTGATGGTTTCCGCGTGCGGCAAGAAAGTGCCGCCTCAGACACCTGCTCCGCCACCCCCAGCTCCGGCACCCGCCCCGGCACCACCGCCGCCGCCACCGCCGCCGCCGCCGC
>VGVR01000065.1 GCA_016873995.1 Gemmatimonadota bacterium
AGAGTGGTCTTGCCGCACCCGGAGGGACCGGCGATCGACACGAACTCACCCGTCTTTATCCCCAGGTTGATGTTGGAGAGCGCGTGCGTCTCCACCTCCTCGGTGAAGAACACCTTCGACAGCCCATCCAACGAGATCAACGTCTTCGCTTCCGTCATCGCCCCGCCCTCCGTTGTGTGTGCCTGAATGCCCTCATGAACGCGACGCTCAGCTCCCGCGCAGCCGCACGCGGTCGAACCCGTCCCAGCGCGACATATCCGATAGAATCACGACCTCCCCCGCCACGAGTCCGTCGCGCACCTCGATGTCGTTCACGGAGTTCGCGCCGAGCTGGATGGTCACGCGATCGGCGAAGCTGCCGTCCTCGGTCACCTTGAAGATGCTCACGCGCTGGTTCGCCTGACCGAACGTCGGGCGCCCCATGTAGGTCACGTCGTCGAGCCGCTCGATGATGACGTTGCCGTCGACGCTCAGGTCGGGGCGCGCCGAGGGCGGCAGATCCGCCGGCAGGGACACGTCGATGGTAACGGTCCCGCTGCGCACCGCGGGGTCGATGCGGGTCACCGTGCCCTGGATGGTGTCGGTGCGCGTATCGATGAGCGCGACCTGGCCGATGACGATGTCCTGAGCCTGCGTCTGGGTGATGCGGATCTCGGCCTTGAGCCTGCCGGGCACCACCACGCGGGACAGGTTCTGGCCGGACTGCACCCACTGCCCCTCCTGGAGCGGGATCTCCAGCGCGGCGAGCACGCCGCCGACGGGCACGCTCACCTGCATGGAACGGAGCCTATCCGCGTTGAACTCGACCAGCTCCTCGAGCCGCGCGATCTGCTCGGCCTGCGCATCCAGCTGCTCCTGCGCGGTCGCGCCCATGACCTGGAGGCGCTCCTCCTCGACCTGGAGGCGGAGCCGCAGCTCCTCGGTCAGCTCACGGCTGCGGTCGAGGTCGGCGCGCGCGACCAAGTCGGGGTTCTCGTCGAAGAGGCGCTGGTTGGTCAGGTAGGTGCGCTCGGCATCGAGGAACTGCGTGCGCACGGTCGCCACGGTGCCGCGCTGCGTGAGCTCCTGTGTCTGCAGGCTCGTCCTGAGCTGCGCGAGACCCGCCCTCGCCTGCGATAGCTGCTGCTGCGCCTGCAGGAGCTGCATGTCGACGTCGGGGTTGCTCATGCGCATGATGACCGCACCGCGCTCGACCTCGGCGCCCGGGAGCGACAGGATCTGCTCGATGCGGCCGGCGGTCACGGCGGTGATCCAGCGCATCTGCTCGGGCACGAGCGTGCCCGGTCCGCGCACCTGCCGGATCATCGTGCCGTGCTCGACGGTGTCACGCCACACGGTGGCTGCGTCCACGGACGGGACGGCGGTCGGAAGCAAGCGGGGCACGACGATCATGAGCGCGATGAGGCCGACCGCCCCGGCTCCCCACATGAGCTTCCGCTTCTTCTTCTGCGGCTTGGTGTCGCGGATGATATCCACGGAATCGTTCCTAGCGCGGCCGGAGCGGCTGGCCCACCGCCGCCTCGAGCGCGATCAAGTTGTAGTGGAAGTCGTACACGGCGTTCAGATTCGCCTGCTCGGCCGTGGTGAGCGTCGTCTGCGCATCCATCAACAGGAGTAGATCGGCCGCCCCGAGCGCGTAGCGCCGCTGCTGGAGCTGGAGCTGCTCCTCGGAGAGAGCGCGGTTGCGCTGCTCCGCCTGCACGACCCGGTAGGCCGACACGAGGTTGTCGTAGGCGCCGGTCACCGCGGTGCGGAGGCGCAGCTCCTCGGCGCGCCGACCGTGCTCGGCGTCTTCCGCTCGGTTGCGCGCTTCGGAGACTTGGCGCTCCCGGCTGAACCCGGAGAAGATGGGCAGCGAGATGGTCGCGCTGACGGTTGCGGGGATCGACGTGAAGTCGAACGGGAACACGTTGTTGGCTGCGAGCGCCGCGTCCCGGTCGGCCTGGGTGAGATGGAACTGCGTGCAGTCCTGAACGGTGTAGTTCGGGAGCCCGCCGATGAGCCCGTTCTCGAGCGTGTTGTTGAACTCGCAGCCGGCGATGCGCGAGGCCGCCCGGTTCTCGGCCTGCGACACCACGTAGCCGCGGTTGAGCGCCTCCTGCGCCTGTCCTCGGAACGAGGCGGAGACGCGCAGCGACGGCAAGTACTGGCTCGTGGATGCTTGGTGCGCCGCCGCCCGGGAGGCGCTCTCGCGCGCGCGTAGGGCGCCGAGCGAGGGATGCTCGGAGATCGCGGTCGCGAGCAACTCGCCGACGTCGTACGTCGGCTCGAAGACCTCGAACTCGCTCGACAGGACCACGGCGTCGTCGAGCGCGAGCCCGACCTGCTCGCCGAGCAGGAGGCGCGCCTGGCGCAGGGTACGCTCGGCCTGGATCTGGGCGACCTCGGCACGGCCCAGGTCGACCTCAGCCTGCCGCCCCTCGGTCCCCGCTGCCGCGCCGGTCGACACGCGCGTCTGCACGATCTGCAGGTTCTGGCGTGCTCGCTCGAGTTGGCGGTCGGCCACGGCCACGCCGTCCTGAGCCCTGAGGACCGCCATGTACTGGAACGCCACGCTGGACTCGAGCGTGAACTCGGCAGCGGCGATGCTCGCCTCGGTCGCGCGCTTGTTCGCGCGCGCGTTGGGTACGCCGAAGATCGTGTTGCCGTCGATCGTCATGCCGAGCCCGATCGAGTAGCCGGAGAAGTACCAGTCGGTGACCTGGTCGTCGAAGACGATGGTGCCGAAGCGCTGCGCGCCTGCCTGCTGCCACGTGCCGCCCAGCCCGGCATCCACGCTCGGCAAGAACTGCGCGTACGCCTCGCGCACCTGCCAGTCGGCCGCGGCCTGGTCGTTCTGGGTGCTCAGGAACGTCGGGCTGGACCCTTTGGCCAGCGCAATGGCGTCCTCGAGGGTGATCTGCGTCGGAGCCTGCGCTCGCAGCGCGGCAGGGATCATCAAGGCCGCGCCGAGCAGGAAGCGCGGCGCGATCCGTCTCGCGGTTCGGTGTGTGAGTGCCGTCACGGTCGCACGCCCTCGGGTAGGAGCTGTCCGGCTCCGGATGTCAAAGAGGCCCAACGCGCGAGGTGTGCTCGACCGGACCCAGCGGGCTGATCACCGGCCCCACCACCCTTCCCCACCTCGCCACCCGGCCGAGCACGTGCCCTCGCGTATGGCTGCCCCTACGGAAGAGCCGTGCCACGGTTTCCGGGCAGGCGAACTCGTTGCTTGGCAGGCAGTTGTGCCGAAGCGGTGATCGCGCTGGGACCGCGTGGCGTGCGGATTCGCGACAAGGGCGTCCCGGAAGCGGACAGGCGAGACGGCGCCAAAAAGGGCGCCCGCCTCGACGCCACGTCCGGTACGGTGCGTGCAACGAGTCCGTCGCGGCGAGCCATCCATTGGCGCGCGCATCACCCCGACTATGTTCCTGCGACACTTCCCTCCACCCCGTCGAGCGACGCCCGTGCCTCCGAAATCGACAGCTGCGAGTCGCCAGGCGGCGGAACGGCTCGAGGCCGAGCTGGGCACGGGACGCGTCCTTCGGGACGTGCCACTCGCGCCGCTCACGACGTTCCGGATCGGGGGCCCGGCCGACCTACTGTTTCGGGCGAGAACGGGCGACGAGCTCGCGCGTGCGGTGACGCTCGGCCGCGACCTCGACATACCCACGTTCGTGCTAGGCCGCGGCGCAAACATCCTGGTCGGCGACAAGGGCTTTCGCGGGCTGGTGATCCGAAGTGAAGTCGGGGGGATCGAGTTCCTCGAGGGTGGCCGTGTCCTCGCGGGCTCGGGCGTGGAGACGTTCCCGGACCTCATCGACGCCACGGTCGCGCGCGGGCTCGGCGGCCTGCATCACTTCGTCGGCATCCCGAGCACCGTCGGCGGTGCGCTCTGGCAGAACCTGCACTTCCTTTCCCCCGCCCCCGCGCGCGAGCGCACGGTCTTCATCGAGGAAGTGCTCGAGTCGGCCGACCTGCTCACCGAAGAGGGCGAGCGGCGCGCGGTGCCGACGTCATACTTCGAGTTCGGGTACGATCAGAGCGTGCTGCACCGGCGGAGGGACGTCGTGCTCTCGGCGACGTTCCGACTCGTGCCCACGCCAGTCGACGAGCTCCGCCGCGTGATGCGCGAGAATCTCGAGTGGCGAGACGAGCGCCACCCGGATCTGTGGCTCTACCCGTGCGCCGGCTCGATCTTCCAGAAGATCCAGGGGATCGGGGCGGGCCGCCTCATCGACCAGGTCGGCCTCAAGGGGAAGACGCACGGCGGCGCGGGCATCTTCCACAAGCACGCCAACATCATCGTGAACCTGGGCGGCGCGACCGCCAGCGACGTGCGCCATCTCATGGACCTCGCCCACGGCACCGTCCTGCGCGTTACCGGGCACGACCTGGTGCCGGAGATCCTGATGGTGGGCGACTTCTAGCGACCGGACGGGTCGCGGCTCGATGCTGGGCGACTTCTAGCGACCGAGCGGCCCGCGGCTCGATGCTGGGCGACTTCTAGCGACCGAGCGGCCCGCGGATCGATGGTGGGTGACTTCTAGCGACTGAGCGGGCCGCGGATCGATGGTGGGTGACTTCTAGCGACTGAGCGGGCCGCGGCTCACCGGAAGGTGTTCTCCGCCAGCTGCAGCGCAGGTAACGTGCGGTCCTTCTCCGACAGGACGGGGTCACGCACCGGCCAGTCGATGCCGAGCGCGGGGTCGTCCCAGCGGATGCCGCGGTCGAGCTTCACGTCGTACTCGGCGGTCACCTTGTACGCCACGTCCGCGACGTCGGTGAGCACGACGTATCCATGCGCGAAGCCTTCCGGGATCCAGAGGAGCTCGCCGGTGTCGCCATCGAGCGTGCGGCCGGCCCACCTGCCATACGTCGCGCTCCCCGCACGCAGGTCGACCGCGACGTCCCAGATACGGCCGGACACCACACCGACGAGCTTCCCCTGGGCGGCGGGCGGCAGCTGATAGTGGAGCCCGCGCAGCACGCCACGCGTCGAGCGCGCGAGGTTGTCCTGGACAAACGTCGCCGGAATGCCGGCCGCGATGAACGCGCTCCGACGGTACGCCTCCTGGAAAAACCCACGCGCGTCGGTGCGCCGCGTCGGCCGGATGAGAACGACGTCGGGGATGTCGAGGCGCTCGAAGTGGAAGGACATGGCGTAACCTAGATGGAGGGCGTGTCGTCGTCGATCACGAGGCGGCGCAGCTCGCGCCCGAACCGCCGCGGGATCCTGAACGCGAGCAGCGTGCCGACCACCGCGATCCCGATCGCGAGCCCCCACCAGATGCCGCGCGACCCCGCGTCGAGACCGAACCCGAGCCACACGCTTACAGGCAAGCCGACGACCCAGAACCCGACCAGGTTGACGAGCATAGGCACCCGCGTGTCGCCGACGCCGCGGAGCGCGCCCGAGGCCACCACCTGCAGCCCGTCGAACACCTGGAAGACTCCCGCGATGGGGAGCAGCAGCATCACGCCTGCGATCACCTGGGCATCGTCCGTGAACGCGGTGGCGAGCGGACCGGGCAGCGTGAGGAACATGAGCGCGGTGAACGCCATGAACCCTACGCCGACCAGCACGCCTGCGCCCGCCGCGCGGCGCGCCGCGCCCGGGTCGCCGCGCCCGACCGCCTGCCCCACCAGCACGCTGGTAGCTTGCGCTACGCCAACCGGCACCATGAACGTGAGCGCCGCCATCTGCAGCGCGATCTGATGGCTGGCAAGCGCGACCGCACCGAGGA
>VGVR01000066.1 GCA_016873995.1 Gemmatimonadota bacterium
ACAAGCTGAAAGTCACTACCAGAAAGGCGTACGGCTTCCGCACCTTCCGAGCCCTGGAAATCGCCCTGTTTCACGCGCTCGGGCACCTCCCCGTGCCGAAGTTCACCCACAGATTCTGCTGAGGAACCCTTTTTTCTTGCCCCTTCCCCAACGCGGCCGACGGCATCTGGCAGGTCTCGAGCCGGCCTCAGCCGCCGCCGCCCCCGCCACCCCCCTCCGGGAGCCCGCGCTCGGTCATGGAGCGCACGTCGAGGGCGTCGTCGACCTTGTCGGCGGGGAGCAGCCCCTTCTCCATCACCACCTGACGCACGCTCACGCCGCGCTTCGCCGACTCCTTCGCCACGACGGCGGCGTCGTCGTAACCGATGTAGGGATTCAGCGCCGTCGCAATCGACGGGTTCCGCTCGAGCAGGTCCTTCGCACGCGCCTCGTTGGCCTCGATGCCGACGATGCAGCGATCGGTGAGCTCACGGGCCACCGTCGCGAGCAGCGTAATCGACTCGAGGAGCGCGTGCGCGAGCACGGGCATCATGACGTTGAGCTCGAAGTTCCCGCGGCTCCCGGCGACCGTGATCGTCGTGTGATTCCCCATGACTCGGGCCGCGACCATCATGGTCGCTTCGGCCATCACGGGGTTCACCTTGCCGGGCATGATCGACGAGCCCGGCTGGATGGCGGGCAGGCGGATCTCGTGGATGCCACTGGTGGGCCCGGAGCCCATCCAGCGTAGATCGTCGGCGATCTTCATCAGGCTGGTCGCCACCGTGTTGAGCGCGCCTGCCGCGCTCACCGCGGCGTCCTTCGCCCCCTGCGCCTCGAAGTGATCGTCGGCCTCACGGAACGAGATCCCCGTCGCCGACGCGAGCCGCGCGATCGCCTTGGGCGCGAACTTGGCATGCGTGTTGATGCCGGTGCCGACTGCCGTGCCGCCCAGGGCGAGCTCCTCGAGCTCCTCGGAGGCTCGATGGACGCGCTCGATGCCCTTGGCCACCTGCGTGGCGTACCCGCGGAACTCCTGCCCGAGGCGCACGGGGGTCGCGTCCATGAGGTGCGTCCGGCCGGACTTCATCACGCCGTCGAATGCCACGGCCTTGGCCGAGAGCGCCCCGCGCATGTGCTCGAGCGCCGGTACCAACTCCTTCTCGATGGCGACGCGCGCGGCGACGTGGATGGCCGTCGGAATGACGTCGTTCGACGACTGGCCGAAGTTCACGTGGTCGTTGGCGTGGACCGAGCCCTTGCCCACGAGGATCTGAGTCGCGCGCCGCGCGATGACCTCGTTGGCGTTCATGTTGGTCGACGTGCCCGAGCCGGTCTGGTAGATGTCGAGCACGAACTGGTCGTCCCACTTCCCGTCCGCGACTTCGGTGGCTGCCTCGACGATGACCTTGGCGATGGCCGGGTCGAGGTGGCCGAGCGCCGAGTTGGTCTCGGCGGCGGCGCGCTTGATGAGGCCGAGGGCCTCGATGAAGCGGCGGCCGAAACGCTGGCCGCTGATGGGGAAGTTCTCGACCGCGCGCTGCGTCTGCGGTCCGTACAGCGCGTCGGCGGGCACTTTCATCTCGCCGAGGGAGTCCTTCTCGATGCGGAACTGGCCGCCCTGCTTGTCGGTCATTACGAGAACCTCTTGGGCCTGCGGGCCGCGTCAGCGCACGGTGGAACGGAACGGAAATCTAGAGAGGCCGGCCGAGGGATGTAGGCCCGGACGGGGCGGACTAGGTCCGCTGGAACCGCTGGTCTCCGGGGTCATCCAGTGTGAGGAGTCTCATGAGCCGGGGATTGATGAAGAGCTTTTCCCGGCCGACGCTCACTTCCTCGAGCACGCCCGCTCGCGCCAACGCTTTCAGGTACTCCGCTGCCGTTTGGCGCTTCGCGATACTCGACTCGACGACGTTCCTGATCCGACAGTAGGGCTGCACGAATATCAACTCGACCAGCTCCGCACTGTACGCCCCGGGCACGGCCTGTCGCACGTACGCCCCCGTCTCTTCCATGAGTCGGCGCATCAAGTCGATACGCTCAGTGGTCCACTGGGCCGTGACATACACAGCTCGCAGCATATAAAGAATCCACTCCTTCCACTTGTCTTGCGCCGTCACTTGCAGCAGAAGGCGATAGTAGTCCGCCTTGCTGCGGATGATCGCCCTACTTAGGTAGAGCACTGGCAGGTCCAGAAGGCCCTGGTCTAGCAAGAAGAGGATACTGAGGATACGACCCGTTCGCCCGTTGCCGTCGGTGAACGGGTGAATGGCCTCGAACTGATAGTGCCCAACCGCCAGGCGCACGAGCGGGTCCACGTCGGCATGGTCGTGGAGAAACCGCTCCCAGTTGGCCAACATCGTGCGAAGCGTATCCTCTCCGACGGGCGGCGTGTACACAACCTGCCCGGTGCCATGATTCACCAGCGTCGTGCCTGGAACGCGCCGAACATCCACGTGGATGCCCAGCAGCGTCCCACACACCTCGACGGCCATCGCGGTCGAGAGCGGACGAGACCGCAGCAGATGGACGCCGTGGCGCAACGCCGCACGGTAGCGGAGCGCTTCCTTGGTGGCCGGATCCGCCAGCGCGACACGATCTGGTTGGGCGTACCGGAAGAGATTGTCTTCGGTCGTGACGATGTTTTCGATTTCGGAGCTCGCCCGGGCTTCGAGCAGCGGAATCGTATTGATCAGAACATCCTGGTTGGGCAGCATACGGGCGGCCCGCTTGAGCTCCGCAAGCGCCGCCCGCGCCTCGACGCAGACCTTGAGGATCTCGCGTGTCTCCAGCTCCACCCTCGGAGGGAGCGGTGGCAAGTCGTTGTAGGGAAGGTCTGGTCGGAAACGGGACATGGTCGATGACTGGCGATTCGGGCGAGCCGCACGGCGCGATGTCGGCGGAATCGACAGATTGGAGCTACATGTCGAAATATTGACAGTTCGTCGACATATCGCCACCCCACCCCACCGCTCTCAGGGCAGGTGTCGCGTCACGAAGCGGCGGGTCGCCCACAGACCGAGCGCAGTGCCGAAGACGCAGACGATGAAGGCGGTGAAGGTGGAGACGGGTGCTCCGACCACCCACCCCGCCCAGCCTCCCACGCTCATGCCGATGGTGTTGACGAGGCCCTTCATGCGTCGATCAACCTTTCTCGGGTCGGCTCGGCCGCAGCTCGATGCGGCTCGGATGCGCGCCCTTCGGATAGTCGAGCATCTGGACGACGGCGAGAGCCACGTCGTCGGCCTCGAGCGGCCACGACCGTCCGGAGCTCTGCGTCGCACCGCGGAACCAGGTGTTCACGCTCCCCGGCATGATGACCGATACCCGCACGTTCTGTTGGCGCACGTCGAGCATCATGGCTTCGGTCATGCCGATGAGGCCCGCCTTGCTGGCGTTGTATGCCGTGCCGCCCGCGAAGTAGTTCCGCCCGGCGAGCGACCCGATGTTGATGATGAACCCGTCGCCGGTCGCCGCGAGATGCGGGAGCGCAGCCTTCGAGCAGTAGAACACGCCGCCCAGGTTCACGTCGATCTGCCGGCGCCACTCGTCGATGGTGAGGTCTGCGATCGACTTGAAGATGCCGAAGCCGGCGTTGTTCACGAGGATGTCGACGCGACCCAGGCGGCTGACGGTCTGGTCCACGAGACTCTGACACGCGGTCGGGTCTGCGACGTCGCACGCGATGCCGAGTGCACGCGGGCCGAGCCGCTTCGCTACGGCCGCGACGTCGGCCGCGGTGCGTGAGCTGACGACGACCGAAGCGCCGGCAGCGTGCAGCTGCTCGGCGATCGCTCGGCCGATCCCCTTGGTGCTCCCGGTGACGATGGCGACCTTGCCCGTCAGATTCGGCATGTGAGGTCCTTGGCGCGGAGTTCGTAAGGTCGAGGAGTGTGGCGATGAGTAGCCCGGAGTCGCAACGGATCGCGCTCGTGACCGGAGGGGCCGTGCGCCTCGGTCGCGCGATCGCGCTCGGGTTGGCGGAGCAGGGGTACGATCTAGCCATCACCTATCACTCATCCGCCGAGGGCGCGGCCGACGTCGAGCGCCTGGTCCGCGCGGCGGGGCGGCGATGCGTATCGATTCGCGCCGACCTGGCTGACGCCGCTTCTGCGGGAGGCGTCGTCGCTGCCGTACGCGCCAATTTCGGTCGGCTCGACCTGTTGGTGAACTCCGCCGCCAGCTTCGAGGCCCGACCGCTCCTCGACGTGGATGCAGCGGCCTGGGATGCGGTCATGGCGCTCAACGTGCGTGCGCCGCATTTGCTCGTTCGAGCTGCCGCGTCCATGCTTCGTGAGGTAGGCGGGAACGTCGTCAACCTCACCGACCTGTCGGCGTTCCAGCCGTGGACGGAGCACCCGCACCATGCCGTGTCGAAGGCCGCGCTCGCACACTTGACGCGGGTGCAGGCTCGCACGCTCGCTCCGGAAGTCCGCGTCAATGCCGTCGCTCCGGGCGCCGTGCTCCCACCCGAGCACCTGCCCGAGGAGCGGCGCCGCGCCCTCGCCGATGTCACGCCGCTGGGGCGGCTGGGGACGGCCCAGGACGTCGTAGACGCTGTGCTCTACTTGGCAGGAGCGCGCTTCGTCACGGGTCAGATCCTGGTGGTCGACGGAGGCAGACTCGTGGGCCCGGCGCCCATCTGACCTCGCAGCCGCGCTGACGCTGGTTGGCGGTGCCCCTCCGGCACCGAAGCTGCTATCGTTTGCCCCCTTCCGTTTGCGGTTCCTGGGGCAGGAGATGTCATGCCGTCGGAGTCGAGGGTCGCCATCGTCGGGTCGGGTCCGGCCGGGTTCTACGTCGCCGAGCATCTTCTCAAGCAGACCGAGATCCCGGTGCGCGTGGACATGTTCGACCGCCTGCCGACGCCCTTCGGCCTCGTGCGCTTCGGCGTCGCACCCGACCATCCCAAGATCAAGAGCGTCACGCGCGTCTTCGACAAGATCGCGAAGAACCCTGGGTTCCGATTCTACGGCAACGTGGAGATCGGCAAGGACGTCACCCTCGCCGAGCTGAAGGATCACTACCATCAGATCTGCTTCTCCACGGGCGCCCAGACCGATCGCGCCATGGGCATCCCCGGCGAGGATCTCCCGCGCAGCCACGCGGCCACCGAGTTCGTCGCCTGGTACAACGGCCACCCCGACTACCGCGACTGCAAGTTCGACCTCTCGGTCGAGCGCGTGGCGGTGGTCGGCGTCGGCAACGTGGCGGTCGATGTCGCGCGTATACTGAGCAAGACGCCCGACGAGCTCGCCAAGACGGACATCGCCGACCACGCGCTCGAGGCGCTGCGGAGGAGCAAGATCCGCGAGGTGACCATGCTCGGCCGGCGTGGACCCGCCCAAGCGGCCTTCACGAACCCGGAGGTGCGCGAGCTCGGCGAGCTGGAGGGCGCCGACATCCGCGTTCTGACCGAGGAGGTGCGGCTGGACCCCGCGAGCCAAGCGGACGTAGACGGGTCCGACGACGACACCGTCAAGAAGAAAGTGTCCATCCTGCAGGAGTTCGCCCAGCAGCCGAGGGCAGGTAAGTCGCGCCTGCTCACCCTGCGCTTCCTCGTGTCACCCACCGAGCTGATCGCAGGGCCGGACGGTGGCGTGCGCGCGATGCGTCTGGCGAAGAACGAGATCTACGCCGAAGGCGGGAGACTGCAGTCTCGCCC
>VGVR01000067.1 GCA_016873995.1 Gemmatimonadota bacterium
GGCTGGCTGGCCTCCAGGAGCCCCGCCCTCGCGTCGCTCGCCCCGCTCGGGATGGTGGGGTTCGACAGCAGCGGTTCCGGGACGCTCGGCGTCGGCCTCGCGAGCGTGAGCCGCAGCTTCGCCACCTCCCCACAGAGGTCCTTCCACTCGAACTCCGTGTAGAGGTCGATGGCGTGGCTGCTCGACGGGGTGTGCGTGCAGATCTCCAGCAGATCTCTCCGCGCTCCGTCGCGGCGAGCGAGCGAGATCATCGTGCGCCTGAGATCGTGCCCGCGACGGTGACGGAGGCGGAGGGCCTTGAAGTCCGCCATCAGGCACTTGCGCGAGTAGTTCTTGTCCCGCATCCGCCCCGCGGGGAACTGCTCGCGCGCGGGGCACGGGCACACCAGATCATCCGGCGTCGCCTCGCGGCCCATCATCGCGACCCATCCGCCCGCCTTCCAGGCGCGGAGCTTCTCAGCGAGCACCGGATGCACGGGCATCCTCCGCGCGCGCTGGGTCTTGGTGCCGCGCTTGTTCTTGTAGGACCGCGCGACCTGCAAGGCGTCGAGCGGAAGATCGCTCTCGTAGTGCCGCCACCTGAGGCCCGCCGCCTCGCCATGCCGCAGGCCGCCGATCCCTTCGAGGGCGTACAGGACCTGGCAATCTTCGCGAACCCGCGGATCCGACACGAGGCTCACGAGCTCTTCCCTGGAGTAGATCGCCGTTCCGCGCCACTCCGGATCTTTGTCGACGATCTCGCCGAGCTCCCGCTCCGTCAGGATGCAGGGACTCGCCTGGATCAGGTCCTCCATGACCGCGTCGCGGAACATCACCTGGACGATCCCGTAGATGTTCCGGATGGTCCGCGGCGCTCGCCCCGCCGCCCTGGCCCGATCAACCAACTGCCGGACATGGCGAGGCCGGACCTCCTCGAGCTTCATCGCGCCGATGTGCGCATTCCGGCCATCGTGATCACTCGGTCCGCAGCATCGTGATCACCTCGGCAGCGTGATCCGGTCGGAGCGAAGCGACGTTCTGGTTCCCGGGGTTGTTCTCCTTGTCGAGGGGGACGGTACGCCCACGAGCTCGAGGCGCTCAAGGGGGCGCACCTGGTCAGGTGGAGGTGGTGGCCTCCGGCTTCCGGCGCGAGGGGCCCTTCAGAGCGATCCGATGCGCGGCGTGGAGGACGCGGTCGCAGATGGCGTCGGCGGTGGTGGGGTCGGCGAGGTAGTCGTGCCAGTGCTTCGGATCGATCTGGCTCGCGATGACCGTCGCGCCGACGCCGTGCCGGTCTTCGAGCACCTCGAGAAGGTCGCGCCGCTCGGTGTCGGTGATCGGGGCGATGGCGAAGTCGTCGATGACGAGAACGTCGAGGCGCGCGAAGCGAGCGAGAGCGCGGTGGAAGGAGCCGTCGGCGCGAGCGAGGCGGAGCTCGTCGAAGAGGCGCGGGGCACGACGGTATGCAGCGCGGAATCCCTTCCGACAAGCCTGGTGGGCGAGTGCGCAGGCGAGGTACGTCTTGCCGGTGCCTGTCGCGCCCGAGATGAGCACGCCGTGGTGCTCCTCGACCCAGCGACACGTCGCGAGCTGCCGAACGACGGCCTTGTCGAGCTGGCGTGCGGTGTTGCACTCGACACCCTCGATGCACGCCTGGCTGAGGCGGAGCTTGGCTTCGCGGAGGGCGCGACCGACGCGCTTCGTTTCGCGCGCGACCCACTCCGCCTCGACGAGGAGCGCGAAGCGCTCGTCGAACGTCATGGCCTGGATGTCCGGGTGGCGCTGCTGATCGTCCCACGCCGCCGCCATCGCGCCGAGGCGCAGGGCACGGAGTCTTTCGAGAGTCGGTTCCTTGAGCATGCTTCGATCTCCTTCAGTGGTAGTAGTCGCGCCCACGAACATTCTCGTGGGTGACATTTGGTCCGCGCGGCTCGACGTCGAGCGCGGGGGCGCGGTCGAGTCCGTGCTGGAGGATGGAGGCGACGTGCCGGTACGAACGCGCACCGACCGAGAGGGCTCGAGCACACGCCGCCTCGACGCGCTCGGCGCCGTACCTCTTCGCGAGCCGGAACACGCCGAGGCACGAGCGGTAGCCGTGCTCGGGGTGACTGCGCTCGGTGAGCAACCGCTCGGCGAAGAGACGCGTGTTGACGCCGACGGTGGCGGCCCAGCCGAGGATCCGCTCCGGCGTCCACTCGGCGTGCATCCGATGCGAGCTCGGCATGTGCTCGGCGATGGTGGTGTGGCGCCCAACGACGCGGCTGCGGGCGTGCACCGCGACGCACCTTCCGGGTCGGAAAATCTGCACTACGGAAGCAGTGGCGCGAAGCCAGAGCTCGACGCCCTCGGTGCGCAACTCGTGCGGCGCCGAGTAGTAGTGCCCGTCGAGCTCGGCGTGGTAGTCGATGTTGAGCGAGACGCGCGTCCACTCGGCGTACTCGTAAGCCTCCGTTGGGAGCGGGCGGAGAGCGGGGCGATCGAGCCGCTCGAACAGCTCGCGGCGGCTCGCGTTGTACGTACGCATCCGGCGGTCGTTGAGGTCCACGAGGAGCTCGGCGATCCGGGTGTTGAGCTCCGCGAGCGAGAAGAACGTCTGGTTGCGGAGACGCGCGAGGATCCACCGCTGCGCGACCTGTACGGCGACCTCCACTTTGGCCTTGTCGCGGGGCTTCCTCGGGCGTGCGGGAAGAATGGTCGTCGTGTAGTGACGTGCCCACTCGTCGAACGTCTTCTGCACGCCTGGGTCGTACTTGCAGGCGATCGTCACGGCGGACTTGAGCTGATCGGGGACCACGGCGCCCGGTACGCCGCCGAAGAACGCGACCGCGCGCGAGTTGCTCGCGATCCAGTCGGGGAGCTGCTGCGTGTACGTCGCCTCCGCGTACGTGTAGCTCGACGCACCGAGCACGGCGACGAACAGCTCCACCTCGATGACCTCGCCGGTGAGGGCGTCGATGATGTGCGGCTTCTTGCCGGAGTAGTCGACGAACGCCTTGTCGCCCGCGATGTGCGTCTGCCGCATCGACAGGCGCTGCCTGCCGAGCCACATACTGTAGCGCTCGCAGAACGCCGTGTACCGGTAGCCGTCCGGGTGCTGCTCGAGGTACTCGATGTGCAGCAACTGGAGCGTGACGCCCGTGCGGCGCAGCTCGACGTGGAGGTACGACGGATCCGGCTCCGGTCGATCGCTGCGCTTGCCGCCGCGCGGCCCGTACATGCGCGTCTCGAGCTGCTCGTCGTCGAGCTTCTCGACCGCGTCCCAGTCGAGGCCGAGCACACGCGCGCGTGTCGCCGCGCTCGCCACGCTCCCCGTGCCCACGCCGGCGGCACGTGCCGCGACGCGGTGGCTGCGCCCGAGCTGCAGCTTCTGTCGAAGGATCTCTCGTAGGGCCCGCATCGTCAGTCTCTCCGTCGCCATGCGCTCCGTGCGAAGCGCGGGGGTTGGGGGGAAACGAACGTCGCGACGCCGGGCCTCGCGGCCCTCGATACTCGCGGAAGACTGAACGGACGGCCAGTCCGATCAGTCGTCCGCGGAGGCCGCGATCACGATGCCGAAATGGGCGATCACCATCCCGAAAGAGGTGATCACGATGGCGCGAAACGGGTGATCACGATGCCGCGGAATCGGTGATCACGATGCCGCGAAACGCGCACCAAACATGCGCGAGCAACGACAAAGATTGCTAATCGACGCCTACGGCCAAGTACTCAAAGACCACGCACTCACACGCGAACTCTTCGGTGTCCTATGAGGGGATGGGTCAGGGCCGGCGGGCCTCCGCGGCACCTACCGGATCGCCGAGGGGCGGTTCGGGTCCGCGCCTCCCTACGGCGGCACCGTGGGGATCACCCCGAACGGCTCGGCGTGGCACGTCCACTGGAGCGTCGGCAGCGAGGAGACCGACGGCGTCGGCATACACATCGCCGACATCTTCGCCGTGGGCTACGGGCTTCCCGGCCAGAAAGACGTGGGCGTCGTCGCCTACGAGATCCAGGGCTCGACCCTCGTGGGCAAGTGGGCGACGCTCGGCGGCTCGCAGCTCGGGCTCGAGACGCTCGCGAAGCGGTGATGCCGGGCGAGTCGCCCCTCGAGAGGCTCCGCCTGGACAACCAGCCCAACAACCCCCTGCACGGCCTCACGCTCGAGACGATCGTCAGGAGCCTCGTGGATCACTCCGGCTGGAAGGAGCTCGGCGAGCGTGTGCCAATCAACTGCTTCCTGTCCGACCCGAGCGTGCGGTCGAGCCTGACGTTCCTCCGACGTACCACCTGGGCCCGTGCCCGCGTCGAGGAGCTGTACGTGACGACCTTCACGTAGGCGGGACGGTCGCCACGGCGCCGCATGGTCCTCCTCGCGGCGCCGTCCGGCTACCAGACGACATCCACACCAAAATCTTCGAATACCGGATCTCTGCTGATCAGACGAAGACCGTCGAGGTCACTCTGGGCCGCGAGCATCCGGTCGAAGGGGTCACGGTGGTGGACGTCCCACGCTCCAGCTCGGAGGGCGTGAGCCGAGGTGATGGGCAGCTCCACGAAGCCGGCCTTGCCGACCCAGGCGGAGAAGTCGCCCACGAGGGGAGCCGCAGAGTCGAGCCGGCCCAGGCGGTGCTTCGTCGCGATCTCCCACGCGCTCGCGCTCGAAACGGCCATCCGACGGTTCGGATCGCGCAAGAGAGCGGTCGACCGCCGCGAGAGCCGCTTGTCGTCGAACAGCCACCACAGCAGGACGTGTGTGTCCAGCAGGTAGGTCACTTCTCCCACGCGGTCAGCTCGCCCTCCGGGAGCGGGTCGAAGAACGACGCTTCGACCTTGCCCTTCAGCAGCCCGGGCTTGCGGGCCTTCGGCGCCTCCAGGGGGACCAGCCTGGCATAGGGTTCCCCGTTCTTGGCGATCACGATGGCCTCGCCCGCGTGGGCCCGCTCCAGCAGCCGCGAGAAGTGGGTCTTGGCCTCGTGGACGTTCACCTGCGCCATGTCCCGTCGCTTAGTCCGACATACGGGCTAAGTCAATCCGCCGGGCGCAGAGGGGGCGGGCGGACCCGAAGCGGGGCCGCCGGCGAGGGCCCGCCGAGCGTCGCGAGGGCGGCCCGGACCTCGCGGTCCTCGGGGTGCACCGCGAGGGCCGCCCCGAGCTCTTCCCGGGCGTCTGTCGTGGCTACTTGCCTCCTCCGCCCGAGGATCGCCCAGGAATCCTGCGCAGACAAACCTTGAACGGCGCCACGAGACCGTGAAGATGCAGGTCGTGATCGCAGCGCTGATTCTGCGGATTCGT
>VGVR01000068.1 GCA_016873995.1 Gemmatimonadota bacterium
GTCTCCATCGGAGATGACGACGATGCGGCGCCGCCCGATCCGGGCAGCAGAGTCTGCCGGCGAGTCGAGCAGGGCGGCGGCATCCAGGATGCCGACCGAGCCCAGGGTGCCGGGATCGTAGGCGCTCGCCATGGTCGGCGACACACCGTCGAGCATGAACGCCAAGGCATTGTGGTCGAGCGTCGGTGGGGCGAGGCGATAGCTGGTTCCCGCGAACACCAGGAGTCCGATCTCCTGATCCGGTGCGGAGTCGACGATGCGGTGCGCCGCGGCCACCGCCCTTGCCAGCCGCGTCGGCCGTGCGTCCGTCGCCTGCATGGAGGCAGACACGTCGATGGCGAGCACGATCCGGTCGACAGGGGGCGGCTCAGCCGCGGGCGGCTCCACCCAGTACGGTTTCGCCGCCGCCAGAGAGAGGCAGATGCCCGACAGGCCCAGCAGGGAGGCCCGTCCGAGCCGGAGGCCGGACAGGTCGGACCTGGCGACGCGCGCGAGCGCACGCCGCCCGCCGATGAAGTGCGCCAGCACGCGGCGTCGCCGGCCGTGACTCCACACGCCGAGGAGCACGAGCGCGGTGAGGGCAGACCCCAGCCAGAGCAGCGAGGTGTCGACGAAGGTCAATGCACGACCCCCCAACGCGAGCCCCTCAGCAGTCCCTCGACGGCCAGGAGGACCAACGCCAGCATGAAGAACCAGAAGGCGAGTGGCGTGCGAACTTCGTCTTCGACGATGCGCGGGATGGGCGCCTCGATGCGGTCGATCTCCGCGTAGATCGAGTCGAGCGTCTCGGCGTTGGTCGCCCGGTAGTACTGCCCGCCCGTGATCGCGGCCAGGCGCATGAGCACGGTTTCACGCTCGCTGCCGAAGCGCTCCTGGATGATCTGCGCGGCGCGCCCTACCGGCGCCGTCTCGGGTGCGAGGATGCTGATCGCATGGATGCGGATACCGAGTGACTCCGCGGCGCGGGCGGTAGCGAGCGGCGGGAGCTCGGTGCCGTTGTGGGCTCCGTCGGTGAGCAGCACGATGACGCGAGGCTCGCGTTCGGACTCGAGCAGGCGGGCGGTGGCGGCGAGCACCGCCCCCGAAATGTCCGTGCCGTCGCGGACGAGCTGCGTCTCCAGCGACTCGACGCCGTGTACCACGAGGTCCATGTCGGTCGTGGGGGGCACGCGCGTGAGCGCGTCGCTGCCGAAGCCCACCAGCATGAGCTCGTCGTGCACGCGCCTGCGTGCGAAGCGCACACCCGCGTCGCGAGCAACCTCGATGCGGCTCTGCCGATCGCCCATGTCCTCGGCGAGCATCGAGCTGGAGAGGTCGAGCACCAACGCCATGCCATGCCCCTCGAGGATCGTGTCGCGCGTGACGTCGACGCGCTCCGGGGCCGCCACCGCGATGATGACGGCGCCCAGCGCCCCGCCCGTGAGGAAGCGCGGCGCCAGCAGCACGAAAGCGCCCCCGAGGTCCGCACCCGCGACATGTCGACCCGGAGGCGCGCCGCGCGTGTAGAGGACGCCGCGTCCTACGCGCGGCCACAGGATCACGGCCCACAGCGGCAGGAGCGCGAGCAGATACAGATAGTCGGGCCGGACGAACTCGATGCGCATCAGCTGGCCGGAAGCTCGCGGATCCAGTCGCGCACCACCGACCAGTCCGCTTCCGCTGTCTTCGGCTCGGGGCGGCGGCCGCCGAACTTCACACGCTCGGCGGACCAGATCGCGGGGCGCAGCCGTTCCACGCTTGCGGGGCCCCACCGCGCGTGCATGCGCTCGACGAGCTCGGTACTGGTCAACGCCCGGCGCCACTCCGGCTCCTGCACCTCGGAGAGCCGGCGCAGCACGCCCGTGGTCGCGTCGTAGAACTCGGCGACGCGCCCGCTCGCGTGCCACCCGAGCGCGAGGAGCCGGTCGAGCTCTCGGAGCGCTTCCTCGCGCGGATGGAGGGCAACGGTCAGGTCTCCCGAGCGCGCTTCCGCACGCCGGGACGTGACGAACATCCCGGCCAGCAGGAGCGTCGCGGTAGCCGAGACGATCATCGCGGCGACCAGCCACGCGCTCCAGTTGCCGCCGAGCACGTCGGCGGGAGGGCGCGGGTCGATCGACGCCTCCTCGCCTTGCATCTCCTTGGGAACCTGGATGAGCGCGCCGCCGATCTCCACGAGCGTTCGCTGCAGCATGCTCCGCTCGGCGTCGCTGAGTCGCGCCAACTCGTCCGCACCTCGTAGTCCCGGAGTCTCGCCCGATGCGGCTGGCCGCGACCAGACTTCGAGCCACGGGAGCTGAATGCCGCCGGTGAGGAAGCCCATTACCGGGTACGTCGCCTGCACGTCGACCGAGTCGGCCAAGCCTGCCGCCGAGGTCCAGGTTCCCCTGCCTGCACTGAACGAGTGCTGGTCGGGGATGAGCGTGTCCGGAACGAACGCGACGATGCCGGGGGCGAACCTCAACGTCAGATACAGCTCGAACACCCGCCCGAACTCGGGCTCGCGCGGCTCGTTCGTGAACGCGACGAGGCGCACGGGGGGGGCTTGCTGGAAGGCGGACACGGTGCCCGGCGACGTTCCTGCGACTGCGGCCGCCGCGAGGGCCGTCCAAAGAAGTGCGAGAGGCTTCACCGCGGCATGCCTCTGCGTCGGAAGAAGGCCGCGACGGGCGCGAGGGGGTCGCTGGAGGTGTTCACGTCGATGAGCTCGGCGCCGACTTCGCCGAGCACCGCGGCCGTGTCCGCCTGCGCGCGCAGCACGCTGTGGCGATAGTGCTCGCGGACCTTCTTGTGTCCGGCGTTGAGCACGACCCGGCGCCCCGTCTCAGGGTCCGTCATCTCGACCCAACCCACGTCGGGGAGCTCGAGCGTGGCACCCGACACCAGCCGGATCGCCACCAGGTCGTTCTGGCGCGCCAGCTTGAGGAGCGCATCGCGGAAGGGAGTGTGCGGTCCCGACTGGATGAAGTCACTGATGACGAACACGGTGGCGCGGTCCGACTTGTTCCGGCCGAGTCGCTCGAATGCGGTGCTCAGGTCCGTGCCGCGCGCCCGCGGCTTGTACTTGACGAGGTCGGCGAGCAATCGGACCACGTGACGGCGCCCCGAGGCGGGTGCGACGAAGTGCTCCACATGGTCGCTGACCAGGAGAAGCCCGACGCGGTCGTTGTTGCGTGAGGCGGCGAAGGCGATCGCCGCCGAGATCTCGGCGGCGATCTCGAGCGGGCTGCGCTCACCCGGCCCGAACCTACCCGATCCCGACACGTCCACGATGAGCACGACCAGCAGATCGCGCTCCTCCACGAACTGGCGGACGAACGGCGTGCCTCGCCGGGCCGTCACCTTCCAGTCGATGGAACGCACGTCGTCGCCCACCTGGTAGCTACGCACGTGGGAGAACTCGAGCCCGCGCCCGTGGAAGATCGAGGAGTAGCCGCCGCTGAAGAGCGACTCGACGAGCCCTCGCGTGCGGATCTCGAGTCGCCGGACCTCGTGGAGGGCGTCCGTCGACGGCAGCTCCTCGGTCGATCGCCGAAAGAACCTGAGTGCCTGACTCCAAAGGCCGATGAGCATCGCCTACCTACGGTGCCTTACGGCGACGGAACCGTGGCCAGGAGCCGGTCGACCAGCTGATCGGAGTCGATCCCCTTCGCATCGGCCTCGTAGGTGGTGCGCAGACGATGACGGAGCACCGGGTGCGTGATCGCTTTGACGTCGTCGGGGAGGACGAAGTCGCGGCCCTCGAGGTACGCGCGCGCGCGCGCGGCGCGTGTGAGGAAGATGGTGGCGCGCGGCGACGTCCCGAACTCGAGGAACTTCTCGAACTCGGGGAGGCCGGCGGCTGCGGGCTCCCGCGTGGCGAACACCAGGCTCACGACGTAGTCCTGGATCTTGCGGTCGACAGTCACGTGGTCGAGCTCCGTGCGCGCTTCGAGGATCGCCTCGGGACTGGCGATGGCTTCGAACGGTGCGGCCTCCGGCGCGCCTTCCGGCTTGCTCGGAGCGAGCGCGACGCGCTCCAGGATCTCCCGCTCCTCGTCGCGCGAGGGGTATTCGATGCGGAGCTTCATCATGAAACGATCCAGCTGCGCCTCTGCGAGCGGATACGTGCCTTGCTGCTCGATCGGGTTCTGGGTCGCGAGCACCAGGAACGGGCGCGGGAGCGCATACGTGGTGCCGTCGATCGTGACCTGCTCCTCCTCCATCGCCTCGAGCAGCGCCGACTGAACCTTGGGCGGCGCGCGGTTCACCTCGTCGGCCAGCACGAGGTTCGCGAAGATCGGACCTTTATATACGCGGAACTCACCCGTGCCCTGATGATAGACGGGGATGCCGATCACGTCGCCAGGCAGGAGGTCCGGCGTGAACTGGATGCGGCGAAAGGAGGTGTGCAGTGCATCCGCCAAGGAGCGGACCAGAAGCGTCTTGGCGAGACCCGGGAGCCCCTCTAGGAGGACGTGCCCACCGGTGAGCATCGCGATGAGCAAGCCCTGAATCGTCTCGTTCTGGCCGACGACCCTGCGGTGGACGGCCTCCTCGACTTCATTCAGTAGGCGGTGGCCGACCGTCGCTGTTTCTGACGACATGGATTCCTGGTGCTTGGGCCGGGCTCGGGAGCCAGGGCCTCTGAAAAAGGTGCAACCCTAAGGCTATCGCGCCCGGGGGCCTGTGCGGAAGGGCAGGTGAAGGCGCCTTGGGGGAATCAGCTCCCACCCGTCCAACGTGCCCGCATCGCGGCCCGATCGACTGCGGTGCCGCGCAGATAGACCTCCGAGATGCTCCGCGTGTTGCGGATGTCGTCGAGCGGGTTCGCGTCGAGGACCACGAAGTCGGCGCTCTTCCCAGGGGCCAGCGCGCCCAAGTCGGTGAGTCCTAGCCGCTGGGCCGGCCGGCTGGTGCCGGCCACGAGCGCCTGCATGGGCGTCATACCGAGCCGCACGAAGATCTCCAGCTCCCGGTGCCCGGTGTAGCCGAAGAAGTGGTCGGGCACGGCGCCCGCGTCGGTGCCGAGCACGACGTCGACGTTCGCCGCGAGCAGCGCCCCCATGGACGCACGGAGCGCCTGCTCCCCGCCGGCACCGCCGGCGCCGCCGCCCGCGCCCGCA
>VGVR01000069.1 GCA_016873995.1 Gemmatimonadota bacterium
CGACTCCGTCGAGGTGCGAGCGCGCCTCGTCGAGGCGCTGAAGCTCGATCTCGTCGGGCCCTGGGCCGGTCACGCCCTCGCCGAGGAGCAGTGGGAGGGCTGGAAGCGTCCCTCGAACCAGTACTTGACCGGCTTCCTGATCCCATCAGGCACGGCCCCTGAGAGGAACGCCGACGCCGACGAGGACGACGATATGGGAGGCGAGATCCCCGAGTCGGCGGGCCTCGCAGAGGAGTCGAACGAGGAACGCAAGGCCGCAAAGAAGGGGTTCTTCCCGTCCTCGATGGGCCTGAGCTTTCTCGTGCCGAAGGAGGCGTGCTCCCTCACCGTTACCGTGCGCTGGGGCGATTACGAGCAGAAGGAGATCGAGGGGCCGGATGGGAAGCCGCTCTCCATCTGGCAGCGGCATCCGCACGAAGTGATGGTCCACGCGATGCTCACGGGGGCGACCGAACAGGTGGTGCACAACGTCCCCGATTCTGGCGGGCTCCAGCTCCACGTCGTCGAGCGGTTGATCTCCGCGCAGGATCTTGAGGGGCTCTTCCCGCGGGGGACGCGTTCGGTCTCGGTCTTCCTGGTGAATCATCGCACTCCGGTTGCAGTCGAACAGGGCGAGCCCGACGTCGCGTACGTCTTCCAACCGGAACTCGAGGTGCGAAGCGACCACCCCTTCGCGCCACGGCCGGACCTGCGCGGCGCAAGGGTTGCGCAGTGGGACGAGCAGGTGGCGGATCTCCACTACGCCGACACGCCGGAGTACGCGACGGGCCATGGCATTTCGGCGGAATGGGAGATCGTGGACGGCGTATGCCGCCTGCTCCGCACGGCGTGGATCCCGAGCGCCGTGGTGGAGAAGACGGAGACCGTGGACGTGCCGGGCGTCGAGCTCTCGATGGAAGCGCTCGGGGCGGTCGCCGATGGCGCCGCCGCCGAGTCGGCGCTGCGGCCGCTCGTGGCCCAGTACCGCAGCTGGATCGAGGCGCGAAGAGCGAACGTCGCTACTCTTCAGGGTGCGCGGCGCGAAACCGCCACGGAGCTGCTACGCCTCGCTGGAATCGCCGCCGACCGCGTCGAACGCGGCATCGGCGTTCTGGCCAACGACGCCGACTCTCTCGACGCCTTCAAGATGGCGAACCGCGCCGTCGCGCGGGCGCTCCGCAAGCGGCTCGCCGATCAATTCAAGGACAAGGCGCCGAGCTGGCGCGCATTTCAACTCGCCTTCATCCTGCTGAATCTTCCGGGCCTCGCCGATCCGCACGATCCCAACCGCGAGACGGTGGACCTGCTCTTCTTTCCGACCGGAGGCGGCAAGACCGAGGCGTACCTGGGCCTCGCGGCCTTCGCAATGGTGCTGCGAAGGCTGCGTCAGCCGGGTGAGCAAGGGCGCTCAGGCGCTGGCGTGAGCGTGATCTTGCGCTACACACTGCGCCTGCTCACGCTCGATCAGCTCGCGCGCGCAGCGGGCCTGGTGTGTGCGCTGGAGCTCGAGCGGGAGAAGGAGTTCGCGCGCTACGGCGAATGGCCGTTCGAGATCGGGCTCTGGGTGGGGAAGGCGGCAACGCCAAACATCCTCGGCAAGAAGGGCGATGGTCGTTCGGATTCCGCCCGCACCAAGGTCCGGCAATTCAAGGCCGATCCGAAGAGCAATCCCTCGCCGATTCCTCTCGAGAACTGCCCGTGGTGCGGGACGCGCTTCGGTCCGGACTCCTTTGCCCTCATGCCCAATGACGATCAGCCCACCGAGCTCCATATCGCTTGCACGAACTACGAGTGTGACTTCACCCGCGACCGCGCGCTTCCAATTGTGGCCGTGGATGAGCCGCTCTACCGGCGGCTGCCGGCTTTCCTGATCGCGACAGTGGACAAATTCGCGTCGCTGCCGTGGGTCGGGCAGGCGGGGGCACTGCTCGGCGGCGCGGACAGGGCCGACGCAAAGGGATTCTACGGGGCCGCGGAGCCGGGCAGGGGCACGCGCCTGGCAAGACCACTTCCCCCACCCGACCTGGTCATCCAGGACGAGCTTCATTTGATCTCTGGGCCCCTCGGCACGATGGCCGGCCTTTACGAGGCGGCGATCGAGGCGCTCTGCGTGCGCGAGGTCGACGGACGCGCCGTGCGGCCCAAGATCATTGCTTCGACCGCTACCGTGCGGCGGGCCCAGGACCAGATCCAGGCGCTCTTCGCGCGGCCGCTCACTCAGGTATTTCCGCCGCCAGGCCCAGACCGGTGGGACACGTTCTTCGCCAGGACGAAGCCAGCCTTGGAGATTCCCGCGCGGCTCTACCTCGGCATCGCGTCCCAGGGACGGAATCCGAAGGTCATGATGCGGAAGGCGTTGCTTGCGCTCATGGGCGCGGGAGAGCGTTGCTACCGCGATGCGGGTGGACACAACAATCTCCACAATCCCGCTGATCCCTACATGACGGTGCTCGGCTACTTCAACAGTCTGCGCGAGCTGGGCGGCGCACGCCGGATTCTCGAGGAAGAGGTTCAGAACACGATCAAGACCTACGGCAACCGCAAGCGCGTCGGTGAGGAGCGGGGGCTCTTCCAGGACCGCAAGAGCTTCTCGGAGGTCGTGGAGCTGACCTCACGGGTGCCCACGGACAAGGTGGCCGAGGCCCGCCGGCGGCTGGGGGTTGGCTTCAACGACATCAAGCAGCGTGTGGACTGCGCCATCGCGACCAACATGATCTCGGTGGGTCTCGACATCCCGAGGCTCGGGCTCATGGTCGTCCTCGGTCAGCCCAAGACCCACGCCGAGTACATCCAGGCCACAAGCCGCGTCGGTCGAACGGACGTGGCTCCCGGTCTCGTAGTGACCCTCTTCAATATCCACAAGCCGCGTGACCGCTCACATTACGAACGGTTCCGGCACTACCACGAAACGTTCTACCGCTCCGTGGAAGTGGGTAGCGTCACGCCCTTCTCGGCGCGCGCGCTCGATCGAGGCTTTGCCGGGGCGATGGTGAGTTTGGCCCGTCACGTCGAGCCTCGCCTGAGTCCGCCGGTGGGAGTCGAGCGGATCGCAGAGGTCCGGACAGATCTGGAGCGGAGGCTGCTCGACGCCTTTCTCGAGCGCGTCCGCCAGCAGCCGTTCGCTGACGAGGCGGAACGCGAGGAACGCCTGCGGAGCGTTCAGAACCGAGTGGTGGACCTGCTCGACTCCTGGCGAAAAATCTTGGAGGACTACCGGGTTGACGGGGTCGACATGCAGTACCAGAAGTACGAGTTGAAGAAGCGCAAGCCGCTCCTTCGGGAGATGCTGGACGAAGACTTCGAGTCCGAGCACCACCGGAAGTTCCGCGCCAATCGCTCACTCCGCGACGTCGAGCCCGAGGTGAACCTGTTCCTCAAAGACCTGAGCGGCATGCAGGTGGAGGACCGCTCGTGAGTCGCAAAGCCCATGGGCAGATCCGGCGGGGACAGGTCATCACCACCTATGGGCCCGGAGCGCTGATCGACCTGCCCAGGTATTCGGCGATCGTCGGTGGCCTTGACACCTGGCCGAAGACGGGCCTCGAGGAGATCGTCGAGCCTCGGCTGGCCCGGAAGCTCCGGATCATGACGGGCGTCGCGGCGCCCAGGCTGTTCGCGCCGCCTCCCGATTCTAACGATCCGCACGAGCCGGCCAAGGGCATCGGCGCCTGGCGCTTTCCCGAGTGGTTTGTCGTGCAGGAGGCCGGTGGCGGCGAAGAGCGTGAGCGTTCAAGACGTCTGGTGCATCGCAAGAATCTCGACGACAAAGCGCGCTTCGATGGCCGCCCGGTTGTTGCCACGCGCTTCGTGCGAGGCTGCCCGAAGGGACACGTTGATGACATCAACTGGTACCGCTTCGTGCACCGCCATGAAGACAACTGCCGACGGCAGCTCTGGCTCGACGAACTCGGCACGAGCGGTGACCTTGCCGACCTTGCTGTGCGCTGCGAGTGCGGCAAGCGGCGCGGCCTCTACGAGGCCTCGATGATCGAGGATAACCCGCTTGACACTTGCCATGGCGCTCGGCCATGGCTTGGCAGGAACTCGAACGAGGACTGCAGCCTTCGGAGCCGCCTGCTGATCCGGACGGCATCCAACGCCTACTTCCCGCAGGTGGTCAGTGTGCTGTCGCTGCCCGATCGCGGGACGGCTGTGGAAACCGCTGTCCGCGAGCTCTGGGACCTGCTGCAAGCCGTGGACTCGCTTGAGTCGCTGTCCGTATTCAAACGCCTGCCGCACGTCACGGCAAAGCTCGCGCCGTTTTCGGACGCTGACATCCTCGGGGCTATTCAGCGAATCAAAGACGGGGGAGAGATTGAGCGGCCCGTCAAGCAGGTCGAGCTCCACGCGCTTCTTGCTGTACCCGAGGGCTTCGGGGACGACGTGCCAGTGGACCCCAATTTCCACGCGCGTCGCTTGCCGGCCCGAGCCTGGCGCCGTTCCGACCGCTTCGCCGGGATCGAAGCGGTCATCCAAGTACATCGATTGCGGGAGATCCTGGCCCTCGTGGGGTTCACGCGCTTCGAGGCCGTCACTCCGGACATCAACGGGGAGTACGAGACCGACGTGGAGCGCGCACACATTGCGCTGGAGCCGCAGTGGTTTCCCGCGGTCGAAAACCGCGGTGAGGGCGTGTTCCTTCAGATTCGCGCTGACGGGCTAAAGACGTGGCTCGGCCGTCCGGCGGTCGCACAGCGGCTCGACGGTCTGGCAACCGGGCACAAGCTCTGGATGGAGGATCGCAAGGTCAAGCGCCCGTTCCCGGGCGGCCCGTATGTGCTGCTGCACACGCTATCGCACCTCTTGATCCAGTCACTCGCGATGCGCTGCGGCTATCCGGCCAGTTCCATCCGCGAGCGCATCTACGCTGACACGGAGGCCGAGCGCTTTGGGATCCTCCTGTACACC
>VGVR01000070.1 GCA_016873995.1 Gemmatimonadota bacterium
TCTCTTCCACTCCCCATACAGGGCCGGAATCAAGATCGACGCCTACCAGATGGAGCCGCTGCGCAAGGCTCTCCGCCTTCCTCGCGTCGCGCTATTCATCGCCGACGACACCGGCCTCGGCAAAACGATCGAGGCGGGTTTGATCGCGCGCGAGCTATTGCTACGACGAAAGGCGAAGGCGATCGTGGTCGCGACGCCGCCGTCGGTGCTGGAGCAGTGGAGGGCGGAGCTAGAGGAGCGCTTCGGCCTCGTATTCGAAATCCTGGATCGCTCCTACCTCACTCGGATGCGGCGCGAGCGCGGATTTGGCGTCAACCCGTGGACTACGCACAGCCGTTTCCTCGTTTCGCACAACCTTTTGATTGAACCGGCTTACGCAGATCCGCTCCGGGCGTGGCTGGGCCAGTTCCTGCCGGGTGGCCTGTTGATCCTGGACGAGGCTCACCATGCGGCGCCATCGAGCGGCGGGCGTTATGGCATCGAGACGAAGTTCACCCACGCAATTCGCGACCTCGCCGGACGCTTCGAACACCGCCTGTTTCTATCGGCCACACCGCACAACGGACATTCCAATAGCTTTTCCACGCTGATGGAGATTCTCGATCCTTATCGCTTCACGCGCGGAGTCAAGCTACGGCCGAAGGCGCTCGAGGAAATCATGGTGCGGCGCCTCAAGGAAGACATTCGGGCGGTCCAGGGTGGCTTTCCTATACGGGAGGTCGTTCGCATCCCCATCGAAAATCTGCCGGTCGATGCGCCTGAGCTCGCCCTGTCGCGGTTGCTCGACGAGTACCGCGCCGCGCGCGAGGAGCGCTTCGCAAGCACACCCAAGCGGGCGCAGGCAGCTGCGGGTCTTATCGTGGTCGGGCTTCAACAGCGGCTGCTGTCCTCGAACGAGGCGTTCGCGCGCAGCCTGAAGGTCCACCGGGCGACGGTCGAGCGACAGTGGGATAGGAGTCAGCCCGCCGCGATCCCTGGTGCCAGTATCGAATCAACGACGCTTCTTACCAAAGCGCCCGACGCCGATGACGAGCGCGCCTCGTGGTCAGAGGAGGAAGCCGAGGCCGAAGAGCAGACGGAGATCGAGACGGTCACTGCCGCGGCGGAGTCCGAGTCGCCGCGCCACGCCGGCGCTGAAGCGCTCTGGCGCCGTGAGGTGGCCTTGCTCGATCAGATGCAGGAGATCGCCGAGCGCAGCCGGCACCTGCCGGACGCGAAGACGCGCTACCTCGTCGACTGGATCCGTTCACACCTTTGTCCGGACCTTCCCTCGTTCGGGAAGCCGTTGAGAGGGGCGCCGCCAAAATGGCGGGACAGTCGCGTGCTGATCTTCACCGAAAACCGAGAGGGGACGAAGCGCCACCTCAAGGAGATCCTGGAGCAGGCCATTCAGGGCACCGATCGCGCCGACGAGCGCATCGAGGTGATCGACGGCCTGACGAGCGGCGCACGGCGCAAGGAGATCCAGCGGCGCTTCAACACCGACCCAGCCCGGGACCCACTCCGCATCCTTCTCGCCACCGATGCCGCGCGCGAGGGCCTTAACTTCCAGGCCCACTGCGCCGACCTCTTCCACTTCGACCTCCCCTGGAACCCGGGGCGCATCGAGCAGCGCAACGGCCGCATCGACCGCAAGCTCCAGCCCGCGCCCGAGGTGCGCTGCCATTACTTCGTGCTCCCGCAACGCGCCGAAGATCGGGTACTCGAAGTGCTCGTCCGTAAGACAGAGACGATCAAGAAGGAGCTGGGCAGCCTCTCCCATGTCATTGACGACGACATTGAGCGTCGTCTCGGCCAGGGCATCCGTCACCGCGACGCGGAGCGCCTCGCACGCGAGATCGATGCCGCAGACCTCGACGCAGCACGCAAGCGCGTGACCGAGGAGGAGCTCGAGGCGAGCCGCGAGCGCCAGGCCGACCTCGAGGCCCAGATCATGCGCTGCCAGACCCTGCTCGAAAGATCTAAGTCCGCCACCGGCTTCGACGCCGCGCCATTCCGCGACGCCCTGTCCTGCGCGCTCGAGATGCTCGGGGCGCCACCGCTCGTCGAGAAGAAGGATGCGAACGGGCACCCAAACTACGTCTTCCCGTCGCTCGACCGCCGCACGGGTACGGATCCGAGCTGGGCGGCGACGCTAGATACACTGCGCGCTCCCCGACCACATACCCAGAAGCTTGCAGAGTGGCGCCGGGAGGCGCCGATCCGACCAGTGGTCTTCGAGGACGCGGGGGTACTAACCGAAGACACTGTCCATCTGCACCTCGACCAGCGCGTTGCGCAGCGCTTGCTCGGACGCTTCCGCGCCCAGGGCTTCGTACACCAAGATCTTTCGCGTGCCTGCCTCGCGCAGACCCGCGACGCCATTCCGCGCGTCATCTTGCTCGGCCGACTCTCCCTCTACGGCCGCGGGGCCGAGCGCCTGCACGAGGAATTGGTGCCGATCACAGCCCGCTGGATCGAGCCTGGACAACGCAAGGGGCCGCTGGAGCCGTATGCGCGTGATGCCGAGGCCAGGACGCTCGACCTCCTAGAGAGGTCTCTCGGCGATGGAGGCGGGCGGCTGCCAGGTGAGACCATCCAGCGCAAGCTCCTGGCGGCAGCCTCCCGCGACATCGCGGAGCTGTTGCCGCGGCTCGAACCACGCGCCGCCGAGTGGGAGGAGGCCGCGGTACTGAGGCTACGCGAGCGAGGCGAGACAGAGTCACGTGAGCTGAAGGAGACACTCGAGCGACAGCGCGAGCGAGTACGCGAGCAGCTCGGGAAGTACGAAGGAGAGGAAGGCCGTCAGCTCAGGCTTGACTTCAACGAAGAGGAGAAGCGCCAACGCGAAGCCGACGTGCGCTCGTGGAAGGACCGGCTCGACCAGTTTGAGCAGGATCTCACCGAGGTGCCCGCACGCATTCGGGATTTTTACGAGGTGAAGGCGCGTCGCGTCGAGCCGGTCGGGCTCGTCTACCTCTGGCCGGAGTCGAACTGATGGCCGGCCCCAAACTCGACCCGGAAGTCCTGGCGCACCTCGAGTGGCTGGGCTTCGTCCGCCCGACGGGACTCGTGGTCTCGGCGCCTGCGCTGGTGCAAGCGGGCGCGATCCTCGACCGGCGCGATGCCGAGGGGCAGCGGTTGCTCCGTGCGTGCACCGGTGGGACTTCGGGCCTCATGGACCGTCTACGTGAAGCCGCCCCACATTACAGCGCCACCGATCCGGACACCGGTGCTCGAATCGGCGACTTCCGTACGTTCGCCACTTCCGTCCTCGGCTGGCGCTTTTCGCAGAATGGCTATGCCGGAACCCCCGAGTATGCGATTCCAGCGGAACTCGAAGTTCCCCTCCCCCACGGTGGGGAGATGCTACGGCCCGATTACGCCGTGCGCGAACTTGAACCACAGGACGGCGCACCCGCCTGGCAGCTCCTCGTGCAGGTGCTGAACTCCGGCGACGATTTCGACGCCGATACCCGCGACGGCAGACGGCTCGAGTTGTCACCGCACTCCCGGATGGAGAGGTTGCTGCGCGAGACGAGGGTGCCCGCGGGCCTGCTCGTGAACGGTCATGCGCTCCGCCTCGTGTCGGCGCCGAGTGGCGAAACTTCGGGCTGGCTCGACTTTCGTGTGGCCGACATGATGCAGTCCGCCGGGCGGCCCATCGTCAGCGCACTCCGGCTACTACTATCGGAGCAGCGTTTGCTCGCGGTCCCGCGCCACCAGCGTCTCGCCGCCCTGCTCGCCGACAGCAGGAAGTTCCAGAACGAGGTCTCGGAAAGGCTCGCCGAGCAGGTTCTGCACGCGCTCTACGAGTTGCTAAGGGGTTTGCAGGCGGCACAGGACGCCTCAAAGGGGGAGCTGCTACGCCAGGTCCTCACCGAGCATCCCGATGAGGTCTACCGGGCACTTCTCACCGTGGTCCTACGGCTCGTGTTTCTGCTCTACGCCGAGGAGCGCGACATGCTCCCTGAGGACGAGACGTTCCTGCGCTACTACTCGCTGATGGGCCTGCATGAGCGCCTGCGCGAAGACGTCGCACTCTACCCCGACACGATGGATCAGCGCTTTGGCGCCTGGGCGCAGCTCGTGGCGCTCTTCCGCATCGTCCACAACGGCGCCAACGCGGCCGGCATGAAACTGCCCGCTCGCCACGGCGTGTTATTCGATCCCGATCGCTTCCCCTTCCTCGAGGGGCGCGCGGTCGGCGGCCCGCGCCAGACGAATGAGCGGATCGTCCCGCCGCTTGTGCCCGACGGCACCGTGTACCGCGCGCTCGAGAAGCTCCTCGTCCTCGACGGCGAGCGCATCTCCTACCGCGCGCTGGACGTGGAGCAGATCGGCTCGGTTTACGAGACGATGATGGGCTTCCGGCTCGAGACCGCGACCGGCCGCTCGGTGGCGATCAAGGCCCAGAAGAAGCAAGGCGCGCCCACAGCGGTGGACCTCGACGCGCTGCTGGCCGAGCCCGCCGCCAAGCGCGACAAGTGGCTCGAGGACCACGCCGACCGGAAGCTCACCGACACGGTCAAGAAGGCCACTACCGGGGCCGCGACGCTCGAGGACCTGCACGCGGCGCTTCTACCCGTGATCGACGCCGCCGCCACGCCCGACCTGGTACCGAAGGGCGCGATGGTGCTCCAGCCGA
>VGVR01000071.1 GCA_016873995.1 Gemmatimonadota bacterium
CGAAGCCCATCATCACCCGCGTCACGTCGCGGCCATGCAACCCCACCGGGCGCAGTAGTGGGTGCAAGGCCGTCCCGATGCGGTCGACGAGTCCACTCGCCTTGTACGCGGCAATCACCAGCGCATAGACGATCACCGTCGGCACTGCCCAGACGAAGAGCAACGGCCCCATCGTGATGCAGCCGTAGTCGCCGACGAGGACATCGTTCAACGGCCCGGGCCACGCGGCGATCGGCTCGCTCGCCAGCCCGGTCAGCCACTCCACGAGCGGCTCCAACCAGCCGGCGACAGCGTTGGCGCTCAGCACCGCCAGTACGGCTGGCCCCAGCAGCAGGAGGGTCGCGAGCACCGGCCCGAGGAGCCGGTGTTCGAGCAGCGTCCGCCGCGGCTCGATCCTCCAGCCGGCCCGCACCGGAGTGCTCGTGTGCTCGATCACATCGGGGTCGTCGAGTGCGTCGATCAGCCAGCGCCTCGCATCCTCGGGCACGAAGCGCGCGTCCACGGGGATCACGGGCACACTCAGACTGAGCGACAGCCGCGCCAGCATCTCGCGCGCCGGGCCGTGATCCTCGATACGGTCCCAGAAGGTGACGGCGACGACGGCCCGACGTCCGGCGACGAGAGGGAGGAGGTCGTCCAGGTCCTCGTCGAGATGGGTCGCCTGGACGACCAGCAAGACGCGGTCGGCGTCCTGGAGCGCGTCAAGGGCGAGCCGGGTCGTCTCCGAATCGGACGCGCGGAGGATCCCGGGCGCGTCGACGAGGGTGTGCCTGCCGGCCTCGTACGACTCACAGGCGACGGTGGTGCCGCGGAAGTTCTGGCTCGAGGGGCGCCCGGCACCAAGCGCACGCACGAGCGCGGACTTCCCCACGCTCTCCTTGCCTATCACGAGGATGGACGCCGATGCCGGGGGTGAGCCCGCCGCGTCACAGTCGCTGATCATCGTCATGCCACGGGTCCTCTCCGAAAGTAGTGCTGGTCAGCAGGCACAGGATTCCTCGCAGCAGGAGAGGTCATCGAGGTACATGCCGGTGCTCCGCCACAGGGCGATCGCCTCCTCGGTCTCGTGCCCGAGCCGCTCCGCGATCGAGGCGGCCACGACACCGAAGCGCTGGCGGAACTTGTAGATGAAGCAGAAGCGGACGCCGCGGTGGACGAGTTGCGAGCCCACCACGAACAGCCCGGGGACGAGCGTCGACTCGTCCGCCTCTTCAGAGACGACGAGGGTGCCGTCGTCGTCACGCTCCACGAGGCCGTCGAGGTAGCCAAGCGAACCCATGAATCCGGTCGCGATGATCGGCTTCGTCGCGGACTCCCAGGACCGGCCGTCGGCCGCCGTCACGGCGTAGCCCGCCTCGCACTCCGCGACACCGGTGACCTCGGCATCTCCGACGAGGTCGACCATGCCGGACTCGACGGCCCAGTCGAGGCGTTCCCGCGTGAAGGGCGACAGCGAGATGCTGGGGTCTGGGTGGTCGTTGTCCCAGGCGGGGGTGCGCGAGACTACGGTCACGCTCCGCTGGCGCCGGGCAAGTGCGACCGCAGCGTCGATCGCGCTCTCGTAGCCACCGATGACGATGAACCGATCCCCGTCGAGGTCCGCCCACGCGGTCACGTCGGCGTTGTGGCGACAGTGCTCGGCGCCGGGGAAGGGCAGGCGGTCGGGGTACTGGAACTCACCCGCTGCCCAGATCACGTGGCGAGCGCGGATCCGCTGCTCGTCCGTTTGGACCTCGAACGTCCCGTCCGCCTGCGGGAGGAGCATGCGGACGTTGACACCGGCTTGCACCGACACCTCGAAGTGCTCGGCCACCGTCGCGAGGTAGGCAGCGTACGCCTCGCCGGAGGGATGCTCCTGGCCAAGCGCGTACGCTGGCGACGTCTCCGCAACGATCGCGTTCAGGTCCAGCAGACCGAAGGCGTTGCTCGTGAAGGACGGCGTGATGAAGCGCATCTCGCGCGGCCAGCGCTTGAACGACGCGCCTACCTCGTGCCGGTCGAGCACGAGGATGTCGTCGACACCAACCTCCCGCAGCGCGACGGCCACGCCGAGCCCGGCCGGACCGGCACCGACGATGATCACGTCATGCATCAACTGATGAGTTCCTGCGCCTGACATCAGTTCCTCCCATCTCGTCGGATACCTAGGTTCGTGTGGTTCGTGTGGTTCGTGTGGTTCGTGTGGTTCGTGTTTGGTGCGCGGTCAGGTCGCTCGCCTTCCTGGAGCTCGGCGAGAAGCGCCTCCCACGCCTCGACCATCCGGTCGGCGGAGACGCTTGTGCTGGGCCAGGAAGAGAGGCACTGGGCGCGGTAGTCCAGCCCGGCCACCTCCCGTACCCAGGCCTCGTATCCAGCGATCCAGCGGACGGCACCGATGAGAAGCAGTCGGCTCAGCGGAGAGGCTTCATCGCGCTGGCCGGCGCTCTGGAAGATGCTCGCCCCCACATGGGCCCACTGCTCGGTGTCGACCTCGGCGCGGGGGAACAGGCGCGGCCGTGCGTTGTACCTGCCGAGCAACACCGCGTCCGCCACCTTTGCCGTCGCGTAGCAGAGGCCAGCGCCCGCGAGGACGACGTGCTCACCGGCACGGTCGAGCTCGTAGGCGAATGTCCTGCCTTCGGGCGTGCGGACCCGCCGGAAGCCGAACTCGAGCAACAGGTTGCCGTCCGCCCGCTCAACGTCCCGCCCCCAGCACCAGCACTGGTCATGCAACAGTCGCTCCGCGCGCCGTACCCACGCGTCCGAGAGGACCGTTGTCACCCCGTGGGATGTCGCGTCGACGCCAGTCATGTGGACCACCGGTTCAAGCCCCGCAACTCAAAGTTCGAGTGAGATGTGGTATCACTTGTAGCAGATGAGACACTGTCTCAACAAGTGGCGGGCCGATGGTGGCCTAGATGCAGGTCGAGGCGCGTGATGAGCGAAGTGAGGCAGTCCGTCGAGTCCTCAGACCCCGTGCACAACGGGCACTCTGGCCGCGGCGGTGGCGCTGGCGGCGACGGCCACGGTGGACACGGTGGCCATGCGGTGACCCCGGAGGAGATGCGGCGCTCACTCCTGATCCACGACCGCGTGTTCGAGCGCAGTCACCAAGAGATCGGCGGCTGGCTCGAGGTCGGCCGCGAGCACCGCGTGCTGGACGCGGGATGCGGCGTCGGTGGGATGACCGTGGTATTCACGCAACTCGCCGGGTCTGTCGAGGCGATCGACCTGGACGAGCAGAACGTGGCTGAGACCTGGACACGCGTGAATGCGACCCCCGGCTCGCAGAACGTCCGCGTCGCCACCGGCGACCTCGCCGAACTCGCCTACGAGGACGCCACGTTCGACCTCGTCTGGTGCAGTCGGGTGGTCCACCACGTGCCGGACATGGTGGCCGCGATCCGTGAGCTGGCGCGCGTCACCCGTCCCGGCGGCACGGTCGCGATCCGTGAGGGCGGCTTTCCGTTCCGGGTGCTCCCGGACGACATCGGGCTCGGGGAGCGCTGGCTCGAGGACCGTCTCTCGGCCGCGGGTGTCGGCCGGTTCGGTCGCCCGCGGGTGCCGGAGAAGGGAAGCGTGCCGTACCCTTTCGGCTGGTCGCAGCTGCTCGCCGACGCGGGCCTCGTCGACGTCCAGGCCAAGACCTTCGGTTTCGACTCGCTCAGTCCGCTGTCGGCGGACGAGGAGGCGTGGGTCACACACCACTGGCGGCGCTGGCTGACCCGGGAGGACTGGCGCGCCCTACTCCGGCCGGAGGACATCGGAGTCATGGAGCAGCTGCTCGACCCGGACTCGCCACATCACCTCTTCCGGCGGACGGACCTCCACCTGCGCGCCGGCCTGACCGTCTACACGGGACGCCGGCCATCCGAGCGCGGCGTCAGGAGCAACGCATGACGACGCAAAGCGGATGGACACCTGGACGTGGTGATCGCGGGCGCCGGTGACCTGCCCGCGCGTTTCATAGCACCTGATGAGTGAGTCTGGCGGCGATCTCCAGCCAGTTCGGTTCGATGGTCTCGGGTGCTGGTGGCCGGTACCCGAGCGAGCTGTGCGGGCGCCGGTGGTTGTACTCCAGGCGCCAGCGCTCGATGAGCACCTGCGCCTCGAGTAGCGTGTCGAAGCGCTCGAGGTTGAGGCATTCGTCACGCAGCTTGCCGTTGAAGGACTCGATGTAGCCGTTCTCCCATGGACCGCCCGGCTCGATGAAGAGCGTCTGCACGCCGACCCGCGCCAGCCAGCGGCGCACCGCCTTCGCCGCAAACTTCGGCCCGTTGTCCGAGCGGATGTGCTCCGGCACCGCGCGCTCGACGCAGAGGTCGGCGAGCCGCGCGAGCACATCTCGCGAGTTCAACCGCCGGGCGACGTCGATCGCTAGGTTGATGTCCCCGCGAGTGATGTAGAAGCCGGGGCTCGCGCGTAGGGGCGGGTCACCGGGTGATCTTCGGTGTGCACGACCAAGCACGCATCGAGGAGGAGCCCGGTGACCCTGGCACAGTCTGAGCTATCGGAGCTGCTGGAGGCG
>VGVR01000072.1 GCA_016873995.1 Gemmatimonadota bacterium
TACGGCGACGCCGTGAAATACGAGGAGATCCTCGAGTTCTTCATCGCCTGGCTACGCAAGAACCCGCCGCCGGAGTTTTCCGATTGGGTCTGGGACAGCCGCCGCGCACTCGCCATCAAGGGCGAGGACGAGGACTTCCGCCGCGGCATGGTGGCGGCCTACAAGCGCATGACCGAGTGCATGGCCGAGGGCGGCCTGCAAGTCATCATGTTCACTCACCAGTCGGGCAGCATCTGGGCCGACATGGCGAACATCGTCTGGGCCGCGGGCTTGCAGGTGACCGCCGCCTGGTACGTCGTCACCGAGACCGACAGCGCGCTGCGCGAGGGAAGCTACGTCAAGGGCACGGTGCTGCTCGTCTGCCGCAAGCGCCGAGGCGAACTCAAGACCACGCGCGACGACCTCGCCTGGGAGATCCAGGAGGAAGTCGAGGCGCAGGTCGAAGCGCTCACCGGCCTCAACCAGGAGGCGCGTGGTCTCTACCGTGACGAGAACGTTTTCGAGGACGCTGACGTGCAAATGGCCGGCTACGCCGCGGCGCTGCGGGCGCTCACCCGCTACGCCCGCATCGACGGCCGCGACATGACCGCTGAGGCGATCCGCCCGCGCGTGAAGGGCGAGACCACCTTCGTGGACGAGCTCATCGCCTTCGCGGTCGGCACCGCCAACCAGTGCCTGGTGCCGCAGGGGATCGAGCGCTCGCTATGGAACAAGCTCACCGGCGCTGAGCGCTTCTACATGAAGTTGCTCGACCTCGAGGCGCGCGGCGCACATACGCTCGACAACTACCAGAACTTCGCCAAGGCCTTCAAGGTGCGCGACTTCTACGCCTTGCTGGGCGACCGGCGAGCCAACCACGCGCGCCTGAAAACCGCCGCCGAGTTCGGCCGGGCCGAGATGGGCGAGGGCTCAGAGCTCCACGGCTCGCTGCTGCGTGCGGCGCTCTACGCGCTGATGGAGCTGGAGGCGGACGTGGACACGGGCCAGGTGCTGGCCCACCTCACCCACAACGTGCCCGACTACTACGGCGACCTCACCCAGCGCGAGCGCGTGATCGCGATCGCCGACTACCTAGCCAGGCGGCTCGAGTCGCTGCGCCCCGCTGAGGCGAGCGCCGCGCGCGTGCTGGCGGAAGCGGTCCGCAACCAGCGGGTGGGATGAGATGAATGCATTGCGCCGCTTTTCCTCTCGTCGCCAGCGCCTCGACCAGGCGTTCCTGAACGAGAAGCTCGCAGGCGCCCGTGCCTACCGCCGCATCGCCGGCTATTTCCGCAGCTCGATCTTCGAGCTCGTGGGCGAAGAGGTCGCGCGCATCCCGAAGGTGCAGGTGGTCTGCAACAGCGAGCTCGACGCCGCCGACGTGGTCGTGGCCAGGCACGCCCGGGAGACCGCCCTCAAGGAGCGTTGGAACGAGGCGGCGCCCGAGGTGGAAGCGCTGCTGCACCGCGATCGTTACCGGCGGCTCCACGAACTGCTCACCAGTGGCCGGGTCGAGATCCGCGTGGTGCCGAAGGACCGCGTCTTCATCCACGGCAAGGCCGGCGTCATCGAGCAGGCGGACGGCACCAAGACCTGCTTCCTCGGCTCGATCAACGAGACCAAGAGCGCCTTCGCGCAGAACTACGAGATCCTCTGGGAAGATCCCTCGCCCGAAGGCGTGGCCTGGGTGGAGGAGGAGTTCGCCGCACTCTGGGACGACGCGTACCCGCTGCCCGACGCCATCGTCGAGGAGATCGAGCGCGTCGCCAAGCGCATCGAGATCCCCTTCGGCGACGCCGCGCCGGCCGAACTCCCCGCCGCGGCACTCGTTGAGACTCCGATCTACCGCGGCGGCGAGCAGCTCCAGCCCTGGCAGCGCTCCTTCGTCACGACTTTCCTCGAGCACCGCGAGACCTACGGCATGGCGCGGCTCCTGCTCGCCGACGAGGTCGGCGTTGGCAAGACCCTCTCGCTCGCGGCGAGCGCGCTGGTGTCCGCGTTGCTTGAGGACGGGCCGGTGTTGATCCTCTGCCCGGCCACCCTAACGCTGCAATGGCAGGTGGAGCTCTCGGACAAGCTCGGCATTCCGAGCGTGGTATGGTCGTCAACGAAGAAGGAGTGGCTCGACCATCGCGGCCACGAGATTCGTACCCGCGGCCCTGAGGACATCGCTCGCTGTCCGGCGCAGATCGCGATCGTCTCGACCGGTCTCATCTTCCACGACTCGGCCGAGTGCAAGCACCTGCTGGAGCGCAAGTACGGCACGGTGATCCTCGACGAAGCTCATCGGGCGCGCCGCCGCGGCGGGCTCGGCAAGCGCGAGAAGGAACCGAACAATCTGCTGGACTTCATGCTCAAGCTGGGGCCGCGTACGCGACATCTCCTGCTCGGCACCGCCACGCCCATCCAGACCGACGTGCATGAGTTGTGGGACCTCCTGCGGATCCTGAACACCGGCGCCGACTTTGTTCTGGGGCGCGAGGTGTTCAGTCGCTGGGCCGAGTTCGAGCGATCGCTCCCGATGGTCAAGGGCGACGAAAACCCGCCCGACGAGCGCGAGGTCTGGGAATGGGTGCGGAACCCCTTGCCTCCGGCGCGTGAGCATCCGCTGTTCGGAACCCTGCGGCTTGGGCTCGGTGTGGCTGCCGACCGCTTCTTCACCGACCGCGGGTTCGGCTCCCTCGGCTCCCCGGAGCAGCAGGCACTCGGCGAGGCGCTCGCGCCCCGGTTCCTGCGCGAACACAACCCAATCGTGCGCCACACGGTGCTGCGCCGTCGGCGCACGCTGGAGGAGGCGGGGCTTCTGGAGCGCGTCGGGGTGGAGGTTCACCCCGACCCCGACGCCCCGGCCGGAACATACCTGGGCGTTGGCTTCGAGGGGCTCGGCCTCGTCACCAATCACCCCTTCGATCTCGCCTACCGGGCGGCCGAGGAGTTCACCGAGGTCCTCCGCAAGCGATCGAAGGCGGCAGGCTTCATGAAGAGCCTGCTCCTGCAGCGCATCTGTTCGAGCTTCGCTTCCGGCCGTTCTACCGCGCTGAAGATGCGCCAGCGTGAACTGCTTGAGGACGAGGACACCCCGCGACAGCTGGAGGGGATCCTCGAAGGGTTGACGGGCGAAGAGGCCGGCTTCCTCGACACGATCGTCGTGGAGCTGTCACGACCGGAGGCGCACGACCCCAAGAGCGCGGCCGTGAAGTACTTCCTCACCGAGCATCGCGCGGAGGGCAAGAGTTGGCTCGAGCACGGGTGCATCGTCTTCAGTCAGTACTACGATACCGTTCGCGCCATCGCAACCGACCTGGCCACAGTCCTACCCGGCGAGCCGATCGCGATCTACGCCGGGGCCGGCAAGAGCGGCGTTCTCCGCGACGGCGACTTCGCGACCGTGGAGCGCGAGGAGATCAAGGCGGCAGTACGCAAGCACGAGATCCGGCTGCTCATCGCAACCGACGCCGCCTGCGAGGGCCTGAACCTCCAGACGCTCGGTACGATGATCAACGTGGATCTGCCGTGGAACCCTTCACGCCTTGAACAGCGGCTCGGGCGAATCAAACGTATCAACCAGCGGCGGCAGACTGTAGACATGTTAAATCTCGTCTATCACGACACGCAGGACGAGAAGGTCTACGCGGCGTTGTCGCGACGCATGAAGGATCGCTACGACATCTTCGGGGGCCTGCCCGACACGATCGATGACGAGTGGATCGAGAACCTCGAGAAGCTTGAGGAGATCATGGATCAGTACCTGCACTTACGGAAGCAGGCGCGCGACGCTTTCGAGATCCGGTACGAGCGCCAGGTGGATCCGGACAAGGACAGGTGGGAGCTTTGCTCCCGGGTTCTGGCGAGGCGGGACATCGTGGAACGTCTGTCGACCCCTTGGTGATCGTTTTTACCGCTCTTCCAGGCCGTCGAAATGGACGCGACTGGCCCAATATCCGAACGCTCAGAAAACGGCCCTTCACTGGGCGCCAGAACGGTCGACGAAGTAGTTAAGGAAAGAACTCGCGGACGATTGAAGGCGTGGCGACGTGACATCGATGATCAGTACCACCTTCACTATTGGCAGGACGGCGAAGCCGTCGAACTGGCCAGGGTAGTCGTGCACAACGACTTCCGGATCAAATAACCGCAAAAGATTCGCGCGGGTAGACGCTAACCAATCTGCGCACGGCACCCGGCAGAACGATCCGGGACCTAGGACCCTGCCGAAGCTTGTGCGTTACGGTTCAGCCGGATGCATTGAATCCGGCAGCCAGCGGATTCCGTCGCCCTTACGTCCGGCTGGGCACCACCGGTTCAGGGGACATAAACCTCGACCTCGCCAAGCCTGAAGGGGGTCCGGAGCCTGCATAATGTTGCCAGGTGCCGCCGGGGCCCGAA
>VGVR01000073.1 GCA_016873995.1 Gemmatimonadota bacterium
CGAGCGTATTCTCGAGGCTATTCACGGCACTCCGGATGTTCTGACAGTTCTTGCAACTAGTCATACGAGATCTGCCGATGAAATTCCGAGGGTCAAGACGTCAATTCCCGCCGGCCTCCGAGTCAGCCAAACTACAGTTCGCCAGCAAGCTGTTCGATCTGCACGACGGCTTCAGACCCACCTTCGATTACCTCGCTCATGTGACAGTTCGAGGGCGCGAGCGTAGCTTGCTGATCCAAGAATGTAGGTTCGGGCTCGAAGAACGGCCAGTGAGCCCGGCATTTTTCGAGGCGCGCCAGCGGTCCCGATTCGACAAGGCCCTCTTCTTCGCGCTCAATCGAGACTGCCGCATCCAGTCCTCCATCCACCGGTTCTTCGCGCGTGCGGAAGGGACGCCGTAGTGGATCCAACAGCCTCGTCACTCACACCAGGCGCTGTTGTGCGCGGACCCCTGCTCCCCGAGCCGGTCGAGGTCATTACGACGATCGCATTGGGCGATTCGGTGAAGCTGATCGGGAAGGGCCTCCGCACCGGCCGAGTCCACGAGCCGATCCTGAACCCGGGGCAGATGGCGCAGCTCACGGTCTATTCGGTCGCTGAACCCTTCAACGGAGATGCCGCCAGGTTCCGGATCGGCATCGAGGCGGAACGTCTGGGGCTGGCCTACGAGTACGACCCTTACTTCTCGCTCTCAATCGCGCGGGTCGATCCGCTGCCACATCAACTCGAGGCGGTCTTCGAGTACTTCCTCGCGCTGCCGCGCATCCGTTTCCTGCTTGCCGACGATCCAGGGGCTGGGAAGACGATCATGGCCGGCCTGCTCCTTAAGGAACTCAAGATCCGGGGCCTCGTGCAGCGCACTCTGATCGTCGCCCCGGCGAACCTGACCTTCCAGTGGCAGCGGGAGATGAAGGACAAGTTCCGCGAGCAGTTCGAGGTCATGCGGGGCGAGATCCTCCGCAGCCAGTACGGCCAGAACCCCTGGCAAGAAAAGAACCAGGTCGTCACGTCGGTCTCGTGGATCTCGCGCATCGAGGACGCCAAGGAGAGCCTCCTCAGGAGCCGTTGGGACCTCGTGATCGTGGATGAGGCTCACAAGATGAGCGCATACAGCCACGAGAAAAAGACGCTCGCGTTCCAACTCGGCGAAGCGCTGGGCGACCGCACGGACCACTACCTCCTCATGACGGCGACGCCGCACAAGGGGGATCCCGAGAACTTCCGCCTGTTCCTCTCCCTCCTCGACCGCGACGTGTACGGCGACGTCAAGAGCCTCGAGGAGGCGATGCGCCGGCACGAGGCGCCATTCTACCTGCGGCGTACCAAGGAGGCGCTCGTCACGTTTCCCGACGGAAACGGCCAGGTCCACCCACTCTTCACCAACCGCGACGTGCGGACGGCCAAGTTCGACCTCGACGGCGAGGAGTTCGACTTCTACGACGCCCTCACGCGCTACGTCGAGGAGCAGTCGATCAAGGCCGCCTCGAGCGACTCGCCGCAGGCCCGCGCGCTCGGCTTCACGATGGCGATGCTCCAGCGGCGCTTCGCGTCGAGCGTCTACGCCGTGCGCCGCAGCCTCGAGCGCATGCGCGAGAAGCGGGAACGAATCCTGGAGGATCCCGAGAAACACCGCCAGGAGCAGATCGAGCGGAAGCTGCCCGAGGACTTCGACGACCTGACCGAGGAAGAGCAGAACGAGATTCGCGACCAACTCGAAGGCGTCGTCGTCTCCGTCGATCCCGCCGCGCTACGCGACGAGATCCAGCGACTAGGGAAGCTCATCGACCATGCGAAGATCCTCCAGGCGCGGGAGATCGAGTCGAAGCTCACCAAGCTGCGCGAGGTGTTGAACGAGCACAACATCTTCGAAGACCCGCGCATGAAGCTGCTCCTGTTCACGGAGCACAAGGAGACCCTCGACTACCTCGCCGGCGACGGCAAGGACGGCCGCCCCTACGGCAAGCTCCGCGAGTGGGGCCTCTCCGTCACGCAGATCCACGGCGGGATGAAGATCGGCGACCGGGACTCGCCCGGCACCCGCATCTACGCTGAGCGCGAGTTCCGCGAGGAGGCCCAGATCCTCGTCGCCACCGAGGCGGCTGGCGAGGGGATCAACCTCCAGTTCTGCTGGTTCATGATCAACTACGACATCCCATGGAACCCGGTGCGCCTCGAGCAGCGCATGGGGCGGATCCACCGCTACGGCCAGACCCATGACTGCCTGATCTTCAACTTCGTGGCGGTCAACACGCGCGAGGGCCGCGTCCTCCAGAAGCTCCTCTCCCGTCTCCTGGAGATCAAGAACGAGCTCGGCACCGACAAGGTGTTCGACGTCGTCGGCGAGGTGTTCCCCTCGAACCTCCTGGAGAAGCTCTTCCGCGAGATGTACGCCCAGCGCCTCTCGGCGCCGAGCATCGAGGAGCGCATCGTCCGCGAGATCAACCCCGAGCGCTTCCGGGAGATCACCGACTCGACGCTGGAGGGCCTCGCCAAGCGCGAGCTCAACCTCGGCGCCCTCATCGGCAAGTCGGCCGAGGCCAAGGAGCGCCGCCTCGTCCCCGAGGTCATCGAGGACTTCTTTGTCGCCGCCGGACCCATCGCCGGCGTGCACCCGGCCGAGCAGCGGGGCAAGCCCCACGTCTACCGGATCGGCAAGGTGCCCAAGACCCTGGTCACGCTCGGCGACGAGATGGAGCCCCGGTTCGGCCACCTCGGCAAGATCTACCAGCGCGTCACCTTCGACAAGGGCCAGCTCGGAGAGGATCCCACGCTGGAGTGGGTGACGCCCGGGCATCCCCTCTTCGAGGTCGTGCGGGCCGACGTCCGCGAGCGCGTGACCGACGACCTGCGGCGCGGCGCGGCCTTCCTCGACCTGCACTCGGCGCAGCCCTACCGGATCGACGTGTTCGGCGCCTCCATCAAGGACGGGCGCGGGAACACTCTGCACCGGAAACTCTTCGTCATCCGGGCCGACCTCGACGGCATGCTCTCCGTCCGCCAGCCCACGCTGCTCCTCGATGTCATCCCGGCGCCGAAGGGCACGGCTGCGCCCGCCGTGCCCGCCCTGCCGGATCGCCAGGCGGTCGAGCTGGAACTGGTCAAGCGCGCGCTCACGCCGTTCCTGACCGAGGTCTCGGAGCAGCGCGCCCGCGAGAACCAGGTCGTCCGCAAGCACATGGAGATATCGCTCGGCGAGCTGATCCACCGCCAGAACCTGCAGCTCGCCGACCTCGTCTCGAAGCAGCAGGCCGGCGACACGACGCCCGGCCTCGCCGGGAACATCGCGCAGGCGGAGCAGCACCTCGACGAGCTGAACCGCCGCCTCGAGCTGCGCCGCGACCAGCTCGAGATGGAGCGGCACTGCACGATCGGCGACATCCTCCACCTCGGCTGCGCCTGGGTCCTGCCGCACCCCGACCGGACCAGCCCCGGCATTGCGCCCATGGTGCGCGACGAGGACATCGAGCGCATCGCGGTCCAGGAGGCGATCAAGTACGAGGAGGCGCGCGGCTGGGTGGTCGAGAGTGTGGAGGACGAGAACCGCGGCTTCGACCTCATCTCGCGCAAGCCGCACCCGCACGACCCGAAGACCTTCGTCGAGGTCCGCTTCATCGAGGTCAAGGGCCGCGCCGGCGTGGCCGAGGTCGCCCTGAGCGCGAACGAGTACAAGACGGCGCAGCGGCTCGGCGGCGACTACTGGCTCTACGTCGTCTACAACTGCGCCGAGACCCCCGAGCTCCACGTGATCCACGACCCCGCCCGGCTCGGCTGGAAGCCGGTTGTCCGCGTCGAGCACTATCACCTCGGGGCGAACGAAATCTTGAGGGGCGCCGATGAGTAGCGAGCGGCGATACCCGAGGCGCCTCATCGAGGTGGATCTTCCGATCAAGGAGATCTCGGCGCACGCGCGCAAGGATCAGAACATTCGCAAGGGCCACCTTCATACGATGCACAT
>VGVR01000074.1 GCA_016873995.1 Gemmatimonadota bacterium
GACACTGGCCCCTCGGTCGGGTGTTAGTGTCCGTGAGCTACGCCGACGATGGCTTTCGAGTCATAGCCCGGGCCACCGAGCAAGAGAAAATACTCCCGGACCTTTCCGAAGCCGTGCCTGGCAAGGAACTTCTCGCGGCCAAGAGCATCTAATTCAGATGCCGCTCGAAGAATAGCTTCACGACTTGACAGGTCCAGGCGAGCCGTCCCGGACGATCCTCATTTTGTCGACGCCTAACGCTCAGCATCAGCGGCGGCGCGTAGCGCCGGCCGCTGCAACCGGTTGCTAGGCGCTCCTTCGCGATGCTGTCGATCACTTGCCATTGACGAGGTCTCCCAAGCCGCTCGCAGCGGCTGGATCGAACCCAGCCTGGTTGATGCGGACGTACTTCCAAACCGCTCCCGTTGCCGCGCTGACGCGCTCGCACCACGTTTCGAGCGCCTCGTCCTTCGCCGCGGTGTCTTCCCACACCCGGCCCTTCGTCTCGATGATCCAGTTGATATCGCCGCCCTTGGTCCTCTGCACCACCACCCAGTCCGGGTGATAGAAACCGATGGCTCCGCTCGGCTTCAGATAGTCCACGCGGAACTGGGTGCCGGACTCGCCCTGCTCGGTGGTGCCCAGCGACGCGAACCGGACCACGTCGTCGGCCTTCTTGTCGAGAAACTCGGCGAAGCGGCGCTCGAAGTCGTTATACGTGGCGACGTAGTTGAAGACGGTCTTCTTGGCCTCTAGCGGGGGCAGGTTGCGCCGCCAGCTGAAAGGCCTCGTCTCGGAAAGTCGGAAGTCCGCATTGTCGAACTCGATGGCGCGGCGGTCGACCGTGAGCCCGCCAATCTTGCGTGCAAGGTACTTGGCGATCCCCTCCTGCAGCTCGAGCCGCGAGAGATGGGAGCGGAGCACCTCGTCATCGAGGTTGACCGTCTTGCCGAAGCAGCGGGTCGCGACGTAGTCCCGCACCGTGGGGTATAGCTCGGCGAAGCGGTTCGGTAGCTTCGCCCGGTCGATGACCTTGTTCGTGATGCTGGCGAGCAGCTCATGGGCGGGCGGGAGCTCGCCCGCGCCGATGTCGGCTTGGTGGACCTCTGTCTCAGTCGTCGCGAAGTCGAGCCGGAGCGTCACACGAAATGGCTCGGCCAGTTCGTGCTGCTCGTAGATGGCGTCGAGCGCATCCACCTTCAGCTCGGACAGCTTGCGGATGTCGTGCACCAGGCTCGGCTTCGTAATCGGGATCGCGATGTTGTACGCCAGCCGCTCCTGGATCGCCGAAATGATGACGGGCGGGGGCGGATCGGTCTTGGTGCTGGCGACGCCCACGCCATCTCTCTCGAGTTGAGTGCGAAGGACGTTGAGGAGGTTGCGGGTGCCGAGCACCTCCAGCGTCTGCGTGCGGTCCGGACTCACCTGGGTCATCAACCGCAAGCCGCGCCCGATAACCTGCTCCGGCAGGATCTCGGCCTTCGCCGTGAACGGGCGGAGCCCAAGGACAACGGTCACGTTCCGCACGTCCCAGCCCTCGCGCAGCATCATCACGCTGACGATCGCCTTGATCTTGCTCTCGGCCTTGTCGATGTCGCGGGCCGCCTCGCGCGCCTTGTCGAGGTCCTTCTTGGTGATCTCGCCCGCGGCGTCGGTATGGATGACCAGGACCTCGGTCTCCTTGAGGCCGAACTCCTTGGTCTTCCACAGGTACTCGCCGATTGCGTCGGCGTATACGTTCTTCTCGGCCATGATGAAGAGCACCGGCCGGGTGCCGAGCTGCTTGTAGACATTGTGGTGCTCCTTCCAGCGCTGCACCGCCGCGCGCAGCCAGTAGCCGTACTTCTCGCCGATGTTGTCCGCGGTGACGCCATCCGGATCGTCCTTCGGCTGCTTGGGGTCGTCCTCTTTCGTGACGATCAGCGGCGCCTTGACGATGCGGTCCTCCACCGCCTGGGCGAGCGGGTAGTCGCAAACGGTCCACGGGAAGTACATCCCGTTCTGGTCCTTGGGCGTGGCCGAGAAGTCGAGCCAGAGCGCAAGCCCTTTGGGGAGCGCGCGGTGGATCGCGAGCAAAGACTGGCTCCACTGAAGGTCCTCGTCGTGCACGTGGTGCGCTTCGTCGTTCGTCACCACCAAGTCCTTGAGCGACTTCACCCGCTCCAGCACGGAGCGCTGGCCCGAGGCGGCGAGGTCCTTCGCCGGCTTCTTGCCGAGCAGGGCCTCGATGGCGCTCTGCGGCGTCCATGCCTCATCGCGCGACTCGTAGAGCTGCTGGACGTTCGTGAGGAACAGGTTTCCGGAAGGTTCGGGCTCCGCGGCCTCGCCGCGCAGGATCACCTTCTGCGAGAACGCGCCGCGCCACTCCGGCGGGATCAGCGGCAGCTCGCAAAAGATGCGGTTGGCGGCGAAGTCCTTCTCGAGTCGCTGATAGACGATCACGTTGGGCGCCACGATCAAGAAGTTCGTCGACAGCTCCGAGCCAGGAACCCGCTGCTTGTGGAAGCGGGCCCAGACGATGGCCATCGCGATCACCCAGGTCTTGCCTGAGCCGGTGGCCATCTTGAAAGCAAAACGGCGCAGGTCCTCGGGCGGGAGGTCCTGCACGCCCTCGGCGTCGAGCTCCGGCAAGTACCGCCGGAGCTGACGGCGCCCGTCCATGGTGGTCTGAAATTCGATGTTGTCGGAGAAAAGGTCCTTCTTGAACTTGGTCGCATACGCGTCAATCAGCTTGTTCGCGTCGCGCTGGCCGGCGATCTCCACCAGCCACACCAGCGTCTCGATAGCCTCACGCTGGCAGAAGTAGTAGCGGAACGGCACGGCGAAGCCGGGGACCTCGTGGTCCTCATCGAACCAGTACTCGAACAGCCGGCGCGTCACGTCGGACGCGCCCTGGTAGCCGCCCGCGCGCCAGGCATCCACCGCCGCACGGACCTTCGGCACCAGCAGCAGCGGGCTGGGGCGACGACCGGACTCGTCCACCCGCCATCCCGTATCCGCCGCATCGTCCTTCACCAGGTACGAGGTCGGCTTCTCCCACGGCCGGCGGCCCGGAATCTCCGGCAGGTCCTTGTCGTAGGCGATGACGGTCTTGGCCATGGCTACTTCACCTCCACGTCGAAGGCCTGCGAGGTGTCGTTACCGAAGATGTCGATCACCTTGACGAGGATGCGGCACTTGCCGGGCTTCTCGTAGGTGTGCGCGTCGGAGTTGAGCGGGAGCTTGCGCTCCTTGCGCGTGCGGTAGGCCACCCAGCCTTGCATGAAGGTGTCGTTCCGGAAGTCCCAGTCCACCGCCCAGTAGTCGATGTAGTCCGACCACTTCTTCACTTTGCTGCGCACGTCTTCGGGGATCAGCTCGGTGTTGGGGATGACGAAGTCCTTGAGCACCACCTGCGCGGTGAGCTTCTTCGGCTGCTTGATCTCGGCCTCGAGGTAGGCCAGCTCGAAGAAGCGCACGTCGCCCTTGGCGGCGGCCTGCTGCTCCATCACCTCGCGCGGGATCTGCAGCAGCAGGAGCTTCACACCCTTCTTCTTCGCGGCCTCGACCATCAGGTCGTAGAGGCCCATCTCCCACTCCCAGCCGAGCACGTGCAGCTCGCCCTGCTTGAGCTTCGCGCACTCGTCCACTGCCGCGTCGATCTCGGCGATCGTCACCGGCGCGTCCACCGCGCCGATGTGGATCATCGCCTTGCCCTTCTTGCCGTGCAGGTGTGCCATGCCCGCCGCCGGCTGCGCGCCGTAGAGCTTGAGGATGAAGGCGAGGTACTCGTAGAGCGCCTGCTCGGCGAGCGGCTTGTCCTTCGCCTCGCCGAAGGTCACGCCCTGCCAGTACTGCCGCTCGTACTTGCCGAGGTTCAACACC
>VGVR01000075.1 GCA_016873995.1 Gemmatimonadota bacterium
CGCAAGCCCGACAGGCGCGCCGTCGAGGTCTGGCACCAGGGGCGCCGCATCGAGGTCGCTCGCCGCGTCGACGTCCTCGCCAACTGCTTCATCAAGCGCAACGCCACCACCCGCGACATCGAATACCCGAAGCCCGCCGCCGCGGACCTCCCCGAGGGCCTGCCTCTGCGGGATCTCGTTCGCGGCGACGACGACGAGGGGCTCTTCTGATGTACCGCAAGCACTTCGCCCTCACGCGCCACCCCTTCGACAAGGATCTCTCCGCCGACGACCTCTTCGCGTCGCAGAGCCTCGCCGAGCTCGGCGCGCGCCTGAAACACCTCGTCGACATGCGCGGCATCGGCCTCGTCACCGGCGACAGCGGCTCCGGCAAGACCACCACGTGCAGGCACCTCGTCGCGGGCCTGCACAGCGGCCTCTACCGGGTCCTGTACGTCTCCATGACCACGGGCAACGTGATGGACCTCTACAAGTCCATCGCCTGGGAGCTCGGCCTCCCCACCGAGCGCAACCGCGCCGCGCTCTTCCGGCAGATCCGCGCCGAGGTCTCCCGCCTCTGCGCCGAAAACCGCCTCCGCCCTGTGCTCATCGTCGACGAGGCCCACCACCTGCGCACCGATTGTGACCGCCTCCTCCGATCCGTAGGAAGCGGAGTCGAGGTTCGCCGAATACTTCTCCAGGGCCGCGCCTTGGCGTAGGCCCCCGCCACCGACGGCACAAAAGGCAGAAGGCCGGGAGGAATAAGCTCTCGGCCTTCGTTGTCGCGTGGGCACGCGGCGGGTGGACCGTCGCCGATCACGCGCCGGCGGGCCAAGAATGCGTCGCTCGGCGTGGGCACCTGGACGACCATCGACTCATTTTCTGTGGGAATTGCCGCCTCTTCTTCTCGATCTGCCGATGGTGTGACCGTGGGCAGAGCTACTGTCCGCCGTGCCGCGTACACGTCCGGAAGCGTGTCGTCAGGGCCGCGCGCAAGCGCCACCTCGCGACCCCTGAGGGGCGCGAGGACCAAGCCGATCACCAGCGCGCCTACCGGGCGCGACTCGCTGCCCGCGTGAGCGATCCGGGTTCCGAGAAGTTGCTCGCGGCGGTCACGGTGTGCGCGGGCGGCGACGCGCCTGTGGCCGAGGTGGCCGCGCACGACGTCGCCGTCCGGAGAGAAGACGATGGATCGGATCACGGTGACGCTCGCGCCGGAGGCGGAGCGGGTTCGGATGCTCGCGGCGGGCCGGGAGGGGGAAATCCTCCGGGCCGTCCTCGGACCTGCGGCAGCGGCCCACCCACGTGCGGCCGCGACGCTCCTCGAGGGGCTCGCGCTCTGGCATCAGCGGACCCTCTCCGTTGTGCTCTGTGCGGACGACTCGGACGATGGCTCCGCGATGGGCCTCTACGACGCCCTCGGGTGCGGCACTCGCGCGCTCCACTACGAGGTCGGCGTCGCGCTGCGCGGGCCTCGCCCCCGACGGAGCCGCGGCGGGCTCGGTGACTTCAGGGATCTGCGGCAGCTCTCGCTGCTCCCGGGCGTGTTCCGATGACGGTTCTCAAGGACACCGAGGCGGAGATCCGCCGCCTGTTCTTCGCCGAGCACTGGAAGCGGGGCACGGTCGCCGCGCAGCTCGGTGTTCACCCCGACGTGGTGGCTCGCGTGCTCGGCACCTTCGGGCCGAAGCCGGGGACACCGCGCCCCGAGGCGCGCCTGATCGAGCCGTATCTGTCCTTCATCGGCGAAACGCTCGACCGCTATCCCCGTCTCGTCGCGACGCGGATCTACGACATGCTCCGCGAGCGCGGCTACACCGGCAGCATCGGCACCGTCCGCAAGCACGTGCGACACGTCCGTCCGAAGCGGACCAAGCCGGAGGCCGTTCTCCGCATCGAAACGCTGCCCGGTGAGCAAGCCCAGGTCGACTGGGCGCACATCGGCGACATCGCCGTACCCGGCGGACGACGCGCTCTGTGGGCGTTCGTGATGGTCCTCGCGTACTCCCGCGCCGCCTTCGCCGAGCTCGTCGTGTCCCTCGACATTCACTCGCTCCGGCGCTCGCTAGTCCGCGCCGGAGTCGCCTTCGGGGGGCTGCCCCGCCAGTGGCTGTTCGACAATGCCAAGACCGTCGTCATCGAGCGCAGAGGCGACGCCATCCGCTTCCATGACGATCTCCTCGACCTCGCCGGTCGCCTCCACGTCCAGCCCAGGGTCTGCGCACCCCACCGACCCCAGGAAAAAGGGGGCGTCGAGCGAGCGATCCGCTTCTTCAAGGAGCGGTTCTTCGCTGCTCGCACGTTCCACTCCGTCGAGCACGGCACCGCGAAGCTCGCCGAGTTCATCGCGGAGATCGCCCATCCGCGGCCTCATCCCCGCTACCCCGACCGTACCGTCGCCAACGTGTTCGCCGAGGAGCGGCTGCGCCTGTTGCCGCTGCCGGACCCGCTGCCCTCCACCGATCTCGTCGCGCCGATCCCGGTCGACCGCGCCGGGTTCGTGAGGCTCGACACCAATCGCTACTCGGTGCCCCACACGCACGCGGGCGGGACGCTCACGCTCGTCGCGGACGACGTGGACCTACGCCTCCTCGACGGCGACCGAGAGGTCGCTCGGCACGCGCGCTCCTGGGGGCGCAACCAGTGGCTCGAGCTCCCCGAGCACCGCGCTGCCCTGGTGAAGGAGAAGCGCGCCGCTCGCGAGCTGAAGGGCCGCGATCGCCTCCGCGTAGAGGTCCCCGAGATCGAGCCTCTGTTCGAGCGATGGATCCTCGCCGGGCGCAACCTCGGCAGCATGGTCGCCCGCACGCTCGGCCTGCTCGACGCCTATGGCGCGCCCGTGCTCCGCGATGCCGTCGCCGACATGCTCGCCCGCGACATCCACGACCCGGGCGCGATGGCCATCCTCTGCGAGCAGCGCCGACGCCGACGCGGCGACAAGCCATCCCTCATCGTCGCTCTCGGCGCCCACGTTCAGGATCGCGACGTCATCCCCCACGACCTCGGAGGCTACGATGAGTGACCTCTTCGACCTCCTCCGGAAGCTCGGGCTGCGCCTCTCCAGGGAGGCACTCGATGCCCTCCTTGTCCACGCCCAGAAGAGCCGCCTCTCCCCGGCGCAGCTCCTCGAGCAGCTCGGAGAAATCGAGCAACGGGAGCGCGACGCGCGCAACCTCGCTCGTCGCCTCAAGCGCGCAACCCTCGGCAGCCCCGTCCCACTCGACAAGTGCGACTGGAATCATCCGCGATCGATCGACCGCGAGCTGTACGAGGAGCTCCTCTCCCTCGACTTCCTCCGTCGCGGCGAAAACGTCCTCTTCCGTGGCCAGGCGGGCATCGGCAAAACGTCGCTCGCCCAAAATCTCGGCCTCCGAGCGCTCGAGCGCGGTCGTACGGTCCGCTTCGCGACCGTCCCGGCGGCCCTCGCCGATCTGCTTCGGCAGGAGTCGCTGCCCGCCACGGAGCGGCGCCTCCGTCGCTACACGTCGCCCGACCTGCTCATCCTCGACGAACTGGGCTACGTGCCCTGCGACAGCCGCGCTGCCGACTTGCTGTTCCACATCGTCAGCCGCCGCCACGAGCAACGCTCCATCGTGATCACCACCAACCTCGCCTACAAGCAGTGGGGCACCGTCTTCCACGACGCCTCTTGCCTCGGTGCCCTCGTCGACCGCTTCGCCCAGCACTGCCACACCGTCGACATCGACGCCGACTCCTGGCGCGACAGCCACTCCATCAAACGGCTTTCGCCGCGAAAGAAGAAGTAGCCGCTACGCCCCGACGGCCGTCTCGATGTTCGCCGATTTCGACGGATCGAGGCGGCCGGTCACACTCGTGCCC
>VGVR01000076.1 GCA_016873995.1 Gemmatimonadota bacterium
CGACCCGGCCGTCGCGGCGCCTCGGCCCGGGCCACGCCCCTCGTGGCGGGCGCGCGTCGGGCGCCACGAGCGGGTACGCCGCGGAGGCCCCGAGGGCGCGCCGCCTCGACAGAGCCGGGTCGCCGCGCTCGGTGCGCGCGCCTCGCAGGGAACCCGACGACTCAGGGGAGACACCAGGCATGAGTAGCCCGGGCAGGGTCACCCGGCTCACTCCGCGAGCAGCGCACGCCGCGACCTCCTGTTGCCACGGCACGCCGCCCCCCCGAAAGCAAGCTGCAAGCGGGAGGACCGAGTGAATCCTCTGCGGTCACCTGCAGGGCTCGCATTGCAACAGGTGCTGCGCGGGGGCCTGAGCCTGCGCGTGCTCTGCTGGGTCTGCATCACGTCCTTCTGGCTGTTCGCGGAGCGCGGGTTTCTCCTGGCGTTCGAGTTCCCGCGAGGCGCGGGCAAGGACTGGGCGGTGGCCGACGACGTCTACATCACCGCCTCGTTCTCCCGGACTCTCATGGAAGGCGGAGGCCCCCGGTGGTACCCCGACGCACCGAAGCTCGAGGGGTTCTCGTCACCCACCTGGGTGGTGATGCTCGCGCTCGTTCAGAGCCTGCCAGGCTTTCGAAGCAGCAACCTCGGTCTTTATACGTCCGGGCTCAACGGGCTGCTCCTGGCTGCCTGTGCGTGGCTCGTGGTGGCGACGCTGGCGGAATCGCCCGACGAGGCGTCGTCCTCCGGTCGCCCCACTCTCGTTCTCGCGTCGCTCGTCTGCGCGGTGTCTGGGGTATCGATGTGCAACTGGGCGGCAGCCGGATTCGAAGCACCGCTGGTGGCAGCGGCGTGCCTCGCGGCCTACCGGGAGAGCGTGCGAAGCGGCGGGGCCAGAGCCCTGCGGGTGGGCCTCTGGACGGCCATGGCATTGGCGACTCGGCTCGACGCAATGACCTGCTGCGCCGGGACGCTCCTGCTATCGGCGGCGCGCCTTCGGGGACGTGACAGGGTCGTGGCCCTTGGGATCCCGGGCCTGTGCCTTGCGGGGATGTTCCTCGCGCGACACTGGTACTACGGTGAATGGCTACCCAATACCTACTACCTGAAAGGGACCGGCTGGCTCTTCCGTGACAGGTTCTGGCAGGGCTGGATTCAGAACTCGCCAGTGTGGCTTCTGGTAGTCGTCGTGCTCCTGCCCGCAATCCTCGTTCTGGCACCCTCGCTGCCTCACCGGAGCCTCGCGTTCGCCCTTGCTCCGCTGTCCGCGTTTCTTCTTTCCGTCGTCTACAGCACGAACGTCGGCGGGGACCTTGCCTTCGAGGTGTACGGGTACGATCGCTTCACAGCCGTCGGCGCCCTGTTCCTGCCGATCGGCGTGGTGGGCCTCCTCACCCCACCCGCCGGTGGCGGGCACACCCTCGCGCGCACGGGTTGCGGACTCATCGCCGCGCTGGTGCCCGTTGCCGTCAGACCATCGTTCGAGGGCCGGGTTCATTTCCGGGAGCCCGGCCATGCCTGGTTGTCTCTCGCCGCGGGGCCCGTTCGGCCCGACAGCAAAGACGTGGTCGGACGATGGATCGACGCCGGCCGCGCGGTCGAGGCAGCCACACGGCCGGGAGCTCTCGTCGCCGTGTGCGCGGCAGGCGCGCCGATCTACTTCTCGCGACGCCGGGGACTCGATCTCCTCGGGAAAATTGACGAGCGCGTCGCCCGGCTGCCCGTCCGCCGTGCCCCTCCCCCCGACGCCCGTTGCTGGAGGGGCTTCCCGGGTGTGGGGCACAACAAGGAAGACGTTCGCTCGAGCTTCCGGGCTGCGCCGGATCTCTCGATGGTCGCGCCGCCCGCGGCCCTGTCGTCCCAGTACGTGCGCGTCTCGGTCGACAGCGTGCCGTTCTGGGCGCGTGTGGGCAGTCCGGAAGTTCGGTGGGATGCCCTGAAGCGGCTGTAGCGCCTGGGTGACGTCGCCCCCGTGCCGCCCCACGGGTTGGCCACGACCGCCCGGCACGCGGGACCGGCCCGGAACAGAAGGAACTCGATGGGCCCGCCCCGGCGCTGAACCGGACCGCCCGCGTTGCGGACCGCCGAGAGCCAGCGCGGCCCGTCCGGGTTCGACGCCCGCACCCGATTCGCGAACAAGTTCGCATAAATTAGCATCATGTTCACTTCCGCGCGGGACTCCGCTCGTCCGGCGGGGACTCGCCCCGGTCCGGGCCATGGCACCCTCGACCCGCTTTGCCTTTCCTAGCCGCGAGCCACCTCTGGGACTCGCGTTGCATGCACTGGGCTGGCATGCAGGCGGACGCTCACGAGGGGATCCTCAGCTTCCTCGAGAAGCGACCGCCCGACTTCAAGATGAGCGCCGCGCGCGACCTCCCCGAGTTCTACCCCTGGTGGACGGAGCCCGAGATCTGAGGCTGTGCGACCGTGATCTCGGTCTTCACCGAGTTCGCGATGAAGCACTTCTTTTGCGCCTCCTCGTACGTCGCGGCTCGCACGGCAGAGCGCGTGGCGAGGGTGTTCCGGAAGCACGGCCGCTCGCTGGAGACGCCCGCCGAGGATGATCCGCTGCCGGACACCGAGCCCGTGCTCGCGTCGTGCTACGCCGCCGCGGCGGGAGGCCTGGCCGTCTCGGGAGCGCGCGCGGGCCGGCCGCTGCTCCGCCTCGTCGACCCGCGGCTCTCCCACCCGGGCGAGCTCGTCGGCGGGAGCGGCCAGAGTTTCCGGAACCCACAGCACCGGCACCGAACCCCGTGAGCAAACCCCGTGCTTGGCCGCCGGAGTTGCGAGAAGGGCGTTCCGCCATGGCGGTGCCCTTGACGGCGAGGGGCCTCGAAGAGAGGCTCCCCTGCTGTTGACATCATCTCGACCGGCGTGGGGTCGATACCTGGAGGAAATCGAGTGTCTTCTCGTACGGGACTAGAACGCATCTCATAAACGCCTCAGCGTGACGAGGGCGAAAGCGAGGCTGAGAAATCCCATGAAGTTCTCGACGTGATGCTCGTAGCGCACGACGAGACGACGGGAGTTGCCGAGCCAGGCAAAGAGGCGCTCGACCTTCCATCGCCGCTTGTAGCGTCGCAGCGAACGGGCGTCTTGAGTCTTGCTGCGCCTCCTTCGATTCGGCGCGATGAGCTCGACACCGAAGCGGTCGCGCACGCATCGATCGAGCTTGTCGTCGTCGTAGGCCTTGTCCCCAATCAGCCGCTTCGGGATGAGACCTTCCGGGGCGACTTCGAGGGTTTCTTCGAGGAGCGTGTTTTCCGCGGGCGACGCGCTGTGGACGGAGAAGGAAAGAGGAACGCCATTGCCGTCGACGACTGCCATGAGCTTCGTCCCCTTGCCACGTTTAGTAGGGCCAACGCAGGGCCCCCCTTTTTCGCGGCCACGAAGGTCGCGTCGACGAAGCCCTCCTCGAGGTTGACTCTTCCCCGGTCGCGCAAGTCTTCCAGCAGTGCGCGACGAATCACCTCGAACGTGCCGTCGCGCGTCCATCGCTGGAACCGCCGGTGGCATGTGGCATCGTCCCCGTATCGTGCTGGAAGGTCCTTCCACGGGGCACCCGTGCGAAGAATCCACAGCATTCCGTTCAGCAGCGTGCGAGGCTCTTTCGGCGGACGGCCCTTGCCGTCTGCGCGACGCGGCCACGGCGGAATCAGCGGCTCGACGGTCTTCCACTGCTCGTCGGTGAGGTCCATCGACCAACGTACAAACACCTTTCGCGACGGATGGAAAGCCCGGCGTAAAGATGGAACGATTTCGATCAGTTACGCCGCGACACCGTTTCTGAGACGGCTTCTAGGCTCCTGCCCG
>VGVR01000077.1 GCA_016873995.1 Gemmatimonadota bacterium
TTTCATGCCCTCAACCTATGAGCAACGGATCAGTTCCGCGGTGTCGCGTAGGTCGTCGCGGCTACCGTCTGGCTATCGGTCGTTCGCTAGGCAAATACCATGCGGAACGATGACAGACCCTTCAACTCCGCAAACAACGGCTAATTGTTGCGATTGTTTGAAGCAGCGAAGCCCGCCGCAGCTTCGGCGAGCGACTTCACGCCGGCAGCCAGCGCCGTTTCGAGCTTCTTCTGCTGCACGAACAAGTAGCGCCACTGTCCGTACTTGGTGCCGCTCATCTTCTCGCACCAGATCCGCGCTGCTTCGCTCTTGAGTGCGGTGTTGGGGCGGATCTCGCCCTTGGTTTCCGCCAACCACATCACTTCGCGGCCGGCGGCATCGCGGGAGACAATGATGAAGTCCGGGAAGTACTGCCGCGGCCGGTTGCTCTCGTAGTAGGTCACCGAGAAGCCGAGGCGCTCGTTCTTGAAGTACCGCGCCACGTCCTTCGCGCCGTCGAGGAAGTCCGCGAAGCGCTTCTCGAGGTCCGTGTGGCAGGGGACCTTGTTTGTGTGGCAGCGCTTGCCGTCGGCGACGATGCCGGTCCACTGGAAGCGACGCAGGTTCGCCGTGTCGAGCCACTCGGGTGTGCCGAGGATCGGCACGGCCTCGACACCGACACCGGCACTCCGGATCGACGTCTCGAGCACGTCCCGCGCCTGCTGGCGCCAGAAATAGATCCCCACGTCCCGTGCGTCTGCCCGTTGACCATCAACAACCAGCGGAACAACTCGCTTGTCGAGATAGCGCCTACTCACGTCCAGAAGTTCGTCGAACGTCGGGCCGTACCCAAGATCCGCAGCCGTGCCCGGATTCGTCGCGTCGAACAACTCCGACGCCAGGAGGAAGGCAGTCTTGAGTACCGGCCACTCGGACCGGAACTCTGCGAGCGTCATGACTTCCTCTGGTCGACCGCCAACAACAGGTCGAACCTTGACGTCTGGAGCGTCCCTGGGGTTCATCCGGACCTCCGGCAGGATCTCCACCCGAATCAGGTCCGCGAGTGACTCGGTCACCCCGACCGCCCAAGATCGCACGTTCGGCACCTTGACGCGGTACTTCGCCTTCTTCGGGTCCGGCTCGATCCAGACCGGTTTCTGTCCCCACTCGCCGGCCCTTGGGCGTTTACGCTTCTCCACCGGAAATCCGACGAAGGGGACGCCGAAGGCGTCTACCGTCTCTTCGCTCCCCTCGGGTCGCTCCGCGAGCGGCTGGTTCAGCACGTCGTAGTTCGTGCGCCGCAGACCGCGGCCAATGATCTGCTCGGTGAGGAGCGGCGAGCCGAAGGCGCGCAGGCCGAGGATGTGGGTGACGCTCTTCACGTCCCAGCCCTCGGAAAGCATATTCACGCTCACGATAGCCCGCACGTGCTCGCCGGGTTTCCCTTCCAAACCGACGGTGTTCACCATCCCGCGGATCACGGCCTCCTGGCCCTCCTCGGCGTCGAACACCTTCGAGTCGATCCGGATCGTTACCCAGCGCGAGCGCTCCTCGTCGTCGGGGTTGCGCAAGAGTTCGTACTCGCGCGTCAGGTGCTCGAAGAGCCATGCCGCCCGCTGGGCCTTGTCGGTCACGCACAACAGGACCGGGCTTGGCCCTGGACGCATGGTCTCGAACGTCCCCCTCCACTCGTCATAGTCCTTCCTCCACGACGAGTAGATGGCCGCGATCGCGCCTTTACAGGCGCGCAGGTACTCCTCTTTGGTCCTCGCTCCCTTCACCATGTCCCAGAGATCGAGGTAGACGCTCCCTTGCTCGTCCGGATCGGGGAGCCGCACCACCTTGACCAGTCCCGACTCGAAAGCGTCGTAGACCGAGAAGTCAGAAACCAGCCACTCGAAGAGAGTCCCCTCGGGCTTCGGCGAGCCGGAGCCGTACCAAGGCGTCGCGGAGAGGTCGATCACCAGGCTCACGCGCGCGGCCTTGCCGATGCGCTCGAGAATCTTGCTCCACTTGATGTACTCGGGGTCCTCGCCGTCCAGCGCGCGCTTCTCGCCCCAGACGTGGTGCGCCTCGTCGTTGATCACCACGAGGTCGCGCCAGCCGCCGAGCATCCTCCGGATCGGCGCGCTCGGATCCTGCCGGGCACGGCGCTTCATCGCGCGCAGCACCGCCTGCGGGATGAAGCGCCCCTCCTCGAGTGGCAGGTCGCCCTCGCCGATCCAGTCCTCGCGCTTGTTCTCGAGCGGAATGCCCTGCCAGTTGCGCACCTGCACGTTCGGCCGGAACTCCTCGCGGTACTCCGGCGGCACCGTCTCGAAGGCGACGTACAGGTTGTGTTCGCCCGCGGGGTCGAGGCCGTCGCCGCGCGGCTGCCCGCTCACGCGGTCGCGCACGGTCAGGTTCGGGACCAGCACCAGGAAGTTCGTCGACAGCGACGAGCCGCTCACCTTGCGCTTGTGCAGCGTCGCCCAGGTGACGAAGAGCGCCATCACCACGGTCTTGCCGGTGCCGGTGGCGAGCTTGAGCGCGTAGCGCATCAGGTCGCCGGTCTCCGGCATCTTGCGGCGGTTCTGCACCTCGTAGAGGTAGATGACGGTCTCGACCGCCTCCTGCTGGCAGAAGAAGAAGCGGCGCCCGACCGCGCGGCGCTCCTCGTCGCGCTCGAACCACCACTCGAGCAGCCGCCGCGTCACCATCGCCGTGCCCGGGTAACCAGCCTCACGCCAGGCGCGCACCTCGTCGCGGAGCTGGTTGACGAAATCGTTCTTGTGCTCGGAGCTGGCGAGCAGATCCTCGAAGAGGCGGGCCTGCTTGCCGACGACCCCCGCGATGCCGCCCTTCACGTCCTTCGCTGAGGCGATGAAGCGCGTCGAGGGGCGGCGCCCGGCGGCGAGCTTCGAGCGCCCCCCCGAGAGGAGCTGGTAGTGGCGCTCCGGCTCGCGGAAGGCGTCGCAGATGACGACCCGATCGACGACGTAGGCCATGCGCCGCCCCCTACCCGACGTCCCGCACTACCACCGACTCGTTGCCGTAGACGTCCACGACCTTGACCGCGATGCGCCTGTAGCCGCGCACCGGGAAGGGCTCGGAGGCGAGCTTGAGCGTGAACTCCTCCGGGTCCACCTCGGCCTTGAGCGCGGCCTTGATGTTCGGCGCCTTCTTGAAGTCAAAGAACATCTGGCAGTCCACGAAGCAGTCGCCGTCGTAGTCCTCGTCGAGGTACCAGGCCGAGACGTAGCCCGAGTCGGCCTGCTTGTACTCGGTGGTGCGGCGCTTGCGGTCGAAGAGCGCGACGCCCTTGAGCGTGACACGCACCTGCTTCTCCTTGCCGTTCTTCATGGCCGCTACCTCGATGTCCGGCAGCGCGAGCGGCGAGAAGAGCATCTCCGGCTGCGTCGCCTTGAGCCCTTCGGCGAGCGTGTCCGGGCGGATCATGATCAGCTCGACCTTGACCTTGCCGCGCTTCTCGAGCGCCGACTTCACCTCGCCCACGTTTGCCTCGAAGGCCCAACCCAGCACGTGCACCTCGAGGATGCCGGAGGAGAGCGCGTCCTGGACGGCGTCGTTGATCTGCTTGGCCGTGACGCGTCCGGAGAGCGGCCCGACCGAGATCGCGATCTTCTCCTTCTCGTTCTCCGCCACCGCGTGCACGAGCCCGGTCGCGCCCTGGATCGCCGCGTCCTTGCGGTAGAGGCGGCAGATTACCTCGATGTAGTTCTCGAGCTTCGCTGCCTCGCCGATGCCCGGCTCGCGGACGACGTAGCCCTTCCAGTCCTCGACAGAGT
>VGVR01000078.1 GCA_016873995.1 Gemmatimonadota bacterium
AACCGAAGAAGCTCCCCGTCGTCGCGTTGCGCCGCATCCTGAGCCAGGTGGCGCTCAAGAAGCGCACCTCCGCCAACAGCGCTGAGCGCGCGGCCTGGGCTGCGGACGACCTGCTCTTCGTCTCCAACTACGGCGAGGGCGAGGAGCGCCAGATCAGCTTCGCCCACTTCTCCCGCGCGCAGGATGGCCACGATCTGCCGACCCTCAAGGTGCTCGGCTGGGACAACCGCGACACCGCGCTGCACCTCGACGCCGTGGCCCGCGAGCTGAGCGAGCACCTTGCCTGGCCCGACAACGACGGTGACGCCGAAGCCTGGCGCACGCGCTGGCGCGCCGCCTTCACCCTGGGCCACCGCGAGGTCGTCACCACCTCGAAGGAACTCTCGATCCGCCTGGCCGAGCTGGCCCGCAACATCCGCGACCGCATCAGGACCGCGCTCGCCATCGAAACCGACAAGGGCTCGCTCACTCGGCTGATGAAGGCGTTCCAGGAGGCGCTGGTCCACGACCTCGACGCCGACGGCTTCGCCGACATGTACGCGCAGACCATCGCTTACGGCCTGCTCTCGGCGCGCATCGCCGACCCGCACAAGAAGACGGCCGACGACTTCGCCGCCCACATGCGCACGAACCCCTTCCTGCGCGAGCTGATGGAGACCTTCCTCAAGGTTGGCGGCCGGCGCGGCAAGGCGGGCGGTCCGGGCATAGACTTCGACGAGTTGGGCGTCTCCGAGGTCGTCCAGTTGCTCGACGACGCCAACATGGAGGCCGTCGTCCGCGACTTCGGCGACCGGAACCCGCAGGAAGACCCGGTCATCCACTTCTACGAGCTCTTTCTTAAAGAGTACGACGCGAAAAAGCGCATGCAGCGCGGCGTCTTCTACACCCCGCGCCCGGTGGTCTCCTACATCGTTCGCTCGGTGGACGAGCTGCTGCGCACGGAGTTCGGCCTCGCCGACGGTCTCGCTGACACAACCACCTGGGGCGCGATGGCGAACCGCCATAAGGGCCTGAAGATCCCCGAGGGCGTCTCGCCCGACCAGGACTTCGTCCAGATCCTCGACCCCGCCACCGGCACCGGCACCTTCCTCGTCGAGGTCATCGACCTCATCCACCAGACGCTCGTCGCCAAGTGGAAGGCCCAGGGCCACGGCGAGAAGAAGATCGACGCGTTGTGGAACGAGTACGTCCCGGAGCACCTGCTGACGCGCCTGCACGGGTACGAACTGCTGATGGCCCCGTATGCCATTGCGCACCTGAAGTTCGGGCTCAAGCTCTACGAGACGGGTTACCGGTTCGGCAGTGATGAGCGAGCGCGGGTCTACCTGACGAACGCGCTGGAGCCTGCAGGCACCAGGCAGCTCGTGCTCGACTTCCTCCCGGCGCTGGCGCACGAAGCTCAAGCCGTGAACGACGTGAAGCGTCATCAGCCGTTCACGGTCGTCATCGGCAACCCGCCGTACTCGGGGATCTCGTCCAACATGACCCCCTGGATCGATGGGCTGCTAAAGGGCGCCGTGCACGACGGTACATCTACCGCCAGCTACTACCACGTGAACGGCCAACCGCTCGGCGAGCGCAAGCTCTGGTTACAGGACGACTACGTCAAGTTTATACGCTGGTCGCAACATTGCCTCACCTCGACCGGCGTCGGCATCCACGGCTATATCTCCAACCACGGCTACCTCGACAATCCCACCTTCCGTGGCATGCGCTGGTCCCTCATGGACGCGTTCGACGACATCCGCGTCCTCGACCTGCACGGCAACCTCAAGAAGAAGGAAGCCCCGCCCGGCGGCGGCAAGGACGTCAACGTCTTCGACATCCAGCAGGGCGTCGGTATCGGCCTGTTCGCACGCCGTTGCGCTCACCGCGCAGGCATCGACACCACGACCGTCCGTCACGCCGACCTCTGGGGCGAGCGCGACTTCAAGTACCGCTGGCTGGCCGATCACAGCGTCGTCGCCACCGACTGGCAGAATATGCCGACCATCGAGCCGTTCTTCCTCTTCGAACCGTTCGACCAGAGCGAAGCGGGTGACTACAACGATTGGCCAGCTATCAATGAGATCATGCCGGTCAACGTCACCGGCATCGTCACTGCTCGTGACGACTTCGTCATCGACTTCGACCGAGCCGCACTGAAGCAGCGCATTGTAGATCTACGCGATAGCTCTTTGTCAGATCAGGTCATCCGTCAGAGATACTTCGGCGGCAAAGGGGCGAAGAAGTATCCGGCCGGCGATTCGCGCGGCTGGAAGCTCCCAGAGGCCCGAAAGCGGCTGCGCGACGACAGAAAGTGGGACGAGCGTTACGCACCTGTCCTCTACCGTCCATTCGACATCCGCGACATCTACTACGTGCCATGGATGGTGGACTGGCCCCGCACCGAGGCCATGCCGCACATGCTCGCGGGGGAGAACTTAGCAATCATCTCATGTCGCCAGCAAGCACGTGCGGACGACGAGTGGGCACAGGTTGGCGTGACCAACCAAATCATCGAGAGTTGCGCGATCTCAAACGTCACGCGAGAGATCAACTACCTGTTCCCCCTTTACCTCTACCCCGGCGTCGGCAAGTCGGAAGGGTCGTTGTTCCATACCTGGCCGGAGGGCAAAGGCGGGAGGCGGCCAAACCTCGGCCCCGGCTTCGTCGAAACCATCGCACAGGCGACAGGCCTGAGGTTTGTCAGCGATGGCCGAGGCGATCTCAAGAAGAAGTTCGGCCCGGAGGATGTGCTGGCGTACATCTACGCGGTGTTCCACTGCCCTGAGTACCGCCGGCGGTTCGAGCCGATGCTCATGCTCGACTTCCCTCGCGTCCCGCCGCCCGGAGCAGCCGAACCGTTCGCCGTACTGGCGAAGCTTGGCCGCGAGCTGCTCTGCCTGCACCTGCTGGAATCGCCGAAGCTCGCCAAGCCGATCACGGAATTTACGGGCGGCCGGAATCCCGAGGTCGAGAAAGTCTCTCGGTCCAAGAACACCGTCTGGATCGACAAAGCCCAGACCACCGGCTTCAGGGGCGTGCGCGAGGACGTGTGGAACTTCCACATCGGCGGCTACCAGGTCTGCGAGAAGTGGCTCAAGGACCGCAAGGGCCGCACGCTCTCGAAGGACGACATCGCCCACTACCAGAAGGTCGTCGTCGCCCTCTCCGAGACCATCGGCCTGATGAAGGAGATCGACGAGGTCATCGAGCAGCACGGCGGCTGGCCGGGGGCCTTTCAGGTCGGGTCGGAACCGGCAGGGGACCGCCTGGCGTTGTCGAAGGTGGCCGAGTCACAGGGACCTTATGCCGTGGCCAGTG
>VGVR01000079.1 GCA_016873995.1 Gemmatimonadota bacterium
CCGGCCGCTCCGGCGCACCCCGGGCCAGCGACGCCCGTGCCCGCGTCCGGCCCCTCGGGGCTCGCGATGGTCACCGCCCCTCGCGCGCCCGTCGGCCCCCTCATGAACCTCACCGCGGCGGAGACGGAGGTCCTCTCCGCCATGGTCGAACGACTGATTCCGTCGGACGATCTCGGCCCTGGCGCGCTGGAGGCCGGCGCGCTCCGCTTCATCGACCGGGCACTCTCGGAGGCGGAGTCGGCTTCCGTGGACGCCTATCGCGCGGGAATCGCCGCTCTCGATCGGTACGCCAGGTATTCGCGCGGCGCCTCGTTCACGGAGCTGTCCCCTCGCGATCAGGACTCCGTGCTCATCGACGTACAGGCGGGAAGCGCCACGGGGGCCGGAACGGGATTCGTCGGAAGCTCGGCGGCGTTCTTCAACATGGTGAAGGATCATACGTGGCAGGGCACGTTCGGCGACCCGCAGTACGGCGGGAACGTGAACTTCGTCGGTTGGGACCTCATTCGTTATCCCGGCGTGCGGCTTCGCGTCACCGACGAGGAGCAGCGCATGCTCGAGGCGGACGACCTGGAGCCCGCGCGGCGCTCGGCGTACGACTTCGGCCAGTTCCAGGGCGGAGCGAGCCGCTGATGCCGACGCAGCTCGCGGGCACGGACGTGGTGGTCGTCGGCCTCGGTGCCGCCGGCGGCGTGGCGGTTTTGCCGCTCGCGCAGGCGGGGCTCGACGTGGTCGGGCTCGAGGCGGGTACGTGGCTCGACCGGCGAGACTTCGCGCCCGACGAGATCCGCAACAACGTGCGCGACTGGCCGATGTTGGTGAAGAAGACCGAAGCGGAGCGCCCCACGTCGCGAGCGACCTCGGCGGAGACCGCGAGCCAGATCGGCAACCACCCGATGATGAACGCAGTCGGCGGGACCACGCTCCACTACTGGGCACAGAGCTGGCGGCTCAACCCGTGGGACTTCCGCGTGGTGAGCGAGACGACGCGGCGCTATGGCCGAACGCGCATTCCCGCGGGGTCGACGGTGCAGGACTGGCCGTTCGGCTACGACGAGCTGGAGCGCTACTACGACATCGTCGAGCGTGAGGTCGGCGTCTCGGGGCAGGCCGGAAACGTGCGCGGCCGCATCGACCCGCGCGGCAACAGGTTCGAAGGACCGCGCCAGCGCGAATATCCGATGCCGGCACTGCGGTGGACCGCGTTCCAAGACAAGATGGCGGAGGCCGCGCGCTCGCTCGGCTGGAACCCCTTCCCCGGTCCGGCCGCCATCAACACCGCCGAGTATGGCGGGCGCAGCGGGTGCGGCTATCACGGCTACTGCAACAAGGGCGGGTGCCCACTCGACGCGAAGAACAGCACGCATCTCACCACCATCCCGAAGGCCGTCGCGACCGGACGGCTGCGCGTGGTCACGCGCGCGCACGTCACCACCATCCAGGTGGACCGTGAAGGGCGCGCCACGGGCGTGAACTACCTGGTGGGCAACACCGAGTACTTCCAGCCGGCGCGCGTCGTGCTGCTGGCCGGGTACACGTACGAGAACGTGCGGCTACTGCTGCTCTCCAAATCGGACGGGTACCCGAACGGCCTCTCCAACAACCACGGGCAGGTCGGGCGGCACTACTTGAGCCACCATCAGGGCGGTGCGGTCACCGCGCTCTTCCCGTACGACCTGAAGGCCTGGTACGGCCTTCCCGCCCAGGGGGTAGCGGTGGACGAGTGGGCGGACGACAACTTCGACCACGCGGGGCTCGACTTCATCGGCGGCGGCAACCTCTGGGCGATGTCCGATCGGCGGCCGATCGCTGCGGCCAACTCCGGGACCTGGGGGCGCGTACGTTCCTGGGGATCGGAGTGGAAGAGCTTCATCCACGAGAACGCGGACCGCTCGCACAGCTTCTACATCCAGAAGACCACGCTCCCCTACGAGGACAACTACCTGGACCTCGATCCGCGCGTCACGGACGCACTCGGCTTCCCGGTCATCCGCATCACCGGCGAGTACAAGGAGAACGAGCGGCGCGCCGCAGCGTTCATGCAGGACAAGGCCGAGCAGTGGTATCGCGAGGCCGGTGCGATCGAGGTGGTGCGCGGCGGCGTGGGCGGGGCCATGGGCGCCTCCACGCATGCCTACGGTGGCACGCGCATGGGTGACGACCCCGAGACGAACGTGGTCGACCGGTGGGGCTTCTCGCACGAGGCACCCAACGTGGGCGTGCTCGGCGCGTCGGTGATGGGCACGAGCGGTGCCCGCAATCCGACGCTCACCGCGCAGGCCCTGGCTTGGCGCACGGCGGCGCACTTGGCGGAGAGCTGGAGCAGCATCGCCGGCTGACGGGCACCTCCGCCTGACTTCCGCAGCCACGTCCGACGAAGCACGTCCCCCCCACAAACCACGCACAGGCACAGGCACGTGACGAAGGGCAGGACCCTCGCCGCGCTCTACACGGCCGCGATCTTCGTGGCCGCGGCGCTGCTCTTCCTGGTGCAGCCGGTGGTGGGCAAGATGGTGCTCCCACGCGCAGGCGGGAGCCCACAGGTGTGGAACACCGCCATGGTCTTCTTCCAGACCGCGCTGCTCGCCGGGTACGCATACGCGCACTTCTCCGTACGTTGGCTCGGTGTCCGCCGACAGGCGATGGCGCACATGCTGCTCCTCGCGCTCCCACTGCTGGCACTACCGATCGCGCTGCCGAACGGGTATCCGCCGGTGGAGGGCGGTCAGTCGCTGTGGATCCTGGGAGTGCTCCTAGTTGCCGTGGGTGCGCCGTTCTTCGTGCTCGCCTCGGCCAGTCCGCTGCTCCAGCGCTGGCTCGCCGCCACCGAGCACGAGGCTGCCGCGGATCCGTACTTCCTCTACGCGGGCTCGAACGCGGGGAGCCTCGTCGGGCTGCTCGCGTTTCCATTGCTGCTGGAGCCGACGATGCCGGGCGCGGCCCAGTCGCGGCTCTGGATGGTCGGGTATCTCGTCTTCGTGGTGCTCGCAGCGGCGTGCGCGCTCGTGGCCGTGCGGGC
>VGVR01000080.1 GCA_016873995.1 Gemmatimonadota bacterium
GCGATGCCGCGACCGGCAGCTCGTCGTCGCCGACCTCGTCGTCGTGGACTTCGGCCTCCGGCGGGAAGTGCTCGCGCAGCCGCTGCAGCTCGAAGCGCAGGCCGTCCACGACTTCCTTCATGGTGGGGCGCTCGCGCGGCTCCTTCGCGACCATGGCGGCAAGCAGCCGCCCCAGCGGCGCCGCCAGCGGCCCGCACGTGCGCTCGATCGGCTCGGGCTCCGCCTCCAGGTGCTTGCGGCCGACCTCGGCGCGGCTGAGCACCTCCATCGAGTCCCTGTGGAACATCTGCGTGACGACAATTACATCTCCGCGCTGACGACAATTACATCTCCCCATCCTTCGGAGGCGTAGCTCGTCGGCGTGGTGCCGGCCCTCCACGAGGTGGAGAGGCAGGCAGCGTGCGACCGGTGAGCGACGCGCAGGTGAGGAAGCTGATGGAAGAGATGACGAAACACGGCCAGGTCGGCCGGGCGGCGATGGTGGCCGACATGGACCGGACGACGGCGCGCAAGTACATCCAGGCTGGGCGACTACCGTCGGAGATGGTGGCGGCGCGGACGTGGTGCACGCGCGAAGACCCGTTCGCGCAGGACTGGAAGGAGGTCGAGGCGCTGCTCGAAGGGGCGCCGGAGCTGGAAGCGAAGACGATCTTCGGAGCGCTGATCGAGAAGTATCCCGGGCGCTACGAGCCGGGGCAGCTGCGCACGCTGCAGCGGCACGTGAAGCGGTGGCGTGCGGAGCACGGGCCCGACCGAGAGGTCGTGCTGGGGCAGGTGCATCGGGCCGGGGAGGCGGCGCAGACCGACTTCACCTGGGCCACGGAGCTGGCGGTCACCATCGCGGGGCAGGTGTTCGCGCACATGCTCTGCGTGGTGGTGCTGCCGTTTTCCAACTGGCAGTGGGCGACGGTGTGCCTGTCGGAGTCGATGGCGGCGCTTCGCCGGGGCGTGCAGGCGGCGTTGTTCCAGCTCGGTCGCGTTCCGGAATACCATCAGACCGACAACTCGACGGCGGCCACGCACCGGATCCCCGACGGCAAGCTGGGGCTGGCCGACAGCGGCAAGAGGCCGTTCAACGAGGAGTACCTCGCGCTGATGCGGCACTTCCGGATGAAGCCGCGCACGACCGAGATCGGCGCCAAGGAACAAAATGGCGATGTCGAGGCGAGCAACGGCGCGCTCAAACGCCGGCTGGAGCAAGCGTTATTGCTCCGCGGGAGCCGTGAATTCGAGAGCGTCGAAGCGTGGGAGTCCTTTCTCCAAGGGGTGCTGCGCAAGGCCAACGGGGCTCGGGGGCGGCGCGTCGAAGAAGACCTCGCGGCGATGCGCCCGCTCGACGTGTCGAGGTTGCCCGAGTTCACCGAGGAGCTCCTGTGCGTGAGCGAATGGAGCACCATTCGGGTCAAACACTGCGCCTATTCGGTCCCCTCGCGCCTCATCGGCGAGACGTTGCGTGTACGCATCTACGAAGACCGGATCGAAGCGGATTATGGGGGCAGCCTCCAGCTCTGCTGCGACCGGCTGCGCGGGAGAAACCTGCACCGGATCGATTACCGCCACGTGATCTGGTCGCTGGTGCGAAAGCCGGGGGGCTTCGCGCGCTACGTCTACCGCGAGGAGATGTTCCCTTCGGTGGTGTTCCGTCGCGCCTATGACTCTATTCAGACTCCACACCATGGAGTCAAGGGTGATCTGGAGTATCTGCGAATTCTCCACCTCGCCGCCAGCACCATCGAGGAGGATGTCGAAGCGGCGCTCGCGCGTCTGCTCGCCGAAGACAAGGCGATCTGCGCCGACACGGTGAAGGCGCTGGTCGTGCAGCCCGTCCGCGCCGAGCTGCCCGTGCTCCACCCCTCGCCCGTCGATCTGCTCGCCTACGACGCGCTGCTCACCGACGACATGCGGTTCGGGGAGGTGGGGACATGACCGTCGTCCACCCGCCGGCGGCGCCCTCACTCGCCCAATCGCTCGCGATCCTGCTGCGCGCGCTCAAGCTCCCGGCGTTCGCGCGCTACGCCGCGGAGCTCGCCCAGAAGGCCGAGCGCGAGGGGTGGACCTTCGGCCAGTACTTGCACCATCTCGCGGAGCTCGAGGTCGAGGAGCGCCGCCGCCGCCGCATCGAGCGCTACCAGAAGTGCTCCGAGCTACCGACCGAGAAGGCGCTCGGCACCCTCCAGCGCGCCAAACTGCCGGTCAAGGTCCAGAAGCAACTGGCCACTCTGTGTGAGGGAGGCTTCGTCGAGCGAGGGGAGAATCTGCTCGCCTTCGGCCTCCCCGGCCGCGGAAAGACGCACGTCGTCTGCGCCATCGGCCATGAGCTGATCCAGCGTGGGTATCGGGTCCTGTTCACGCCCACCTTCGCCCTGGTGCAGCGCCTGCTCGCCGCCAAGCGCGACCTCCGGCTCGAGAAGGAGCTCGCCGTGCTCGACGCCTTCGACGCGGTCATCCTCGACGACATCGGCTACGTCCAGCAGAGCCGCGACGAGATGGAGGTGCTCTTCACCTTCCTGTCCGAGCGCTACGAGCGCAAGAGCGTCATCATCACCAGCAACCTGGTGTTCAGCGAGTGGGACCGGATCTTCAAAGACCCGATGACCACCGCCGCCGCGATCGATCGTCTCGTCCACCACGCGGTGATCCTGGAGATGACCGGCCCGAGCCTCCGGAACGAAGAGGCGAAGAAGCGAGGTGACCTGACGACGACTACCCCGACGACAACTACCCCGGCGACGACCTCGAACAAGGAGCTGGCCTGCAAGGAGGTGGATGGGGAGATGTAATTGTCGTTGGTGAGGGACCCAGGGCGACCACTACAGGCGGCGACCTCGAACAAGGAGCTGGCCTGCAAGGAGGTGGATGGGGAGATGTAATTGTCGTTGGTGAGGGATCCAGGGCGACCACTACAGGCGGCGACCTCGAACAAGGAGCTGGCCTGCAAGGAGGTGGATGAGGAGATGTAATTGTCGTTGGTGAGGGACCCAGGGCGACCACTACGGGCGGTGACCTCGAACG
>VGVR01000081.1 GCA_016873995.1 Gemmatimonadota bacterium
GGCTGCGATTTGGAGATGAGGTGGTAGCGGCCGCGCGGAATGTCCTCCCGCGGCGGGCGATCGAGATCGAAGGCGAGCGCGGCCTCGTCGAACCGCGCCCGGTCAGCGAGGACGTGGTGCGTCAGCGACCAGAAGCGCTGGCCTACGCGGTCGAGCTGGGCCCGGGCATCGGCGAGGCGCAGGCGCAGCCGTTGGTGCACGTCTTCGTCGAAGTGCTCGAACAGGGCGCGCCGGGTGTCGTCGAGGCGCGTGCGGATCTGCTCCTCCATCTCAGCCTGCAGAGCTCGGAAGGCGGCATCGATGGCCTCCGGCGTCCGGCACTCCTGATAGATGGCGAGGATGCGCTTCTCGAAGTCCACGCCGGACTCGATGCTACCGAGCACCTCGTCCGAGGCACCGAACACGCCATTGAAGAGGCTGAACTTCTCGGTCAGCAACTCGAGAACACGCCGGTCCGCCTCGTTGCGCTCGTTCAGGAAGTTGATGACCACGACATCGTGCTTCTGGCCGTAGCGGTGACAGCGGCCGATGCGCTGCTCGATGCGCTGGGGATTCCACGGCAGGTCGTAATTCACAACGAGCGAGCAGAACTGGAGGTTCACCCCCTCGGCCGCGGCCTCCGTGGCAAGCATGATGGTCGCGTGGTCGCGGAAGTGCTCGATCAGCGCCGTACGTACATCGACGGCGCGCGACCCGGAGGCGCGGCCGGTGTTACGGTTGCGCTCGACCCACTGTTCGTAGATGGCCGTGGCTTCGGGGCCACCGTTGGTGCCGTTGAAGAGGACTACCTGCCCCGCGTAGCCGTGCGACTCGAGGAAGCTCTTCAGGTAGTCCTGGGTGCGGCGGGACTCGGTGAAGACGAGCGACTTGCGCGCGGCGCCGGTCGTGGCCATCTGCTGGAAGCCGATCTCCAGCGCCTTGAGCAGCGTCTGCGACTTGGTATCCACGCCGATGCGGCGCGCCTCGTCGGCCAGGCTCTGGAGCACTTCGATCTCCTCCCGGATCTTGCGCCGGTTGATCGGCTCCGGTGCCGTCTCGTCGCCCTCGGTGCCGTTGGACTCCGAGAGGATTTCTTCGAGGATGTCTCCTTCGATCTCTTCGCTCTCGACGAGCTGCTCCGCGAACTCCGGGTCGCTCTGAATGCGCTCATCGCGCAGCGTTTCGAGGCGCTGGCGCAGTATGTCCAGGGTCGCTGCGATGGCCGGGGATGAGGATGCGAGCAGCTTGCGAAGGATAAGCGCCGTCAGGTGGCGCTGCCGTCGGGGCAGCGCGTAGCTGTCCTCGCGTTGCAGGAACGCGGAGACCTCCTCGTAGAGTGCGTGCTCGTCGTCGGTCGGGTGGAACGGCCGGGTGATCGGTCGGCGCTCGGTGTAACGGATGTATTCCGTGACCTGATTGCGCAACGTCCGCTTGCAGAACGGAGCGAGACGCGTGCGCAGCGCGGCCAGGTCGCTGCCGGCGCTTGCATACTGGGCGCGAAAGGCGTTGACGTCGCCAAAGAGGCGCTCGTCGATGAGCGTCGAGAGGCCGTACAGCTCCAGAAGGGAGTTCTGGAGCGGCGTAGCGGTGAGCAGGAGCTTGCGGCAATCTTCCGTCGCCCAGCGGATGCCCTGGCCAACCTTGTTGCTCGGGCGGTAGGCGTTGCTCAGCTTGTGGGCCTCGTCGATTACGACCAGATCCCATTTGACCGATCTCAGCTCTTCGCTGAGCGCGTTCGCGTAGTGCAGCGACACGATCAGGATAGCACCGGGGTGCAGAGGGTCCCGGGCCTCGCGCCGCGCCTCACGGTACGCCTTGGCGTCCAGCACAAGAGCGGGCAGGTTGAACTTCTCCTGAATCTCAAGGGCCCATTGCTTGCGAATGGACGCCGGGCAGATGACCAGCAAACGGCGCCGGCGCTCCGCCCAGTACTGGCATAGGACGATCCCAGCCTCGATCGTTTTTCCAAGGCCCACCTCGTCGGCGAGGACCACGCCGTTGGAAAGCGGCGACTGCAGCGCGAACAGTGCCGCCTCGATCTGGTGCGGGTTCAGATCGACCGCGGCGTCGAACAAGGCGGTGGAAAGGCGATCCATGCCGGATGCCGCGCGCCGCGTAAGGTCGTGGGCGTAGTACTTGGCGTGGTGCGGGGTGAGTGTAGTGCGCATCTAGGCACCCACGCGAAGTTGGCGTTGCCGCCCCGCGTCGCACTGTAGAGTGACGCCGAGCGCGACAGATTTGTATTCGGCCCCGTCCATCTTGATTCGCAGCTTGTCGGCAGCCAGCGTCAGGTTCGCCTCGAATCCCAGCCTGGCTCCATCGCTGCCACGCCGCGCCGCTACCCATCGCGCCATCGACGCCTGCCCCCGCCGGTGATCTCCACGACCTCGCATCGCTTTCACATCTCGTGGGCCATCATAGCGCGCCTCGGCTATGGGGTGGCCATCTCTCCGCACGAGAGGGGTGGACGGGGAACGCGCAGATGCACCAATTGGCCCGAGCCACGTCAGCGACGTAGCCAGGGGCAACAGCGGGCACCCGGTAGGAGGGCTCCAGGCGCGGATCGACCACTGAATGCCGTCGTGGCACGATGCGTTGGTATGGCCAAGCCAGGGCCACACTTCGGCGACTTTCGCCTTCTTATGGCAATCGGAGAATGCAAGAGCCGCGGGCTTGTTTTCCAAGTTAGGCGGTGGGACTCTCCTCCATAGCGAGACACAGTTCCAAGAGCCCTTCCTCAAGAGGGCTCTCAATTCGGCGGTGGATTGGGGTCTGATCCGCCACAGCCCGGCTCAAGCCGTGCGCGCTCCGAATGTTGCGCGCAAGGAAATGCGCGCGCTGAACGCCGACGAGGTCAAACGACTGCTGTCCCCCACTGCCGAGACCGCCATCGGGGCCCTGGTCAAGGTAGCCGCCTGAACCGGCCTGCGTCGCTCGGAGCTGCCTGGCCTGCAGTAATGGGATGTAAACCTCGATCTCGCAAGCCTGCAGGGGGTCTGGAGCCTGCATAATGTTG
>VGVR01000082.1 GCA_016873995.1 Gemmatimonadota bacterium
CGCGCGCTCGGAGACGATGCGGCAGCAGCGTCCCGAAGCAGTAGGGGCCGGTGCGGCGGGGCGAGAGGGCGTGGCGTCCGAGGTCAACTGCAAGAATCGGTGCGGTGACGGCACGAATCAATACGGGCCGCGGCGCGCCGCGCGCCGCGGAGTTCTTCGCGGGCATCGGCCTCGTGCGAGCAGCTCTCGAACGTGCGGGCATCGAGGTCGTCTTCGCGAACGACATTGAGGCGTCGAAGCGCGACATGTACGCGGCGAACTTCGACACCAGCGACTTCGTGCTTGGCGACGTGCGGGATATTCGTGGAGAAGATGTTCCTGACATAGAGCTGGCGACAGCGTCCTTCCCGTGCGTCGATCTCTCTCTTGCCGGGCGGCGACGGGGGCTGGCGGGGCAGCAGTCCGGGATGTTCTGGGAGTTCGCCCGCGTGCTGCACGAGATGGGTGACCGACGCCCGACGGCAACTCTTCTTGAGAACGTCCCGAGCTTCGCTACCTCGCATGGCGGCGAAGATCTCCGAGCTGCCCTCGCCCAGATGAACGACCTTGGCTACTACTGCGACCTCCTTGTCGTGGATGCTCGGCGGTTCGTGCCGCAGAGTCGAGCGCGCCTATTCATTGTCGGGTCGAAGGAGCCGCTTCAAGCTGCGGACGACTGGCAGCATGGCTTCCGCCCCAAGTGGATCTCACAGGTTCGTGATCGGCATCCGGAGTTGCGGCTTCACGCGCTGCCCCTACGGCTTCCGCCAGTCGAAGTCGGCAGCCTTGCCGCCGTCGTGGAGCGCCTCCCCCCCTCGGATGGCCGATGGTGGGACGCCGAACGGGTTGAGCGATTCGCGTCGTCGCTCTCGTCTCTTCAGGCAGAACGACTCGCAAGCCTGCGCGCGTCCACCGCGACTACGTGGGCGACCGCCTACCGGAGGACACGCGCGGGCCGTGCGGTATGGGAGATTCGCGACGACTTCATCAGCGGTTGCCTGCGCACGGCGCGCGGGGGTTCGAGCAAGCAAGCGCTGGTAGAGGCTGGGCGAGGGCGTGTCCGAGTTCGGTGGATGACTCCGCGCGAGTACGCCCGATTGCAGGGTGCGCACGACTACAACCTGGATGGGACGACCGACAATCAGGCGCTCTTCGGACTCGGAGACGCTGTGTGCGTTCCGGCGGTTGAGTGGGTTGCCACGCAGTACCTCCGACCGTTGATCGATGGAAGACTGACGGCACAGGGCGAAGAGCTCGGCGTTGAATGCGATGGAGGAGGCTGTGCTCCACAGATGAATGAAGCTGAGACCCGAGCGGATCACATTGACCTGCTCCCCGGCGGTGTTGACAGTTCAGGCCGCCTGTTTGTGTAGTGGTTGCTGATCTTCCCAGGTCCGGGCGACCTCGTGGGGCGTCCGGTAGTTCAGGCCGCTGTGCGGGCGGTCACCATCGACGATCGCCTCCGCCTCGTGCCGCTGCACACCCAAAGAATTCGAGGCGAGAACCCAGGGTATCGCGTTCTCGCATTCAAGCTCTTGGGGCGAACCTTCCTGAGAGCTGAACCTGTCCGTCCGCATCGACGGCTACGTTCGTTATTGTGGGCGCTCATCGCTTGATGGACCTGTTCGCTGGCTGCGGCGGCATGACGCGCGGGTTCGTGGACTCGGGCGACTTCGAGCCAGCGTTCGCTGTCGAGTGGGATTCCGAGGCCGCTGCGACATACCGTGCGAACTTCGGTGACCACGTCTTCTGTGGCCCGATCGAGGACGTCGAGACGTTCCCCGATGCCGACGTTGTGATCGGTGGCCCGCCCTGCCAGGGGTTCTCGCCGCTCAACATGAAGGGTGTCGGTCTGGAGCGCCGCTCGCTGTGGCGTCAATACCTCCGGGCGCTAGAGCAGTCCGCACCGAGCGTGTTCGTGATGGAGAACGTCCCCGAACTGCTTCGCTCAGCGGAGTTCGAGACGTTCAAGACGCAAGCGGCGCAGCTCGGCTACACGGTTGACGGACGAATCCTCAACGCCGCCGACTACGGTGTTCCCCAGACGAGACGGCGCGCGTTCGTCATCGGCTCGACCCATGGCCCAGTCGAGTGGCCGACTCAGACCCATTACGCGCCCGGAGAGACGCGGCCAAAAGGCGCGAAGGCGTGGCGGTCGTTCGCGGATGCCGTGAAGGGGCTTCCCCTCGCTCCTAACGCAAGTCAGTGGCATCGCCCACGGAACCCCACGCCGGTCAGCATCGAGCGCTACAAGACGATCCCGAACGAAGGCGAAGGCAGGTTCGACCTCGCCGCGCGCCGCCCGGACATCACTCCTGCGTGCTGGCTCCGCAAGAAGTCGGGATCGACGGACGTGTTCGGGCGACTGTGGTGGGATCGCCCAGCCTTCACGATCCGGACTGAGTTCTACAAGCCCGAGAAGGGCCGCTACCTGCATCCGAGCGAGCATCGCCCTATCACCGTGAGGGAGGCAGCTCGCTGCATGACGATCCCTGACGACTTCGTTCTCCCTGAGGATCAGCCGATGACGTCCATCGCGAAGCAGATCGGCAACGCCGTTCCTCCGCTTCTCGCGCGCGCAGTCGCCACGCGGATCTCAGAACACCTCGCCGCGAACCAGCCCCAGAGCGCAGGCCGCGCCGCCGCCTAGCCTCCGCGCTCCCTGCGTCGCCTCTCTTGAAGCTCCGCCGTCAGGCGTAGGTGATCGGCGTGGCACAGCGTGATCAGGTTCTCCATCCGGTGACGGTCACTCGGGGCCATTCCCTCCAGTTCGTCCACCATCGCAACGACGTGATGAACCTCAAGGTAAAAGCGCGTGTCGCCAGCTGCGACCGCCGCCGCTCGGTCACGCCCGCACTCGCGGCACGTGTAGTTGTCTCTCTCAAACACCCGCGCTCGAAGATTCTCCGGGTACAGGCGCTGCGA
>VGVR01000083.1 GCA_016873995.1 Gemmatimonadota bacterium
GCGGTTCGTCGTACTCACAGACGCTGTTGTTGACCACGACCGTCGGCGTTGTGCCCCGAAAGGCAGAAAGGTTGCGCTCGATGTACTCGATGATCGAGGCCTTGTCGACGCGAGGCAGCTCGATCCCGCTGATAGTGACCACGGTCCCGTTAGGCTCGTTGACCGACTCGTCTCGGACCTTCCATTCCAAGGGGATAGCGCCCCCCGTCGAGGCCTTGATGACGCCGCGGCGCAACTCCACGACGTTGCGCTTCCCGTTGCGGACAGTGTCTACGGAGAGGGAGTCGGCGATACCGAAGGCGGCACTTTTGCCCGTCCCCCACTTGCCACGACCGATGCGCCCGGAGAGGCGCTCGCGGTTCTCGGCGTGCATGGTGAAGAAGTGGCGCAGAATCGTCTCGTCCATGCCGGTGCCGTTGTCCGAGATGACGATGCCGTCTTTTTTGACCGTAACCTCCACCTTGGGCTGGACGCCCGGGTCGACGTACTGGAGCGAGTTGGCAACGTACTCCCACACGACGGCAGCCTCAGTCTTGAACTGAGCCGCTTGGGCGAGCACGTCTCGCCCGACGTGAGAGGTGACGCGCATATCAGTCGGTGGAGTTGTCATGCCCGCCTCCTTCGCTCAAGAGCACTGTCGCCGCGGCATCGAGGAACGGCGCTAGCTCCTGGTCGTCATGGAACATGTCGCGCAGTCGGTTGACCTTCATTTCACGAGCGCGCCCCAGGACGTAGCGGTCCACGCGATAAAGGTCGGCGGCAGCCTCGGATGTGATGTCCGAGCGGTCTTGTTTTTCGCTCCACCGGCGCCAAGCTACAGTGTCGAGGACTCTGAGGCGCTCGCGCTGCCAGCGTCGCTCGTCGATGGAACCGGCCGTCCTATCCTGGCGCCGTCGGCTGAGGTTGGCACTCTTGACGCGGCCAAGATTCTGCTCTGCCCACCGATGGCCCGTGACGGTCAGCGACCACCCACTACGCCCCGTCCCGCTGACTAGCCGGCCGGCTTCCTTCTTGCGCGCGTCATTGAGAGCGACGCGCACGAGCTCGAGGTTGATCTGAACAGGATACTTTCGCCATGAAAACCGCTCGGGGGCCATCTGGTGCGCACGAAAAGCCACATCCTCGGTGTCCACAGCCGTACCAGCCCCGCCCAGCGTGTAGAGGGCGAGGGCGACTAGTTGGGACTGGGTGATTTCTGTCAAGGCGTTTTCTCGACTTATTATTCAGTGTTGGTATACTACGCGCCGCGGAGACGAAGATCAAGTGCACTATTGTCCCAAAAGATCTTGACACGCTCGCCAGTGCTGCGGTGGGGCCGACCCCCTGCACCGCTACTTCCCGAGACGCTACGCCGTGCGTTTGCCAGCGAGGCACTGCCAGCGTGGCTGACGCGCGACCTTGGGCTGCCATCGGAGGCGACGGCAATCGCGCTGGATGCCTCGATTTGGAAGCGGTTGGACGAGTTGCCCGATCGAGCTATGCAGTACTTGGTTGGTCTCCTGAACTACCGCGGGAGCGAGGTCTCGGACGTTGCGGTGCTGAGGGAGGGATGGCAGGGAGGGGATCCGCGTCGCATTGAGTGGCCAGCACGGGTTCGCAACGCCCTGGAACGGGTGGGGCTTCTCGATGCAGACCAGCTGGGCAGGCTCACGTATGGGGACGTTCTATCGGTTCGGTCGCTCGGCGCGAAGAGCGCGTTGGAGTTCGCGGTGATCGCCGAGCAGGCATCGTCGGAGTCGAGTGCGGCCCTAACGGAAGAACACCAAGGGGCGCTGCTGGCGGCGTGCCACGAGCCGTGGGCCGAGCGGGTCCGAGCCGATGATCCCCGGTTCCGAGACATTGCTCCGGCGTACGAAGGGACACTCGCTGAGCTGTTCGATGATGCGCTAGCGAACCCTCAGGGAGAGCGGTCACTCCGGGTGGCAGAGGCTCTTCCGGCAGTCCTTGCGCGGGTCTCGGAGATAGACTGCGAGCCTCTCGACTTCGCGTTGCGGAAGCTACTTTTGATCTGCGGCGTGGCCGAGCGGCCCATGCAGATGACGCTCCGGCGCATGGGGTGGGACGGTGAAGCGCCCGCGACGCTCCAAGAGGTGGGCAACCGGTTCGAAGTGACACGTGAGCGCGTGCGCCAGATCGTGCGCAAATCGTTACTTCGCCTAGGGCCTCTATTATACGTGCCCGCGCTCGAGCGAGCGATCCAGGCTCTCAATGCAGCAGCCCCCCTGTCGACAGAGGCGGCGGCCAGGCTCCTCGCCGACCGCAGGATTAGCAGCGTTCCATTCCACCCAGCCGGCGTTGAGCGCGCCGCGACGGTCTTCGGGTATGAGATCGGCTTTCAGGTCGTCAACCAGGACGGCGTTGGCTACGTCTACGGGCCAGACGAAACCGGCGTTGGCTTACTCCTCTCTGCCGCGCGGCGCGAGGCGGGAAAATCGGGGGTTTCGAACGTTGAAGAGGTTCGGGCGCGCCTTGCCACCGGCGGAGAGGTCTTCTCCGCGGACGTGATCCGACGTCTCCTCGGGAGCTCCCCCCGAGTCGAGTTCCTCCTTGGCGACTGGTTCTGGATGCCGGACATCCCGCCCGAACGTAACCGGCTGCGGAACACCACCCGGAAGATGCTGGCGGTTACGCCAAGGCTCCCGTTGGCCACAATTCGGCAGGGGCTGCGTCGGAGGTATCGGTTTTTCCGGATCGATGTCGTGCCGCCGCTCGATGTCCTACGGGCGTTCTTCGCCGAGAATCGGGAGTTCAGCATCGGCGTCGACGATGTGGTCAGCTCGGTCAATGATCTGGACTACCGGAGGGAGTTGGGGGATACCGAGCGAGTCTTCGTTGAGGTCCTTCGCGAGATCCCGAGT
>VGVR01000084.1 GCA_016873995.1 Gemmatimonadota bacterium
CTCCAGGCCGAAATGCCGGATGTCACGGTGATCTCGCAGCTCGAGATGCCCACGGTGATCTTGAGCTCGATTCCGGCGCCCTCGATGGACATCGTATTCGATGCGCGGGCCCTGGCGGCCGGCACGGGTGCCGTCGCGCAGAATGCGGCGGCCCGGCAGGATTCGACGGAGGCGAACCCGGATGTGCCGGGCTTCACGCCCATGACGGTGCGTCCGACCCTCACGAACGTCGAAGACGTGCAGACCGTCCTCATGCGTGAGTACCCGCCGGTCTTGCGCGACGCCGGTATCGGAGGAGCCCCCGTGCTCTGGCTCTTTATCGGCACGGATGGTAGGGTGCAGCGCACTCAGGTCCAGGAGACCAGTGGGTTCGAAGCGCTCGATCAGGCGGCTGCCAACGTCGCCGAGGTCATGAGGTTCACGCCGGCGCAGAACCGAGACCAAACGGTGGCGGTTTGGGTGCAGATCCCGATTCGTTTCCAGGTTCAGAACTAGCGGGAAAGAAACATCAGGCTGGTCCAGGGCCGGCCCGCGAGCCGTGCCGGCCCTGATTTCCGATAGATGGACAAATAAAAACCGGGCGCATGCGTGCCCCCACAACTGAGGAGTGCGGCACATGAGCGTAGATCTCATCGAACTTTGGGGAACAATGGGATGGTTCGCGAAGGGGGTCGTGTACACGCTCCTTGCCATGTCCTTCTTCGCCATCACGATCTCCCTACAGCGCTGGTGGGATCTGCGCAAGTCGCGCCGTGAGACCATCAAGTTCACGCCGAAGCTCTCCAAGGCGCTCGAGGCCCAGGACATGGCCGCGGCGCAGGCGGCGGTCGAGAAGCATCACTCCAGCCACCTCGCCAGCGCGTACAAGGGCGTGTTCTCGGCGCTCCGCGCGAACGTGGCCGACGGGACGTTGACCCCGGTCGAAATCGCTGCCGCGCAGCGGACGGTGGAGCTGAACAAGCTCGAGCAGGTCGCCCGCTTCCGCCGGGGTCTCGGCGTGCTCGCGACGGTCGGCTCGACTGCTCCGTTCGTCGGACTGCTCGGAACCACCATGGGCGTCGTGACCGCCTTCACCGGAATGGCGGACATGGGCTCCGGTGGTCTTACCGCGATCTCGGCCGGTATCGCCGAGGCGCTCATCACGACCGCCTTCGGACTGCTTGTCGCCATTCCCGCGGTGTGGTTCTACAACTACTTCACCAACCGTGTCGAGATGGTCGGCATGGAGATCGACTACGGGAACAAGGAGTTCCTGAACTTCATGCTCGTGCTCGAATCGAAGCTCAGGGGAGGTAAGTAAGCCATGTCGATGAGCGTCGGCGGGGGTGAAAGTGGTCTACAAGGCGACATCAACGTCACGCCGATGGTCGACGTCATGCTGGTGTTGCTGATCATCTTCATGGTCGTCACACCGATGCTGCTGCAGGGCTTCACGGCCACGCTTCCGCAGGGAGAGAACCTGTTGGAGCGCCCAGCCGACGAGGCCCGCGTTACGCTCGGCATCGACGTGGCGGGTCAGTGGTATCTGAATCGTGAACGTGTAAACCGTGCCGACGTGTCCGCCCTGCTCGCCGCTGAGTTCGCGGCGCAGCCGGACGACAAAGTGCTCTTCCTCAAGGCCCACCACGATCTACCGTACGAACAGATCGCGGTGGCCATGCAGGTTGGGCGTGACGCCGGGGCACGCGTGTTGGCCGCCGTGTCGGATCCTACGCCGGGCTCGGTCCAGCGACGTGAAGGAGAGCGTTGACCATGTCCGCGGCACTCACCGATACGCCGAAGGCAGAGGTACCGAAGGGCCGCACGATGGTCGACCCCAACATGACGCCGATGATCGACGTGCTGTTGGTGCTCCTCGTGATCTTCATTCTGGCGCAGCAGGTTCTGCAGCGCAGCATCGACGTGCAGCTCCCTGTGGATAAGGAGGACGAGTCCGCCCCTGAGTTGCCGCCGATCGTGCTCGAGTTCGATGCGAGCGGCCTTATGTTTCTGAACAAGACGTATGTGACGGAGGCGCAGCTCCCCGGGATGTTGGAACAGGTCTATCGCGACCGTCCGGCCAAGCTGCTCTTCATCAAGGCCATCAAAGGGGTGACGTACGGCGAAGTGCTGACCGCGATGGACGTCGCGAGGGGCGCAGGAATCGAAGTGCTCGGCGCGATGCTCCCGACGATGGAGGAGTGGGCTCAGGCCCGACCGGGCGAGTTCAACTGACCTAGGGCGGCGGAAAGCCCGACTCCGAAGGCGGTCGAGGCCGCGGCGAAAGCCGCGGCCTCTTCGTTTGGAGCTCTGGTGAGACAGCAGCCTTGACGGCAGGAGCGAAGTTCAGAGCCTTCTCCCGTCATGATCGCGCGCGTACGCACCGCTTTCCGGGCCCTGAGGCACCGGAACCTGCGGCTCTTCTTCCTCGGGCACGGCGTCTCGCTCGTCGGTACCTGGATGCAACAGGTGGCGATGAGCTGGCTGGTGTACCGGCTCACGGACTCGGAGCTCCTGCTGGGGGTCATCGCCTTCGCGGGCCAGTTCCCGGGGTTGATCATGGCCCCCCTCGCGGGTGCGCTCGTAGATCGCTGGAACCGCCACCGCATGGTCGTCGTGGCGCAGACCCTGCTCATGTTCCAAGCCACGTTGCTGGCTGCGCTCGTCCTGACGGATCGCGCAGAAGTGTGGCACCTGGTCGCGCTCGCGATCTTCTCCGGGCTCGT
>VGVR01000085.1 GCA_016873995.1 Gemmatimonadota bacterium
GTGGCCGGGTCCTAAACCCAGGAGCGTGCGTCGTTCGTCTTGTTCTCGTCCAGATTGATCGTCCCATGAACGAGGTCCAGATCGGTCCACTCGACAGAGCCCGCTTCGGTGGGACGGCACCCCTCGCGATTGATGAAGCCGACCAGAAGGCGAACCACGAGCGGGAAGTCGGTCACCCGCATCATCGCCGCATCCTCCGACGGATAGACGAAGGTCTTCGCCTTGCCCGCCGAGGGTGAGGGGAGCCACCCCTTCGGGAGCGGGAACGCTGGAAGGTAATTCCCTGGGTACGCGGCCAGAACTGCGAGCCGATGGACAAGGAGTGCCACATGCCGCCGCGAGCCTGCCGGCAGGGTCGGCTGCCGGAGGACCAGGTCAGCGTGGTCGAGGGAGAAGGCTCGCATTCTGATGGCGCCGATGAACGGATAGACGTGGCGCTCAAGTCGCGGGCTGTTCTTCGCGTGGTCGAGATCCTTCACATGCCCAGGGAAGAGTCTGTGCAAGTCGCCACCCGTCCACATCGCCCCGAACGCCTTGAACGTTGGGTTGGCCGGGAGAGGGCTTTCGAGTGGCAGTGCCACGACTTGCTCTCGCCCCTCGACCAGCCCATCCACGATGGACAGCGCGGCCTTGAGACCTTCCTCGTCGGCCTCTCCAAGGTCGCGGAGGATCGCTCCAAGAAGGCTCCCGTGCCCAGCACGACGCAGCCGGACGACAACACCAGTCATGATACTCCGCCGCTCCTCCGCGTGCTCCTTGGACGAACACGTCGGAAGGCGAAAGTGCTTCTTCCTCGGGATCGAGAAGGCCACCCACCACGACCCGTGAGAGTAGTACGTCGAGCCGGACGGGGATCTGGGCATGTTACGAACGCCCGGTAGGAGCGAGACCCCAACGCATCCGCAGGTCATCAGCCGTCGGCGGCTCCCCAGGCTGCTCGTTCGACTTCGGGCGGCTGGTCGGGGGCAAGAGAGCGTCCCGAACATCACCCCAGCGGGCAAGAGTCCGTTTGCCCACCTTCCGTGACGGGAACGCCTTGGCCCGTGCCAGACGGAGGTAAAGGTCCGGTGGGACCAGTCCGGATCTCTGGTCTACGATGGCATCGTCCGACACCTCTCGGGGCACCACCTTCAGGGTCTCGGCAACCAGGCGACGGAGGAGCGCCGTCGTAACGCTCGCTCGCCGCTCTGGGATGACATTCCGAACCTCTAGAACCCGCATCCCGGCCAAGTCCTCAGGACACACCCTTGCCCACACGAACGACGGACCCTCGCTTCCGGGGGCGGTGATGGCCTCCGGCGGGTGGTCGTCGAGGGAGATATCTTGGGCGGAGGAGGCCACGGAGGGTACTACGGTTTGCCCCCTATCGAGATCAACCGATGCCCTCTTCGTCACGGCACCCATCCCGAGACGACTGCTCCCCCGACCCGCTCCCGGATGCGGCGCTCCAACTCTGCGACCACAGCAACGTTGGTCCCGGTGGCGCCGAACAGGGGAAATGTCCTGAAGATGCTGTTCCCGCATCGAACCCTATACCGGATGACGCACCCATCGGCGTTCCGCACGTCCAGCGGCTCTCGCCCCTTCAGGAATCTCGGGGTCGTCCGGGATGTATGAACCTCGGGCCAGACCATGCCCTTATGCGGGCGGCTCATCCGGCTCACGGCTCCATCGACCATCCACCCGAGGGCGACTCCGACGACGTGGCCGTTCCACGCTCCGTCGAGGTAAGTCTCCTCGCCATTCCGCACTCAACGACCCAGGCCCCGCGCTCTAGCCATGCTGGCATCTCCTCCGGCGGTAGAACTCGGGGCATCATCTGGTACGCCGGGGTCATCGCGGCGGTCGATACGTGACCCATCAGCGACGGCGGGATGATCTTCCAGGAGGCGGGAATGATGCTGGATCGCAACACGGAGGTTGCGATTGCCAGCTGGACGGAAGATCGAGGACGAGCGAGTGGCGCACCGGTGCTTGCGCGCCGCCGAGCGTAGGGGCCTGTGCGCGGGAGAGTGGGCGCGGGCGCACGGGGTCGATGGCCGATCGCTGCACGCCTGGGCGATGAACATCGCCCGACGGGGCGTGCCGGCCCCACGGCGAAGGGCGCAACGGGCGCCGGGGCCCGCGGTGCACGCGCTCGTGGAGCTCGTACCGACCGCCACGCCGCCGGGCCCGATGTCGCACGGGGCGGCGCGATACGTGCTGGTGTTGGGTGATGCTCGGTTCGAGTTCGGCGACGACGTCTCCGCGGTGACGCTGCGCCGGGTGGTCGAGGCCTTGCGGTCGTGCTGAGCCTCCCTCCCACGGTGCGGGTGTTCGTGGCGGTGGAGTCCTTCGACATGCGGGGCTCGTTCGACGCCATCGCCGGCGCCGTGCGGCGACTCGGCCTCGACCCGGTCGACGGGCACCTCTACCTGTTCCTCAACAAGCGCAGACGGCTCGCCAAGGTGAGCGTTCCGGCCATCGTGATCACTCGGTCCGCAGCATCGTGATCACCTCGGCAGCGTGATCCGGTCGGAGCGAAGCGACGTTCTGGTTCCCGGGGTTGTTCTCCTTGTCGAGGGGGACGGTACGCC
>VGVR01000086.1 GCA_016873995.1 Gemmatimonadota bacterium
CGTCCCTCTCGCCTGATGCGCGGCTACGACGCCGACCACCAGCACGCGCGCGCCCTGCTGCTGGAGACCCTGCCAACCCCGTGCGCATACGGATGCGGCATCGTCCTGCGCTCGCCCGCCGACATGGTCGCCGCGCACGTCGTCGACGGCCACCCCGAGCACGGCTGGATGGCGTCGTGCCGCCCGTGCAACGAGCGTGCCAAACGCAGGGGGAGGGGTAGCAGCTCCGGCGGCGCGGCGACCGCGCTAACCCGCGCCCGGCAATCCGCCCTCCGCCCGGGTTTCCGCGTTTTTCGGGAGGCGGCCGGGTGACGGCCGGAGGGCGTCCGCTCGGCACCTGGCGGAACCGAATCCTCGGCAGCGGCGAGGAGGCCCCGGACCAGCTCGCCGCCAACCCGCGGAACTGGCGGACGCACCCGGCGGCGCAGCGCAAGGCCCTCCGCGGCGCGCTCGACACCGTCGGCTGGGTCCAGCAGGTGATCGTCAACCGGCGCACCGGCAACGTCGTCGACGGGCACGCCCGCATCGAGGAGGCGCTGTCGCGGAACGAGCCGGCGGTCCCCGTGCTGTACGTGGACCTCTCGGACGAGGAGGAGGCGCTCGTCCTGGCGACGCTCGACCCGATCGCGGCGATGGCGCAGGCTGACGACGAGAAGCTGCGGGCTCTCCTGGCCGAGGTCGCGGTCGACGACGACGGCCTCGCCGCGCTGCTCGCCGACCTCGCCGGCGGCGAGCCGAAGGCCGGGCTGACCGACCCCGACGACGTCCCCGAGCCGGCCGCCGAGCCGTGGGTGAAGCCCGGGGACCTCTTCGCGCTCGGCGCCCACCGGATCCTCTGCGGCGACTCGATGAGCCAGGCCGACGTCGACCGGCTGCTGGCCGGCGCGACGCCGCGGCTCCTGAGCACGCCCGGCCCGTCGAACTTCGGGCTAGCAGGACGGGTTCAGGCCCGGCCCAAAGGTCGTGTCCCGAATCGACCTCGCAAGAGGCCCGCTCTGCCCCCAGACCTCCTGCTCTGGTACGCCCCGCGTGACAACGCCCGGGACATCCTCGTCCTCGATGGTCCGGATGGGCGGATCGTCAAGGGCGCCGGCCTCGGCAGGGCGCTCAGGCTCTCGCGCGCGACGGCGTACCGCCACCGCAGCCCGAAGCCACCGAGCTCGCGGTCTCGCCGGACGCCACCGCGTGCCCTGTCGGAACGTGAGCATGATCCTCTTCGTCATCACGGACCTCTCCTCACAACTGCTGGATGCTGTCTGATAACATTCAGCAAACAGACTGTAGGACCCGACCCATGACTGGCTGGAGCACCCCGGCAGCGTGGGCCGGCCCGACGGCACAGACGTGCGCATCCTCGACGAGTCCGGGGATCCGCTGCCCGCCGGCGAGGTCGGCGAGATCTTCATGCGCCGGGCTGCCAGCGGGCCGACCTACGCCTACCTCGGCGCGCCGCCCGCGCGGACCGCCGGGGAAGGGTTCGCCACCGTGGGCGATCACGGCTGGCTCGACGGTGCCGGTTACCTCTACCTCGCCGATCGGCGTGAGGACCTCGTCGTGACCGGTGGCGCGAACGTCTACCCGGCGGAGGTCGAGGGCGCCCTCCTCGAGCACCGTGCTCGATTCGACTCACTTCCGGCACCCCTCTGCGCGCGATTCGCCGATAGGATTGGCAGCGGATGGGGTGCCGCGAATAGAATGACTCGATGAATTCAGCCAGCAGCATCAAGAAGAGCGATCCGCGCGACCGCGCGCTCTTCGCCACTCTCGTCGCGTTCGTGATCGCCTTCGCCGGCCCTGCGCCAGCGGGTGCCGTGTCGCCATCGGACGACGCCCAGTGGATGTTCCGTCCGACGGTCATGGTTCAGGTGAACCTCAGCATCCCTGACTCTTCGATGGAGCAGATCTCGTGCGACATGGGCGCCGAGCGACCGTACGTACCCGCCACCTTCACCATGACCTACTCAAAGAGCGGCCAACCGACGAGGGCATACGGACCCAGCGAGATCAAGTTGAAGGTGAAGGGACAGTACGGCTCGTTCCGTTGCCTCCCCTCCGGCGAAAAGGCGGGGCTCAAGCTGAAGTTCCCGTCTGGCGCTCGACCCTGGGGCCTGAAGAAGCTCACGCTCAACAACATGGTGCAGGACGGGAGCATGGTGCGCGAGGTGCTCTCGTATGAGGCCTTCCGATCGCTCGGCATCGCCGCACCGCGCACAGGATTCGCGCAGGTGACGATCAACGGCACCTACCGCGGCATCTTCCTCAACGTGGAGACGATGGACAGCGTGGCGCTCCCGCGCTGGTACCCCACGACGCAGCACCTGTACGAGGGTTCGTACGGAAGCTGGTGGGGCGATGTCTCGGACGCTGGTTCGGGGCACTACGAAGTGGACGAAGGCGACGAGGAGATCCGCACCGACCTGCAGACGCTCCTGGATACGGCTCGCAACCTCGATGCTGGCTGGTACGCGCGCATGCACCCGCTCGCCGACCTCGAGCAGATGACGAAGATGTGGGCCGGCGAGTGGTTCCTCGGCCACTGGGACGGCTACTCGCAG
>VGVR01000087.1 GCA_016873995.1 Gemmatimonadota bacterium
GCCGAACACCCATCGGAACGCCGCGACCGCGTCGGGCCAGCCGCTCGGGTCATGGCCGACGGCGATCACCGTCACGCCCCGATCCGCGAGCCAGGCGCGGATCGTCCCGTCCCGCGTACCGACGTCGGGATAGGCGTGGATCGGCCCGTCGACGAAGACGGCCGCGTTCAGGGTGCCGCCATAGACGAAATCCGGGCGCGCATTCTCGATCCGGCGCTGCGCGTCGGTCGGCAGCCGGTGGCCGGCGTCGCGCAGGAACGTCAGGAACCCGCGCTCGAGGCTCGTGTCGCAGAGAGCGTGTAGATACGCGAACTGCTCGTCGCGCCCGCGACCAGCGACAGTGACGTGGCCGATGGTCGCGACCAGATCGCGCAACACGTCGCGCGCGAGGTGCCGGTTCAAGATCGCGTGTTCGCGCTGGTTGGCGTACGAGAGCAGGCATTCGTGGCAGGCACGCTGGCACGGCTCCCGGCGATCAACCTCCGCGGCCAGGTCCCGACCGGTGCCGGGCTCGAAATGCAGGATCTCGAGCGCGGAGCGTGCGACGCGCGAGAGGGCAGACGGATCGTCGACGAGCTGGGCAAGGATACCGGCACCGCCCTCTACGGCCTCGAAGAAGAGGATCGAGGTGCGCTCGGTCCGTGATGGCAGTGTCTCGGCCGCGAGCTCGCGGTCCTCGATCTGGTAGTGCGCTTCGATCCCGCGCTTGAGCGCGTACATCACGGTCGTGAGTGCGTCGCCGTCGCTCGGATCGACGGTGGGCAGCTTCAGGACGAGGGTGTTGCGGTGGTCGTCGACGAACGGGACGACGGTCTCGACGCGGGCTCGGTTAGTGACGGTCGGATCATCGACGCTCTCCGAGTCGGCACCGGCATCCTCGTGCTCGAGCGCCTTTCTCCACGTGCCGGTATTCATGTCGATGGCGAAGCCGACCTGCGACGGGTCCTTGCGCGCCGCCCAGCCCAGGTTGATACGCCAGAGCAAAGCGTTTGGCACATAGGTGACGTACGCGATCACGGGCGCCTCGGTGCCATCGCCGCCTGTTCCGGTGATCGTGAACGTAGCGTCGCGGCGCGGCGCGGTCGGGTCGATCCGGAACGCGCTACGCACTTCGTACCCGAGCCGCAGCCGCTCCTCTTCGTCCGAGGTAATCCGATCGACCGATCGGGCGCCGACGTTGGTCAGGCGAAGCAGCTTCGGGAAGTACACCTGTCCTTTGCCGGTCAGAAGGCTTCCACAGCTCTCGCACACGTCGGCCTTGCTGTCCTCGCCACCGATGTGGCCGTAGCCACACGTCGCGCAGAGTTTGCCCTCGCTCAGGTTTCGATCGGCATCCTGGCTGGCGAACATTACGCGCTCAATGCGGTAGCGGCTGCCCTCGTGGTAGATGATCGAGCGCGGGCCGAACTCGCTGATCGCCAGGAAGCGCGCCCGCGATAGAAACGCGTTGCTGTCGTCGCGGCGACCGCGCCCGGGGAGGAACGCCGATAGGGGTAGGCGTGGAAAGTTGTAGCCGGGCAGGAACCCTTCCGCCGCCACGTACCGATAGCTGTAGAAGTCCGACTGCCGGCGGCTCACGTCCTGGGAGAGCAGCAGGCTATGCTGGATGGTGGCTTCCTTGTAGAGGCGCTCCGCTTCGTGCCGCCGTTCGGGTGTCGTTAGCGCATCGCTCAAGATGGCGTGTTGTCGCTCGCGCTGCTGCTCGGCCGCCCGATAGAGCCCACGCCATCGGTCGCAGGCGCGGTCGAGCTGGGTGCGTGCGCCGTCGACCTGGCTTTTGATCCAGCCGTCCACGAACCAGGGCGCGTGACCCGCGTCCAACGGTAGTCTGGCGAGGACTCGGACGGCTTCGGACAGCGCCTGAGAACGCGCCGTCCCGTTGTCGAAGCTGTCCGCAATATGCGGCTTAAGGGGAAACGACGTGGTGTCGGTCAGGTCGAGAATATCGGCGACCGAATTGCCCAGTTCGAGCCCCAACTCGCCGATCAGGATGGCGTGAACGTGGGCGCGGAGAAGGTCTTCGTTGACGAGATCGACACGCGGCGGCTGGACCGATCCTCGGACCATCAGTTCGGGTTGGCGGAAGTAGTACGAGTCGTGTGGCGAGCCATCCGAGCAGTAGACGAGCACCAGGGCGGGCTGGCCGCTTCGACCGGCGCGTCCGGCACGTTGCGCGTAATTCGCCGGCGTCGGCGGTACGTTGCGCATGTGGACGGCCTGCAGACCGGCGATGTCGACGCCCAGTTCCATGGTCGGCGAGCAGAACAAGATGGGCAGCGAGGCGTTCTTGAAGGCGTCCTCTCGCTTCTCCCGCTCGTCTGCATCGACCTGGGCGGTGTGCTCGCGGGCGGTCAGCGCCC
>VGVR01000088.1 GCA_016873995.1 Gemmatimonadota bacterium
CGGGCTCAAGACGGGCCGCTGGCACAGCGGCACGAACCTGGTCGAACGCCTTCTCGGCCGCGAACTCTGCGTGCTGGCCTGGGCGGCGGAGAAGGCCCCCGACGAGGAACTGCCCGTGATCGGCAGTAAGTGGGCGGCGCTGCGGCCCGAGGAGCGCTGGTGGCTCTTCACCGTGACCGTGGCCGAGGCCGGACTCCCCGACGACCACCAGCGCGGCTGGCGGCGGGCGCTGCACCTGGCGCTGGCCGACGGCGACGCGCCGAAGCCCAGCAAGCGCCGCCGGCGACCGCCCGAGCAGGACCTTCTCAAACTGCCACTCTTCGACGAACAGTCATGACCGGATCCGCCACCGTCACCCACGCCGGCATCGTGCCGCTCTCCCTCGCCGAGGCGCCCTCGCTCATTGAGCGCCTGCTGCCGGTGCAGAAGCTCTCGGCCGAGGCGTACAAGGAGCAGATGGCGGTGCATGGAAAGACGCTCACCGCGCTCGGCTCATACTGGAAGGGGCGCAAGCCGCTGATCCTGGCCAAGGCCTGCGTGCTGGGCTGCCTGCTGCCGGCGACGGACGACGCCAAGCGCGACCTCGAGATCTTCGAGATGCTGATGGGGATGGACGACCTCTCCTTCGCCGCGCGTGCCAAGCGCCGGCCGAAGCCGAAGGAGCTCCTCGCGGCGCTGTCTCTGGCGCGTCTCCGCGACTACTTCGAAGTCACGCCCGACGACGCGCTGCCCGCCTCCGCGCCCGTGGACTGGTCGAACCCGGCCTGCGCGGAGGCCCGGGTCGCCTGGCGCGGCGACCTGCCCGAGCGAGAGCGCCGCCGGCTTGAAGCGCAAATGCTCCCCGTCGCAGCCTATCGCGAGCGCGTAGGCGAGAGCTACCGCCCCGAGGAAGTGCCAGGAGTCCACGACCACATCTGGGACGAGGTCAATGCGCACCTTGGCACGAGCGCGCAATCGCTTCCGGAACTCGTCGAGCAGCTCGGCGTGATGCGCTTCGGCCACCGCCCGAAGGTAGCCGACACCTTCGGCGGCTCGGGCCAGATCCCCTTCGAGGCGGCGCGGCTTGGCTGTGACGTCTATGCCTCGGACCTGAACCCCGTGGCCTGCATGCTCACCTGGGGCGCGTTCCACATCGTCGGCGGCTCGCCCGAGGAGCGCGAGCGGCTCGCGCGCGACCAGCAGGCGTTGGTGGAGACGGTGCAGGCCGAGATTGACCGCCTCGGCATCGAGACCGACGGCCAGGGCTGGCGGGCCAAGGTCTTCCTCTACTGCGTCGAAGCGCGCTGCCCGCAGACGGGCTGGATGGTGCCGCTGCTCCCTACGCGCGTAGTGAGCAAGGGCTACAAGGTGATCGCGGAGCTGGTGCCCGACGCAAAGCGCAAGCGCTACGACGTGGCGATCCGATCCGGCGTGAGCGCCGCGGAACTTGCGGCGGCGGAACGCGGCACCGTGCGCTCCGACGGGCGCGGGCAGGATCCGTACATGGTGCATTCCGTGCACGGGCGCGAGTACCGCACCAAGATCTCCACCCTGCGCGGCGACTACCGGAAGCCCGATGGCACGAACGGCAACAAGCTGCGCCTGTGGGAGCAGCACGACTTCAAGCCGCGCGACGGGGATCTCTTTCAGGAGCGGCTCTACTGCGTGCAGTGGATGCGGCCGAAGGGATCCGGCAAGAGCTTCGAGTACGAGTTCCGCACGGTGACGGGCGACGACCGCGCGCGCGAGCGCGTCGTCGACGAGTACGTGGCGAAGCACCTGGCCGAGTGGCAGGCGAAGGGCTGGGTGCCCGACATGCGCATCGAGCCGGGGGACAAGACCGACGAGCCGATCCGCACGCGGGGCTGGACGCACTGGCACCACCTGTTCAATCCGCGGCAGTTGCTGCTGGGCGGGCTGATCAATCGGGCGAGCGATGCGCGGCTCAAGTTCGGGTTGACGCAAGTGTTGAACTGGAACTCTCGTCTATCCGTGTGGAGCATTCACGATGGAGGAGGCGGAGCAGTCAAGAACACATTCATGAATCAGGCGCTGAACACTCTCTTCAATTACGGATGCCGTGGCTTTGGATACTGCATCAGCCTGCTAGATCTCGAGATCAAGTCCTTCCCACTCGGTGAGACGGCTGGTGCAGAAGTCGAGTGTGTTTCTGCCGACCAAGTGCATGTGGTATCCGACCTCTTCATAACCGACCCCCCATACGGCGACGCGGTCAAGTACGAGGAGATCCTCGAGTTCTTCATCGCCTGGCTACGCAAGAACCCGCCGCCGGAGTTTTCCGATTGGGTCTGGGACAGCCGCCGCGCACTCGCCATCAAGGGCGAGGACGAGGACTTCCGCCGC
>VGVR01000089.1 GCA_016873995.1 Gemmatimonadota bacterium
GACATCCTCGCCTACGACGCGGCGACGGGCGACTTCAAGTGGAAGTTCCACGTGATTCCGCGTCCGGGTGAGTTCGGCCACGAGACGTGGGAGAACGACGCGTGGGACTGGACGGGTGACGTGTCGTCCTGGGCGCCCATGGCGGCGGACCCGGAGCTCGGTCTCGTCTACATCGTGACGAACGGTGCGACGATCGACTACTACGGCGGCTTCCGGCCGGGCGACAACCTCTTCAGCACGAGCGTCATCGCGCTGGACGTGAATACCGGCCAGCGCCGCTGGCACTATCAGATGGTGCACCACGACGTGTGGAACTACGACACGCCTACGGCCCCCGTCCTGATGGACGTGACCGTGGGCGGCCGCGAGGTGAAGGGTCTCTTTCAGACCACGAAGCAGGTTTTCGTGTACGCGCTGAACCGCGAGACTGGCCAGCCGATCTGGCCGATCCCCGAGCGTCCAGTGCCGACGGCGGGCGTTCCGGGCGAGAAGCTCTCCCCCACGCAGCCGTTCCCGACGCGCCCTGCGGCCTACGACCTGCAAGGCCGGCAGCCCGAGCACCTGATCGACTACACGCCGGAGATTCGTCGCCGCGCGCTGCAGATCGCTCAGGACAACAACATGTTCGTGGTCCTCTTCGAGCCCATCCGCACGTTCGACGATCCGCGTGGCCCGACACCGATGTGTCCCGGTGACGGCGGCGGCACGAACATCCCCGGTCCGTCGGTCGGCGACCCGGTCAACGGCATCCTGTTCGTGACCTCGTCGAGCAACTGCTCGCCGAATGCGGTCATGCCGGCGAACGAGTCACCGCTCGACACGCCTGAGCAGACGGGCGTTACGCACTCCGACTGGTCGGCCGCGCAGGGTGGGGCAGGCGGCGGTCGTGGGGGTGGTCCGAACCTCGACGGTCTGCCGCTCTGGAAGGGTCCGGACGGGCGCATCACCGCGATCGACATGAACACGGGTGAGCACCTGTGGGTGATTCCGAGCTCGGATGCCCCGCAGGCGCAGCAGGACATGATTCGCAACCATCCGCTCATGCGTGGCGTGCAGAACATCGACGCGATCGCGAACCGCGGGCGCTCGTACCTGTCGCCCATGACTGTGACGCCGAACATGCTCTTGGCGGCCAGCCAGCGGGCGGACAACACGCCGGTCCTGCGCGGCATCGACAAGCGCACGGGACGCATCCTCGGCGAGGTCGAGATCCCGGGCATCAGCCGCTACGGGATGTCGAGCTGGGAGCACAACGGACATCAGTACGTCATCATCCAGCTGCAGGACGGTATCGCGGCGTTCGGACTGCCGGCGGCCGTTCCGCAGGCGGGCGCGGCGCACTAGCAGGTAGGCAGCCCAGCTGTAGGCTCGACGCCCCCGGGGCCGCGAAAGCGGCCCCGGGGGTTTTGGCTTGCGGGGGGCGAGCTCGACGCGCGGGCTCGATGGCCGAAATCGAACGTCACCGAGGACGGCGCCGAGATCGATTTAGTGCTGGCGCGAGGGGGCGAGTCGCGCGCGGACGTGTATGCGCTGGGCGCGGTCGGGTACGCGATGCTGGTGGCTCAGCCCTCGCTCTCGGAGGGCTGACGCCCCCGAGCCGCTGGAGCGGTCCGGGGGCGGCTCCTTTACCCATACCTTACGCTCTTGTCGGTTCGACCGAGGGACCGTAGGCTAACCCCCAACCAGGGCGACGGCCCGTGGGCACCCGCGCGCAGCGCGGGTCAGAGGTCTACCCGGGAGAGATGAAACACATGACGAACCACAAGGGCTGGCAGTTGTCGCGCCTCGCGCTCGCGCTGAGTGCGCTCGCGTTGGCACCGCTGGCGGCCCCCCAACTGGGGGTAAGCGCTCAGGGTCCGGGCGTGGAGAACGGAGTCTGGACCTACCTGGGCGGCGACGCCTGGCACACGCGGTACACGCCCGCGAACGAGATCACCGCGGACAACTTCGACGAGCTCACGATGCTCTGGCAGTTCAACGCGGCGAGCTTCGGTCCGAGCACCTCGCGTGCGACGCCGACGTTCACGGGTGACAAGCTGATCACCGTCACCGGCGAGGACCGGCACGTGATCGCGCTCGACCCCTACAACGGGAAGATGCTCTGGAGCTTCAGCGAGCCGTCCAACACGATCCGTCACCAGTATTCGATGCGGAAGGCGTACGGGAAGGGTGTAGCGTACGCCGAAGTGCCGGGACGGGGGGGCGTGGTCTACATCTCGACGCCGGGCTTCTTCCTGTGGGCGCTCGACGCCGACACGGGTCAGCCGCTCGAGAACTGGGGCGAGCCGATCCCCCTCCCGGGCTTCCGGCAGA
>VGVR01000090.1 GCA_016873995.1 Gemmatimonadota bacterium
CCGCGCTTCGGTTCGGGCTCGGCGGTCACGACCGGCGGAGGAGGCGGCACGTTGGCCGCGGCGTCCTTCTTCGCCTTCCACGCGAACCATCCGCCGCCGCCGCCTGCGAGCGCTAACACGAGCGTGCCGAGTCCGAGGAAGAGGCGCGTCTGCCGCCGCCTGAGCTCGTGTAGCCCGGTAACGTCGGTGCCGCTCATCGTCACCGCGTTGAGCCCGATGTTGGTCTCCTTCATCCAGTCGCCGCCGGTCTCGGCCTGCTGGGTCGCGATGACGTCGGCGAGCTGCTTCGCGTCGAGGAGCACCGTCTTTTGCTGCGCGATCTTCTCCTCGAAGAGGAAGTTCATCCACGTCGAGAGGCTGACCGTCGACGCCGCGATGCGCTCCTCACGGATGAACGCCTCGAGGTCGGCTTGCATGTCGCGCGCGCTCTGGTAGCGGGCCTTGCGGTCCTTCTCGAGCGCGCGCATCACGATGGCTTCGAGCGCGGCCGGATACTGGGGCAGCACCTGCGACGGGCGCGGGTAGTCGCGATCGCAAATGAGCCGGAGCGTGTCGTAGTCACTCTGTGCCTTGAAGAGTCGGCGGCCCGTCGTCAGCTCGAAGAGCATGATGCCGAGCGCGAAGATGTCGCTGCGGTGATCGATGTCTTCGCCGCGGGCCTGCTCGGGCGACATGTAGGGAACCTTGCCCTTCAGCTGCCCCGCGGTCGTCTGCTCGCCGACCGCAGCCTGCGAGCTCTTCGCGATGCCGAAGTCGACGATCTTCACGTCACCGGTGAACGTGATGAGGACGTTCTGAGGCGAGATGTCGCGATGGACGATGTTGAGTCGTTCGCCGTCTAGGCCCCGCTTTTCGTGGGCGTAGGCGAGGCCGGCGCACATGCCGTTGATGATCGTGAGGGTGTGCTCAAGCGGGATTTCCGTGAGGTTCTTGTTCTTCATCCCACGGACGATCGACCGGACGTCCTCGCCGTTGATGTACTCCATCGCGATGAAGTAGGTGCCCTCGTGCTCACCGACGTCGAAGGTCTGGACGACGTTTGGATGATTCAAGGTCGCGGCGGTGCGCGCCTCGGCGAGGAGCATCTCCACGAAGTTCGGGTCGCGCGCGAGCTGGGGCAGGATGCGTTTGACGACGACGAGCTTCTCGAAGCCGGCGACGGCGCGCTGGATCGCGAGGTAGACCTTCGCCATTCCGCCCGAGGCAAGCTCGCGCAGTAGAGTGTATTTGCCGAAGGCGCGTGGGAGCGCCTCGGCTCCCGGCGGGGCGCTGAGTGGCGGCCGTCCCTCGCTCGTCGACACCGCTGAGATGGAGGCCCCATCTGAGGCGGCGCCGCGTCTCGAGGGCGGCGGAGGCTCGCGCGATCCGGGCGGAGTGCCGGAGTTCCTGTTGCCCGATATCGACATCCGTAAGTCGCCGGAGGATAGTCGGACCCGGCCTCTTGGTGCAACCAGCCGCGTCCGACCGTTTGCGGCGTTCGCCCGAGGGCCGCGTGATGCGACTTCGGGGGCGGTCGCGTCGCGGGCGATTCGAGTCCCGACCGGCGCGTCTTTCGGTGTATGGTCCGGTCCGATGGGGCGTACGCTTTTTCTTGGGACCGCGCTGCTCGCGCTTGTGGGCTGCGCGACGTATACGAGCGATTTCGACCGCGCGCGGGCCCACTACGAGGCGAACGAGTACGACAAGGCCTTGGTGCTTCTCGAGGTCCTCGAGCACGACATCGACTCGCTCTCCGAGCAGGAGCGCGCGCAGTACGCCTACTACCGTGGCCTCAGCCACCTCAGGCTGCAGCAGCCCAAGGACGCCCGGCACTGGCTCGCGAACGCGGCCGCTCGTGAGACGGCGAACCAGGGGTCGCTTCTCGGAGACGCAAAGTCGCGCGTCGCTACCGAGTTGCGCCCCTTGAACGCTCCATACTACGGCGAGTCGGCGGCGGAAGAGGATGCCAAGTCGACGTCGTGCAAGACCGACCTCGACTGCGGGGACGGCAGCTTCTGCGACGCCGGGCGCTGCGCGAGTGGCAAGAGCACGTCGGTGAAGTAGCGGTCCGAGGTGCGCGAGGCTCCGCGGCGCCCCGCCGAACCGTAAGACTTGGGAGAGCGGTCGCCCTCGTTGGGCGATGAGCGGGCGCCTCTTGCGAGCAG
>VGVR01000091.1 GCA_016873995.1 Gemmatimonadota bacterium
GGATCGTCAAGCCACGGCTCGATGACGAGTTGACCGCAGTCGAAGATGCCCGACACCGCCGCCGATTCCTCCACCGGCGGCCCCGTGCCTGGCGTGATGCGAACGCCGTGATTGCAAACCTCATATCGCCTTGCGCGCGGACTCGGCCCCGGCTGCGATCGCATCCGACATGCCATCGAAGGTCTGATGGAGGATGTTCCCGTGATCCGCAGGCACTGCTTTCGCAAGTCCGGCGCGAACGCCTGCAAAGGCATCGGACACGGCGTTACTCATCTGAGCGGTGCCGAACTCTCCAGCGGCAAGCGCGTCTCGAACGAGATTGTGCATGCGCGATCGGATATCCACCCGTTCCTCAACGATCCGCTTCGCGCCGTGCGCCGTACCGCGGGGCTTGTCGCTTGAGCCGGTTGTCTTCTTCTTGGCCATGTGGGTTCTCCAACTTCAGGCGGAGCTGGTTCAGGCAGAGTTGGACTCTTGCATCGTAGGGCGACGGACGCGCCTCGTCAGGGCGGCGCGGGGCGAAACGACAAGTGACGGTCGGCGGGGCGCTCCCGCGGCCGGTAGTCAACTGCTCCAGTTGACGAGAACGATGGCGAGGTCCGCGGCGTCGACGGCCCCATCGTGGTTGAGGTCGGCAGTGCAGCCGACCGGTTGAGAGCAGATGCCCCATGCGCCGAGCACGAGCGCGAGGTCCGAGGCGTTGACGAGAAAATCGTCGTTGAGGTCAGCGGTTGGGGGCGTGACGGAGGATGCGCTGAGAGCGCGGACAATCCCGAAGCCGCGAACGAACAGCGGATCGGGCGCGCCACCTGCGACATAGTCGCTCGCAGTCGAAAGGAGAGCGGCGCGCATCTGGCTCGGAGTCCAGTCTGGATGTGCCTCGACCAGGCATGCTGCGGCGCCGGCGACCAGCGGTGTCGAGAGGGACGTCCCGCTCGGGCTTGACAATCCGGTGTCGTTGTTGGGGTTGACGGTCCAGACCGACGCGCCCCGCGCGAGGAGCTCGGGCTTCAGGCGGCCATCGAGGGTCGGACCATCCGAGGAGAAAGTCGTGATCGCGCCGCTCGAGGTGACAGCGCCGATGGCCATGACGCTGAACGCATCGGCCGGGATGCCGAGGTGATTCGTGACGGGATTCGTATCGTGGCCGTTGTTGCCTGCGCCCTGGAAGCAGTGAACGCCGTTCTGTCCGGCGATCGCGAAGGCGACCGACATGGCGGTCGTCGTCCCATCGAGCGCTTCAGGACCGTACACGTTGAACATGGCGAGCGAACTGGTCACGACATCGGCGTCGTTGGCTTCGAGCCATTCGATGCCTGCCACAAAGTAGTCCTCCTCGACCGGAGTGTCCGGAGCGACATCCTCCGCTTTCGCCAGAAGGAATGAGGCGTCATAGGCGGCTCCGACCAGTGTCCCCGGGAGGTAGGCCCCGAGTGCGCCCAGAATGTAGGTGCCATGCTCGTGCTGGTTCGGTGCATCGCCCGGTTCCGGCGCAGCGTTCGGATCGTCGTTCACGAAGTCATACTCGGCGGCGATGGACACGACGTGACCCGGAGCGTTGAAGGCTGCGTGCGTGCGGCGGAACCCCGTATCAAGGACGCCGACCACCACACCGCTGCCCGTGAAGCCGGCGGCGTGAAGCCCGTCGAGTTGGATCTGCACTATCTGCGGTTCGGACGCGCCGTAGAAGTTGCCGGCGATTCCGCCTTCGTCGCCGCCGGGTGCGCACCAACGCGGTCCAACTCGGCTGAGGGCGGCCACCGGCCGCGTGGCAATCACACAGTCGAGGGCGCGCAGATGAGCGAGCTGATGTTCGTCTGCCTCGACACTGACAGCGTTGAGCCAACGGCTGACCTGCCGGATCTCTGCGCCGGTCGAGGCGATCAGCGAGAGCGCTCCCTGGTCGATGTCCTGATCGCGCTTATCGAAGAGGCCGGGAGCGCTGCGTCGCAGGGCACGCCGGACGAGGGCTCGCTCGCTGAGATGGCACGGCGCATGGAGAGCGTTCGCCTGATCGCCGCTGCGCTCCTGCAGAAGAAGCCACCATACCTGAGGCCGATTCC
>VGVR01000092.1 GCA_016873995.1 Gemmatimonadota bacterium
ATGAGTTGCTCGAACTCCGAGTACTTCTCGATGATGGGCAGCACCTTCTGTCCGAGCTGCTGCGCCGAGAGGATCAGCGAGAGCATCGTCCGGTCTTTCACGCCGTTGCAAAGGAGCAGACGCTCATCGTCGATGTGCGGCAACGCCGCGATGAGCTCAGCCTTCGAGCCGCATTCGAGGCCCATGCCCCAGGGGCGGCCGGCATCGAGCACTTCCTCGACGACCTCGTGCATCTGGTTGACCTTGATCGGATATACGCCGCGGTAAACGTTGCCGTAGCCGCTCTCCTGAACGGCCGACGCAAACGCTTCGTTGAGCCGTCTGACGCGGGCGCGCAGCACGTCCTGGAAACGGATCAGCACGGGGAAGCCGGAGTTGCGCCGCTTGATCTCGTTGACGACCTGCACGATGTCGATCGCGAGTTCCTGCTCGGGAAACGGGCGCACGGCGGCGTGGCCCTGCTCGTTGATGAAGAAGAAGTTCTCGCCCCAGGCGTCGAGGCGGTAGAGCTCGGACGACTTGTCCGCGGTCCAGGGCTCAGGCGGCGGAGACGGAACCGGCCGCAGCTCTTCCTGGGCCACGGCGGCGGGACGGGTCTTGGCCATCGCTTTGCTTGACTCCCCGGATCGGACCTTACTGGCCCAGGACACTGGCGAAGATGAGCGGCGCCACGATGGTGGCGTCGGACTCGATGATGAACTTGGGTGTGTCGGCGGACAACTTGCCCCAGGTGATCTTCTCGTTCGGGACGGCACCCGAGTACGAGCCGTAGCTCGTGGTCGAGTCGCTGATCTGGCAGAAGTAGCCCCAGCGCGGAATGTCGCGGACCTGCAGGTCCTGCTCCAGCATCGGCACGACGCAGATCGGGAAGTCGCCTGCTATGCCGCCACCAATCTGGAAAAAGCCGATGGAATGCCGGCGGCAGGTCTTCTGGTACCAGTCGGCCAGCATCGTCATGTACTCGATGCCGGTGCGCACGGTGTGCACGTTCTTCACGTCGCCCGCGATCAGGTGACCGGCAAAGATGTTGCCGAGGGTGGAGTCTTCCCAGCCCGGCACGATGATCGGCAGGTTCTTCTTCGCGGCGGCGAGCAGCCAGCTGTCCTTCGGGTCGATCTGGTAGTACTTCTCGAGCTTGCCGGCGAGCAGGATGCGGTAGAAGAACTCGTGCGGGAAGTATGCCTTGCCAGCCTTGTCGGCGGCGAGCCACTCGGCGAGCACTGCCTTCTCGAGCCGGCGAATCGCCTGCTCCTCGGGTATGCAGGTGTCGGTCACACGGTTCAGGTGCCGGGCGAGGAGCTTCTCCTCGTCGTCGGCGCTGAGCGAGCGGTAGCCCGGGATGCGCACGTAGTAGTCGTGCGCCACGAGGTTGAAGATGTCCTCCTCGAGGTTCGCGCCGGTGCAGGTGATGGCATGCACCTTGTCGCGGCGGATCATCTCCGCGAGCGACAGGCCAAGCTCCGCCGTGCTCATCGCGCCGGCGAGGGTCACCATCATCTTGCCGCCCTGCTCGAGGTGATGCGCGTAGCCGTCCGCCGCATCGATCAGCGCCGCGGCGTTGAAGTGCCGGTAATGGTGCCGGATGAACGAGCCGATCTTCCCGAGCTTGCGGGCAGGCTTGACTGACTTTTTCTGTTTCGCTGCCATGTCTTTCCTCAATCTTAAGGAATCGGGCTTGGGGACGCTAACCTTCGCGAAGGTTAGCGTCCCCGATTGCGTTACGCCGGAACCTGCTGCGACAGACAGTGCAGCGTCCCCAGCCCCACGACGATGCTGCGCGCGTCGACCGCGACCACTTTCCGACCCGGGAAACAGCGGGCGACGATCGCGGCGGCCTCCTCGTCCTGCGGACAGCCGAAGACCGGCAGCAGCACGACGCGGTTCCCTATGTAGAAGTTGGCGTAGCTCGCCGGCAGCCGCTGTTCGCCAAGGTACAGGGGCTCGGGCATGGGCAGCTCGA
>VGVR01000093.1 GCA_016873995.1 Gemmatimonadota bacterium
CCGCGAGGACTACGGGTTCACCGGGAAGGAAGAGGACGTCGAGGTTGGGCTGACGTACTTCGGGAAGAGATTTCTGAGTGCGCCGCTGGGGAGGTGGATGAATCCGGATCCGCTGGCGGTGCACTCGCCGGCAGATCCGAAGGCGGACTTGAACTTGTACGCGTATGTGAATGGGCAGGCGCTGCTCGCAATTGACGAGACGGGCCTGTTTCCCACGAAGGACCTGGCCACTACCGCGTCAAGGTGGAGAGCGGCTTTCGAGCGGAAGCCTGTGGTGGACGGGAAGGTTTACGACCGCGGGGGGACGACGTCCGGGGCGGCTGCACTGCGGACACTGAAGGCATACGGGGAGACCACTGGACGAGCGACCTCAGAGAATCCGACAGGCAAAACGCTCTGGATGTCCGGCGCGACACCGAAACACCCGACTGCGGAGAGCGAACGATTTGTCTACACGACAAAGGGGGGCTGGATCGACATGGTGCATTTCATGTTCTACGCCGGCCGAGCTCGCATGCATCGAGAGGCGATCGAGGCGGGAGCGAGTCCAGACCCGATGGAGAACCAGATCTCCCGCGGCGCGTGCATAGACGCTGTGTCGCTCGCCCGTAACCGAGCGGTCGAGGAAGGACGCCAGCAAGAGACCTTGAAGGACTCGCCCAGCTCAAAGTTCAGCTACGAAGACCTCCCATCCGACTACTTCGGCGCGGATTTTGGCGCACGCTACTTTGATCCGAAGTCTTCGAAGTCGCTGGCTGAGCAGGCCGAAGGGTATCTAAAGACGCTTGGCGCGACCTCCCCGGAGCGCGCACCAAACTGGAGCAAGATGCCATCGGGTGACCCCATGGCACTGCCGCCCCCACCCGAAAGAAACGAAACGACGAAGCCCATGCATACCACCGAATGATCTCCGCCAGGCTCCGATGGGTCCTGCCGATCGTGGCTGCCGTGCTAGCGGCAAGCATTTCTCCGTTCTTGCTGCGCAGAGCGCGATTCCCGAGAGATGCCGCGAGCGAAGCACAGGTGGCACAGCTTGCAGAGTACGTGCGGGAGTTTGGCAACCGGAATGGTCGCTGCCCGACTCTCGAAGTCGTGAAGGAGCAGTCCGTCCGAAGTACCGGCATCGAACTCTGCGCGGGTGGAGGAGTCCCAGGGCGACCTTGCGTGGGCTACTTTGACTTCTCGGTGGAGGGCACAGAATGCATGTTTCGCTATCCGGTCGGCCTCGATGACTTCAGGGTCTACCTCGTCATGCGGGGATACTGGCTCGATCCGGATGAATTCGCAGACCTTGCAGAGGAACTGCGTGCCCGCAAGAGCTTAGGCGGCACACGAACGAAGAGTCAGTGATCGGCGGCGCCAGCTCGCCTTCTTCTTGTGCTGCTCGATGAAGGCGGAGACGAACTCCGCGACCTTCTCCTGCCGGCGGTGTCCCCGTCCACCGACCTTTCCCCCACGAAAGCCGCCCTTTCTCACCCCCCAGATCGCCCCCTCGAGCCCGTCCCCGATGCCCTTCGCGTCTCGTCTCCGCGCCCTCTCGTCCACCCACCCCAGATCTCTCCACCTCCGCGCATCACGCAGGCACACCTCCGCCCTCGCGGTTCGCTCCGCGCCGCCCCACCTTCGCGCTTCACGCGGCTCGGCGTAGCGATACGATGGGCAGGTGACGCCGCCCTTCGAGTCGCTCCACGACGGCCTCGAGCGCGCCAGAGCGCGCTCTGCGCGGCCCGTCGCGCGGCGGCCGTCCCCTGGGCAGCGGCACTCCGGGTCTCGTCTCGAGGCGGACCACGTCCTTCGCGGGCCGCACCGCGTCCCGCACCTCGGCGGGCGTCGCGCCCCGAAGCGTCTCGTGCGGACGGTGCTCGTTGTACCAGCGCGCGAAGTGCCCCACCTCGGCGACCATGTCGGCCCTCCG
>VGVR01000094.1 GCA_016873995.1 Gemmatimonadota bacterium
GACGACAAGGACTACGGCCACATCGTCGACTTCAAGGAGCTGTTCGGCGAAGTGCAGGAAGCGATCGCGGTCTACAACTCGGACGAATTGGACCTCGAAGACGGCGGTGACGCCGAGAACAACGTCCACCTCAAGGACTGGCTGGCCGAGGGCAAGAAGAAGCTCGACGAGGCCCGCGAGGCGCTGCGCTACCTGTGCGAGCCGGTCGCCCTGCCGCGCGAGGTGGAGCAGTTCCTGCACTATTTCTGCGGCGATGCCGCCAACCCGAACGCGCTGAACGAGACCGAGGCCCTCCGGGTGTCGTTCTACAAGGCCGTGGCTGTCTTCGTACGGGCATTCGCCGCGATCGCGCAGGACCTAACAGAAGCCGGGTACTCCGACACCGAAGCGGCTACGCTACAGAAGGACGTCGAGTCCTACAGCGAGATCCGATCCGCCATCAAGAAGCACTCGGGCGAGGAGCTCGACATCAAGCCCTACGAGGCGGACATGCGCCACCTCCTCAACACGTACGTCCAGGCCGATCTGGCGGCCGACCTGGGTGCGCTGGACCAGATTCCGCTGACGGAGCTCATCATCGAGACGGGCATACACGACGCCATCGCCAGGAAGCTCAATGAGAAGGGCAAGCTGTCGCGGAATGCGATCGCCGAGGGGATCATCAACAACGTCCGCAAGACCATCATCCGCGAGCAGCTCACCGACCCCCGGTTCTACGAGCAGATGTCGCAGCTCCTCGACGACCTCATCAAGCAGAGCCGGGCGGATGCCACCGCGTATGAGGAGTTCCTCAGGAAGGCCGAGGCACTGGTGAAGCGGCTGGCCTCGAAGCAGCCCGACGAGAACGTGCCTGCGGCCCTGCACGGCAAGCGCGAGGCGACGGTGATCTACAACAACCTGCCGCGGATTCTCGCATTGGGGAGCGCCGCCCGGGCCGAGGGGGTAGCGGAGGCTACGCCGGAGTACGGGGATGAGCGCTTGAGGTTGGCGCTCGAGATCGACAGGGTCATGCGCGAGCGGGCTCCCGCCGGCTGGAAGGGAGACCAGGCACGCGAGGCGCAGGTGCTGAATGCTCTGTTTCCACTGCTGAACCGGAATCGCGAAGCGACCCTGGCGCTCTTCGAGCTCGTCAAGAATCAGCCGGGATACTGATGACTGAGACGATCCAGCTCGGTGACATCGTAATCGCGGTCACGCGCAAGGACGTCAAGCACGTCCACCTGTCCGTGCATCCGCCGAGCGGGCGCGTCACCCTTGTCGCGCCGAAGGGGACCCGCCCAGAGGTGGCCCGCGCCTATGCGGCATCCAGGCTCGGATGGATCAGGGATCAGCAGGCGGAGCTGCGGGGGCAGGCGCGGGAGACGCCCCGTCAGTTCGTCGAGCGTGAAAGCCATTACGTCTGGGGACGGCGGTATCTGCTCTCCGTGAGTGAAGCAGAGGCAAAGCCCTCCATCCGCATGGGTCACCGTAGCATCGCCCTCACCGTACGCCCCGGCAGCAGCAGCGCGAAGCGCGCGGCGGTCATGCACGAATGGCACAAGTCCCTGTTGCACGAGGCCGTGCCCGAAATGATTCGCAAATGGGAACCGAAGCTCGGCGTCGAGGTGGCCGGCTACTTCCTCCAGCGCATGAAGACGAAATGGGGCGGTTGTAGCCCGCGGGCGCGCAACGTCCGCCTCAACACAGAGCTCGTGAAGAAGCCGAAGGACCTGCTCGAATACGTGGTCGTTCACGAGATGCTCCACCTGATCGCACCTAATCATAGTGAGCGGTTTGTGACGCTGATTAGCAAGTACTACCCCGCCTGGCGAGAGGCCAGGGCGGAGCTGAACGACCTACCGCTGGGTGCGGCGGAATGGACCGAGTAGGGAAGCGGCAGCCCGACCTT
>VGVR01000095.1 GCA_016873995.1 Gemmatimonadota bacterium
GCTGTCGGCCTGGCACAGCCGGTTGCCCCTGTGCTGACAGACATTGAAGAAGCCACGAATCTCGCGGTCCTCTCCCATCACGAACAGGAATGACTCCTTGCCCAATTCATGCACATGGAAGCTCCCGGGCTCCTCGAAGTCGTCTACCCGAGCGACCAGTTGCCAGGTCTTGGTCCAGATGTGATCCCACTCTGCCTGCATGAACTCGCGCGAGTAGTACCGCTCGCCGTCCAGGCGCTCGAGTCCCAGGCCCTTGTTGCGCGCGCGCGGCAAAAACGGCGGTGCCTTGAACGGCCCAGATCGCTGCCGAACACGTTGCATGAATTCGGTTTCGACGATCCCCATGTCCCCTCTCCAGGATGAGACCAGCAGGAGCCGGCCGGCCGCTACGGCTGGCACTTTATCGAAATCTCAGCTCGTGCGATGTCGGGCTTCGTCGACATCCCGCCGAGCGTGGCGACGCATGCGCGGTTGGGGGACACTCGCGAACCACGCACGCAGCCGATCAACAGGAGCCGCCCCTGGGTAACCGCCGGCGCAACGTCTACCTGGTCTGCAACGCCAAGTATCACGACACAAACTTCGCGCGCCTCGAGCTCCTGAAGCTCCTAGCGGAGGACGACGACGTTCACACCCGCGTTGCGGATTCCTTTGGCGACATCGAGGGTATTCGTAACTCGGAACTCTTGATTACCTATACCTGCGACCTCAGACCCACCGAGGAGGAGCAGGCGGGTCTTGCCGACTTTCTGGCAGGTGGAGGACGCTGGTTCGCGCTGCATGCCACAAACGCACTGCTCGAGTTCGTAGAGGGCGGCAAGGTGGACACCCCCGATGTCGCGCCGAAGTTCATGGATCTGCTTGGCAGCCGTTTCGTCGCGCACCCACCGAACCAAGAGATGCGTATTCGCGTCACCGACGTCGCGCACCCGCTGACCGAAGGCATCGACGACTTCGAGGTAGAGGACGAGGAACCATACTACTGCGAGGCGCTCGGCGAACAGGCGGTGCTGCTGGAGGCATCCTACAGCGCCCCGTCATCCGGCTATGTGCAGTCGGACTACGGGCGGGATCGGGACTCACACCCCCAGATGTATCTACACCCCTGGGGCCAGGGTCACGTGCTGTATCTCACGCTGGGCCACTGTGCCGGAAAACACGACATGAAGCCGATCGTCGACATCTTTCCAGTCGTGCGCGGGTCGTGGAACTCGCCCGTCTACTACGAGCTGCTCCGTCGTGGCATACGCTGGGGCCTCGGCAAGCTCTAGCAGACTGCTGACACTGTGAGTTCGAGCGGAGCGTTCTCGACCGTCTGAGTGCTCCCGCGAGGTGCGAAAGTTTGTTTGGCGCCGATCGGGCTCGTCCATCTCCACGGGCACCGGCGCGGCGACGATCGGGAGGGGATAAGAAGAACAAGCGCGATTTCCCGTTGGGTCGCGAACGACGTTATGACGAGTCCCGCTCAGCCGGGGCCGTTTCGTCGCCTATAGGCGGGGAAATCAAGCCGATCCGGGTGCGGCGACGGGACGCGGCGCCCCCCGCCCTGCGAGCGGGCGCACGCCCGCCTTCCGCAGCCCGCCGCGGCGCTCGCGGCTCCTCAGGTGCTCTTGTCTCGATCAACGCCTGGCGAGGTCTCGACCCTCCGCTCCATCGCCCCGCCCCTCGACTGGAGGCGTTCGAGCATCTCTAGGACGAGGTAGTTGCTGGTCAGGATCGCAGCCGCGGCGCGGCATCCTTGTGCGGTAGGCGGTCGG
>VGVR01000096.1 GCA_016873995.1 Gemmatimonadota bacterium
CCGCGCCCACAGCCGCTTGGAAATCTCGCCAAGAACGCGAGATTCCCACAAGCGTCCACAGCCCATTCTTTCTGTTGGTTCCTTCAAGAGAGATCAAGACCGAAGAGCCGTCGGGCCAGATTTCCGCGGTTTCAGATGACCGCTGACACGAGTTCCGTGCGGAGCGTGCAGGAACGTTTCCCTTCTACTGCAACCTGCAGATTGACGACGGCTGCCGCCGCATGCGAGGGGAGCTCATCGTGCGCCCCCGCCGCTAGGCTCCCGTAGTTTCCACTCGCGACTCAGAACTCAGCACGACGCGAGCCGTTCGAGCCGCTTTTGCGTCCACCGTGGACGCCGCATGCCCCCCCAGCGCCATCGCGCGGCGAAACGCCTCGGCCGCGGCAATCCGTTCCTCCGCGGTAGGGTGGCTGTGGAACAACCATCGAACGGCGACCGAGGGGCGCTCCTCGGCCATGTTCTGGGCGCTCAAGCGTCGCACGGCCGAGACGAATGCGGCCGGGTTCCCCGTCGCCGACAGCGCGAAGCGATCCGCGCGACGCTCGCGTGCGCGCGACCAGGCGTGCGCGGCCGGCGCGAACACCAGCGAAACCGAGAGGAGGGCCAAGACGACGAGCGGCAGCGTGGCTACATCGTTCGCCGTGCGCAATCCCGCGAAGTTAACCCACGGCCCAAGCATCCAGGACGCCATCCAGAGCCCAACCGCCAAGATCGCGGTCTCGAACCCAAGGCTCTTCCACAGGTCTCCATGCAGGTGATGGCCGATCTCGTGGGCGAGCACGATCTCGATCTCATCGTCCGAGCACTCCGCGAGCAAGGTGTCGGAGACCAGGACACGCCGACCGGCTCCAAAACCAGCGAGCATGGCGTTGGGTCTGGTTTGCGGTCCCATCCCCCACTGATACGCGTCCAGGGCACCGGCACCGCAGCGCTGGGCCAGCGCGACGAGCCTGGAGCGCAGAGAGGGGCTCGAGAGCGGGGTCACGCGAGCGACGATCGGCAGCAGCACGACAGGAGCCGCCGTGGCGACGATGACCAGGAGTACCGCGAACGCCGAAGCCGAGAGCAGCCACCATGCCGCTGGCGCCAGCTCCAGCGTCGCATACATGATGTTCACGGCGACTGCGCCGACAGTCGCTACGACGGCACGCGACTGGATCCAACCGAGCACCCATCGTCTTGCGCTCTGGCGAGACAGGCCGTAGCGGCGCTCCAGGACGAAGTCCTGATAGAAGGCCAAAGGCCCGTGCCCTGCGCTGTGTACTGCAATCAGCGCTGCGGCGTAGACCGATCGGGTGAGGAGGGCCCCGCCTCCGGCGGCGGCCTGGGCAAGATTACGCAGCCACGGGCTGAGCCCCGTCACGAGGAGCATCGTCAGGAGAAGCAGCGACCAGCCCGCCGAGGCGAAGGCGGCTCGACGCCTGAGGCGCTGGTAGCGCGACGCCTTGTCCTCGTTCATCGCGTGGGGGGCGCGGGGTCAGCGTTCCCTCAATGGAACTGCACCGAGATCAGCTTCGATACGCCGGGCTCCTCCATCGTGACGCCGTACAGGCGGTCGGCGATCTCCATGGTCTTGCGGTTGTGCGTGATGAGGATGAACTGCGTGTGCGCTTACATCCCGCGCAGCATCTCGACGAAGCGCCCGATGTTCGCGTCA
>VGVR01000097.1 GCA_016873995.1 Gemmatimonadota bacterium
GGAACTTCATCCACGCGCCTTCGCCGCCCGCCGATGCGCCGCGGTGCCCCTCGTCCACCAGCACCAGGTTGTTCCCCTCGAAGGCGTCCACGGCGACCGTCTTCTCGCCCATCTCTTCCTTGAGCTTGGTGACCTCCAGGATCTCCACCGCCTGCCCGGCGAAGAGCCCACGCCCGTCCTTGTTGAAGATCTCGGCCTCGATGCCGGCTTTCTCGAACTCGCGCAGGTGCTGCTGCGAGAGTCCCTCGTTGGGCGTGAGCAGGATGATGCGGTTCAGCTCGCGCGCGCGGCCGTGCGTTTCGAGGAAGCGCCGGTACTGAAGGATGTGCGCGTGCATGAGCAGCGTCTTGCCGCTGCCGGTCGCCATCCAGAAGGCGATTTTGTTGAGCTGGGGCCAGGCGTCGGCAGTCTCGTCGAGCGCGGCGATCCGGCCGGGCTCGTCGAGCCCCTCGTTGAGCGTCGCGATCCGCTCGTTGAGGGCAACCAGCAGGGCTCGCGGATCGCGGAAGTAGCGGTCGAGGTAGATCTCGGTGAAGAGAAGCGCCAGGTACTGGAAGTACTTCCAGACGATCGGCGCTTCGCCTCGCGTCAGGCGCCGCTCGTTCAGGCGCTGGGTGACGGACACGATGGCCTGGTCGTGCTCCAGCAGCAGCTCGTCCGGCAGCTCGGGGCGTTTCTCGACGGGGAGGTGCAGGCAGAGCGCGTGGTGGAAGCGGTGGACGTTGTTCTCGTCCATCCCCTCCAGGGCCTCGTCCTTCAGGTGCTCGGCGAGTTTATCGAAGAGCTCGACGCCGAACAGGCCGAGCAGCCACTGGTTCAGCACCAGCTTGCGGTTGAACGGCGGCGGTTGCTTCTTCGCCTTCTTTGCCTTCGGGGGCATCACACCCCCTCCGTCTCGAACATCAGCCGGAAGAAGTCTTCCTCGATCAGCCGCACCTTCCAGGTGTCGTCGGGCGCCTTGAGGTTCTCGAGGTTGTTGTCGCCGTTCACGTAGATCAAGTCGAACTCGCTGTCCTTGCTCGAGTAGTCCTGTTTCGTGAACCACTCGTCGAGGATCAGGTTGTCCTGCTCGATCCCCTCGGCAGACTCACCGCCGGGCCGCTTGCGCCAGATGACCAGCGTCTTGCGCCCGTCGGGCGTGGTGCCGGTGACGGTGCGGAACCAGAAGCGGCCGCCGGCTTCCTCCTTAAGCCGGCCCTTGAGCCGCAGCCGTCCTTCGCGGTCGCGCTCGGTCTTCGCGTTGAAGGTCTGCGGCGCGGCAAGGTGCTGCACCGTGAGTCCGATCAGCCAGTTGAAGGTCTCCAGCAGGTCGACGTTGAACTCGCGCGACTCGTCCGAGCCGGGGCGCTTGACCTTGAGCTTGTACGCGGTCGGGTCGGTGAAGGCCGCGACATTGAGTAGCGACTGGCTGCCGCGCGTCTCCACGTCGAGCAGGTAACGGAGCATGTACTGCTCCTTGAGCTTGTCCGGGCCCTGCGCCGATGCGAGGTCGAGTAGACCTTGCTGTTCCTTCGTGCGGCGCAGCTCCAGGTTGTTGAGCGCGTCCTCGTAGGATTCGAGGCGCAACACCT